>JAFVVN010000005.1 GCA_017502125.1 Bacteroidales bacterium | reverse complement strand
TTGACGGCAAGGAAGTTGTCCTCAACATCAAGGGCAAGGAAGAGTTCGACCTTCCATGGGGTGGTAAGCTCGAGTACTACAACTGCGTTGTGGGTGGTGCCATCGATGCACGCTTCATGCCAGCTATCCTCAAGGGTATCAACGAGAAGATGAGCGAAGGCCCTCTCACAGGATCGCTTGCACGTGACATCCGCGTCTATGTATATGACGGTAAGATGCATCCGGTTGACTCAAACGAAATCTCATTCGTTCTTGCAGCCCGCAACGCATTCAAGGAGGCATTCCGCGTGGCAGGACCTAAGATCATGGAGCCTATCTACAATGTAGAGGTCATGACTCCTACCGAGTACATGGGTGCCTGCATGTCAGACCTTCAGAACCGTCGTGCAATCATCGAGGGTATGGGTACTGACAAGGGATTCGACACCATCAAGGCACGAGTTCCTCTCGCAGAGCTCTACCGCTACTCTACAACTCTCAGCTCACTCTCATCAGGTAGCGCAACCTTCACAATGGACTTCGCTGACTACCAGCCGGTACCTGGCGATGTTCAGGAGAAGCTCCTGAAGGCGTACCTCGAAGAGGAGAAGGAAGACTAATATGAAACTGATATAAATCGAGGCGGCCACTACTGGTCGCCTCGATTGCTTTATTTCAGACCTGCGATGTTAAGGGATATGAGAGTTTGATAAGTCAGCAAAGGTGACTATATTTGCATGATATGTCTGACAGAAAAGTAAGGATAGCAGCAGTGGGTCTGGGCAACAGGACCTGCAAATACCTAAGTTATGTCTCGGAACACAGGGATATGGCTGAGGTGGTCGCGCTAGTGGACCCCGATGCTTCCAGAATGCATGGTCTGAGGGCCGGTTTCTCACTTTCTGAAGACAGATGCTTCTCTTCCCTCGATGACCTGGTGGCTTCCGGTCTCGAACTGGATGCGTGCATAATAGGAACACCTGATATATTCCATCATGAACTGACCTTGCAGGCCCTGCACAACGGCTGGCATGTTCTTCTTGAAAAGCCTATGGGACAGACTGAGTCCCAATGCCGCGATATCGTCCAGGCAAGCATCGAGACAGGCAAGATTGTCACGGTATGCTATGTCCTCAGATATCATCCGTATTTCAATAAACTGAAGCAGCTTTCTGAAGACCCCAAGATGGGCAGAATCCTTTCGGTACGTCACATCGAGAGAGTTGGCCGTGACAGGACTGCACACACCTTTGTCAGAGGTCCATGGAACATGAAGGAGATGAACACCACTGTGTTCTTCACCAAATGCTGCCATGACGTGGATTTCGTGCTGTGGCTGACAGGAGATGATGTGGATTCCGTGAAATCATATATGGGCGAGAGGATATTCACTGAGGGGAATGCCCCGGAACAGGCAGCGAAAAGATGCATAGACTGCGAAATCGAGCGCAAATGCCCATACTCTGCAGTGGATCTTTATCTTAGAAGAAAAGACTGGATAAAGGGGTTCACATGCCAGCCTGGAGAAACTCAGGAAGAAATGCTGACCAGGATGTTGAAAGATTCCAGATACGGCAGATGTGTGTATGACTGCCCGGAGAATGATGTAATAGACCGCCAGTCAATGATCCTGGAACTTAAATCCGGCATCAGAGCGGAAATAATCATGGAATGCGGAACAGATGAGAAGGACAGGATGACCGTGATTGAATGTGAAAACGCCACCATCTCCGGTGATGAGTCCTATATTGACATAACCTACCGCAATCCCTCTGAAAATCCGGAAAGACATGATTTTCTATGGACACGCAAACAGGATTTTCATGCCGGTGCCGACCTCATTATAGTCAAGGAGTTCATCGATTCCATCCGGGAAGGGCATCTCCGGACACGCACTCCCGCCCAGACTTCCCTTTCCAGCCACATCCTTTGCTTTCAGGCAGAAAACTGAATCCCTCCCACTTCGTGGGCCCCTCCCGTTCACAAGGCCACGGGCGGCCATGGTTTTCCTTATGTTACCTTCCTGAACCCCTACGTCGTAACCTAAAATAGCTATTCTTTTTGGTAATCAAAGGAATGGCTATATTTTTATATCATCAGCCCGGTGCAATCCTTATAAACACACAAGAAGCTGACCTTTTGGGTCAGCCTCTTGTCAGTTATTGGATTCCTGTTATTTCAGGATGAACGATGCTGAGTTCTTTGTGCGTGAATCAGGACCTACGCTAACGATGAACTCACCCGGCTCAGCGACAAATTCAAGTGCTGAATTGTAGTGGCTCATGAGTTCCGGAGTTATCTCAAATGTGACTGTCCTGCTTTCGCCAGGCTCAAGAGAGATCTTCTCAAAGCCCTTGAGCTCACGAACCGGACGGGTGGTTGTTCCTACAACATCCTGGAGATACATCTGGACAACCTCCTTTCCAGCATATTTACCGGTATTCCTGACTGTCACTTCAGCTGTGAGCGAACCGCCCTGTGCAACCTCTGTCGAGCTGATTGAAACAGGACTGTACTCGAATGTGGTGTATGAGAGACCATATCCGAACGGATAGAGAGGGTCATTGTCCACATCAAGGTAGTTCGAGCGGAACTTCTCGAACCAGCGTCCCTCATGAAGAGGACGACCTGTGTGCTTTGCAGCATAGTAAAGAGGAACCTGACCCACGTTCTTAGGGAAGGACATCGTCAGTTTACCTGAAGGGTTGACATCTCCGAAGAGAACATCAGCCAGAGCATCTGCGGTTTCACTGCCGCCGAACCATACATCGAGGATTGCCGGAACATTATCAGCCTCCCAGTTGAGTGTCATCGGACGACCATTGAAAAGAACAAGGACGATCGGCTTTCCTGTTGCCACAAGAGCCTTGAGGAGCTTCTGCTGAACATCCGGAATGCCGAGATCTGTCCTGCATGAGCTCTCACCGCTCATCTCTGAAGACTCTCCGAGAGCAGCCACAATCACATCAGACTGACGTGCAACAGCAAGTGCCTCGTTGAGAAGCTGAGCATCAGTGCGGTTGTCTCTTCCGAGTTCACGGCCGAACATTGTCGAACGCATCTCAAGGTCATAGTCAGAAACAAGGTTGGAACCCTTTGCATAAAGCACCTTCGCCTTGCCCTTGACTGCATCTGTGAGACCTTCACGGATGGTCTTAGGAACATCCAGACGAGCTGCCACACTCCAGGTTCCCGGCATATTGCTGCGAGTGTCGGCAAGAGGACCGATAAGACCTATTGTACCCTGCTTCCTGAGAGGAAGGACATTCTCGTTCTTAAGGAGCACGAAGCTCTCTGAAGCGATCTTTCTCGCAATATCCTTATGCTCCTGGCAGTAGACCTCGGCAGCTGCATCTTCTTCTCTGCAGAATTTGTACGGATCCTCGAAAAGACCGAGTCTGTATTTTGCCTCAAGGATACGACGACATGCAGTGTCGATGTCCTTCATGCTCACAAGACCCTTGTCAAGAGCGTTCTTCACATTCTGAACGAATCCCTCGCTGACCATATCCATATCAATACCGGCCTTGAGTGCCTGCACGCTCACTGACTCGAAGTCACCCACGCCATGGTCGATCATTTCATAGATACCTGTGTAGTCGGTCACCACGAATCCGTCAAAGCCCCACTGGTCGCGGAGAAGCTCAGTCATGAGCCAACGGTTTCCTGTTGCCGGAATTCCATCCACTTCATTGAATGACGCCATGACTGAAGCAGCACCTGCATCAACAGCTGCCTTGTAAGGAGGGAAGTATTCGTTGAACATACGCAGATGGCTCATATCCACTGTGTTATAGTCACGTCCAGCCTCCGGTGCACCATAAAGGGCAAAGTGCTTTACACATGCAAGAATCTGATCATCCTGAGTGAGCTGAGTCTCCTTGTCAGGTCCCTGGTAGCCACGTACCATAGCCTCTGCAACACGGCATCCAAGATAAGTATCCTCTCCTGAACCCTCACTCACACGACCCCATCTTGCATCGCGTGAAACATCCACCATAGGGCTGAATGTCCAGCAGATACCATCAGCACTGGCCTCCTCGGCAGCAATACGTGCGGACAGTTCCACAGCCTCCATATCCCATGAGCATGAGAGTCCGAGGGGAATAGGGAAAATTGTCTCATAGCCATGAATTACGTCCATACCGAAGAGGATAGGAATACCCAGGCGGGACTCCTCCACTGCAATTCTCTGGACATCGCGGATCTTGGCCGCACCCTTGAGGTTGAAAAGTCCTCCGACTTCACCATTGCGGATACGCTCGGACACATTGCTGCTCTTAGCCTGTCCTGTCACGATATCACCTGCAACAGGAAGGTTGAGCTGACCGATCTTCTCTTCGACAGTCATCTTGCCCATAAGGTCGTCGACGAACTTGTCCATTTCGCTCTTCGGACCCGAGCAAGCGACAAGGGCCGCGCAGAACATACTGATAATCAACAGTTTCTTTTTCATAATTCTTATTATTGTTTGATGATTCTATTTCAAATAAATCGTCTCGCTAACCGGTGATATTCCATTGGAATTGAATGCCTCCACCTGGATATAATATTCCTGACCCCTCACAAGGCATCTGAGAGTCAGCTCATTATCGTCATAAAGAAGCCAGGAGCTATAGAGTTTGTCCGGTGCGATGCCCCATCTCACGTTGTAACCCTGTGCGCCATCAACGGCCTCCCATTTCAGGTCTACCGACTTTCCGTCATCATATCGCTCGGCAGCCAGTCCCTGCACCTGTGCAGGAGCCTCACCGCGTCCCTTTCCGAAGACACGTATATCAGAGATCGCAAGATGAGGAGAACTTATTGAAACATTCCTATATCTTACATATCTCGCAGCCTTCGGTTCCTCAAGCTGGATGTATGCATTTGGAGCATCCTTGTCAGACCAGCTTCTGTCCTCAAGGACAAACCACCTGTCACCATCGGAAGACCCCTCAATCAAATATCTCTGCCTCAGGCCATCGACCTTGTTGTAGAACTGTGTCTCGTGGTCGAAATAGTTGATCTGAAGTGCATAGACATCGCATTCTTCCTCCATATCGATGCATATCCATTCGTCTGCATCGTTGTTCTCTGCCAGCCAGTAGGTCTTGCAGTTCTCGTCAACAATGTTATGCGGCTTGAAATCCAGGGAAACGACCGGTCTGTTGGCATCTGAAAAGCCCTCTGCCTTTTTTGCAGCCCCCTCAGCATAAGAAGATGCTGTCACAGGCTTGCCATACGAGAGGAGCATCCAACCGGTAAACGCTCCCTTCTTATCCTTCTGAGACGGTGCATAATGCGGATAATCCCCATATTCATTGTCGCAATACATGATTCCGTCCTCATCAAAGAAGGTCGGATAGAGACAGATACGCCTTTCCCAATTGACGATGGCTGAAAGAGACATTGTGGCAAAATGCCAGTAATTGCCATCAAGGTCCAGGACAGTGCTGCCGTGTCCGGCACCGTTCATGAATCCACCCGGCTTGTATGAAACCGGATTATGTGCCTGATACTCATAGGGTCCCATAGGGTCATCAGCCACATATACTCCGTCACCGTAGACATTGAATTCGGTTCCAGGAGCACCATACTGCATATAATACCTGCCGTTGTGCTTGGTCATCCAGGCACCCTCGATATAAGCCCTTATGTTTCTGTCGGAATGATTCTCCCCGAAACGCTCCCATCCATGGGCCGTGCTGTCCGTATTGAACAGCTCGAAGGTCTCGCTTTCCACGAGGAAACGATCCTTCATATTGAGCTTCTTTCCACGGACCGGATAGAGGTTGGACGAACCCCAGAACATATATGCCTGTCCGTCATCATCGATGAAGAGATCCGGGTCCTGCAGGTCGTGAAGTATGGCCGGCACCGCCTCCCACACCCCCGACTTCGGATCATCTGTATATAGAATGCTCATAGCTCCTGAAGGGTCACCTGCCATATAAAGAAGAGAGTCCTTGTAGTTATGGGCAGCCGGAGCATTGCATCCCTGGGGATACCAGATGCTTTTCGGCCTGATGAATGTCCAGTCTACAAGATCGGCAGAATGCCAATATCCATGAGAGCGTGTCACGAACATATAGTACTCTCCCCTGAACTCCACGACTGCAGGGTCCGCCCCCGAGCGGTAGGAGAGATTGCGGTCGGAATTATAGACCATATATGCATAGTCCATATCCAAAGGATTGCAATACGTCGTCTGTGCAGGCCGGACTGTGTCACATGCCGCCATTGCAACCGCTGCCATCAATAGAAATAATCTCTTCATAGTCAGTCCGATCAGTATGTGAATCCCAGATTAGTGAGTCCCCTCTGGACATCCTCATTCTTCATGAAACAGTCCCAAAGAAGTCCTGTACGATGGTTCTCGATCATCACGACGATAGGGCCCTGGTCGATTGCGATATATGACGGAGCAAACCAGAAGCTTGAAAGGTTGAATGCATCCCGGAAGCCATATTCCTTGAACAGGCGGTCTCCAAGAACATAATAGAAATGTCTCAAGGCCTTCATGCTTTCTTCAGGAGTATATGGCATGGAAGACAGGGCGGCAGTCGGAGCGATGGTTCCATTGTCGTTTGAAGGGGAACTCGCCGTGTAGCCTTTCGGGATGTCTGAAGCCGTCAGACCCCAGCATTCTTCACCATATCCGGCATATTTCTTCGGATTAGCCTTGCAGTACTCGAAATTTATCCTTGAATGGGCAACATTCTGCTCCCAGTAGTCCGCATATGCATCGCTGAGATTGCGTGGATCAAGCCCGAGGAAAGAATAGTGGGAGAAGAAAAGGGGACCACCCCTGTCCGGACCGAGAGGCAGCTTGACGCCGTAGTACTCACGGCCGTTCTTCATGCCTCCGTTACGGGTCCAGCCTTCGTCATAAACCTCTTTCGATATTGGGTAGGTGGGCGAAGATGCAGCCAGCACATAAACAATCAGGGCTTCGTTCCATCCGCTTATATGCATGTTCATGGCCCAGTCATGATTTGGAGACCAGTGCCAGAATAGGGCTTTGCCGCCATTGAGATACCATGTCCATTCCACCTCTTCCCAAAGTGTCTGGATTCCGTCGCGGATACTTTTTTCAGTCTCGTTGTCCTGATTGAAATACTGCTGGACAGTCAGAAGTCCCTCCATGAGAAGGGCTGTCTCGACAAGGTCTCCGCCATCATCCTTCGAGCTGAAAGCCTTTGCCTTACCGGTTGCACCGTCAAGCCAGTGAGAGAAGGCTCCGTGGAAGCGCTCTGCCTTGTTGAGAAGGAAGTCAACGATAACAGCCATCCGTTCAGCACCTTCCGAACGGGTGATGAATCCTCTTTCTATTCCGACAGGTATTGTCATCACACCAAATCCCGAACCGCCGGAAGTGACGGTGTCACCGGATCCGAGACGTTCCCGCGCAAGACCTGAAACAGGGTGTGCATAATCCCAGAAATATTTAAATGTCTGCTCCTGGACAAGCGTGAGAAGCTCCTCATCAGAAATCCTCTCGAACTTGTCAGAAGGGTCGTAGCAAGTTACGAACGAGTAACTGTAGGACTCGACCATATTGATTCCAAGCTGCTCCACAGGCAGGATGGAAAGGGTATATTTCTTAAAATATGCAAGACGGTCACCAGGCTTGAGTTCAAGCACCTTGTGACTTTCTCCATAAGAGACATCCAGGTCACCACCGGAAAAGGTAATCGCTGTCGGATCGAATTTTTCGATATCGACTTCAGTGGAAAATTCCAGGGTCAAGACCACATCATCCACCGGCTGGCCATATACTGAAGAAGATGCAGTCATGGATACACCATTGACATGCGCAGAAAACACAACCGCCTTCTGAAGTTCACCTTCGTTCGAGATCTCATCGGAACACGAAAGGAATGACAGAAGGAAGAAAGAAAATAATATAGTCTTGATTTTCATAAGGATATATAAGTTATAAAAGGTGGAGAGATGGTATCCCTCCACCTTTGTTAAGGCAAATCGGATTACTCAAGATTGATGAGCTTCTCCTGCTGCCAGAGCTGACCGATCTCCTGATCTGTGAGAGCTCTGTTGTACATACGAACCTCGTCAAGTGAACCGTTGAAGTAAGACATCCAATCCTGGTTGTTTACACCGTCAATAATGGCTGCCCAACCACCGATATAGAGAGCGTTCATTGTGTCTGAAGCAAGGTCGAGGTCACCGAATGGAGCTGCTGGATCACCGTACTCGTGTACGCCGTCGTGTGTCTGAACGCCGTCAACGAAAACCTTCCAAGCACCGGTAGCTGCATCATAAGTACGAACTACGTGGAACCACTCGTCTACCTTTGCGAACTCAGGACCCTGAACGTTTGGCCAGCAAGAAGCCTGGAACTTATTGCCATCCTCACCCTCCTTGTAAGAGTCGATACGAGCGTTGAACTGCTGGTAAGTAGCACCGTCCTCGCCTACACCTGAATTGTCGAAGAAGAACTGCATTGTGCTGCCCCAGTCGTGCTCACCACCGTTAACAGAGAAGAATGCACCAGAACCGAGAGCAGGTCTCTTGATCCATGCAGAGAAAGTGAAGCTCTTGAGGCTGTTGATGCAGTTTGTCGCTGCAAGGTTATACTTGAGATAACCAGCTTCCTTAGCATCACCTGATGTGTTGGTGTAAGCCTTTCCGATGAAACCCTCAACGAAATCAGCCTTACCCTGCTTTGAAGCGAAGGTAACACCCTCACCTACTGCTACAGAGCCATCCTCGAATGGAAGGTGGAGCACGAGAGCATCCTCAGCAACAGTTACCTTTGTTGCCTCCTTTTCATCCTCCTTACCGCCCTGCTTCTCGCAAGATGCGAATACTGCGATTGACATCGCAATTGCAAAATAGAAAATCTTTTTCATGTTTTAAAATAAGTTTGATTGGTTAATGGTATGAATTTTAATATGTATATCCTGGAGTCTTTACAAGACCAGTATTTACCTGAATCTGATTTGAAGGTATAGGGAATACCTCATTCTTGTTAGCCTTGAATCCCTTTGACGCAAGTACAGTAGCCGCCTGACCCGTACGTACAAGGTCGAAAAAGCGGTCATCCTCCATTGCGAGCTCGGCTCTACGCTCATCCCATATGCTCTCACGTGTTGCAGCGACAGCCGGAAGGCCGACACGGCCACGTACCATATTCAAAGCTGCATCTGCCGACATTCCAGACTGGAACTCACCGGTAGCTCCCTCTACAAGAGCCTCTGCATAAATGAGCAGAACCTCAGCATAACGGAGAAGACGCATGTTGTGGTCAAGGCCGTAGCTGTTATTGGTGAACGTGTTGGTGGTGGAAGGTGTGCAGACCTTACCGTTATAGTATGGATTAGGACATGTCTCAAGGATTGGATCACCATAAGGTGTGTTCTCGCCGCTCTTGAGCACTGTCACAGCCAGACGCTTTTCGTCGCCTCTTTCAGTAAGGAAATTCACAAGTCCCTGGCTTGGAACCTTGAAGCCCCATCCCTGCATGTTTGAAGGCGAGTTACTTCTTGGACCCTGGATGAAACCGTAGTAGCAGAGAGGTGCGGAACCGCTGACCTGACCAAGGTCGTCGCTGCCGATCTCCATAAGAGACTCCTTGCCATACTCACCATCGATTGAGAATGCATCGATGAAGTCAGGCATGAGCGCATACTTGCCGGAAGCGATAACAGCGTCAGCCTGAGCAGCAGCCTCATTCCAGTCCTTCATGTAAAGAGCCACCTTTGACTTGAGGCCCATGGCTGTATACCTGTTGTATCTTCCCTTCTCAGTGAAACTTTCAGGAAGCACCTCGATTGCATCGTCAAGGTCCTGGCAGATGAATTCATAAGTCTGTTCTGTCGTAAGGGCCGGAAGATTTCCAAGCTCCTGCGCTGTCATTGTCCTGTCGATCTTAGGAACACCGCCGAAAAGACGCACAAGGTTGAAGTAAGCATATGCACGGATGACCTTTGCCTCACCGCGACACTCGGCTACCTTCTTCAGAGCGCCCTCGTCGGAGAGTGCCTCCTCAAACTTGGCCATTGATTCGATAGCATAGTTTGCTGATGAGACCATATCGTAGAAATGCACCCACATGGCATCGATATGTCCGTTGGTAGGAGTGAATGTAAACTCGTCGATTTCCTTGGTCTCGATACCGTCGGTAACAGTAGATCCCTTGTCATCATCATCCGAAGGAACGCCCATCACGCTCACATAATTGAATGCCCTGCCCTCACTGAGTCTCATGGATGCGTACGCAGCACTTACAGGTTGAAAGATATTTTCAACCTTTGTATAATCCATACCTGAAGTCGGCATAGAAGCCTCTGTACGGATGTTGAGGAAATCCGCACAAGATGTCACAAGCATGGTACTGATCGCAATAATTGCTATTAAAAACTTTTTCATTTCGCTTAGAAGTTAAGATTGAGACCTATTGTATAAATAGACTGCATAGGATATACTGAAGATCCGTCAATTCCTGACTCGATCGGAGAACCGCCGATCTCAGTGGTAAATCCATTATATCCGAAGAGAGAGAGAGGACGCTGTGCAGTAGCATAAAGTCTGATGCTTCCCTTTCCGAACACTTCTCTGAATGTATATCCCACCTGGATGTTCTGAATGCGGAACATGGATGCATCCTCCACGAAGAAGTCGTTGCAGCAGAGCGTCGAAGTCTTCTGCATTGCAGCTGGAGAAGGATAGGTTGTATCCGTTCTGTCAGGTGTCCAGCAGTTCTTATAGAAATCGAGGTCATAGTTTCCGTCAGCAAACACGGTCTTGTTCATTCGCTTCGAGTTGAGGATCTTGTTACCTATATTGGCGTTCATAACCATCGAGAAGTCAAGGTTCTTCCACTCAAAACCGAATGTGAGACCCATCATGAGCCAAGGGTTAGGCGATCCGAGGTAAGTCTTGTCCTCCTCATTGATGACCTTGTCACCGTTGATGTCCTGATACTTAAGATAACCTGCCTTCTTGTCAGACTGGGCAACTTCGCTGAGGATCGCTTCCTTCTCAGAGGCGAAGACTCCTTCTGTCTTGTAGCCCCAGAATGCACCGATAGGCATGCCCACCTGTGTTCTTGTAGCGTAACCTCCTGTCACATTAGCTCCGGAGATATAGTCTACGTCCTTGAGCTCAAGAACCTGGTTCCTGTTGAATGTGGCATTGAAACCGATGTTATAACGGAAGTTCTCGCCTACGGAATCCGCCCACTTGAGAGACAACTCGACTCCGGCATTGAGGACCTTGCCATTGTTGGCAAGGAGGGTAGCAACTCCACCACCGGTGGCTACAGGAGCATAGAACACCACATTGTCTGTGATACGGCTGTAGATATCGAGTTCACCGGAGAGTCTGTTGGAAAGGAAGGCGAAGTCGGCACCGATGTTAGCCTCATTCACGACTTCCCACCTGAGTGAGTTCTGATACACTGTCTGAGCACCGACTCCGTCAAGGACGGTTCCTCCAAATACACCGGAAGCACCGATTCCCGAAGCACCGACGATGCTTGTAGAGTTTGCCGGAACGTTGTCGTTACCGAGCATACCCCAGCTGGCACGAAGCTTAAGGAAGTCAAACACATTCTGATCCTGCATGAAGTCCTCGTCAGACATATTCCAAGCAAGACCTACAGACGGGAAGAATCCCCACTTCTGCTGATACTTCGAGCTGCCGTCAGCACGAAGGGTCACAGTTGCAAGATATTTGTCCTTGTAGTTATAGGTACCACGGGCGAAGAAGGACAATCCGTTGTATCTTGAAGCAGCATCGGAAGTTCTCTGGTTCTTGTATGAGCCGTTCACGAGATACTTCGACTGCTCGTCGAAACCGGGAACACTGTTTGCATTTCCTGTAAGTGATGCATTGTACTGCATTCTTGTCGACTGACCCAACATGGCTGTGAACGAGTGGGCACCCTTTGTGTCAGAATAAGTGAGGGTGTTATCGATGATATGGT
Organism: Bacteroidales bacterium; assembly: GCA_017502125.1. Lineage (GTDB taxonomy): Bacteria > Bacteroidota > Bacteroidia > Bacteroidales > UBA932 > Cryptobacteroides. The sequence continues at coordinate 28,117 of JAFVVN010000005.1, read as the reverse complement.
ATGTACCATAGCCATATGTCTTCGACAATGAGGAAGTTGCATTACCCTGAGAACCGCCTACATTATGCTCAGGAGAATAGTTTCTTGCATCATAGAAATAGAAGTCAAGGTTGTAGCTGGTCTTGAACTTGAGTTTCTCCGGGATGATTGAAGCTTCTGCATAAACCGAGAAGACAGTCTTCATTCCCTTCTCCTTGCTGTCGTTGTAATATGCTGAAGCGACAGGGTTACCATAAGAGTTACCATAGCCGTAGTTCTGAGGTGAATCGAACTTCTCCGGATATGCTGCCGTATTCTCGTCGTTGTAAACTCCATAAATAGGCGGGTTCACGAATGCCTGATAGTACACGCCTGAATTAGCGTTCTTCTTGTTATGGGTTGAAATGACTGTATTGAATCCCACCTTGAGCCAGTCTGTCATCTTCTGGTCGAGTCTTGCACGGAAGTTAAGACGGTCATAGTCATTCTCACAGTAGTTCATGATACCGTCCTGATAGTAGTAGCTCAGACCGACAGAGTAGTTGGACTTCTCGGTACCGCCTGAGAGGTCCACCGAGTGAGAGTGGGTTGCAGCCGGCTTCACAAGTTCCGCATACCAGTCTGTATCTGCCTTATAATCAGAAGGATTCTTTGGAACAAAACCTGTAGTTCCGTCGAATGCCATGTTATAGAGTTCGCAATACTGCTCAGTGTTGGTGAGCTTCATGATGTTTGTAGGCACCTGAACGCCGGCATATCCGTCATATGTAACCCTTACATGTCCGGCCTGACCCTTCTTGGTCGTTACTATTATGACACCATTTGCTGCACGCACACCGTAGATTGCCGCTGCAGATGCATCCTTGAGGACTGTGAGGGACTCGATATCGCTGCTGGCAAGGAAGTCTATATTGTCCATGAACGCGCCATCGACGACATAAAGGGGAGATGCATAGTCTCCGATGGAACCGACACCACGGATCTTTACGGAAGGACCTGCTCCCGGAGCACCGCTCTGTGTGATCTGCACACCGCTGACCATACCTGAAAGGGCAGACATCGGGTTGGCAGTCGCCTGCTTTGCAAGAGCATCACCCTTTACATTCACGATAGGTGCCGTGAGGTCTTTTGATTTCTGAGTACCATAACCCACAACCACAACTTCCTCCATCATGAGTGCATCTGGCTGGAGAGTCACATTCATTGTTGCCTGAGGAGCAAGAGTCTGTGTGAGGTAACCCATGAATGTGAACTCCAGAAGACTGTTCTTAGGAGCTTTGATTTCAAAGTTACCGTCAAGATCGGTAAGAGTACCGTTTGATGTACCCTGAACGAGCACATAAGCTCCTGTCAAAGGCCAGCCGTTCTCATCAAGAACAGTTCCCTTTACATCGACTGTCTCCTGTGCAAAAGCTGCAGCAGAAAGGAGAACAGCCACAAAAGCGAATAGTAATCTTTTCATACTTATGTTTGAATTATTTGGTAAATCCGAGTTTTTTCAGTCCGTTCTGAATTTCAGGACATGTCATGAACAGATTCCACAGAAGACCTGAACGGTAGTTTTCTATCATGGCAACCTGAGGTCCCTGATCTATGGCAAGGAAACTCTTCACCACCTGCTGTCCATGAACCATAGATGGATTGTATGCATCATAGAATCCATATTTTCCGAAGACCTGCTCACCGAGGTCATAGTAAAGATGTCTTATTACACGCAGAGACTCTTCCGGTGTGTACACAATGGAGCTGACGGCTGCAGTCGGAGAGACCGTGCCGTTTTCTGCGTCTGTATTCGGATGATGGGATGTGTACCCTACGAGAGGGTCATCTGAAGATGTGAAGCCCCACAGATCTTCTCCAAGTCCCTTGTGACCCTTCGGGTTCTCAATTGCGTAGTTGTAGTGAATGAGACTATGTGCCCTGTTGCGGTCGAACATATTGAATCCATCAACATCGACCATGCGTGGATCCAGACCAAGGAAGGAATAATGTGTAAAGAAGAGCGGACCTCCGAAATCCATTCCGAGATCAAGCTTCACCCCACAGTACTCATTGCCGTTGAAATAGGTAGGAGAATCCTTGAAACAAGTCTCATATATCTGAGGATCTATCGGATGAGTCGGAGATGAAACTGCAAGAACATATGTGATGAACGTCTCGTCAAAGCCTCTGAGCTTATGATTCATCTTCCACTCGTACTGCTTCGACCAATGCCAGTAGAGAGATTTCTCTCCCTTGGTGTACCAGTCCCACTCGACACCTTTCCACAGTCTGTCACAACGCTGTGCCAAGGCCTTGCCTGCTTCATCCTGAGAATTTTCCAGCCACTGCCTTACCGTGAGGATACCCTCCACAAGGAATGCTGTCTCCACAATGTCACCACCATTGTCATACTGGCTGAAACTGAACACCTTACCAGTGTCTCCATTATACCAATGCGCCCAGGCGCCATGAAATCTCTCGCATCCTTCAAGGAACGAAACGATTCTTCCTATGATCTCCAGAGCTCTATCCCTGGTGATGAAGCCCCTCTCAGCTCCGGCTACCAGAGACATCAGTCCGAAACCGGTTCCTCCTGTGGTAACTATATCACCATTGACATCATTGCTGCGCTCGCGTGCCAGACCTGTAGAAGGATGGGCAAAATCAGTAAAATACCTGAGGGTATATTTCTGCACCATATCAAGAAGGGCAGAATCGGACGCAGCAGGAACATCCGCCTTAACTTCAAAGGCAGACGCACTATCCACCGGAAAACCGGAAGGACATATCCTATAAACGTATTTTCTCTGATTATCGGACTTTCCGATCGAAAAGTCCATATATTCGTTTCCACTTACACTGGCGCAGACTCTGAATTTTCCTTTTTCGTCTGCCCTGTATATATCGTAGGTAGAACCTACATTGTCAGCCCATCTTAAATGAACGTGAGCCGGATAACCTTCAGCATCTAAAAAATATGGAACCCTTACCTTACAGGATGTTTCGTTAGAGCTGCCCCCCCCTAAACAAGAAATCATCATTGTGCAACTGATAATTGCCACCACAAGTCTATGCATACAAAAATTCAGTTAGTTTTAATGTCATTAGTACGCAAATATATGTATTATATGGCAATATACAAAGTAAGGAATCTGTAAAAAATTAATAATCACACCAATTCCCCAAGTCCGGATACCCTCTCCCGACACCTTTCCTGTCAGCACCGGATAGCCTTACGCCGCCCCTGAATCCGGTGGAAAGATGCCGGCCGGCACAGTCAGGCGCTGTTTCAGCCCAAACTCTGCCTGTCGGTCCCCGAAAACGGCTCCAAACAGCAAAAAACAATACCGTCAGGCAGTTTTTGATGCAATTTTCTGCCTGACGGTTTCCCTTAGAAATTGACTGCCACTGACAGTGAAACAGCATTGAGCTTGAATCCGTTTCCGGCCTTGCACTTATACCCGACACGGAAACTCATCATACGATAGTCGAATCCCACTCCAGGAGAAGCCATGAATGCACACTCACCACCATCAACATACAGTTCCATTCCCACGCGACAGTCCACATATGGGCTCAATTTCCAGTCGACGATATTGTATTTGGCATCAAAGAACACAGGAATGCTCGCATAATCTCCACCCATGTCGATTCCGAATCCCAATCCTCCACCTAAATACATTCCATCACCGAAACTGTAGCCATGCGACGTTGTCAGCCCGACAGAATTCTGCGTCCATCCCTTGGTCACGCTGATCTCTCCACCGATGTTCACATTTCCACGATAACCCTTTTCAAAGGCACGGCTACCCTGTGCCGACAGCGCCATCCCGGAGAACAGCAACACAACTGTCATTAAAATCAATTTCTTCATAGCTATTTTTTCATTTGTAAATAAGAGGTATATTCTCAAATACTCCTTCTGTGACTGAGTACGTGAGATCCTCGTTATGAATATTCTTTGCATTGAATTCAAACATACCGCTCACCACTTTATTCAATGTATCTATCACAGTAAACTGAATCCATGATTCCGTTGCAGAATTTTCAGATCGTCCGCCTCTCAAAAAATCAATACGCGACATTATATGATATTTATTAAATTCAGGATCATTACTGACATATTTTACACCCGTTTCCGGAAAAGAAGGTAAATCGTTAAAATACAATCTAAGATGTAAAGAATCTGCAAAATCACAATCCACAGGGATATTTCGTATATAGTTGAATCTCGAACCATCCTCAGTCTTAGCAAGTGATGCACATGCTACTTCTGGTATTTTAAACATACGAAGACGCCTTTCCCTCTTATCCTTCTCCGTCATGAATTTCTCACCATCAAGACAGAGATAGACCGGACGCCTCTCCAAATCTTCATATTCTATCCTGTCAAACATATCAAGCCAAGCTGGAACAATACACCCGACCACCAAAAAACTGGATATAAAAACCAATGCAAGATTCTTTTTCATGGTTTAATACTTTTGATTAAAGATTATCCTGATAAATCAGACTCAATATACACGATATCTTCTCCCCAAAAAAGAGCATCCACAGTAACCTTAGGCTTAGCTGAATCAGCACATGATGATAAAAAAAATAGCACTCAATAGGCAAAATCTTCTTCTTTTATATCAAAGACCCATATATAATCCAAACTGTCACGGTAGTGGGTCCAGTATTCTTCTTCATAGATGTTTCGCTGACCTTCCTGTATTTCTCCCTCCACCCATCTGCATAACTCATTTCCGTCCTCATCATAAACATAAATATTATAAAATCTCATGGAATGTTTAAACTGAGGTGGATGTAGCGGCTGATACATCCCACCTCCTTGGATACAAAGGGAGTCTCCAACTGAAAGATATTCTGACGTATCTTTCACCCATGATACACTTAAGGGGATATCAGTCGAGTTCTTAATATACCAATACGCTGTCTTTCCCGAAGGCTCTGTATCCCATATGAAAAAGATGCAGGAGGTAGACATCAAAATCATCAAAACACCTGATATAAGTTTCTTCATAGCCTCTGATAACTATTAATTTTACAAAAATAATACATTCTATATTAACAGCATCGATTCTATGTACTCTGAGACTAATGCAGATGCTCTCAAAGCACCTGTGGCCGTCATATGCTGGTTCTTTCTATATGTATTCTCGAAACACTCAGGTCCAAAAATCTCATCATTGTAATCATACTGAAGATCTAACCATGGGTAATCATATCTGCCTATCAGTCCCGAAAGGTTTCTTTTCCATTCGGCATAATTACCCACATGATCTTTATACATCGGGAGCGTCAAAAACATCACTTTGATACCCTTTTCTTTACAAAGGTATGAGATTTTTTCCATCGCTTTAAATGCGTCTGTACTTACCGTCATCTCTCGACCATCTACAGGAGCCCCTTCGTTATCATATCTTTCAAGAATATCTTGTTCTATTCCCGTAAGAAACCGAATATAACGTCCAAGATAGAGCTCGTTGGGATACTTTGGAGGATGAGGATGAGCAAAATTGTATCGCAACTGATCAACATTATCAAAAATGTAACTATGATTTCTTAATGTGGAGGACCACGCATAAGGAGCATTTTCAAATGAGAACAACTCAAAAGTTGAATAGAATTTCTGCCATCTGCTTCGTCTTGCATCAAAACTCTGTATCTGACATATTAAATCACCTGCCTTTAAATTCTTCTGATCATACTCCCGGATAAGATAAGTTTCAATAACAACCAATTCCGGTAAAGACACTTCAAGGGCTTCTTTCAACATATAATATGCATCTGTCAGATAATTGCCTTGGGAGGCTAAAATAAAACAGGTCTTTCCAAGGCGCCTGCTCATTTCCTCCGGCAATAAGCCAGTATAGGCGTGGGAGTTTCCCAACACCAACACGTCAATGCACATTCTACCCTCATACCTGTATAGATAGTCCCAACGCTTACCTGTGTGATTATTGGATTCATCATAAGCAAAGATTCTGCGCTTATCAATCACACAAATAATGGCAATCACCGTACAAAGTACAGCCATACACTCTATACAAAAAACAAAAAAGGTCTTTGACCTGATATTCACTCTATTTTTCATTATGTCAGAATTGGAAATATATGAAACCGCTGTCGTTCCCTACTCCATACCTGCCAAACAAGACAATCAACATTATGACCAGGACAGCTGCAAAATAATGGAATATATAATTATTATAATTTTTTATTCTCAATATATATTCTCCATATTTCTCTTGAATTATTTCGCACATTACGAGTGCTACTATCAGAAATATGGAGAATATAAGTTCGCTTGAACAGAGTCCATAAGTACTTAATGTTTCAAAACCGTTAAATATAAACATATGTCTGATGAAATCAGCCGCGGAAAACAAATCAGGAGACCTAAACAAAATTAGGGTTAATGCCCAACATATGAATATAATGATACAATTCACTGATTTGTCCGGACGCAAAAACCTGTCAACAGCAAAGACAAACAAACCGTTCAAGACTCCCCATAAGACGAAGGTCCAAGAAGATCCGTGCCAAAGGCCACTTAGAAAGAATACAATCATAAGATTCATGAATCTCCTGGCTTCACCTTTCCTATTACCGCCAAGAGGAATATAAACATAATCCATAAACCAAGACGACAGGGATATATGCCACCGCTTCCAAAATTCTTTAAAGGATCTGGACTGATACGGTCTCCTGAAGTTCGTCATGACTTTAAAACCTAAAAGTCTACCTATACCCTTTGCTATTTCAGAGTACGAAGCGAAATCAAGATATAACTGAAAAGCAAAAAATATGATTGATATAAGAACAGGAACCGTAGTCAGCGATGCAATATCTTTCCATGAGTTGTCAACAAATACAGCCAGTCTGTCAGCAATCACAATCTTCAAGAAAAGACCATACAAGAGCATGAAAGCCCCTTCTATGGCATCATCGTAATCAAAATTCTTTTCATATTCAAATTGGGGAAGAAGATTCTGAGCACGCTCTATCGGACCAGCAACAAGAGCTGGGAAAAAACTGACGAATGCAAAGAAACTTATGGGGTCATGACAGGCTCTGATTCTTCCTCTATATACATCAATGGAGTAGCTCAATGCCTGGAATGTATAGAAACTTATCCCAACTGGAAGTATCACATCTAATGTACATCCCGTCATCGATATGCCAAATAATGAGAACAGACCGACGAACCCGTTTATAAAAAAATTAAAATACTTGAAACAGAACAATATTCCGATATTGATCGCAATGTTAAGTCCTGAAACAAGTCTAGGATATACAGCTCGCTCTATCAGCAGGCCTGACACCCAACTGGTCAAAGAAGTCAAAAAGATTAAAGCCAGAAATCTCCAATCCCACCAAGCATAAAAGACATAACCCGCCACCAAAATGACGATATTCTGCCATTCCCACCTATACCTTTTCAATGGCAGCCACATCAAAATGAAGACTGCCATAAAAAAAATGGCAAAGGTATATGAATTAAATAGCATTGGAGATTTCTTTTCGCTTAATTACCTCTAGTCATGATCAATTCTGAACCGCTTTCAACGGTAAAAGGCTTATTGATTGTTATCGAAGTACCTGCATCCAGCCTCAAGGTAGCCCCATTGCTCACTGTGACATTCTCAACAAAGATATTATCACCACTTATCGTAGTAGATGAGGTGATATTCCGGTTGGAACATGTAACATTGCCAGCAGGGATAGTGACACTATGACTTACTTTCGGATACTTGCTGAATACATTTTGGATATCAACAGCCTTATCAGGATATAAGTTATACATTTTGGAGACCAGCTCGTCATAAGTGTCGACTTCTGATGTCAGACAGTCATATATCTGCTTTTTAGATAACACTTGTGTTGAATCCAGTTCCCAAAATACATGTGGATAAATCCAATTTTCAATTTCAGATATCGGCATTAACGCAGAACTGTTATAAATGCTGATAGCTTGTGCATATCCCATATAATATCCCCACATTTCTCCAATTCCACATAACTCAGCCTTATTTTTCGTTCCATCGCCATAACCCAGACATGAAATGATGTATACGATATAATCAGTCCAATAAGAAACCCCAACCTTGCTAAAATGACTCGAATGGGCAAGTTCATGGTGTACTGTCTGATAAATACGTCCATAAGTCTTGAAGGATCCAAAACCATCATCACCTCCAATCGTTATATCAGGGAGAACAAGACAAAGCATACTATTAATCAAGTTAAAAGAAATATCATAAAAGAATTTCTCTACTGATGATTGACCCCTTAATTTCAGTGCATCCATAACCTTGCTGAGCATTGGAGCTGACGAAGAAACTACATTCTTCCATACCCATATTTTTAAATCTGCGGGAGGTTTTAGAATTCCTGTCTGCTCACACATCTTATAGTATTCATATGCCGCATTATTGACCGCCGCCCATAGCCAAGCATCATTGGTGGTTCCAATATTTATAGAATAGCCTGTATTGCTTTGTTTTCCCATATTGTAATGAGCTCCTGCAATCGGTCCCCAATTACCCCAAATATCAAAACCTTTAGTATTCTCAAAGATAATCGAATAATATGGTCTATACCTGAAAGACTTATCCATGACATACAAACCATTCTCATCAGTATATACGCTAGCCCACTTCACCAATCGATTGCATCTCACTTTGACACCCTTAACCGGAACATCTGATCCACGATCATTATCACGAACCTTTATTATACCTTGAGGAGTTGCAACGGCACGAGTATCAACCGGGGCCGGTTCATCATATCCCATCAATGCAAATGCTGCATCCTCAACGTTGACTACTCCTGCTTTAGTCGGAATCCCTACTGTCTCACCATCTCCTGGTATATAGCAGTACTCAAGGATTTCATATGATATACCAGATGGAAATACAAAGTCTGGTTTTACTGTTGTGTATACCCACACAAGATCACTTTGCGGTAGATCATGGTTGACATAAACATCACCATCGGCAAGATCTATATCAAGAGGATAATCAAACAATTCAAGATCATAATCATACTTGAGCCGCTGAAGTTCCAGACTATCTTTAGGCATAAATTTCACATATAGGTCTGTCGCCTCCAAAGTCACATCTGTCTCGCTGTATATGTCATATACTTCCTGCATAACTTCCAATGCGTATGGATTAGGAAGAGTCGTATACTCATTTACGGAAGAACGAGTCAGTACCCTGACATCACTATTAGTTTCCTCCTCAACAGGCTCTTCAACAATCTGGGCCGGTTCTTCAACGCACGAAAACATAGTTATGCAAGAAAGCAACATAACAGGTATTGCTTTATTGAATAATCTCATAACTCTTTCGCTTATAAATCAGTTATTTTATGACTGCTTTCGACTTAAGCATGTCCACTTCCTGCTGGAGCGTCTGTACGGCATCTATCAAAACAGGAATCAAAGAAACATAGTCAACAAGTTTTCTTCCCTCGTCATCAGTGAACACTAAATTTGGAAGCACCTCTTCAAGTTCTTGCGCAAGCAGACCTATCTCAACATTACTGCCGGTATACTGATTCGAGGCCGCATTCCTCTTTTGGTTTCCGATAAAATTATAGGAAACAGGTCTGAGACGTTTAATAACATCTATTCCACTTTTAAAATTCCGTACTCCAGTCTTGGCCCTTGCATCGGAATAATTTAGTACTTGACTTACCTGTATCGAATTGTATGCACTAGTAGCCGAATTATAAAACACGATCTGATTATTATGTCCTGCAAGTCTTGGTGCACCGGTGGGTGCCACATCCAACTGAAAAAAACGATTATTCGTATGCTGGAAGTAGATTCCGTTCAATGCAGCAGTTATTGCATAATGAGCATACCTCTGATTAACATTTCCAAGAAGAATACCATTGGTTCCATATTTGATTTGTGCAAAAGCCATATTAGAATATGCGAAGCACGACATTACTGTCAATGCTACTAAAACAATTATCTTTTTCATTTCTATTTATTTTAAAGGTTATTCAATCATAAATGTTCCCTCGTAGAGGTCACCGGATTCGGTGGTGTAGGTGACTTCGTAGAGGCCTGGGGTGGAAGAAATCTGGATGAGGTGCTGGGACTCGGTGGATGAATCAAAGGTGTCTTCCCATAATTCTCCTGTCGAGCAGTTGGTCACCGTGACATCGATTTCTCCGAGGTCGGATGCAACAGAAGTGCAGACTGCGGAGAGCATGCCGTAGTAGCAGGCTTGGATGTCGCAGAGGGTACGGATCATATCATGTGAACCAGTCCCTTTTATAGGTATCTCATACGAGATTGGAGGTGGTGGAGAATCGCCCCGCATCGGCATCGTGCAGAACATGACTGCAAGTGCCAATAAAAATGGAATAAATTTTTTAATCATAATGATTGAGATTAGTTATTAAAATGTTTTCAGGCTCAAAGGTAGGGTTGTATGAGCAGTGACTAACAAAAACATAACAACTATCGTCTTACAAAAGAAAGAAAACAATCTTACTTAAATACTTGTATTTCAATAAAATACAAAAAGTGTAAGATTTTATTTCTTACACTTTTTATAAACTATTGATAATCAATATTTTTCCTTGTTAAAAATCTATACTCTGTCAGACAAGCATCTCGAGAAATTGTTCAGCATGCTCCGGATGTTTCTCTTCAATCTTGACCCTGATCCTTCGTTTGTGTGCATAGACATTATTAACGGTCATGTCGAGAAGACGAGAAATGGTGGTGGCATCAAAGCCCACTATAATATAACTGAATATGGCATAGTCAAGTTCTTTCATCTTGGGCATCTCTGTGCGAAGATGGGTCATGATCATGTCAAGATCGTTATCAAGCATAGACTCAAAGGCCATTCTGTTGACTGAGTCGTTTTTTACCTCACTAATCAGCATTTCCACCTTTTTGAACATCAGCGATTCAATATCAATTCTTCCTGCTGACTGAATATACTGGTCACATAAAGTTCCTATGGTTTCAAATCGGGTCCTGTATAATGAGATAAACTTTCTCTTCAATTCAGAATAATCTTTCCCTTTTGCTTCTTCCAATTGACGTTTGATTTCCTCGGCATATTCAAAAAGTTTATTTTTTTCTGCCTTTTGCTTCCTTATGTACCTGTTGATTGCCAGAAGGAGAATAACAGAAACTAAGATTATTAAAACAATAAGTCCCAATAAACCAATTGTTCTTGTTCTTACCTTATATTCAGACAGTTCTAACTGAGTCTGATAATAATCACTCTGATATATTGCTAAAGATTCTTCCAGAAGTTTTTCAACAATATCGTTTTGTCGTTTGAGGGTAAGATTATCATATTTATATACCGCTTCATAATCCTTCAAATATGCCGCTATTCTTGCTCTCCAGAAATCTACAATAAATTCATCTGATATTTCGAGCTTACTTGTCATCACATCAGCCTCTTCATTTCGTCCTATTCTATACAAAGAATACGCCCAGGCCCAATAATCTTTTTCTTCAAAATCAGCATCATATTCATACTTCGCTTTTCTAAAAAGACTATCGACAACATGATAATCAACATTGTTCATCTCAATCAATGAATGAGCGGATGATATTGTTGCATTTATACAATAATAATCTATTTCAGAGGAAGAATCAATTAAATCTTTATAGACAGAAAGCGCATCAGCATACCTATCAACGTTATGATATGCCATACCCAATGAATAAGTGATGGGACGATAATAACGTTCTGCACCAATTGACTTGAATATTCCCAATGCCTCTTGAGTGCATTTTAGTTCCTCAATGGAATTATATGTTATATTATATATTCCCGCTTTTGCGGTCTTTATCATTCCCAAATAAAGGCTATCACATTTTTTCGCAACTCTTTCTGCCTTAGAGTATTCCAGAATTGCCATATCATACTGCTGCTGATAATAGTAAGATTTACCAAGATAGTACAGCGCCCGAACACGGTTACGCTGCGGACCATGTTTAAGGTAGTATTCAACAGCCACGCTGGCTATACTGTCATCTGTGACATCTATGTAGTTCTTATCAAGAGCCATGGCATGGAGGAGGGCATGATGTGCCTTTGTGCGGGCAGTTTTGAGGTCTTCTCTGTTCATGGACTCAAGTATAAGAAGAGCACTATCCGGGTGATCCATGATGAATGATTCTACATCATTGAGGGTACGATCTGTTTCAATGACCGTACATGAAAATATCATCAGAAGGGCAGCACCTATTGCAAGAAGGGGTTTCATATATTAATTAATTTATCTGCAAGTTAAGGATTTTTATCGGGAAATGTCCTATCTTTGTCAATAGAGATAGATTCATTACATTTAATATATTCATAACCCTGTCGTCACCAACAAAATTACGACATATACACTGACAGATAGGGCGATGGGTGGTTCTGCACTTTATGGTGCGGAGCGACCTGTCTTCTGTAGGCCGTCGTAAGCCGATGTTGGTGCGGGTTGTTCCGTGCCATTTTTTATGGGCGGAATTTCACAGACACATAATAAGGAAAACCGTCCTTCTCATAATAGATTTAGATTCGACAGGCCGCAAGGCAAAATGTTTTCACCTGACGGTTTTCCTTTTTATAATCAAGAGCCTGACTAATCAGTCGTATTGACTTTTAGTCAGGCTCTTGCGTTTTAGTTTAATCGGCGGAACCGGGTTCAGATTTTATAAACGTCTGACATCATTGCCGTCGCGTTTATATAAACCTCCTGAATCATCTCTCATGGTTCCATCTCCATTATCATGTAATGGAACACGAGTATTTCCGTTCAATATTCCTCCATCATCACCTGAAACCGGATCCATCATCGGAGTATAAGGTGAACCTTCACCTGAACCATCATTATCGGAAACCGGTGCAGACACGGGTGATGGAGCATTACTGCTCGAAACTCCTGGAAAAAATCCTGTACTAAGGTTCACAAACCTGAGAATAAAGATGATAAAAACCACAATTGCAGCCCATATCAATGCACTCGCGATAGCTACCATTATGAAGAAACCAATTCCCGCTGTCAACCAATAACGACATCTGATTTCCCGCTTATTGACACTTTCCTTAGTCTGTGCATAGCACCTGATAATATAATAAAGTGAAACTACCGCATATATAATACTGGCAGCTATAATTGGAATTTCAGAGTTTCCTTCATCTGCAGATAATTCTGAACCTACATATAAAATACCAATAATGGCTCCGATAATGGCAGAATATAAAAACACCTTCTTGTTTTTAGGTAAACAATCTGCTCCATACTTCCGTTTGAGCCATTCCTTTATGGCATTTCTCTTAATGTATAGAAGAATTATTAGAATTAAATACATAATGACAGATGAGTTAAATGATATGGTGCTTATGCCAGCTTGCGGGCACCGTCGCTGATCACTACAGGGATCTCGATAGGCTCGTGACCATATTTCTCTGCAAATGCTGCCTTAGCCTTGGCGATGAATGCGTCGTAGAGCTCTGCCTTCACGAGGTTGATGGTGCAGCCGCCGAAGCCGCCACCCATGATGCGTGAACCGGTCACACCGCACTCCTGAGCCACTTCGGCGAGGAAGTCAAGCTCTTCACATGACACTTCATAGTCCTTGGACATGCCCCAGTGAGTCTCGTACATACGTGCACCTACGGTTTCATAATCGCCCTTCTCCAATGCCTCACATACATCGAGGACTCTCTTCTCTTCACCGATCACATAGCGTGCCCTCATGAAGTCTTCCTCCGAGATCTGATCCTTGACTGCCTCAAGCTGCTCCATTGTGGCTCCGCGAAGGAATTCCTGTCCGAGGATCTTCGCTACCCTCTCGCAAGATGCGCGACGGTCGTTGTATGGAGAGCCCACGAGCTCATGCTTTACACGTGAGTTGAGAAGAACGAGCTTGTAGCCGTACTGCTCGGGGTCAAACGGGAAATATTCGAATTCCATGGAACGGCAGTCAAGACGCATGAGGTTGCCTGCCTTGCCGAATACTGAAGCGAACTGGTCCATGATGCCGCACTTCACACCGCAGTAGTTGTGCTCAGTGCTCTGGCCGATGCGTGCGAGTTCGAACTTATCGATCTTCAGGTCGAAGAGATAATCGAGAGCAAAGGCAAATGTGCTTTCAAGTGCTGCAGAAGAAGACATTCCTGCTCCGAGAGGAACATCACCAGCGAACACTGTGTCGAAACCTCCGACTACACCGCCTCTCTTCTGGATCTCGCGGCATACACCGAAGATATAGCGTGCCCAGGCCTGTGTAGGAGCGTCCTCCTCCCTGAGACCGAACTCACAATATTCGTCAAGGTCAAGTGCAAAGGCACGGACGGTCTGAGTGCCGTTAAGTTTGATCTCGGCGATCATTCCCTTGTCGATCGCACCCGGAAATACAAAACCTCCATTATAGTCAGTGTGCTCGCCAATCAGGTTGATACGACCTGCTGATGCAAAGAATTCACCCTCAGTGTGGTAAAGTGTACGGAATTTTTCAGCTATTCTCTGTTTCATGATTTATAAGGTTATTAGTTTATTCGTTTCTGAATGGCCTTCCGAAGAAAGGCGCAATCTAAAATCCTTCAAAGATACCAATTAGTAACAATAATCCAACACCACGAAAAGCAACATTTGAATCAAATTATGACAAATTCTACTCATCGTGCCATGAGAACCACCGGACAATGGTCACTGACTCCTCCGAGATATCTCGGTCCTGAATATGTCCTCAGTGGCTTTTCTCCCGGATGCTTCTTCTCGCGTGTCATGAGGAAAGGTATTCTCAAGATTTCGCTTCTGGATGAAGAATATATTTCTTCACTCACCCAGAACATGTCTATAAGGTCCCATCTGCCTTCATATCTTATGGTTCCTTCTCCTCTTTCATAAGCTGCCGAACACGCATTTTTCAGCGCACCTTCGAGCAATAGGAACTGCTGTCCGGACGGTGTGTCATTAAAGTCTCCCATAGCCATCACCCCCTCATAAATTCCTTCGGGAACCGATGTCAATGAATCGCAGAGGGCACGCAAGGACTTCATCACGGCAGTCCTTCTACCTTCAGATTCCCTGGCACCTCCGAACTTGGACGGATGATGATTGACTATGAAATCGTATATCCTCCCGTCAGACATCCTTCTCATCCTGACATGAAGCATATCGCGGGTATTCATCTGCCTGCCTTCATATTCGGGTACATGGTATGATACATCGAGAAGTTCAAGAACATCCTTCCTGTAGAGAAGAGCCACATCTATCCCCCTCCTGTCACCAGATTCCCTATGCACCACAGCATAGTCAAATTTTCTCAGACCCGTGGAGGCAAGCATACGGCTCAGGACAGACCGGTTCTCGACCTCTGCAACCCCTATTACATCAGGCATATGACCATATCTCTCACCCATCCAGAAGATGCTCTTGGCCACGAGATTGCACTTGGAATAAAACCTCCCGGAAGTCCATCTGCGCTTTCCTTCAGGAGAAAATTCACGGTCCGAATCACCGTTTCCACCATCGTGATAATCAAAGAAATTCTCAAGATTCCAGAAGACAGTCAGCAGTGAATCCCTCTCCCCTGCCGCCGCATCCATTCCCGCTGCACATAGTACCAGCACAAAAATCAACCGCTTCATCATATGATAGTCTCCTTACCGACCGCCAGGAATACATCCCCATGGCAATCTGCAATTTATATAATGGCAAATGTAAAAATATTGCGTAAATTTGCGCCCTAATTTTAAAGAAAAATTGAAATGGCACTTAAATGCGGTATAGTAGGACTTCCTAATGTGGGAAAATCGACATTGTTCAACTGTGTAAGCTCAGGAAAGGCACAGAGCGCAAACTTTCCTTTCTGCACCATCGATCCTAACATAGGTTCGACAAATGTCCCTGACAAGAGACTTGAGGTGCTTGAAAACCTCTGCAATCCTAAGAGAGTCATTCCTGCGACAGTGGAGATTGTGGATATTGCCGGGCTGGTGAAAGGAGCCAGCAAGGGTGAAGGACTCGGTAACCAGTTTCTTGCAAACATCAGAGAGACTGATGCCATCCTGCACGTCCTTCGTTGCTTCGACGATCCTAACATCGTCCATGTGGACGGAACGGTGGATCCTGTAAGAGACAAGGAAGTCATCGACATGGAACTCCAGCTCAAGGACCTTGAGACAGTGGAAAACCGCATCACTAAGGTGCAGAAGCAGGCAACTACCGGAGGAGACAAGAACGCAAAGAAACTCTATGAACTCCTTCTGAGATATAAGGCTGCCCTGGAGCAGGGTAAGTCATGCCGCACCGTAAAGCCGGAAAATGCTGAGGAAGAACAGCTTGCAAAGGAACTTTACCTTCTGACCAACAAGCCTGTGATGTATGTCTGCAATGTGGACGAAGCATCTGCAAAGGATGGAAATCAGTATGTGGAGCAGGTTCGCGAGGCTGTGAAGGACGAAAATGCTGAAATCCTTGTCATAGCAGCAAAAATCGAGTCAGACATCGCTGAGCTCGAGAGCTATGAGGAGCGCCAGATGTTCCTTGAGGAAATGGGACTGGAAGAGTCGGGAGTGGTGAGGCTGATCCAGAGGGCATATGCTCTTCTGAACCTCCGCACATACTTCACTGCCGGAGCTGATGAATGCCGTGCATGGACCATCAATGTGGGCGACAAGGCTCCAAAGGCAGCTGGAGTCATCCATACAGACTTTGAAAAGGGCTTTATACGCGCCGAAGTGATCAAATATGAGGATTTCATCACACTCAAGTCAGAAGCCGCTTGTCGTGCGGCAGGAAAGCTCGGAGTGGAAGGAAAGGAATATGTGGTGCAGGACGGAGACATCATGCACTTCCTCTTCAACGTATAAAAATATACAACCGGACATGTATTGATCCGGATATATAAAAATCAGTCCGGCTGATTGAAGGTGACATGCCACCCCCGGCTAGGGGGTGCCTCCCGGAGGGAGGCGGGGGTCACCGGAACATCATCCGGACTGATTTTTATGAGTCTTCGATTAGAAGAAACGTGCGCGGTTATCCTTCACCTCAGCGTCTTCCATCATTACAGGAACTACCATCTGAGTAGAGTACTGAACCATCTGGGCGTCACGGCTCTTTGCATCATCCTCTGTGAAGAATGCGCCTGCATCGCGACCAGTAACCTTGTATACATATACTCCCACATTTCCAACTACAGGACCGCATACCTTTCCATCCTCCGCTACAGATGCAGCACCGATGAACTTAGGATCAAGTCCCTGTGATGTGAGAGAAGAGAATGCAAGACCTTCCTGTGTGCTTACAGTCCTTCCAAGAGCCTCTGCAACAGCAGCCATATCCTCAAGACCTGCTATCTTCTCAGCTACCTCTGCAGCCTTCTTCTCGCCAGCCTTCTGGTTGTAGAGAAGGTTACTGATCTGTGAAGCTACCTCAGAAACAGGAGTGTAACCTTCCTTGTGGATGTTCTTGAGAGCTGCTACGATGAAGTAGTTGTTGTTTACAGTGATTATGTTTGAAGCCTGACCTTCCTTAGCCTCGAATGCCCATCTTGTAACCTCCTTGGTGTTCTCGATGGAACCGAGTCTGTCAGAACTCTCAAGCATGTTGTTCACAGGATGAGCATAAACTCCTTCTTCTGTGAGAGCCTTCTGGAAGTTCTCATACTTTCCTGCAGACTTTGTAGCGAAGGTATTTGCCTTTGCATAGTATCCGTTAACTGTCTCCTTGCCGGCAACAGCACCCTTCTCGAGAACTGCAACCTTCTTTCTCTCCACAGGATCCTTTATGTCAAGAACCTGGAACACGAGACCGTTCACAGTAACCTTTGAACCCTTCTTGGCAACCATCACGTCCTCATAACCCGGAGTCTGTGGAATCCACTGAGGCTCAGCCACGTTGAGAAGGCTGTCCACGTTCTCTGCAGCTGCAGGAACATACTTTACATAAACCTGCTCAGGAACCATAGCTGTCTCCATCACGCGCACAGCGTAGAACTTGTCACCCTCAGAAAGAACCTCAGAAACTGAAGCCTTCTCACCGAATGCGTAGTCGTTGACAACCTTGGCAACAGTGTTGAGCTCACCAGCCTTGTACCAGTGGTTGTCATACTGTCTGTCTGAATTTGCAAGAAGGAAGCTCTTCATGTTCTCTGCAGTCTTGAACTCGTCATAAACATCGATGAGAGCCTGATTTGCAGCTGCAATGTCGTCAGCTGAAGGAACAACCTCGAATACTACATATTCGATGTCCCTGCTCGCCTGCTGCTTGTAGAACTTCTTGTGAGCGTTGTAATATGCCTTGATCTCGTTGTCTGAAACCACGATTGTGGTGTCTCTTGGATAAGAATAAGGAATCATTACGAACTCTACATCGAAAGTGTTGTTGTTCTCTGCGATCTTCTCAGTGAGCATCAAAGGGTTTGTGAAGTTGCTCTGAGTGAAGAGGGACATATACTTGGCATAGAACTGCTGAGTCTTTGCAGACTCCTGAAGATAATCCCAGTATACTTTGAGACGACCTGTCTCATCCGAGTTGAGATAGTTTACGAAATCAAGAAGCATCTCCTTCGAGAAGTTTCCGTTCTCGTCACAGAACACAGGATTCTGAGTGAATACAGGAGAATCAAGCTCACCTGAGATGATTGCGAGCATTTCCTCTTCTCCTACATTGAGACCTGCCTTCTTTGCATTCTTGATGAAGAGATATTTGTCCACGAGAGCCTGCCATGCAGCGTTTCTCACCTGAATCTGCTGCTGCTCGTTCTGAACTGAAGATCCTGTTACGATCTCGTTGATTGCTGTGAATTTGTCCACATCAGCCTGGAAGTCCATGTATGAGATGGACTTGCCGTCAATCTCACCTACATCATACTTCGATGACATTGAAGATGACACTGACTGAAGTGTGCTCGGATCAATAATGAAAGACAACAGCGCCACAGCAATGAGCACTGTTATCAGTATTCCGAACTTGACACGGATTGTTTCAAGTACTGCCATTTTATTGTTTGTTTTAGATTATTATCGTTAAAGTTCGATACAAGGGTGCGAAGATAACAATTTTCCAGTAATCTGACGCTATTTTTTTTGCAATGGACCTATAAAATTGGCAGAATCTATCACCACTTCCGTGGTATCCTGCACAACAAAGCCATAACTATTGAACGGATTGAATATCCTGGAGTCCCTTGCCCTCTGATCGGATTCCATTCCATAACCCTGCATGAATCCCTTCGGTGAATACATCTTCACATAACGGTGGGTGTATATCTTCTCATTCTTCTGGTCCCAATAGAGGGTGTCCGTCTCCATGGTCTCCTGATTGATGAGGTTCTTCACCACAACATTACCGAAGGCCTCCCAACTTTCTCTTCCGTCCTTATATTTCAGGTGTCTTGCATTGTCTGCAACTATATGGGTCTCAAGAAGTCCCTCCTCAGTGTATCCATACACGAAGAATCCCTTTGGAAACAGTTCGTAGGAGAGTGTATCACGCTCATATCTTTCCATCAGAGGAGCTTCGGCACGCATCTGAAGGTCACTGTTTTCCGTCTGGCTGATGAACATGTTCTCAACCACCTGGACAGGGGTTTCATCAAGATTAAGAACCTGAGCCTCACCTAATTTTCCCTTGCACGAAAAAACGACGAAAGCAACCGCCGCGGCGGTTGCAATCATCTTTATAGTATGAAGGTAATTTTTCAATTACTTCTGAGTTCTTACAGTTGTAGTTGCTCTGAGTCCTGAGCATGAAACAGTATAAGCCTGTCCGTCAGTCACATCGTACATGAAAGCCTCTGCAGTCTGAGGATAGTATGCGCTGTACTGACCGATGAGGTTGTTTGCATCCTCGGCAAGTGTAGGATCTGCATTCTTAGCCTTCACCATATAGTCGACAGCAACCCAATACTTGGACCTTGTCTCAATCTCGTTACCAGGGCATGGAAGTGTTCCCCAGATGGTTCCCATAAGGAGGTATGCCTTTCCGTCAAGTGCATCTGAAAGCTCAACTGTCTTCTGAGCTGCCTCGATTGCCCTTGCATTTTTTCCGTTCTTGTAGCAGAATGCTGCGAGCTCGAAGTTGTAGTTTGCATCAGTCTCGACATCAGACTCCTCTGAAGCGATAGCCTCTTCCATATACTTGACTGCATTGTCCACATCGTCTCTTGAAGAATAGAGCTTGTAGAGGAAATATGCAGAAGTGTGAGAAGGCTCAAGAGTGTACATGGTGGTCACAGCGTTGAGGAAGAGGTCATTGTCTGTACATCCCTCAGTGATGCTCATCATCTTGACAATAGACTTAGCAAGGTCAAGGTTCTGAGGATCAGCAGCATAACGAGGACCAAAGAGAGCAATCAGGTTGTCGCAGCTTGCCACCTGGCTTGTTACGAAAAGGCTCTCGATGTCACTTATTGTCTTGTCAATATTCTCCTTCTCCTTGTCGTTCTTAGGAGTGATTGCACCAAGATGACCTACAGCTGTCTCATATACATTGATCACAGTCTCAGGATCGAGCTTTCCATCCTTGTAAAGGTCGATTGCAGTATTCATCTGGAAAAGGAATACGTTAGGAGTGGTCTTACTCTGGTTCTTTGCAACCACTTCTGTAAGTCCCTCATAAAGCTTTGCAGGATCGTTCTTCATGTAATTATACATATCGAGCGCCTTGTTGTTGAGGGAAGTGGTAGCATACTTTGGCCAGTACTGTACTCTCTGATCGTAGATGGTCATGAGGGTATCGATGAGAGCAGCCTTGTATTCAGGGTTCTTTGCATTGCTCTGGATGAGTCTCTTCACGAGAGTCGTACCGTTGGAAAGAAGAGTATATCTTGATGTAGGAGGGCAGATATTATATGCCTTTCTCCAGTTAGGAAGGGCAGAATCATAATTCTTCTGCTTGTAATACTCTGTGTAATAAGACAGATACTTGATGCACTCGGCGCTGTCTGGACCGAACTTTCCCTGAGCGGAAAGAGTTGTGCTGCCGATCAACGCTGCGGCAGCTACCGAAATAAGCAGTATAAATCTTTTCATAAATATTGTGTGTTTTAATTATATCTTGGTTTCTGGAACCAGATGTCGTGAATATTGAATCCCACGACTATCTTGGCATATCTTTCCCGCACCATATTGTGCCTTGTGCTCGACTTCTGCCCAAAGTCAACTCCCAGGGTGATGCCGTTGTACCATCTGAACACCGGCAGGGTTATACCCAATGTCACACCCATCGAATTCACATTATGTCCGTCCAGCTTGTAATATGCCTGATCATAATAGACTCCGGCACGGTAGGCACATCTTCTCATATAGTATCTGATGTCATTCCTGTTCGGAACGATCTCAAATCCGAGTCTGAAGGACTGTGATGTGGTGGCACTGAAACGAGAATCCCCTATGGCCGCAAAACCCGGTGCCGTATCCATTCCTGTGTTTCCCCATCCGCTTCTGAGATAATTGAACTCCACATGCCATTTTTCTCCTCCCTTCACTGATATTCCCACTCCTATCTCATCCCCCAGCTTCACATTTCCACGGGAAAGAGTGTCGACACTATGCTTCAAGGTATCCACCACGCTCGACTGCACTGCATATCTGTAATTTGTAGAATATCCGTTCAGCTTTGTAGACATCCTGTATGTGGCTCCCAAGGTCATGGACACATCGCCTCCAAGCTTCTGCTCGTACTGGAGTCCGAATTTTCCGGTCGCTCCATTCAACGATATCTCACTTCCGGTATTCACAGACCTGTAGGAATTGTCTGCATAATCCATATGGGTGATCTTGTCTATATTACCGAAATAATATATGAATTCCGCACCCAGGGACAGCCTCTTCCAGAATGTCACTCCAGCTCCTACGAACACTTTGTATATACTTCCGGTGCCATATGAGTCGTATGTGATGTTTCCTGTGTTTCCAATGATTTCCGGATCGGTTTCAATTGAAGAAAAATCATATCCTACATCACTGAATGGGGATATTCCCACCATGAAAGCCGAAGATCTGTAGATAGGGAAGCTCATTACGAAATCGTGAATGTTGAAAGTGTTGTTTCCCGATCTCAGGTCACCCTGTCTGTAGATGGTATTCTTCTGCTCAAGTCCGAAATCAGCCATGAATGCAAGACTGTCACGTGCGGTCACTGCAGCAGGATTGGTATAATTGATGAACCTTCTGTTACGAGTGGCTATTCCTGTACCTCCCATGCTCTTGTTGTATGCAGTACCCTCCTTCGCAATCTCCCCTACTCCGAATACGGAATACGGAGTATACGCACCATAAGCTCCCTCCTGCGCCGACGCAGAAACGCCTATGATGAGAAATACTGCCAGCAAAAACGCTCTTTCAATCTTTCTTATCATATTCAACAGCTATTAAAGCCAACCCCATCAAAACAAGGTTACAAACTACAAAGATGGAGTTTTTCATTCTTTTTGCAAAATAAATTGCATCTCCACCTGTAAAAACATTAATATTTTCAGGGTTGCGTAAAATGTAACCCTCGATTTCAAACATTATGCCTGAAATCACACCGGAAGTGATTGAAGATGAAATATCATTTCCTTCGTCAGCCGTAATTTCCGGAGCATCAAGCAGCGGAAGTGACTTGGAATATCTGTTGAGAGCCTTGAATCTGGTCTTGCATCCCGGAGATGTGTTTCCTCCCTTGAATTCACCTTCAACATCAAGAAAATCCACAGTGAGGGTGGTTCCGAAATCGAAAATGGTGCAGCCACGTCCTTTGAAAAGATATCTTGACGCTATGATGGAAGCGGCCCTGTCAGGGGTCAGCCATGAAGGAAGTCCGTATGACTGCATAAGTTCTTCATCAACAACGACGAATCTCTCGCATACATCTTCAAGTTTCTGGATATTCTGAGGAGAAAAATACCTTACACTACTCAGAACAAGGATATCGGGCCTTGTTTTTTCAGTGAGCGAAAGAATGAATTCAAGCATTCTCTCCCCCTGATATCTGAATGTCTTGCCAAGGGTGATCCCGTCACACCACGATGCCTTAATGGCTGTGTTTCCTATGTCGATTATAAGATTTGCCACTTCGCAATGCTTTAAAAAACAGACAAATTTACAAAAATCTACAACCTTTGCAAAACCGAATATGCCTTTGCAATGCTGTCTATATTACGGGAGAACACCCTGAGCTTGCTGTCATTCTGCTTGAGTTCGAAAAGCTTCGGATTGAGGCTCACGTTTTCAAGTATCTTGGAAAAACGGTCAGTCCTGTAATATTGGGAAAGAGGATTTGAGATGAAGAAGGCTATAAGAACACCATTCTTGATTATTATCTTCTCAAAACCAAGCTTCTGTCCAAGCTGCCTTATCCTCACTATATCGAAGAGTCTCTTGAGTTCGTCAGGCATAGGACCGAACCTGTCTTCAAGCCTTTTCCTGAGCTGTTCCATTTCCCTGTCTGAAGTGAGCGAATCCAGTTCCTTGTATATCCTTATCTTCTCCGCGGTCATATCTATGTATGAATCAGGAATAAGAGCAAGCTGGTCAGTTTCAATGGTGCAGTCGGAGACAAAGGACTCGTCTGAACTTCTGGTCGTCACTCCGGATTCCATTCCAAGTTCTTCCATTGCCTCGGCCAGGATCTTCTGATAGGTCTCGAATCCCATGTCGGTAATGAATCCGCTCTGCTCGGCTCCGAGGAGATTTCCGGCTCCACGGATATCCAGATCCTGCATGGCGATGTTGAATCCGCTTCCGAGATCGGAGAATGATTCTATGGCCTTGAGTCTCCTTCTGGCATCATCTGTTATCGAGACAAGAGGAGGGACCATGAGATAACAGAACGCTCTTCTGTTGGAGCGTCCCACACGCCCACGAAGCTGATGCAGGTCACTCAGACCTATGTTCTGGGCCTGGTTTATTATTATCGTGTTCGCGTTCGGTATATCAAGTCCGCTCTCTATGATTGTGGTGCACAGAAGCATGTCGTAGTCTCCTGCCATGAAGTCCAGAATCTTGTTTTCAAGGACCTTGGCCTCCATCTGACCATGAGCGACACATATCTTCATGTCGGGTACCAGCCTGTGAAGGATGTCATGGATGGACTGCAGCTCCTCCACTCTGTTGTGGACAAAGAATATCTGCCCTCCCCTGTTCAGTTCATACCTGATTATCTTCTTGAGTTCATCATGGTCGAAGAGCATTATTTCAGTCTGGACAGGAATCCTGTTAGGCGGAGGTGTGCTTATTATGGAAAGGTCCCTTGCACCGAGAAGGGAGAACTGAAGGGTTCTTGGGATAGGTGTGGCAGTGAGGGTCAAGGTGTCCACCGACGCCTTCAGCTGACGAAGCTTTTCCTTTGCGCTCACTCCGAATTTCTGCTCCTCATCGATGATGAGAAGTCCCAAGTCCTTGAACTCAAATCCTTTTCCTATAAGCTTATGAGTTCCTATCACTATATCAAGAGTTCCTGCCTTAAGCCTCTTCTGTATGTCGGCAATCTCCTTTGCCGTCCTGAGCCGGCTGACATAATCTATATTGCAAGGAAGGTCCTTGAGACGGTTTTTGAATGTATTGAAATGCTGGAGAGCCAGAATGGTGGTTGGAACCAGAACAGCCACCTGCTTGCTGTCCGCAACTGCCTTGAATGCCGCCCTGACAGCCACCTCGGTCTTTCCGAATCCCACATCGCCACAGACCAGTCTGTCCATAGGGCAGTCATCCTCCATATCCCTCTTGACTGCATATACAGCCTTTTCCTGATCCGGAGTATCCTCATACATGAATGAAGACTCAAGTTCCTGCTGGAGATATGTGTCGGCCGAAAAGGCAAATCCTCTTGCACTCTTTCTCTTGGCATAAAGCTGAATCAGGTCCTTGGCTATATCCTTGACCTTCGCCTTGGTGCTGGACTTGAGGTTCTGCCATGCCCTGGAACCGAGCTTATGTATCTTAGGCGGCTCCGAATCCTTTGATTTATAACGTGATATCTTATGAAGAGCGTGAACGGAAACAAAGACAACATCATTATCCTTATATGTAAGCTTCACAACTTCATGCATCCGTCCCTTGTCATCCTTCATCCTGACGAGTCCTCCGAAAATTCCGACTCCGTAGTCGATATGGACTATATAATCCCCTATCGCAAATGAAGTGAGGTCGTTGATGGTAAGCTGCTCGCTCTTTTCAACAGTACGTCTTATGCTCACACGGTGGAAACGGTCAAATATCTCATGGTCGCTGTAGCAACACACCTTGTCGTCGTGGTCGATGAATCCGTTATGAATATTCTTTCCCTGGACAAATTCCGGAAGTATTCCCCCGTTCTGGGAAAGAATGGAACTGAGTCTTTCAAGCTGAGACTGCTTTTCTCCATAGATCCTCACCCGGTATCCTTCTTCCAGATGCCTGCGTATATCCTCCGTAAGAAGTTCGAAATTCTTGTTGAATGAAGGCTGAGGAGTTATATTGAACTTGACCGGGTCCTCATTCTGACGTGAAAGCGGAATTTCCATATATATCCTCCTGAACCTCTCAAGAAGCTGAAAGAACTCCATGTTTCTGTACATATCAGAAGAATCCAGCCACACCAGAGTATCCTCAGGAAGGATATCGGCAACACTGATCAAGGTCTCCTCACTCTCGGAAGCAATGAGGTCCGGATATATGGCTGCCGAAACAACCTTTTCCTTCGAAAGCTGGCTGTTGCAGTCGAAGATGTTTATGGTCTCTATTTCGTCTCCGAAAAATGAGATTCTGAAAGGGTCACTGTATGAATATGAGAATATGTCCACGATGGCTCCCCTGACTGCAAACTGTCCGGGTTCCGCAACGAAATCCACCCTCTCGAATCCGCTTCCGAAGAGTTTCTCCACCATCTCGTCATGACTTATTTCGTCCCCCACGGTGAGATTGAGAAGCGACTCCCTTATCCTCCCCTCATCAGGAATCCCCTCCTCTATGGCAGAAGGATAGGTCACTATCACAAGTTTACCCTCCTTATGATCAAGAATCTTCCCTATAGCCGAAGTTCTCTGCACCCCGAGAGTGGATTTATAATTGCTCTTTTCCAGTTTCTTTCCTGAATCAGGAAGGAAGAACACACGGTCTCCGTCTATAAGGTCATACAGGTCAGCCGCGCAATATTCAGCAGAATCCCTGTCAGGAAGAACTATGAGCTGGATTCCTTCATGATCAAGCTGGGAAATCACGAACCATCTGGCGGAAAGAAACAGTCCGCTGCAGAATATCTCCGCATCAGACACAATTCTTTCCTTTAATATTTCAACGGATTTTGTACTTATTAACATTCGATTTGTTTTTCTGTTGAAAACCGGTTGAAAAACCTGTTTAAACTAAATGAAAACTAAATTGGCAAAATCAGAAACTCCGTATATTACGCAGCCTGGAATTATCTTCAAAATTTTTCATCCACATTTTTCCAGTAAATTCACACCAGTCTTTTCAACACACATCAACCATTCCAACCATTTGATATTCAGCACTGATTTTCGATTATCAACATATCAACAGCGAAATAAACATCATTAAATTATAAAAATATAATCTATATTTGTATATAATTATTTTTGAGTCGACCATGATGACAGATTTCGATCCGCATAATATCAACGAGGGCAAAGATAAGGATTTGGACGGAATTATCCGTCCGCAGGACCTTAAAGACTTCACAGGACAGGACAAGATAGTGGCAAACCTCAAGATCTTCGTGGCGGCGGCCAAGATGAGGGGTGAGTCGCTCGACCATGTGCTCTTCCACGGTCCTCCGGGTCTTGGAAAGACCACTCTTGCACATATCATAGCGAATGAACTTGGGGTGAACATGAAGGTGACCTCAGGTCCCATCCTTGACAAACCTGGCGATCTGGCCGGCCTTCTGACCTCTCTTGAGGAGGGAGACGTCCTGTTCATAGACGAAATTCACAGGCTCTCCCCTGTCGTGGAGGAATATCTCTATTCTGCGATGGAGGATTTTGTAATCGATATAATGATAGACAAGGGACCGGGTGCAAGGTCTGTGCGTATATCCCTTAATCCGTTCACCCTTGTGGGAGCCACCACAAGAAGCGGTCTGCTCACTTCTCCTTTGCGGGCCCGTTTCGGCATAACCTGCGCGATGGAATACTATGACACGATGACCCTTGTGAACATAGTCAGGAGGAGTGCTAATATATTAAAGGTGGAAATCGACCAGAATGCGGCCTATGAAATTGCTCTCAGGAGCCGTGGTACTCCACGAATAGCGAACTCCCTTCTTCGTCGTGTGCGCGATTTTGCCCAGGTTATGGGAAATGGCGTGATAGACCTGGAGATAGCCCGTTACGCTCTTGATGCACTTAATATAGACAAGAGAGGATTGGATACTATTGATAATAAGATACTTAAGACTATTATAACGAAATTCAAGGGAGGCCCGGTAGGCGCAAATACCATTGCAACTGCTGTGGGAGAGGATCAAGGAACCCTTGAAGAGGTATATGAGCCGTTCCTGATCAAGGAGGGATTCATAATGAGGACACCTCGTGGAAGAGAGGTCACTGAACTTGCCTACAGGCATCTCGGCCTGGATAAGGGCAACATCAACCTCGACGACCCTACCCTGTTCTAGATTTTCTGCATCATTCCCGACAAATTTTCTCCATCGTTCACGACATATTTTTAGCGTCATTCCCGACCTGATCGGGAATCCCTATCATAAATAATAGGTAATCGGCTGATTTAATTGCTAAATCGGCCGATTTTCATTATACTTGTGCCCGAAATTTCATTTAAACACTATAAAATGGCCGAAAAACTTATTTCTAAGATTCCTGAGGGACCTTTGTCAGAGAAATGGACAAAGCACAAATCTCAGATCCGTGTTGTCAGCCCTGGCAACAAAAGAAAACTCGAAGTCATTGTAGTAGGAACCGGTCTCGGTGGAGCGTCTGCAGCTGCTTCACTCGGTGAGCTCGGCTACAACGTCAAAGTGTTCTGCATCAGCGACTCACCTCGTCGTGCTCACTCTATTGCAGCACAGGGTGGTATCAATGCCGCTAAGAACTATCAGAACGACAATGACTCTGTCTATCGTCTCTTCTATGACACAATCAAGGGAGGAGACTATCGTGCACGCGAGGCAAACGTCTATCGTCTTGCTGAGGTCAGCAACCTCATCATCGACC
>JAFVVN010000065.1 GCA_017502125.1 Bacteroidales bacterium | reverse complement strand
TCAATCATCCTGTAGCCGACACTTATTGCGTCACGGACACATCTCTCGGTCTCTTTGGGGTCTACCTTAAACACACCATATCCTAAAAGTGGCATATCCACTCCGTTATTCAGTCTTATTGTCTCCATATTTTTGATGTAAAAATAATCTTCTAAAGGTCTTCAGCACGTGACGATGTGCAGTTGTTCACCAGATACACTATCGAACGATACGGAATCCCTGAGTTGGTCTGGAGGCCAATCTCGCATGTACGGCTGTTGGAGTAACCGACCTCGATGCCCTTCTCCACAATCTGTGAGCGGAGTTTACGCAGAGCATATGCATTCAGTTCGGGATGGGTCATTCCTTTATCCCCGGCAAAACCGCAGCAACCTACGCCCTCAGGAACAAGAACCGCAGATGAACACAGGCAGGCAAGGTCATGGACGATGCGGTCTATCTTCATCAGTTTTGTCGAACATGTAAGGTGCAGAGCGACAGGTGTATCTGTCTGCGTAAATGTCAGCCTATCCTTGAGGAACTTCCATATGAACTCGGCGCTCTCGTAGAGCTGAACCTTGGTGATATGCTGCTTCATCCTGTGAAGACACGGGCTCTGATCGCATATGACAGGCCATTTACCATATTCAGATGCTTCCCAAAGGGCTTCTTCGAGCTGTCTTGTCTTCTTTACAGCTATCTCCGGAAGGCCCTTGCTTTCCCATATGTTGCCACAGCAGAGCGAATCCATATCCTTTGGAAATATGACCTGGTAGCCAGCTTTTTGCATAAGTTCCACCATCTCTTCAGCGAGAGGCTTCATCCCCTTGGATGCCTTGTCAGTTCCCATAGTCTGGTTAAGACAGCTTGGGAAATATACTACCTTATCAGGGCTGTCTGTCGTCGGAGTCGCTTTCTTCGCTGCATTGTAGGCCTTCGGCATCGATGCTGTCCATAACGGCAAGCCTACTGCATGAAGTCCTTTTGCCACTGCGCCCATCACCTTGCCGCCCAAGACAGTATGGCCAAAATCCGCAATATGAAGCACACCGCGTAGAGCTGTCTTTACTCCATGGAAATTATCTGCGACCATCTCTCCAACCCTTTCCGTAGTCTTGCCATGATTCTGACGACGTATCTCATGGGTCAGGTCGCCAACATTGATTCCCATCGGACAGGACATAGAGCAGAGGCCGTCTCCGGCACAGGTCTGTTCACCAGGATAAGAGTATTGCTTCTGCAGTTTGGCGAGCAACTGAGGATTCTCACCTGTCTGTCTGAGACGTTCAATTTCTCTCTGGAGCACTATTCTGGTCCTTGAAGACATTGTAAAGCCACAGGACACGCAGTTGACTTCGCAGAATCCGCACTCTATGCATTTGTTTATCTTGGCATATGCCGCCACTGTCTCTTCGAGTGCACCATCGGCAGGCTTCAGCAGAGGCAGGGCCTTGAAGTTCTTGAAACAGCACTCGGGATCTTCGTTGAATATGACTCCAGGATTAAGAATGTTCTGTGGATCGAAAATAGCCTTTATGCGTTTCATGACATTAAATGCCTTTTCTCCCCACTCGTACTCTACATAAGGAGCCATATTGCGTCCTGTGCCATGCTCTGCTTTAAGTGAACCGTCATATTTCTTCACGACGAGTTCACCTACATCGTTTATCATATCCTTGTACCTCTGAATCTCTGCTTCTGAGTCAAAAGACTGGTTTATAATAAAATGGAAATTACCCTCAAGAGCATGACCGTATATGCATGAATCGTCGTATCCATGTCTGTCCAGAAGTTCCGAGAGATCGGTAACTGCTTCTGCAAGATCTTCAACATGAAAGGCAACATCTTCAATGAGGCATGTCGTTCCTGGCTTTCTCATACCGCCCACAGTCGGGAATATACCCGAACGGATGGCCCAGTATCTGCCATATTCCTCCGGATCGGTAGTAAACGCCACATCGCCGTAAGTGTCAAAACCTTTCAGAACATCTGTCACAGCCTTGACCTTATCTGCTAGCTCATGCTGTGTTTCAGCCTCGACCATTGTCAGAACTGCCGTCAAGCCCTCAATCTCTCCTGCATTGACCGATGAGAGCGAGCGCTTGTCCAGCATCTCTGCAGCTGATACACCCAATGGACGCATAGTAATGACAGCCCGGGCGGCTTCCGCAATATCCTTGAAGTAAACCATTGCATTTGCCTGCAGCGGCGCAATCTTCAATGTATTCATCAAGACTTCACTCAAGAATCCGAGTGTCCCCTCTGAGCCGACCATCAGATGCAGGATAATATCGAATGGATCCGAAAAAGTAATAAGCGGAAGAAGATTGAGACCCGTTACATTCTTGATGGAATATTTATGTCTGATTCTTTCTGAGAGTTCCTTATCCGCAAGTACTTCATCCCTGAGTGCCTCAACCCCGCTTATTATTTCGGGATGAGACTGCATGAATGAGTCCCGGCTCTTTGGATCCTCAGTATCCAGCACTGTACCGTCAGCAAAGACGATACGACCGGAAATAAGCATCTTGTCACTGTTCGCCCATGTGCCACAGCTCATCCCGGAAGCGTTATTCATCACTATTCCTCCGACCATTGCGCTCTTGATAGACGCCGGGTCCGGGCCGAACTTTCTACCATATCCAGATAGAAAATCATTTACTTTCGAGCCGATGACACCGGGCTGCAATCTTATAGTCCTGCCTTCATCCCGGGTTGATATCTGCTCCCAGTTTTTTCCTGCAACCACAAGGACCGAATCTGTAACAGACTGTCCGGAAAGACTTGTTCCTGCAGCTCGGAAAGTGACAGGAACCTTGTATTTTGAAGCCGCTTTCAGAATTGCAGAAACTTCACCCTCGTCTTTGGACCGAAGGATTACCTGTGGCATAAACTTATAAAAACCGGCATCAGTCCCCCATGCCAGGCGTCTGAGCTCATCTGTATAGACTCTGCTCTTATCTACAATCGTAGAAACCTCAGCTTTAAACCTATCAATATTCATACATAGACTATTAACACTACAACATCACATGCGGGCAGGAATCCTACGTATTGATATAAAAAATTTGCGCACGGAAGTGTTGTCCACTGTGGTGCGCAAAGGTAGATAAATAATCGTAAAAAAACTAATTGAGGAATCTTTTTACATTATCCTGAACTTATATGTCCATTCGAACTCTTCGCCGGATTCCAGACAATATGAAATGAAAGGCTCTATGCAGGCGACTCTATGATTGGACCAGAACTTAATATGATCGAAGATTCTGTCTGATTCAAAGATCACCTTGTATCCGGCAGAAGACATCGAAAACACCTCTCCTGTGACCTTCTTGCCATCAACAGGAGCAAGATTGCCCATAAAAACACTTTCTCCCTTCTGAAGAGGGCGAAGATAGCGTATTCCTTTTTCAGATAGTTCCACACTATCGTACTCAGATCTCCAGTTACCGCAAGGTGTGAATGGAAAATCAATTTCGATATCAGGGCTAGGGCGCGATGAGCCAAAAGTGAAAAAGTTATGATTATATGTCTTCCCCTCTATCCTGCGTGAGCCGGTGTTGCACAGGCGATGTGTAATCTCAAATGAGCCTTCATCCAACACTCTGACAACCTTTTCATAAACATATCCCCATTCATCTGAATCAATCACATGAATGAATCTGGCCTCTGTATCATTACTGGTTACAGTCCACTTTCCGGTATCCTTGACATCATATAGCTTGAAGTGGTCATATGTCACATCATCTTTGACCAGAAGACCGACCCCTGGCTTGAGGAATACCTGTCCAGGATTACTCTGTTCATATCCGCTTTGATCGAACTCTTCTGCGGCTCCGCAGACGGTATCATGTCTATATGGGTCATATCCGTCAAACCACTCTTGGGCAATGAAAAATCCGCCTTTGACAATCCTGCGGAATATTCCTGAATGGTCAAATCTGGTTCCACGATAATATCCGTCTGCAAAAGATGGCTGGCAGAGTGTCAATTCCAGATTTCCCTTTCTTACAACAATTTCTTTCATGAACATTATACTTTAGGTTCTGTACAGCTGTATAATTATGTCACTGGATATCAATCAATATTAGGCAAACTGCGGACCATATGGAAAAATATCCATGCAACTAAAGAACGAAGAAATCGTTCTGATTGCCAATGGCCTGATTATAGCGCATCTCCTCTTCCGGGAAGGCTATGAGAAGGCCTTTTCTCACCTCGTCAGGTTCGACAGGAAGTCCTCCACCATTATAGATATAATTAGTATACGACTTCTCTCCATGACTCTGGTCAGAAAGTTCGAGGAAAGAATTCAACGGACTGGTTATCTCATCTATAATATACTGGGCTCCTCTGCGATGGGTATCGAAAAACTCATGTCCTTCGCATCCCATTTCAAAGACCCTCTCCCACATTATAGCCTTCACCAGCTGGTCACGGGTATAGAACTTGCCTTCCTTCCACACCGGCTGAGACGCCTGAGGGGCCCCATCAGGAACAGTGCGGCGCGCACGCGCATGAATCTGCTCTATATACCCCAGAGCCTCATTCCAATACTCGTCGCCTGGAGACGAAAGGCTTGCTGCCGCCTCCGCAGCCATCAGAAGAATATCAGCATAACGCAGCATATAGAAATCCGCATAGCTGTTTCCAACATTATACCGTGGGTTCAGGTACTTCTTGAAATAAGGTTCGTTGGCATTCTTTGTCCTTACACATCCTGACGAAGGATAGAGGGCGACATCCTTCTTTGTATTCTGATTATAATAAGAGGTATGTATAAATGTAGCATCGAAACGAGGATCCGGACAACTCACATACAGTACATTCTTCACATCAGTACGCTCATCCTTATCCGCCACAGCGCCTCCGTAAGTTTTCGCCCATTTCTGGAACACGAACCTGGACGGGCGGATCATACCGCTGTTCTTGTTCTCAGCCGAGACATTGAGTGTACCTCCCGGATACACAGGCAGAGTACGCGTCGCAAGATAACATCCCACGGCACCATTATCCGTGGACTGCAAGACAAAAATCCTCTCCTTAAGCTGATAGTCCTCTGGGGCTTCCCATCTGAAAAGATCGGTATACTTATCTGCCAGTTCATATCCGCTGTCTGAGATCACAGAGCGCGCTGTCTCCAACGCAAGAGTCCATGCTTCATTTTCGTTTCTGATTCCCCCATCCTTCACATTATCCAGAACAGTAAAATCCGGAGCACGACCCTCCTTGGCAAGGTCAAACCATTGCATATCCTTATTCTCAAGCAGGCATGCTATCTGGACATAAACAGCAACTTTAAACGAAGTGGCAGCCCATTTATGAGGACGTCCCGATGTCCCGCTCACCGCCATCTGACGCTCCCTGTCACGCATATTTGCCTCCGCATAACTCAGATCATCCAATATCTGGCGATATACCTCAGTATAATGCATACGCGGAACCGACGCATCAGCCACCGTCTTGGCTGGGGTCAGCACCAAAGGAACATCTCCATACAGACGCACAAGAGTAAAATACAGAATGCCTCTGAGCAATCTGGCTTCAGCCTCTATTTCAACCTTGAAAGCATCTTTCACAGGACTGCCCTTAAGGCCATCAATGAGTTTGTTGCACTTATAGACTGCCGAGTATAAGGCACTGAACATCTTTCTATTGTTGTCATTTACCGAATACATGGTCAAATCCAGCGCCTGAGTGAACTTGGCATCTGTCCTTTTTCCCTTCCAATTGACAAGCAGGGATGCATACTGGAGGAACTGTCCCATTTCGCCCTGGTACATAGCGCTGCCATAAAAAGCGTTGTAGCATCCCACAAGAGAGGTCTCGAGAGCCTCCGGGGTAGAATACACAGACTCCTCAGAGAATGACGTCACCGGCGATTCGTCGAGAAATCCGCATGAGGCCGTCATCATTCCTAAAATCACTGTACACAATATAGATATTATATTTTTCATAGCGAGACGTATTAAAAGGTGAACTTAAGGTCAAAACAGAAAGTACGCGCAGACGGATACGATCCGCAGTCAATACCTACCCTGGTCATATCACTGCCATAACTGTTCACTTCAGGATCCCATCCCGAATATTTCGTGAAGACATGACAATTTCTTGCAGAAGCTCCAACAGACATACCTCTGACCACCTTATTCTCCGGAACAGGTATCTGATATGAAAGTGACACATTGGAAATCCTGAGATAGGAACCATCCTCCACAATCCTGTCTGACATATATTTGACCTCATCCGAAGAAAGAGCCCCGATTGCCGGATACTTACCGCCTTGATTATTTTCAGACCAGGCATCCCTAAACACATCCTTACGGACATTTACTGTAACACGGGAGATATCCGTCTCCTGAAGAAGGTTGGCATTCACAATATCATTGCCATACGATCCGTCACAAGCTACTGACAGGGAAAGACCCTTCCATGAAAGAGAAGTCGAGAAGCCGTAAGTAAAATCAGGGTTCGGGTCTCCTATCACAGTCCTGTCATCAAGGCTGAGATAGCCGTTACCATCCATATCCACATAACTTATCGAACCAGGTCCACGAGGTTCTCCACCCTCGGTAAGCGGAATGCCGGTCTGTCCTACCGGGACAATTCCGTTCGTCCTGTAACCATAAAACAGTCCCATCGGACAACCCTCACGGAAGATATTGGCAGGAGCATTGAAATAATCACCGTTACCGACATTTGAGCCTAGAAAATAATCGCCTGTATCCTTTCCTATGCTGGTAATCTCATTGCGGTTGAACGAGATATTTCCGCTAATGTTCCATTCAAAATCCCCGCGCGCAACTGGAGTGGCGTCAAAAGATACCTCAAGACCACGGTTTCGTATGCTTCCGTCATTGACCCATATTGTCGAGAATCCAGATGAGATCGGGATTCTCTTGCGCTGAAGAAGATCATAGGTATTCTTATCATACAGGTCTACAGTCATCGAAAAGCGTCCTTTCCACAGTCCGAGATCCAGACCAAGATTAACCTGTCTGGTAGTCTCCCATCTCAAATCAGGATTGGCTATATTGTTCGGATATACTCCCACAACATATTCAGCCGCATTTCCGGGGCTATGGTCCGCATAAGTACCGGAACCGTATGTAGAGTATATCTGATATGCCGTCACGCCGGAATTACCTACCTGTCCCCATCCTGCCCTGAACTTCAGAGTCTCGACAAAATCCGCATTGAACCACTTTTCCTCTGATATACGCCATGCAAAGGCAAATGAAGGGAACACGGAATATCTGTTCTGCCTGCTGAATTTGCTGCTTCCATCGACACGGCATGTGGCTGTAAGAAGATACCTGTCAGCATAGTTATAGACAGCACGAGCGAAGTATGAATTCATGCTTACATTGCTCTCATTATATGCGAAACGCATATTTACAGCCGAGTTTATATTCTTATCCTGAATCTTGGACTGTTCTATATTCCATCCTTCGGATGTGGATGTCTTGACAGAATTACGCGAAGTGGTCACGCCCAATGTGGCCTGGATCCTGTGCCGGCGTATCTTTCTGTTATAATTCAGGGTATTATCGATATTCCAGGTATAGGATGTCATGTCAGATGCTGCAGCCAACGAACCTTCTGGTCCTGAATTCACCGTGGCTCCTTTCCATTTCACACGCTCTGATGCACGGAAATCTCCTCCGACAGAAGATTTGAATTCAAGATGACGAAGAATCTTCCACTCGACAAAGAAATGAGGTGTCACCCTGTATTCTTCGCGTGAATTACGGAAATCAGACACCCACTGCAAAGGCGTTCCTATCATTTCATCATCGAAATCCTCATCATCATCCGCCCCCGGCCTATAATACGGCTTTGTTATCATCATGCTCCTCATAAGGCTGGATGAAGCGGTAAGCCTTGTGGTTGATGCTCCCTGAGTCATTTCCGAATCCAGGTAGGCAAAATTTGTCTTTGTACCTATCTTGAAGTTCTTGAACAGGGTCTTGGTCACATTGAGACGAAGGGTGAACTGTTCGGATCCGGTATTACGGATAATGCCATCCTTCCTGTTATACCCGGCAGAGAACTGGTAGTTCAACGTCTTCGGGCGTCCTGAAATGGAAAGATGATATCTCTGATTCACCACCGTACGCATCATGTATTTCTGCCAGTCCATAGGCACAATGGAAGCCTTAAGACCTGTCATATTATCCGGATTGTCATAAAAATCCGCCAAAGACTGTCCCTGAGCCCTGAGATAAAGCATATACTCATCAAATGAAAGCATATCTATTGTCTTATAAGGAACCGCGACATCCACACCTACGCTGGCACGAATCACTGGACGGTCCCTGTTTGCAGACTTTGTGGTTATCAGCACAACTCCATTAGCTCCGGCAGATCCATAAATTGCGGTTGCAGAAGCATCCTTGAGAATCTCCAAGCTCGCAATATCCTGAGGATTGATACCCATCAGCGAGTTTACGCCCTCATCAGAGCCCGCATTGTCATTTCCCTGAGTAAACATCTGAGGATTCTCCGCAGGCGTCATAATGACACCGTCTATGACATAAAGCGGTTCGTTACTGCCGTTCAGAGATGTCACTCCACGTATCCTGACAGACACAGCGGCATCAGGAGCCGCACTGCTGCTTACGACAGACACACCGGCAGCGCGACCTTGAAGCAGTTCATCCATGGAAGCGGAGCGTGAAGCCGCTCCATCATCAATCTTCACAGAAGCAACCGAACCGGTAAGGTCGCTGCGGCGCATCGCACCATATCCCACAACGACCACTTCTTCAAGAAGCTCCGAATCTTCTTCCATAACAACATCTACACGGGTCCTGCCGTCAGTTTTCTCCTCAACGGTGATATAGCCCATGCTTGAAATTATCAGGACTGCACCATCCAACCTGTCTTCAGGTATGGCAAGCTGCCACTTTCCATCAAGGTCTGTTACAGTTCCTATAGCCTGGTCTCCCTTAAGCTGCACAGCCGCCCCTATTACGGACAGGCCCTTGGCATCAGTCACAGTTCCGCTTATAAGAGTCTGAGCATAAGCCTCCAAAGATATCAACAAGACAAAGAATAAAAATATCGTTCTTCTCATGACTTTCATTTGTTAGAATTTCATACTGATACCCAGAATCCATCCACGCGAATACTGCGATGAACCGTAATCCATGCCAAGCGTTGAATTGGAAACAGCATAACTATTCACATCAGGAGTCCAGCCAGAATAACCCGTCAGGATATAAGGGTCGGTAACAGCAAACCTGACCTTCATGGATTTCACGGAAAGTGTTTTCGCCAGAGGAACCTCATAACTGAAAGATAGTCTGGAGAGCTTTAAAAAGTCCCCCTTCTCCACATATTTCGATGACACTTCTGAAACCCCGTCAATATGCATTCTGGAAAGGTTCAGCAGATTAAAACCTGCGGCGCCATCCATCATAAGTTCAAAAGAGAACCTTTTCCAGTCAATACCGGTCACAAAAGACGCGAGATAACGAGGCGTCGGAGTGCCCAGACATTTACCGTTGCCGTCAAAGAATGAGCTGACAGGATATCCTTCCACATTTGCGGTCGGAGTCAGTCCGCCTCCGATATCCGACCTCACCATACGGTCATGATCATCCATCATACTGATATTCCCCACGTTGTACGATCCCCTGAGAGCCATGCTCCATTTCCAGTCACGTGTCATCACCGGAACAGCCTCAAGTGACAGTTCAACGCCCTTTCCATCTATTTCACTGACTTGAGACCTCACCTGGCGAGCCGGTGCTTCACGCCATAAACCGTCATTTCCCTCCATGCCGAAAGAGAAACAGCCCAATGCATCAGCGGTACGACGCTGATAGACTCCACCTTCCAGGACTATGCGGTCAGACAGGAAGCCAAGGCTGACAGACAGATTGACCTCTTCGGTACGAAGTCGGTTCAACACCTCATAGAATGCCGTATGCTCCGGAGCCACTTCCATTGACGGGATATATGACATTGCCAGATCATAAGGAAGACATCTGTCAAATCCGGATATTCCATATTCTGCATCTATTCTAAATGACGACATCACGTCATTCTTCGGAAAGAAAGTGCGGCGCACATCCCACCATATCCCGGCAGAGGGATACACAGTCATTGCCGCACCGTCAAAACGCGGAGTCGAATCCGCCCTTACGGACACATCGGCACCTACAACGCCGTCAAAGGCATAATTAGCCGTTCCATAGACACCATACGTGAAATACTTGCAGACATATCTGTGGATCTGAGCCTTGCTGGCCATGACGTTGATCGACTTAGCCCTGAGGTCATGGAGAAAGAAGTCCGTGCCGTTCTGGTTCGAAAACTTGTTCCAGTCTCCGACAACCGAAGCGCCGGCAGAGACATGAAGGTGGTGCCTGTCCGACAGATATCGTGAGTATCTGAAATCGGCAGATGCATTATACGAAAACATCGACGAGACAAGTATGGCCGCAGCACCATTCGAAGCCTTGCCGAAAGGAGTGGAATTGCCATACCAGAAACTTCTGGAAGAATTATGGTAGTCCGTACCTATGCGAAAATCTGCAGTAAAACCTTGGAATAGGTTCAGAGTGAGCCATGCGGAAGTCACAGCCCTATAAGACATGTCATCGTCGTCGTAATCTTCGACCCAAGCCTGAGGGTTTCCACCGGCACTGCGCATGGCCATGGTCTGCGATTCCTTGCCGAAACCGGCAGTGGTGGCCGCAGAAGTAGTCCTGCCTGCTGAAAGAATGGAATTAAGTCCAAACCATACCACCGGATTCGCCTTTGTCTGGAACGAGGTTCTGAGACCTCCATACAGTCCGGACGTACCTGGAATGACATAACGCATATCACGCAGATTGGCACTGACAGTGTAACTCGTACGATCATTTGAAGCACCGGTCCTCACCACATGGTCGTGGCTAAGAGAAGGACGGGAGAACCCGTTTAGCATCGGTTCGCTAAGCCTGACATTCGAATCCCAGGATATACCAGTCTTGGCGGACGTCTCTTCCTTTGTCTTTATCAGTATCACTCCGTTTGATCCCCTGGAGCCATATAGCGAAGTGGCTGCCGCACTCTTCAACACTACTATCTCCTCCACATCGTAAGGCGAAAGAAAAGATAGGGGGTCCATAGAAGAGGCATATCCGTTACCTCCATGCTGCCAGAACGGATCCTGATTATATGAAGCAGATGAGCCGATGACCGAGCCATCCACAACATAAAGAGGAGACCCGTTGCCACGCAGGGAATTCACGCCCCTTATATTTACCACAGGAGCCGTCTGCGAGCCTCCGTCAAGCGAAGACACACGCACTCCAGCTACCTCTCCCCGCAGCATAGAGGCCACAGAGGAGGCCGTCATCGCCTTAGTCGTCAGAGAGTCTGTGACCACCTTAGCATCAAGTTGCCAGAAAGAAAACACCGGCATACAGACGCATACGATCAGTCTTGATAGTCTTTTCATCATTGTTATTTCCTTTTCAATGTAGTTGTAATGCACGCCTTTGCACCTGCAGGAATATCCACTTCATACCCGCAGATATAAATACCCGCAACGGGATCTTCCAGATGCTTCAGAAGGCTTTCATAATCTTGCGGATCGGAAGACCAGACCTTATATGAGACATCGGCTCCCGTCACCTGTAGAAGCATGGTTACATCCTTCTTCCTCAAAAGGATGCCTTCTTCGGTCACTTCAGGCTCCGCTTCCGAAACCATTGTCCACCTTACATGCGCCGGTCCTTCCGCTCCGGCTTCCAGATCATCAGTAACCTCCAGATATTCTTCTGAACATATTGATGCTGTCCTGACCGCTTTCTTCAGGTCATCCCCATACAGCCCGGTAAGGTCGAAAGAAGCCCCCATACGGTCAGGAAGATCGAGAGTCTCAAGCATCGGCACGACATAATCCACATTATGATCCTTGTCATTGACGGTGAGGGTATTATGCTGGCGACAGTTGAGTCTGAACAGTCTCCAGCGAAGCGAATTCTGGGATCGGTCAGCCAGACTTCCTCCAAGTTCCTTTATACCGTTCTCCACACGCTCATACGCCTGACGGTTTATATCGGCCGCCCAGCGCACACCATATGCTTCAAACACAAAAGACCCTGCATCCATATGACCATGAAGATAACCTGCATTGCCTCCTTTGACAGCAAGATACAGATCCTTGTTGCCGAATCCGGTACGGCACATTATCATAGGGACGTTTCCTCGTCCTGCGAAGACGCCGGATTTTGGCTTCGGAATGACAAAATCCCCCATCTGTACTCCATATTTGATAGCAAGAGGGATAAAGCCGGGATGGCTATTATTCTCATATTTCTCTGTCGTATTCAACGATGTGCGCTCGTGATAGAGGAGAGAATAATCCTTAGTCTTGTAAGCAAAATACCACATAGGGATATTAGCTGGAGCACCTGTGGAATTATCAGCGAAATTGAATTGCCTTCCTGTATTTCCACGCGCATAAACCTTGAAGCGTCCTGTATCCATAAAGCCCGCAGCTGAGCTAAGTCCGAAGTCAGTGCCTAGGCAATCTTCCATTACCGCGAGCATCAGAACCTGATACACTGTACCGAATCCCCAATAGGTCGGACCTTCCGGATAAGCGCCGTCAGGTCCATAAATACCCTCAATGGCAGGACGGTTTGTCCTTACGGCATCATCTATGACTGTACGGGAAAGTTCCGGATAATGCTCATATATCGCAAGAGCTGCACACACAAGACCGGCATTGCACACCTGATTCCAGTTTCCTATACGTCCATAGAACCATGTCTCATCCTCCAGACGCGATGCATCAAGGGCCTTTCCCTTCAACGCGCGCACAACGTTATCCCTTGTCTGCTGCGAAAGGAAAGGGTAAAGCCAGTCATAACCTATGGCTACTGCAGCTGACATTTCCGCAACATCAAGGAAATGTCTCGGGTTCCATGTCTCGAATGCGCACACTGTGTTGAGGTCGGACTCAGCATGCTCGAGATACTTTTTCTTCCCGGTCATCCTGTAGGCATATGCTGCTGAAAGTATGCGTCCTGATGCCTTGCGGCATATGGGGAGAAGACGCTTTCCGCTGGCATCAAGTTCAAACTTCAAGAGGCTCTTCTCCAGACCGGCCTTATCGGCTACAGCCATGGCCTTCTCATGAAGGAGATAGGTGAGCTCGTTTCCGCTGCCACGGATGATTCCCTTCAGATCCTTGAAACTTTTATCTGTAAACAGAAGACGGGGATGATTATCTTCGGTAAGACGAGAAAAATCGGCCTGTGTCTGCGCTGCAGCATAGCCGCACAGACACAAGGCTCCCAACAGAATTATGAAAAAACGCTTCATCTGATAATGTCTTATTGATTCCCGGACTCACCGGAAACGGAAGGGACCTCTGCCCTTTCCATGATAAAGACCGGACTATCCCACACAGGGAGCCCTTTAAAAGTCATTGAACCTCCTTTGACGCTCCATTTCTCAAGTTGACAGATACGTCCGGTAACAGGTTCCACCCAGACAGGATCTTTGAGCGCTAGACCTGACACGGTCAAATCTAGCTTTTCCTGTGATATGGAATCAGACGGGATCTCGCCTTTCTGCCACACCAGGACACCGACTCTGCACCCGTTTTTAGACACAGCCAGCACACTCAGAGATTTTTTGGATGGAGTCTTATAAGCCAATTCCCCATCTGCCTTCATCTGAGGTGTCAGCAGGCTTGCCATATGCGACACAGCATAATAAGCAGGGCGTGCCCAGACAACCTCTCCGTTAAGATTGGTATGCAGAAGTCCCTTGTAGTTAACGGTATGTCTGTACTTCACATCAACCATAGTGAAGATATTGGACGGAATTCCAAGACGAAAGTCCGTAGCCATCCTGCGCAGATACCACTTGGCCTGACTGTATTCTGTCCACTCATACTTGCTCAGGGCAAATGCATATTGAAGACAGGCAGGACATCCGTTCTCTCCTTGAAGCATCTTTATATCCTTTGAATAGGAATGGATCAGACCTGTCAGGACCTTTATTGAGTCCACTGTCACGTCCGGATCCTTTTCATAAGGATGGAAAGTGGCATAATCCATCAGATGGAGTTTACCGGCAGCCTTGATGTCTTCCAGTACATTTCTGGTAAAACTGGTGTGAGTTCCGGCTAGAGCAAGTCCGGCTATGCCGACTTGTTGATCATGCTTCCTGATAAGCTCTGCCGTACGGATGAAAAGGTTTGCATATTTGCGTGCCTTTTCCGGGTCCTTACCACCATTGGGCTCGTTCCATATCTCATACATCGTGACCTTTCCCTTATAACGGGTCACCACTTCACGGACGTAATTAAGCCACCCTTGCATGGTGTCTTCATCATCGAAGATTGCGGCATTAAGGTCCACTTCCCCATTGGCATATATCGGGTTGGCATATCCAAGGCTAATCCAAGGGCATACTCCCTGGGCAAGTACTCCGTCCACCATCTCGTCAATCCACGCAAAGTCATACGCTCCACGCACCTTCTCCGTCTTTGCCCATCCGCTCTGCATGCGGGCATAGCCGGCACCGGTTCCTCCGATCCAGTCCTTGTACTCGGAGAATACGGTAAAATCACGGTCCACTGTCTCGCATCCGACAGACCAGAGGGAATGTCCTTCACCATTGTGTCTGACCACTTCCACCTTCCCAATCTGTTTAAGCGGAGCAGGCGCGGCATTGAGCTTGTCCCAGCACACCGAGGTCAATTTCTGACCATGCGCTGCCCCTGTAAGCAGGAGCAGCGCGGCCAGTAATATTAGGGTTCTTTTCATAGAAAGATTATTCAGCTGCTTTATTATAAGTTATAACCAGCTTCTTCAATTTGAAGGCTTTGGCTTTCACAGCAAAATAATAAGTAGTATTAGGCTGAGGAACAAGATCACCTTCATTATCTGACAAATTCAAGGTTTTCTTATTATTTCCGGTAGATATATTTACGCCTTCTAACTTTGTTCCTCCCAAAGCTTTTTCCGAATAGACATATATAGGGGTCGATTTTGACACTTCAGCACATTCAATATAAACAGTAGAAATCATCATTCCTTTTACAGCCGGGAGACTTACACTTCCGTCTGAGTCTGCATTATCTACATTCAACATCAGTGAAGAGTCAGTGTATTTAAAATTCGCTGATGATGATATATTGAAAGGATATTCCACACCATCCTGAATGAAAGTAAAGTCTTTATCTGAAGTATTTGTATTTGGAATGTATCCAGTAAAGACTTTATCTCTTCCGACAGTAAAGTCCACAGTCAGCACCAGTTCCTCTGGCACTACAGGTTCCTCAGGCTCATTCTCATTCGGGAATTCCAGAGCAGAATCATCGATACCAAGAGGTACAATAGACGACCTTGTGAAATCAAATTTGCCTTCTGCAGTAACTGAAGCTGTGCTTCCGTCTGCCTTAGTGTATGTCACTTTAAGATTGGTCAATTCTTTTCTTGGGAGAATAGCTATATAATAGTCGCCAGGCTCCATCGCAGATTCTGAATCCAGAACTGCTGAAAGATAACGGTCAGACTGAGCTGCAATTGCAGGATACTCCTTGAAAGTGTATTTACACTTTGCAGTCAGATATTGATTTTCATCTGTTGTTGAAATCTCAATAGTCTTGATGTCAGAAGACTTCAAGCTAACCTTCACAAGCGAGCAGGTGTTCCTCATCTGAACAGACAGATCAGTCTCGCCCTCCTTCACCTCTGCAATGCCTACAGAAGCAAAAGCCGCAGGATCGTAAGAGCCTTTTACCGCCTTCTGCACATTTGCGACCAGAATACCTGTAACATACGGATCACCTTCCTCTGGCACAGTGAACACAGGCTCGGAACCCTCAGCAGTAGAATGCACCACATAGTACTTTTCAGCCGGGAGAGCAAGTCCTGTAAAGACTGCTGAGTTCTTTCCAGGCTCAAAATCCTTTATCACAAACTCTCTGTTCGCAGTGCCGTCGAAAACGATGAGCTTGTCATTTTCTTGCCAAATAATGGATGTGTTATTCTC
This sequence comes from Bacteroidales bacterium, assembly GCA_017502125.1. Taxonomy (GTDB): domain Bacteria; phylum Bacteroidota; class Bacteroidia; order Bacteroidales; family UBA932; genus Cryptobacteroides. The sequence continues at coordinate 3,409 of JAFVVN010000065.1, read as the reverse complement.
TCCACCGAGCTGTGTCTTTGTGTCAGCGCCCACTGTAAGAGTAAGCTCAACAAGATTTTCCTCAGAAGGTGTGATATTGTCATTAGCAGGCTTCTCGCAAGAGAATGCAAAGACTGCCGCTGCCGTAATAAATAATGTATTGAAAATTGTCTTCATGATCAGTTCCAGTTAAATTCATTACCACCATATTCTGAGAAACCCTCATTGGTTACTCCTACAGACCTGTCACTTGAGCAAAGGATTCCTTCCATATTCAAGGATATCACTTCCGTTTCAGGAGAGATATAGGCTTCTCTCCCCATGTAATTATTCTTGATTTTCATATTGGTTATTAATTTGATTTTGATTATAAGTATTATTCCGAGTAAGTGAGTACCCAAGTTGTAAAGGTAGTCGCCTTGGCAGGAGAGCACAACCAGTACTGTGTGCCTGCTGATGAGTCAGAAAGCTCAAATGTATATTCCTGAGCCTCTACTGCCGTAATGTTTGCATCTCCATCATTATCCGCAACAGATACCATTATAGGAGCTGTTGCCTGATCATTAGTCGTATTTACATACAGTTTCTTGCCTGTACCGGGAGTGTTGCTCACTTTAACATACACAGAAGTAAGCTTCAGACCCTCCAATGCAGGAAGCTTTACATAACAAGCGTTCGAACTTCCGTCCGTATTCATTCTAAAGCCCTGGCCCTCTCCCAGAAGGATACAGTTCTTGTCTTTCGGGCTGTTGATCGTAAATGTGTATTCCGCTTCATTCTGCGAAAGCACGAAGTCCACATTTGACAGAGCCTTCTTGGAAGTAGGGAGATCGGTCGTGAATGGCTGGGATGTGAAATCCACGCTGACAGTCACCGTTTTTGTTGTCGGTGTGTCCTCACCAGGGGTCTGTGTTCCCTCGCCAGGAGTCGTTGGATCCTCACCAGGGGTCTGTGTTCCCTCGCCAGGAGTCGTTGGATCCTCGCCAGGGGTCTGTGTTCCCTCGCCAGGAGTCGTTGGATCCTCGCCAGGAGTCTGTGTACCCTCACCAGGAGTCTGCTCCTGATTTACTCCTCCATCAGGATTGATGACCTCATCCGGTTTGCAGGAGAAAGTCATCGCAGAGATAGCCGCAAGAACGGCAAAGATTGAGATAATGTTCTTTTTCATATGATGAAATTTTAATAGTTATAATCCTGCACTTGAAAGGAAACCTCCGTCCACAGGTACGGTAATACCTGTCACAAAACTTGCAGCTTCATCATTCACCAGCCAATTTACGCAGCCGATGAGCTCCTTTGCCTCACCGAAACGGTGCATAGGGGTGTTGTAGTTGATGTGCTGACCGCGCGAGGTGAGTCCGCCTTCCGGGGTGGTGAGGAGCTTCTTTGAACGCTCGTTCACGAAGAATCCCGGCGCAACTGCGTTCACACGGATTCCCGCCGGAGCCAGATATGCAGCAAGCCACTGGGTGAAGTTTGACACTCCTGCCTTTGCAATAGCATAAGCCGGCACACGCGAAAGAGGACGATAAGTATTCATTGACGCGAAGTTGATGATGTTGCCATGGCCCTGCTCGATCATATCGAGGGCGAACACACGTGAAGGAATCACAGTACCGAGAGTGTTGATCTCTATCACATCAAGGAACTTCTTCATGTCAAGGTTGAAGAATCCGCGCAGGCCCTCGCGGTCATCGGTGAGTTCCTTAGGATCGAACTCGTTGATGGTGGTCACTGCGTCAGGCTGGTTTCCACCTGCACCGTTGATGAGAATGGTCACGGGGCCATAGACCTTGTGAACCTCCTCGCGCACCTGCATCATTCTTGCTTCATCCTTCACATCTGCGGTTATGCACACGCAACTACCTCCGAAAGACCTGATTCCCTCTTCTACTTTCTGGAGCTTGTCCAGAGATCGTCCCACGAGGACTACATTGTGGCCCTGCTTTGCAAAGTCCACTGCTATCACCGAGCAGAGTGTTCCGCCTGCTCCGGTCACTACAATATTCTGTTTATTCATAAAAATATTTCAATGCATTGTTATATGATATATCTGCGGCGATGTGGCCGATGTAGGCCTCGTCTGCGGGAAACTGGCCGCGGAGGGTCTTGTCTGCCAGCCAGTTGCAGAGGATGCGGCGGAAATAGTCATGACGCGAAAACGAAAGCACATTGCGGCTGTCTGTGGTCATTCCTATGAACTGCGGCATCAGCGAGTATGCTGCAAGATTCTCCAGCTGGTCGGTCATGCCGTAGAAGTGGTCGTTGTACCACCATGCAGGACCGAACTGCACCTTGCCCACAACCCCATCCTGCGAATAGGATCCTGTAAGCACTGCCAGAGCGGAATTGTCTGCAGGATTCAAGGTAAACAGTACTGTCTTAGGAAGTTCACCCTTCACATCCTGCGAATCCAGGAACGCGCAAAGGCTATTTACGTCGCATGTATTTCCTATCGAAGCATATCCGCCGGCTGGTCCAGCAAGAGAACGCAGACGCGAACTGGTGAAACGCTGTGCACCAATATGAAGGAGCATCGCCCAACCACGGCGTGAATACTCGCAGGCCAGATGGCCAAGCACAAATGACTTAAGCCTTACATCAGCAAACTCAGCTGCAGCATAGAGCTTTGCAGCAGTCTCAAAATCCGTCAGCACAAATCTCCAGCCGTCATCAAGAGCATGATCGGCCACACGGCAGCCGTTCTCTGAGAAAACATCGAGTCTTGCATCCACAGCTGCAAGATATTCCTCAAAGGTCTTAGGCGAACCGAGCCTGTCAAGCCATGCAGGAGCAAATCCAAGCACAGAATCAGCCCTCAACGAAGGCGTCACCTTGATGTCTCCCCTTACGGAAGAATGTACGGTAACATCGTCCAGCAGATCATCTGAGGTACTGAGAACCTTCACCCCAAAGCCGCGCAGGATGCCCATTGTCGAGAATGAATCTTCCTTAAGACGCTCGTTGCAGGCATCCCATACCTTGTCTGCACATGACGGATCAGGCATCTCGTCCAGGCCGAAGACATTCTTCATCTCCATTGCGGACCAATGGAAGAGCGGATTGCCAAGGGTGTGAGGAAGAGTCCTTGCCCATGCGTCGAACTTCTCACGGGTGGAAGAATGACCGGAAATCACGGCCTCATTCTCGCCATGAAGACGCATAGCCCTGTGCTTGTATGGGTCTGAAGCCACCCAGAGCTGTCCTATGTCTGAGAAACGACGGTCTGAGGCAAGCTCTGCAGGCACAAGGTGATTGTGATAATCCGCTATCGGAAGCCCCTCCACGTACTCATGGTAAAGAGTGCGTGCGAGAGGGGTTTCGAGCAGGAAGTCGCTATTTATAAAATCTACTTTCATCAAAAATATCCGCCGTTGTTTACCATTTCAACTGCCGAGAAGCCCTCGTGAACCCACTTCTTCATCTCGCG
>JAFVVN010000013.1 GCA_017502125.1 Bacteroidales bacterium | reverse complement strand
TACGCTCAACCCCGTCCGGACATGCAAGGATTGCACGGATAAAGCGGAGGGCATCAGCCTCAGGAACATACTTGCACTCGTCACCACCGCAGCAGCACTCACCTTCAGCGCACTCGTATGGCTTGAAGATGAACTCGGAATCTGGATCAGTACCGGCATACTCGGCCTTGATTTCAGCAGAGACACGGTCAAATACCTTCTGAGCTTCCGCCAGTTTGTCAGACGGAATATATACGGTAGCAAATGCCTCACGAGGGATTGCATTGCGGAGAGTACCGCCTTCAAGGTCAAGTAGCTTCACGTCTGCCTCGGTCATGAGAGCATAGAGGATACGGGCAGCCATTTTGTTGGCATTACCTCTATAAAGAATGATGTCCATTCCGGAGTGACCGCCCTTGAAGCCCTTCACCGCCAACGAATAGCAGAGCCAGTTCCTGTCATATTCAGCAGGCACATAAGTCGCTGTAGCTGAAGCATCAAGTCCACCGGCACAGCCGACATAGAGTTCTCCTTCCGTCTCGGAATCAAGGTTGATGAGAATATCTCCCTGGAGAAGACCTGCCTTGAGGGCGTTGGCACCAGTCATTCCGGTTTCCTCGTCGATGGTGACAAGGAGTTCGACTGGACCATGCCTGAGGTCATCTGACTCGAGTACAGCCATACCCATAGCCACTCCAAGCCCGTTGTCAGCTCCGAGGGTAGTTCCTTTTGCCTTCACCCACTCTCCGTCAATCCATGTCTGGATAGGATCCTTCTCGAAATCATGGACAGTGTCGGCATTCTTCTGAGGGACCATATCGATATGTCCCTGAAGGATGACACCCTTCATGTTTTCGCAACCTGGAGTAGCAGGCTTGCGGATGACGATATTGCCCACTTCATCCTTGATTGTCTCAAGTCCGTGTGACACACCCCAGTTATACATATACTCGACTGCAAGTTCCTCGTGCTTTGACGGACGAGGAATCTGAGTCAGCGCGTAAAAGTTCTTCCACACTATCTGTGGGTCAAGATTCTGAATCATAGTATTAATTTGGATTAGTTATTATATCATTTAAGTATCACATTAACAGGAAGGGAGCTCTCCTGACCAAGCTGGTAGACAGGGATCCTGGTCTGAAGGACAACATCACCTGAGTCTATGAGCTTGACAGTACATATGGCAGGGATACGGTAATATGCCTCCACCGACTTTGCAGATGTCTTCTTTTCTTCTTCAGTAACCTGTGGCTGCGCGAAGGTTTCAGGCACGATCTCCATCACCACCGGACGTCCGGACATGTTGTCCGCATTGACAAGCCCGGCTGTGTCTGACAGGCGGAAAGCTATGTACATCTGACTTTCCCGTGAGGCGTCAGGCACAATCTCAAACCTCTTCACCTGAGTCTGAGTCTCCGAATATCCGACAAACAGCATCATATATTCTTCCTCCATACGGGTGAGTTCTGCAATTGCAGCTCCCATAGCCTCGCCACTATATGTTGCGTCCGTATCTCCTGTGACGATCTGATACCTCTTCTCACGAAGCCTCAGAATCATATCGGCAGTCTCGGCTGCCCTCTTTTCAGGGGACTTCTCGACAACCATATTCTGCTGTACAGACACTTTGTTATAGGCTGACTCCCTCTTATCGTTACGATAGAGAGTGGTGGATTCCGAAGTCAGGTTGGAAGTCACACCGTTCGCTGAAAAGTCTCCCTGAGTCCTGACAGGGAAACGCCATATGGACTCATCTGCAAAATTGGCATCGGCAAAGGATATCAGTCCCTCTGCAGAAAGCTTGAGGAAGGTGGCATCTATACTGCCTTTCTTTACATTCACTGAATACCTGCGACTCTGATCTGCCTCCACATAAGGAGCAACCTTCACCTGTGTCAGCTGGTATGTGGTTTCATCCTTCTGACGAGCCTTGATGCCAAGATACTTTTCGGCATATTTAGCATATGGGCCCGCATAGAATTTCTCCTGGACTGCCTCGACCTCGAGCGTGATGGTGGTGGAAGGAAGAGAATATGTCAGGAAGCCCTGAGGGTCCTCCCCCTTTTTCTGTGCAGCCGCCGCAAACGAAATTCCAAACAGGACAGCAGCAGCCATAAATCTTGAGAATGCTTTCATTCTATATCGTATTTTCTATTGACACTGATTCAAAAACACTATTCCGGCCATGAAACGTAAACATACCCTCTTGTCTGCTCAAGGACACGGTCCGGATAATTGGATATTATGGAATCCACGCCCAGATCGATCATGCGCCTTATATCTTCCGGCTTATCCACAGTCCATGGAACAATCTTCATTCCTTTCTCACGGCATTTCTTCACCAAAGTCTCATCAGTTATGCTGTGATGCGGGCTGAGCCACTTCGGGGTGAAGTTCAGCTTAGCCATATATATATCAAAGTCAGGAGCTTTGGCATCCACAAGATAAGAATAGTGAAGCTCCGGGAATTTCTCATGCATATGGTTCAAGGCCCTATGGTCGAAGCACTGGACAACAAGTCTGTCACCAAGGCGCTTGCTTAGAAGAAGCTTGACACAGGCATCTGCCAGGTCGTGATAGTATGGCCAGTCCTTACCCTCGCCTTCCGCATGCTTGGACTTGACCTCGATATTGTACCTTACAGGAGAGTATCCCATCTCCTTAGTATAGTTCTCCACGAAGTCTATGAGATCTTCAGCCAGCGGCTTCACTGCCGGGAAGCAGGCCTTTTCCGGCCAGACCTCACTCTCACGGCTGCCGACATCGTACCTTGCAACCTGCTCATAATCCATGGTGTAGATATACTCCTTAGGATCATCCTTCTTCACCTGGGTGCCATCAGGACGGGTTGCATATCTTGAATGGAAATATGGGTCATGCGATACCACCACAAGTCCGTCCTTGCTCAACTGCAGGTCGAGCTCCAGAGTGTTCACTCCCATATCAAGAGCATGTTTCATGGCCTGGATGGTATTCTCCGGCATCAGTCCAGCACCGCCTCTATGTGCCTGAACGTCAACATATTCATTCATCTTGACATCATAGACCCATTTCTTTCCGAAATTGTCCTCCACACAGACTGTGACATATGAGGCGTACTGGCTCGGGGTCGCAGCAAAATAGTGACTGCTCAGCTTGGTCTGACGAAATTTTGGCGGGACCTTGCCCTTCGGAGCATATTTGGCAACCATGGCAACAGCATGTGTCGGAGAATAGTCAGTGACACGCTCCATGACTCCCTTGTACACACCATCCTCATACCACTCGACCTTCCATCCCGGATTCCAGTCCCAGATATTGGCAACAACGGAATTCGGATGCATGATGGTCTGACCGGGCTTGAGGATCTCCACCTGATAGTCCTTAGGAAAATCAATCGCCTGATAGTACCATGTCAGCTTGCCGTCCTCCTTGGTAAACACCTTGAAACCGCGCGGGGTGCCGTCCGTAGCATATTCCACATCCCACCATGTGCCGCAGATGCAAGCCACATTATGCTCTGTGATGTTCTCGGCATGACGGATGAAATTGCTTATATGGGTATGACCTGAAAGGAAGGTCACCTGATTCTTCTTGAAAAGCTCGAACATTTCATCAGCTCCGATGATCTTCTTATTCGTTCCCCTATCAATAACAGGTGAATGATGAGCGACAAATATGTGCTTGTCTGCAGGGATATAAGCCATGACTCCCCTTACCCAATCCACCACATGTGGCGCATAACCCTCATCATAGTCCTTGTTTGTGTCATAAATGATATTGTCCAGCACAAAGACCACGTCATTGCCAAGGAAGAATGCATAGTTTTCTGGTCCCATTACAGACCTGTAGATGGCAGTGGCGTTTATATCTCCCTCAGCATGTATATTGTGGTCATGATTGCCCACAACAGGATAGAAAGGTATTCCAGCCCTGACTATCTCCTTCTTCCAGTTGCCCAGAAGTTCAAGCTCATCCCAGCATATGTCTCCTAAGGCAATTCCTACCGAAGAGGACTTCACAGGTTCTATAGTTGCAGCAAGGACTTCAAGAGGCTTACCGGCAAACATCTGGAAATGCTTGAGAGTTCTTGGCTGAGGGTCTCCGACAGCGAATATGTTATAGTCCTTGTCAGTACCTGTCTTCAAAAGGTCAAAACAGAACTTATCCTGTCCCTCAGCCCTCTGATAGAAGGCAGGAACTCCGCTGCTCCAATCTGCAGCGTAACCGGCAGGAGTTACGATGTACACGAACTCTGCGTCATCAGCAATCTCAAAGCTGAACTTTCCATTATTCTTGGTCTGGGTGAAGTTCTTGCCGTCTGTGACGATTACTCCGGAAAGTTTCTCATCACCAGAAACTACACTTCCCTTGACCTTTCTCGCATCTGCATAGCCGGCAACTACCAGAAGGGCTATGACAACAGCTGTAATCTTTCTCATATCACTTATCTCGATTTCTTAATATCTGACTTATAGATGACCGGAGTATCAAGCTTGTCAGCATCCAGGACAAATACCTGATATTCTGCACCGCCCTCATACACGCGAACTACTATATGTCCCCAAGGCTTGAAGTGGTTCCACAGTTCCTCACTGAGTTTCTCACGTGCCTTGTCCACAGTGATGTAATATTCCGGCTGCTCAGGACAGACCATCGGGTCAGTCATTCTCGCCATTGTAGAAGGAACAGGATGATTGTTGCTTCGTGCGTCCACCACGACCACGTCAGGAGAAAGCACATTCATGAAGAAGCCGTTGCATGTGTCATAATATCCATGATGATTGGCCTTTATCACATTGACTTCTCCGCACACCTTTGCCACAGGGGTCTCCATATCTCTCTCAGAAGATTTGTATATCTTATAGTTACCGCCACTGAGGTCACCTCCGTTGTAATATCTGAAATCTCCGTAGGTAATACGGATGGCGCATGAGTTGACGTTTTCATCAAAAAGCGTAGGGTCACCCTTATATTGTTTGGCGCCCTCCTCTCCAGTTCCTGTCCATACCTCGCCGTTTGCCGCCAGATTACGGATCTCGAAGTTCTTGCGGTACTTCTTGGGATTATTGACCATAGCTATCTGATTGAGGGCACCGACACGGAACTTCTCCATCTTCATTCCCTTTGACATCTTATAGGCAGTGAACTTGTGATACTCCTCCATGAAGCCCTTGTTCGCATTTGCAATCTTCTTAGGTGAAGGAAAATCATAGTCAGGGTATGCCCGGTCTATCAGCTTATCAAATCCGACAAACTCACCCACAAGAGTGATTCCTGAAAGTCCATAACCGTTTTCGCCGGGAAGCATCTGACGCACCGCACCCATATGGTCATCGTGGAAATGCGTGATCATCGCGTAATCAACATTATTCTTGTCAGGAAGCTGTTCCATGACCTTCTTCATATAGATAGCCTGCCACTCTCCTGCTCTCTTTGTGGTGTCAGGATGCTGAGGATCCTTCAGTTTGCCATTATCACCGGCATCGATCATAAGGGTCGTACCGTCAGGCATAACTATGAAAGTAGCGTCTCCCCTACCGGTTGCAATGGTATGGATATCCATATAGCCCTCCTGCCATTCAGGAAGATAAGTCTGAGCAGAAGCGCCAGCCATAAGCGCCACAATGCCAACAATTGAAAGTAGTATACGTTTCACGTCAAAAGTTTTAATGTTCAATCTACAAATATAACGAAAAAGCGAAATAGTTCAAACACTCGTAGCAAATCAAGAATGCGATTATCATTAATGCATTTTATCGGATGCGTGCTCACTATCTGTCAAGCGTGTAATAACCATCTACAATCAACCATTAGCCGCCACTACCCGGTACTACCTCGGTAATGACGGCTAATTACTATCTGTAATATTGGTCGGAGGCATACGCGTGATGCCTGCCTGCGGCAGTGCCGGTCGCACTTTTCTATAATCCTTCGATTATTCAACAGTCAGTCCTCAAACTCTCCTCAGGGATTCCAACAAAGGCAGCAGCCTCTCCTTGTGACATGCCATTGTCCATCAACTTCCTCGCAATCTCCACTGCCTTCTGGATACTTCCCTGCTCCAGTCCCTGCTCCAGTCCCTGCTCCAGTCCCTGCTCCAGTCCGCGTTTCAATCCGAAGACCGCTTATGCGACTTTTGGCCCATAGTCGCTCAAGGGGTAACCTTTTTCTAGTACTTTTCTATTTCTTCCACAGACAATCCTGTGACCTGCGCGATGATTGCATTTTCCATCCCCAACTCTTTCATCTTCCTTGCATTCATCAGCCTAGCCTCTTCTCGTCCTTGCTCAAGTCCTTTTTCAAGTCCGGCCAGGACGCCGTCCTCATACCTTTCCTCAAGGATATTTCCGTAATCGTTCTTGTTCATAGCGTTCCTTTCGTAAAATGATCTTTGTTCAGCCGTAAGTCCGGCAAAATATGACTCAGTATATAGATCTTCCAGTTCGGTGCCGACTATCCCTTCTGGACACTCCTTGAAAAGGTGCATGTTCCGGATACTGTAGAGCCACCGCTCTCCCAGATCCTCACACTCGTCAAAATCCTTCCGAAACCTCTCAAGATCAATGAATATGAGGTTCGTTTCGTCTCCCAGCTCCTTCCCAGTATCCTTGGTTCTGTACACATAGTGCGAAATGTAAGGATTTCCTCCGTCTTCCTTGGCATCCACGATGTTGTTCGGAAAGTTCAGGAAACTCACCACAAACACTGGCTGAAAGTAATAGTTCCAGTTCTTCCTCCCGCACTTCTCCTTCTGATACTTCTTTTCACGCCGCACCTGATCCTGCACCGACAGCGAACAATAATATGCCGCTCTTTTGTGAAAGAAGTGCTGACTCCACATCTGCATCTCCAGCAGGAACCTCCTTCCGTTGCAGTCCGTGCAGTAGACATCAAAGAATGACTCGCTCTCTTCCGCTGTCAATCCCAGTCTCTCCGTGGGAAGATAATCGAGGTGTACTATCTTCATACCAAGCACACTATTCAGCATCGTCATCAGAAGTTTTTCGCTTTTGCCTTCTGTACCGAATACAATCTTGAACCCATGGTCATAGGTCAGATTGACAAATGTGGGCTGCTCCCTCACCTCAACTTCGGTGTCCTTGACACCTCCGCTCAACATTTCGTATTCCTTCATTAGTGATAAAAATTAACGGACATGATAGTCCCAATAAAATTCATCACCCTCCCTCTTCACTCCCGACAAATATAGTTTTTGTCAATAGGAAATCAAATAGCATATGTCGGATTTTTCTTTTTCTTTATGAAACTTTTTCTGAATCTTTATGTTTTTGCTTTATTTTTACTTCGGCTACTTCGCTGAAGTAGGGACGGGCGGCCTTGGGAATCTGACAGGAGATATGTCCTTTCTGCAGACCAACTTTTCCCTCTCGACATATCCGGGCAGGGTCGTGAGGACTGTGACACGTTTTGTGCTTGCTGGGGGGGGTGACAGGGATTATCATTGTAACTCGTAAATTATTGACACACAGGAACATAAGCTATACGCCTCGCTGTCTTTTACATGCGAGCAATACCACTTAAGTTTCTGAAAATCCGCCACTTACGGTTCACGAGGGCACGTTGTGCCAGCGACTGAGGGGGCGTGAGATTGGCACAATATAGAAGAAAGCCCGGAGCACGCTCCGAGCTTTTATCACTATTTCCCTAAAACGCTTGCACTGAGCCACTTCAGCTGATAGCGTAGCACACCTTGAGGTTGTAGGGGAATTGAATGAAAAAAGTCGACACGGACTGAACCGTGCCGACTTTTAAACGTAATAAGCAAGTGATTAATATATCTTTATATTATCGATATACCATCTCTTCTGAGTAACGCCATCGGAGTCATCAAGAACCGTAGGGCGGATGATGATGCGTGTGTCGGATGTTACACCCTTGAGGACAACTGATGCATTCTGCCATTCAAGTTTGCCGTCCTGCTGAGTGGTCGTGAAAGGATTGCTGATTTTTGCTCCAGTGTCACCACAGACGCCATCACCTTCAAGTTCAACGACAATATTCACCTTATCAATGACTCCCTTGCCTGTCATGTGAGCTGCCCAGTTGAAGGAAAGGTCAACATCTGTTGCAGCATCCAGATCCAACGAAGGAAGTTTGAGACCGGTGTGAACACTTGTCTTACCGAACTTGAGATAGTACTTCTGGGTGTAGAAACTCTTACCAGCAGCATTCACATCCTCATAACCTCTGTTTGCATACTCGGTGAGGAAAGCAGGGTAACCGGTCACGCCTCCTTCAAGATGAGTTTCATGAGTATATACGTTTGGAGCCTTACCTGAGGCGTTATTGTCACCTACAGAGTCGTCTGCGCCATAGGCATCTGCCCAAGGTGCCACCCATGAGAAGTCATCACTGAAAAGAGGTATCAACTTAGCCAGTTTGATATTATCGATATACCATCTCTTCTGAGTAACGCCATCGGAGTCATCAAGAACCGTAGGGCGGATGATGATGCGTGTATTGGATGTTACACCCTTAAGGACAACTGACGCATTCTGCCACTCAAGTTTGCCCTCCGGCTGAGTGGTCGTGAAAGGATTGCTTATTTTAGCCCCACTGTCACCACAGACACCATCACCTTCAAGTTCAACGACAATATTCACCTTATCAATGGCTCCCTTGCCTGTCATGTGAGCTGCCCAGTTGAATGAAAGTTCAACATCAGCAGGAACAGTTCCCTCGAATTCATTTGCAGGGAGTTTGAGACCGGTGTGTGCACTGGTCTTACCGAACTTGAGGTAGTACTTCTGAGTGTAGAAACTCTTAGCCACCGCATTAACATCCTCATAACCTCTGTTTGCATATTCGGTAAGGAATGCAGGATAGCCGACCACACCTCCTTCAAGATGAGTTTCATGAGTATATACGTTTGGAGCCTTACCTGAGGCGTTATTGTCACCTACAGAGTCGTCTGCGCCATAGGCATCTGCCCAAGGTGCTACCCAAGAGAAGTCATCCTGATAGTAAATGCCGGTCTCATATGGGCCCTGAACAAGAGTATATACAGACTCAAGATTCTGCTCTGCATTGAATGCTCGTATACGTGCAGTTCTCTCAGATGGATCTGAGTTGGCCTCATACGTCACAACGTATGACTTGAACTCGACTGTCGCACGTGTTTCCGGAACAGCCTCCACGGTCACCCAAGATGCATCATCCTCAACCTGGAACTCAATATTTCCCTGAACGGTAACAGTGAATTTTCCTTCCTCAAAGTTGACCTCGTTTGAGTTGCCACCGACGAAACTAACGAACGGTTCAACCTTCTGGCCTGGAGACATCTGCTTGACAGGGATGGTCTCTACTGTAAGACCTGACTCAATTGTGATCTCAGTGGTACGTGGTTCGCTTTCTGTATGCTCCTTAGCACCTACCTTGACAGTTGTCGGGGTGGATGCAGCAATTGTAAGTGAAGTCACCTCCTTGTCCTCAGCATCGATAAAGTATGCCCATTCTGCTCCTAATGTGAGGGTTGCTTCCTGATCTGACTGGAATTCGAATGTAATCGGTTCAGTCTGAGCAGCTTCAAAGATGATGTTATTCTCCATTGAGATTGTAACCTCAGCCTCCGTAGGCTCAGCAACAGATACGGAACCGGTGTGCTCGATGACCTTGATGTTATCAAGATACCAACGGTTCTGATGTCTTGTCTTGTTCTGCTTGTCCGGATCGGCATATGTAGGACGGATCGTGAGAACTGTCTCAGGTGTTGCCTCTGTCAGGACAATAGAAACATGCTGCCATTCAATCTCACTCTTTTCAGCCTCCTGAGACTGTGCAGACTCAAGATTCTGAGAAACGGCAGTACCGGTCTGCTCGAACTTACCATTGCTTGACTCGACTGTAAGAGTCATAATGTCCGGATTGTAAGAGCCTGTCACCTGCCAACACCAATCAAAGTCGATGAGGATATTCGCCTGACCCTGGATTGCAGACAATGCAGGAAGTCTGAGAGCAGCGTTATAGCTTGTCTGGCCGAACTTGAGATAATCCTTCTGGATATACATGGATCCTTCCTTGCTGACACCACCGTTAGGAGCCTGCTCTGGGCCAAGTTTGAATTCCTTGTCACCGACTGTACCCCAAAGATACTGGTATCCGATCTCATTGAATTTATTGAAGAAATCCTGGCTGGAAATCATCTTCCAGACGTTAGGTGCAGTGGTTGATGGGTTATTGTCTCCGACTGCATCACCGGCACCATCTGCGGCAGACATTGGAGCGATCCAAGAGAAGTCATCAGAGAAGTAGATAGTCTCCAGGGACTTCACACCCTTGACCTCAACAGGAACAAAGTATACCACCCTGCTTCCCTGACCTACGGTATAACCCTTAGCCTCCACAAGCCATCCGTCGTACTGCGAGAGAGCGAGTGACTCATGTGCATTAAGAACCTCGATTACTACTGAATCCGGCTGAGCTGGTCTTTCAGCGCCTTCCTCATAGTAAAGCTCGATCTTCTTGGAAGCATACTTACCTGTTATGGAAACAAGCTCAATCTGTGAAGCCTTGTATGCCTGAAGTTCCGCAGTGATATCCTTGGCTGCTGAATAGTCTACAGCAGAGTTGGATGCCTTAACGAACTTGTCACCCTTAGTCAAAGATGGGAGCTCGTTGAGAGAAGAAACATAGGCATATACATTACCCTTGTCACCAAGTTCAACCTCCAGGTCAGCAGCTACATAGGACATAGCGGTCTGATCCTGTGCAATGAAACCGTCTGAAGCAAGAGCCACAACCTGCACGTCCTTGACTCCGACAAAGGTATCTGCCTCAAGGGCAAGAGCCTCAGCCATGGTAAGTTCTACGAGGTCACGATATTTGTCACCGGCCTGAAGGATATCTACAGATGTATTTGCATATATATCCTGACCGACAAATGTAAGCACAGCCTGACGAGGTCTGTCAGGAAGGTTTTCTCTTACGTTTGGCTCAACGGCCACAGTCACTACAGTCTCGCCGGCATCACCGGTAGCAGGGTCAACAGTCACCCAGCTTGGAGACTCAACAGTCCAAGGAGCATCAGCGTAAACGGTAAGAGCGAGAACCAAAGTATCCTCGATACCGAATTCCATCGACGCTTTATCTGTCAAGATAGCCGTTGCGACCAGCTTCTCCTCCTCATTGAGACATGACGCGAAGACAGCAAGCGAGGCTATTGCAAGTATTAATTGTCTAAATATTTTCATAACAAATTCAATTAAAAGTCAAGACCATCATCCCAACCTGGGTTCTGAGTCAAATTCTGATTCAATGAACGCTCATCAATCGGAATAGGATAGAAATAATCCCTTGCCTCATCGAAAGTGTGTTCACTCTTCTGCTGAGGGTCAACATATCCGTCCGGGCTCAAGAATATGTCTGTACCGATTTTAAGTACTGCACATGCTGCAAACATTGGATTAGTCGCATCAACGGTAGGCTGCGCCTCATTTGCGCCATAGAGCCAGACGTCAACTGTTCCATTGTTGTCAAGGTCATACTGACCAGGACCAGGGAAGTAGATACCGTGCATATCCTGCTCGACACACTTTCCCTCCTTCCATCTCAGAAGGCCTTCCCATCTGAAGTCGCCCTCCTGTGCAAGCTCTACACCTCTCTCACGTCTGATTTCAAGAATCTGTGCAAGATTAGGGTCCTTAAGAAGGATCGGATTAGAGTAACCTGTCTTAGGGTCAGTGAGATATGGGTCAACAGTAAGAGACCCTACATTCATTCTGGCCATGCCTACACGGTCACGAAGAAGGTTGATGGTCTTATCTGCCACAGTCTGGTCGAACTGACCGAGCTCAGCCTTAGCCTCCGCATAGTTGAGGAGAACCTCAGCATAACGATAGACAGGAGTGTCATTTGATGAACGGTCTGCACGGTCAGAGTCGCCACCGTTTGCATCTGCGGCCATGGTCCACTTTGCAATATGGTAACCTGTACATGTACATGTGAGATCCGGTGCGAGGACATCAGTTCCATTTATACGCTTGTAACCAGGAGCCCTGAGTGTCTGAGCGAGACGTGGGTCTCTGTTCTGGAACTCATCATAGTAAGAAGTGGTCTTATGGTTCGGATTAGCAGTGGTATAGCTTGTTCCATCCGCCATCAGATAAGTGTTGACAAACTTTCTTGTTGCAGAAAGACGTCCCTGAGCAGGAAGGATGGACATTGCTGTCGAGTTGTTGTAGATACCTGCAGGGTGGTTGTAATATACAGCAAGAATGAACTCAGTCTTGCTTGCCTCCTCCTGAGCAAAGAGCATGCGGTAGTCCTGATCAGGCTTGCCTGTAGAATAGAGCTTGTAAGGACCTTCGTTGATGATTTCCTCAGCTGCAGCTGCGGCCTGCTCAAGGTAGAACTTGTAGTCGTTTACGGTCTCGACTCCGGCTGTAGCCGGATCTATGGTAAGAGCATGATACTTTCTGAAGGTACCTTCAAAAAGACAGAACTGAGACTTGAGAGCCAATGCCGCCCACCTGTTCACACGGAAAGTGGAAACACCTGCAGGAAGATTGTCGATTGCGAAATTCACATCATCAAGCATCTTCTGCATGATGAACTCTCTTGAATCTCTTGGAGCCTGAAGCTGTTCTGAATCTGAACTGAGTTCGACATCAATCCAAGGAACATCACCGAAAAGCTTTACCTTCTCATAATAGAAGAATGCCCTGAAGAAGCGTGCAAGAGCCTCATACTCAGCTCTCACCTGCTCATCTTCGCAGGTATCCATTCTTGAAAGTACAGTATTGATACGTCTGAGGTCAGTCCAAGACCATCCACCGCCTGAAGCAGGCACTGTCCTGTATGAGCCTCCGTGAAGAAGGTTAGAGAGAGACAGCTTGATGTAATAGTCACTCTGATGGTTATATGGGTGCTTGTCCAGCAGGTTGTTATACAAAGGATTTGTAAACAGCTGGAAGTCTTCTGCTGTCCTGAAGTAGATCTCCTCAGTCATGTCTGAAAGCGGACCTCTGTCAAGAAAATCGCATGCAGTGAATGAAGCGATCGCAGCAAGAGCTATTATCAAATATTTCTTCATATTTTTCATATCAAATATATTTCGAACAGAGTTTAGAAAGTGATGTCAATTCCAAACATGAATGTCTTCTGCCAAGGGTAGAATGCATTGTTGTAACGGGTTGGGGAATTACTGCTGTCAACCCTGTCAAACGCAGCCTCAGGATCGATGTGGGTCGTATGCTTCTTGAATGGAGACCAGTAAGCAAGGTTCTCGCCTGAGAAATATATACGGAGTTTCTCTATACCTATCTTCTTGGTGTAAGGTATTGTATAACCTACAGACAGGTTCTTGAGTCGCAGATAGCGAAGATTCTGGAGGTAACGGCTGTTGACATTGTTCAAGGCAGCTCCTGAAGTGAACGCAGAATAAGCACGAGGACGTGGGAAATATGCGTCAGGGTTCTGCTCGCTCCATACATTGTCGAGGAAGTTATCATCGAGGAATGTACAGTATGGACGAGAATATGGACCCCAGAATGCCATTGACTCAGCATTTGGATACCAATAGTGGTTTCCTGTTCCCTGGAAGAAGATAGAGAAGTCGAAGCCCATATAGTCAAATCCGGCTGTGATACCATACTGAAGAGATGCGATAGAATTACCGAGAATCTTGCGGTCACCCGGATCATCAACGCTGTTGGCACCTACTGAAATCTTACCGTCTCCAGCATCTGGAATACCATCTCCATCAGTGTCGACTGTCTTCTGATCCACATATCTTGGGTCACCGGCAAGCCAGCCGCCATAGAGTCTCTTGTTGATATAGTTGAGGTCAACCTGCTCTGCATAAGCCTTAGCCTCTGCGTCTGACTGAAATAGACCGTCGATTTCAAATCCCCAGATCTCACCAAGTTCCATTCCGACATAATAGTCCTTTGCGAAAGTCTTCTCCTCATTGTCATACTTGGTTATGACAGTCCTGAAGTCAGACAAAGTGGCTCCGACATTATATCCGAAAGGCTTTCCGAAAAGGCTGAACTGATCTCTCCAGCTGATTGCAAGCTCGTAACCTGTCGTACGGAGGTCAGCAGCGTTCATGTCAGGCTCAGATGCACCATAGACACTTGGAAGTGCGACACCGTCGGTGAGCATATCCTTGGTATCACGGATATATCCTTCAGCTGTGAATGTCAATCTATCCTTGAACAGGCCAGCGTCAATACCGATGTTATACTGCTGTGAAGTCTCCCATGTAAGGTCTCCAGCATTCGGAGCCGAGAGTGAAGTATAACTTGCTGTCGAGCTTCCCTCGCCAAAGCTGAAGCCGGCGAAATCGTAGGTCTGGATCTTACGGATGAACTTGTATGCAGTTACATTCTGGTTTCCAAGGCTACCGTATGAGAGACGAAGCTTGAGGTTGTTCACAACGCTCTTAGCAGGAGCGAACCAGTTCTCCTCAGAGATACGCCATCCTGCAGAAGCTGATGGGAAAAGACCCCAACGGCTTCCCTTTGCAAACTTGGATGATCCGTCATAACGTCCGGAAACCTCAAAGAGGTATCTGCCCTTGTAGTCATAGTTCACACGAGCGAAGAAACCGAGGAGAGCATATTCTGTCTGACCGCCGGAAGCGAGGAATTCCTTGACTCCGTCACCGTTAAGTCCGACAAGGTCAAAGTCGTTAAGTTCCTCAGTAAGAATATTATAACCAGTAGTCGAAAGATCCTTTCTATATGAATACTCAAGGTTACCTCCGGCCATCACTGTAAGGTGGTGATCCTTCTTGAAGGTATCCTCATATGTTGCAAAGACGTTGGCTGCATTGTATGCCCAGCTGTCAACTTCCTCAGTGAGTGAATCCTCACCAGCTGTTCCCTTACCGGTGTATGTTGCCAGAACGCCAGGATACTGTGAATATACCAATGCAGTACTTCTGTTGGTATTACGGTTCTGGTGGAACCTGTAAGTGTAGTTTGCAGTGATTGTCAACTGCTTGATCGGAGTTATCTTGAGTTCAGTAGTGTTGGCAAAGTCCATCTTCCTGTCAAGGTTGATGTTCTTGTCGTTACCATAGATGGCATGACGACCGTTGGCCACCTTATATCCGAGGAAGTCAGTTCCGTACACCCATGTTCCGTCAGGGTTCTTTGGAGTGAAGCAAGCCAGACCGTGGTTCGCTGCATAAGCGATCGCATTCTGTACATTTGAAACTCCCGGATAGTCATAGGTAGAGTTATAGAATGAGGTATTGTTGCTCATTCTCATATACTTATTGATCTTGAAATCAATCTTTGAACGGAGGTTGAACTTCTCGAACCGGTCAGGACGAACCTTGATGATACCGGTCTGCTGGTTGTATGCTCCGGAAAGGTAATATTTAACCTTCTTGTTTCCACCGCTGATTGAAATATTATGCTGCTGAACAGGGTGCTGGTCATTGAACATCTCATGCCACCAGTCAGTGTTACCATAATATACATATTTATCCTTACCGCTTCTGTTCTGGATGGTCACCCATGGACGGTCAATATGCTCGGTCTTGTCGTTGATACGGAGAAGGAGCTGCTGCATATCGTAATCATTGTACTTGATGTACTGTGATACACCGTCATCAGCCTTCCAGAACATGTTGTGGATGTAAGCAGACCAATAACCTGTAGTCTCGTAATCAGTTGAAGTGGTAGGTTCCTCCCAACCGAAACGTCCGCTGTAGCGGATAACAGCATTACCGTCATCTTCATTACCCTTCTTTGTGGTGATGAGAATGACTCCGAATGCTGCACGGGCACCATAGACAGCTGCCGCCGAAGCATCCTTGATGACAGAAATAGACTCGACGTCATTAGGGTTCACGCGGTCCATCTCACCTTCGACACCGTCGATCAGCACAAGAGGATTTCCACCGTTGATGGAACCTGTACCACGGATCTGCAATGTTCCGGTACTACCAGGGTTACCGCTTGATGTCGAAATGGAAAGACCCGGCACAGCACCTTGAAGCATGCTGCTGAGGTTTGGAGACACACGGTCCTGTATAGCTTTTTCATCAACTGCAGTGACAGCACCAGTAAGGTTGACCTTCTTCTGGGTACCGTAACCGACGACCACAGTCTCCTCCAGCATCATGTTGTCTTCTGCCAGATGGATTGTGATGTTGTCCTGAGCTGCAGGAACGGTTATGATCTTGGTTTCATAACCGAGAGAAGAAACATTGAGGACTACATCTTTAGCCGGCACTCTGAGAGTGAAGCTACCATCCCCTGATGTCATTACACCGTTTGTCGTTCCGTCAACGATGACCGCCACTCCTTCCAGAGGGAAATCAGTCGCATCGAGCACGACTCCGGACAGTTCTCTGGTCTGGGCGAAGGCAGTAGCGCCGACGACCATTAAAGCAAGAGAGACTGCGAAGGATTTCAATAATCTCATAAAAAGTAAATTTAGTTAGTATTGCTGTATTATATATTAGCGGTTATATATATTGAGTGAAAACTCTTTAGGACGTTTCATGCTCTCCGTGTAGACATTACCGAACCTGTCAGTCAACTTGAAGTCTATAGTCGAAGTTGCCGAGGATGCCTTCACGCGGAAAAGATGCGAGTTTATCGTGGTCGACAGGAAACTTGATGTCGGACTTGAGTTGCGGTCACGTCTCTGCGCCTCATAAGCCACAAGATGCAGAGGGTCTTTCGCCTTCACGACCTCCCATTGGAGAGTCTTACCATTTTCCGAAACCTCTATGGTCCAGGATGGATCATAGTCGAACACATTGAAATACACATAATTGTTCTTATCGGCAGCTACCCAGTGCGAGGCAGATTTCTCAAATGCCGCAGCATGAGTGCTGTTGGCTGATGGAGCGAAATTCTTCGCTGAAAGTGCTATGGAATTCCTGTCATATGTACGGAAGGCATGAGAGAAATCCTTTCCGGTTGGCTTGAATCTCCATTTAACATCATTGCCGGTCATTTCGTAGACATAATATCCGGCTGGGGAACCGTCCTTGCAGAGATTGAGTCCGGATGTATAGTATCCTGTCCACCACCATGTTCCGCAGATGGCACCACTGTTATGGTGCATTATTCCCTTGGATGATGTCAGGTCATTGTTCCATATCACATGAGTGTGGGCACTCAGCACATGAGTCTCGTAGCCCTTGCAGAGATTTTCAAGTTCAGAACAATAAGACATCGCCTGCTTTCCAGTCTCGCCATACATCTGGGCATGCATGGTGATGACGAGAGTCTTGGACTTGTCTACATATGAAAGGTCCTTGGTAAGCCAGGTGATCTGTTCTGAAGTCAGGCTTGAGTTATAGTTTCTTCCGCTTCCGTCATCCTTGGCAACATTGGTACAAAGGATATTGTCCAGAACAATATAATGGACATTACCTATATTGAATGAATAATATGTCGGAGCAACCCTCTTCTTGAATGCAGTGACCGTATTGAAGTCTCCCTCCGCCATCATGTCATGGTCATGATTACCGATGGTATGGAAGATCTGAACACCGCTGACCCTCGAATTCATCGTTTCAAGATAAGAGTAGAGGTCATATGCATTAGAGTACCAGTAAAGGTCCCATGTCATATCACCAAGGGTCAGGGCATACTGTCTTTTAGACTTGTTCGCAGCGATCTGTGCATTGAAATCTGCGGTGAAATTGGCGAACTGAGATATGTCATTTGTCCTCTTGGCCAGATGCATGTCACCAAGAACATACATGACATGGTCAGCATTATTGACCTTCGTCAATGTCCAGTCCGCTCTCTCGGTGGTTTTAGGATCACCGTCGAGAGACTTGTGGAAATTTGGAAGGATACCCTCTGACTCAGCCTCATAACCAGCTGGTATCGACATGAATACCAACCTATTATATTCATCTGACTTCAGATAGTACAGACCGTTCTCATCGGTCACGCACACCTCAACTCCGTCTGAGACTACCACACCGGGAACGCCCACTCCATCACATGAAATCAGTCCATAAACGTTATATCCCTCCTTCTCAGTGATTTCTACGCGTTTCTCTATATCAAAGGTAATTTCTCCGATTGCCTTGGTCTGGGTTCCGCGTCTGATGCTGAAGACATATTTGCCACTCACAAGCTGAGACGGGATCTTGAAGCTGAAGGCATCATCAGATCTGCTTATGACCTCAGTCAAAATCTCGTCCTTGGACTTCTTTAGAACGACAAAATCACCTTTATGCGGGCCCTTACCCGAATAGAACTTTATCGACACGATATCACCTGCAGCTCCTGAGACAGATTCAGGAAGACTGATCAGGAGTTCGAGTTTTTCCCGAGTGACACCTCCGTCATCCGGTTCCTTCTCGCATGAAAGGAACATGGAGCCGAGAATGGTCAATGCAACGATATTAAGTATGAATCCGATCTTTTTCATAGCATGTCAGTTCAGGGATTATTATGACTGCTTCTCTGACTTGAGGGTCAGGGCGCAGAGGATGATTCCGAGGACAGCACCTATCACCATCGTGAAATTGGCGGCATTCCAGCTCTGGTCAGCGATTCCACCCACGATGATCTTTGAAAGGAGAGAGTCACCGATGAGATAGCCGGAGAGACCCACGAAGCCTGCAGCTGTTCCCGCAGCGTTCTTAGGAACAAGATTGAGTGCCTGGATGCTGACAAGGGCCACCGGTCCATAGATGCAGAATCCGATGAGGATGAGGGCTACATATACCCACACCTTTGCATCGATTCCTGTGGCAGCAGCAAGGGCTGGAACCTGCCAGTACATGATGCAGCCGATGAGGACGAGACTCATGAAGATGATGTTAGGAGGAGCGCACTTGCCCTTGAAGAACTTCGCAGATACCCATCCGCAGACGATGGTTCCCACAGCTCCCACATAATTATGGATGGAGAAAGCCAGCTTGCACTCTGCCGAGGTCATGATGCCAGTTTCCTGAAGATAGGTCGGACACCAGTCACCGACGCCATAGCGTACCATATATACAAAGGCGTTGGCCAGGGCAATCATCCATATCCACTTGTTCTTGAGCACATAGTCGAAGAGCTGTGTCTTGAAAGGCACCTTCTCACCGACCTTTTCCTTTGTCTTGACACCTGAATGGTCGTTTCTCCAGTCTGCAACCGACGGGAGTCCGCAGGATTCAGGAGTGTCACGCAAAGCCCACCAGCAGAAGATGGCGATGGCAAGGGCAAAGGCAGAAGGAACTATGAAGTTGGCCCTCCAGGTCTGCGAAATGCCCATATCGGCGAACAGGCTCACACCCAGAATGGCGATGATGCCGAGGGTTCCGGCACCGACTGTGTGTGAGGTGTTCCAGAGGGACATCTTGAAGCTTCGCTCATTATTCGAGAACCAATATGCCATGATTCGTCCGCATGGAGGCCAGCCCATTCCGGAGAGGATACCCACGAAAAGCATCATGACAAAGAGCATGGTCACGTTGATGGCCATGTTGGTCGCCGAGAACGGGAGGAAGCCCACTGCCATCATCACAAGTGAAGCGATCACAAGGCCGACTGTGAGGAACTTTCTGGCATCCGAACGGTCAGAGAGTGTTCCCATGATGAACTTGCTGAATGCATAGGCTATGGATACTGCAGAAGCTGCAATTCCGACTCCCTGCTTGTCTATCAGACCCTCGGCAATCATGTCGGCAGATGCCAACGAGAGATTCTTGCGCACGAGATAATATGCGGCATATCCGAGGAAAGATCCCATGAAGACTTTGAATCTCATGGACTTGAAGACACGGTCTATCTTTTCCTTTGCAATAAGGGGTTTCGCCTGAGGCGGGTCAAAAAACTTACTCATTATTATTTTCGGTTAGCTTTGATTGTAGCTTCCACATCGAGTGCGTCAGCTATTATTGAAATAGGGTTTTCCACTGTCACTCCGGCGCTCATCTCGATCTGCCATTTGCAGGTCTCGCAGTCTGTCGCCACCATATCCACGGCATAGTCATGGATCTGACGGAAAAGGTTCTGACCGATCTTCTGAGAGTCGTTATAGTGTTCTTTCTTGAAACCATAGGTTCCTGCTATTCCGCAGCACTGGGAATCAAGCATGACGAAATCCACTCCTGGAATCATCTTCAGCATCGAAGTGGAATAGATCGCCCATCCGAGTTTCTCCATATGACATGGAGTATGGTATGCTATGCGTCTGGTGTAATCGTCCTTGAACACGAGCTTGACCTGACCGGCATCCACGAGTTCATAGATGAACTTGGTCGCAAGATTGATGCTGTCACGTACATCCTCATTATGAAGGCCGAGGATATGCTCATATTCATCACGCATGGTGAATGTACATGTCGAACTTGTGGTGAGGACCTTCTCACCACGGGCCACTGCCTTGCGGATGCTGCCGAGATTGAGTTCTGCCTGCCTGGTCGCCTGGTCCTTGAAACCGTTCGAGATGAGGGCTACGCCGCAGCATTTCTCCTTTTCGAGGAGATTGACTCCATATCCGATGGCATTCATGATCTTGACAAAATCCTTGGCAAGCTTGGGATGGTTATAGTTAGCGTAACATCCATGGAAGTAGCTGACCTTACGCTCGTATGCCTCCTGCTTCTTGAGAGCATGCCTCTTGAACCAGGTCTCGAACTTCTGACCTGCATATTTAGGGAAAGTCCTGTGGTGATCCACCGCGAGGACTCCATCCATGACAGCCTTGACAGGCTTGAGACCGAGGGTGAAGTTCACGACAGGAGCCATGGTAGTGGCCAACGATCCCATGATGTCGGTATTGGCAAGTATATAGTCGCGGAGCTTAGGCTTGTTGTTTCCGTATTTCAGACGTGCAGACTGGATGATGTCGCCGATCTTCACATTTGAAGGGCATGCCACCTCGCATCTCTTGCAGTTGAGACAGAGGTCAAGAGCCTCGTCATAGAACAGAGGGTTCTTCAGACGATATCTTTCTCCATCCGGACCCGCCTGCTTAGGACCGGGATAGTTCGGATTCACAGCCACCACAGGACAATATACCGTGCAGACAGTACATTTCATGCACTGCTCGAAACTTGTATCTATCTTATTCTTCTCCATATCATTTCTTCAATATAGATTCTGAAACATGAAGTGCTGAAATGATTGCCACACCTGCACCGCTGCCTTCCTTCAAAGAATTGCATCCTGACAGGACAGAACCGGCTGCATAGAGATTCTCTACAGGCTTCCGGTCCTTCATGGCACGAAGACATCCGTCTGTGGAAACGCCGAAGTTCATATAAGGCTGAGCCTCGAACATATTTCTCCTATACCATTCAGCCCTTACCTCAAGTGAATCGACATCGAGTCCGAAGATAGGTTCGCGGACACCGTCGACTGTCGAGGTGAGACCCTTGCTGAAGAAGTTTCCGGTTGCAAGGATGAAATTATCCGCCTCGAACTTCACAGCACCATGATTATTGGTGCATATTGACTTCAGTCTTCCGTTCTCGAATTCACCTGAAACGACTGAATCTCCAAGCATATATGTGCCGCCAAGCTTCTGGAAACGGTTCTTGAGCATCATCTGGATCCTGATACCTGGGACAGACGGAGGGAGGGTCGGAAGGAAATGCAACGGACGCACCACCATCTCCTTCAGCCTGTGCACATCGGTGGATCCGGTCAGTCCCACGACTGCAGGCATGAGGACAGCATCCACATCCTTCGCATATTCATTGATTCTTGCCGCAAGGGCTCCGATGAGGTCACCGGCAAATGTCTTCGCGATGTTGGTCGAACGCATTTCAGTCGGATTCTCGCGAAGCCTGTCAAGTTCAGGCATCGATATTCCCTTGACCATGGTCTCCACTCCCCTTTCGGCGAGTCCCGCCGCAATGTAGCTTGTGTGGAAATCCAGAAAACCGTCGATATTCAGAAGAGCGACCTTCTTCCATGGCATTGTACCGTCAGAAGGGATGTTGGCATACTCATCCAGAGTCAGCCAGGCCCTCTTGAAGCCGCCCAGCGGAGTGATTCTCCAGTGATTCTTCCCGTGCTCTCCCACAAAGTCGATACCGACCTCCTTGAACCAAGGCTGAACCGCTTCGCTATACCTTATAATATTGTCATATCCGATTTTAGTATACGGATGATCTTCCCCAAGAGATGAGATGGCCTTGAACGGATCCTCATCAAGACTGCAAAGTTCCAGAGAACCCGAGAAGAAATGCAGGGCACTCTGACCGGAAGATACGATCAGACATCTCTGTCCTTTACGTGAAAGGTCGATTCCCGCCGTGAGTCCGGCAAGACCGCCACCTATTATTATAGTATCGAATTTCATATCCTATTCCTCCTCCTTCTTAACAAATGAGTCCAGGCCGCATACCCCTTCATATATCCATGATGTGAACTGAGCCTCGGCAAGGGTTTCACCCCAGGCGACAGGGAACATTCCCTTCCACCTCTCGTTCATGAATGCCGCAAGATCTTCGACGCTCCTGCGTGCACATCCGTTGGCCTTTGCGAGAAGTCCTGCTGCACGACATGCACAGAGTTCACCCTGGCATGTTCCCATGCCAAGTCTGGTGCGTCGACGAAGGTTGAGTATATTCTTTGACTGAAGGGTCTCGATGGCATAATTGACCTCTGCGACTGAAACGCCCTCACACTCACAGACAAGCGACTCGTCCTTCTTGTCTGCTACGAGGATATCTGCACTGCGCGTTCCGTGACGGCCCTCCGCAGCCTTTGCTCCAAGACCATAAGTCTTTGCCGTCTTCCTGTCCGTTCTTGCATCCTCCTCGGATCCAGGGAGACATATTTCGGCAGTCTGGCATTTCTTGTCCACTCCGAGCTTCTTGCAGGCAAGGTCTGTCGCCCACTCCGCCATGAGACGATAGGTCATGAGCTTGCCGCCCGTGATGGTGATGAAGCCAGGAATGCCGTCTCTTGTCTCATGGTCGAGACATACGATTCCGCGGCTGATGCTTCTGCCTGAAGGATCGTTGTCGGCTGCAACCAGCGGACGTACTCCGGCATATGCCCTGAGGATACGTGTATCTGCAAGCTCCGGAGCCAGCTTTGCACCCTCACGGAGGAGGAGGTCAACTTCTTCCGGAGTGACCTTCATGTCATCAATCTGGTCATAAGGCAAGCGGCTCGAAGTGGTTCCGATAAGGCATATGGTGTCACCCGGAACCAGAATATCTGCATCAGCCGGCTTGCGGCAGCGGTTGATCACCATGTTGTTCACACGATGACCGAAGATGAGCAGCGCTCCCTTGGCAGGGAACATATTCACGGTAGCTCCGGCAAGTTCGGCAATATGATGTCCCCAGATTCCTCCTGCATTGATCACGATACGGCTTCTGAAAGTCTTTCTGGTCTTTGTATGAGCATCCATGACTTCGACGCCGACCACCCTGCCGTTTTCCTTGACAATGGAAGTGACCTCGTGATAAGTGAGAAGGTCAGCACCATGAAGCTGGGCATCAAAGACATTTGCAACTGTCAGACGGAAAGGATCGACAGCTCCATCAGGGACTCTTACCGCACCTATGAGGGACTTGTTGACCGAAGGTTCAAGTCTTATGGCTTCTGCAGGATCTATGGCTTCCGCACGGATTCCAGCCTTGAGGCACGAAGCTATGAAAGTCTCCTGAAATGCAAGGTCATCCTCCGGCAAGGTTATGAAAAGACCGTCGGTCTCCTCTACGCAGTGACGTGCTATCTTTCTCAAGGTCATGTTTTCCCTGATACACTCCTCGGCAGACTCCTGATCTGTCACCGCATAGCGGGCTCCACTATGCAGGAGACCATGATTTCGACCGGTAGCTCCTGCCGTAAGGTCATGTCTCTCAATGAGAAGAGTCTTGAGACCACGCATGGCACAGTCTCTTGCCGTACCGGCGCCCGTGATACCACCTCCCACAATTATTACATCATATTCTTTCATGTTTTTAAAATTTCTTTAAAACAACCGATAAAGATACGAACATTCGCGGTTTTTACAAATAGATTTTATAAAAAACAAGGCGAAAAAACTTACAATTTAACATTTCAGAAAGAAGATGTCGACGATGTGACCACACAGGCATCTGAGATTCGGATTTTTATTATTATATTTGCAGTTTGTGAAAAACTATTAACAACTAAATAACTGATTCAATTATGTTTAAAGGACATCCAAAAGGCCTTCTGGCGGCCGCTCTCAGCAACATGGGAGAGCGTTTCGGCTACTACATCATGAATGCAGTACTCGTGCTTTTCCTTTGCTCCAAGTTCGGTCTTGGCGAAGGCCCAGCAGGAACGATCTACTCATTCTTCTACGCAGGTATCTATCTTCTCAGCCTCGTCGGAGGACTCATCGCAGACCGCACCCAGAACTACAAGGGCACGATCAAGACCGGTCTGATCATCATGGCATCAGGATATGTGCTTCTCTCGATTCCTATCCTCGCCACAGCAGGAAACATCAGCTGGCTTCTTCCGCTGACATGCTTTGCACTTTTCCTCATCGCATTCGGTAACGGTCTCTTCAAGGGCAACCTCCAGGCTATCGTGGGACAGATGTACGACAACCTTGAGGCAGAAGCGGCGAAGAAGGGTCCTGAGGCTCTCGCAGAGGCAAAGAGCAAGCGTGACTCCGGTTTCCAGATCTTCTACGTGTTCATCAATGTCGGTGGTCTCATCGCTCCTTTCGTAGCTCCGCTCCTCCGCAGCTGGTGGCTCGAAACCAACGGCATGGTGTACAACGCACAGCTCCCTGCACTCTGCCATGAGTTCATCAACAACGCTGCCGGCATGGGCGCACAGGCTCTCGACAACCTCAACGCCATGATGGCAACTGCAGGAGGCAACATCGCAGACCTCGCAGGATCATGTCAGAAGTATCTCCAGATCTTCAATGAGGGAATCCACTACTCATTCATCGCTTCAGTGGCTGCAATGCTCATTTCGCTTGTGATCTTCTTCATCTCACAGAAGAAGTTCCCTACTCCATCAAAGAAGGAGGCCGTGAAGGGCGTGGACTATACTCCGGAGGAAAAGGCTGCAATGGCAAAGGAAATCAGACAGCGTCTCTATGCCCTCTTTGCAGTGCTCGCAATAGTGATCTTCTTCTGGTTCTCATTCCACCAGAACGGAATGTCCCTTTCATTCTTCGCACGTGACTTCGTCGATTCTTCAGCAGTGGCTCCTGAGGTATGGCAGGCAATCAACCCATTCTTCGTGATTGTGCTCACCCCTGTGATCATGGCCATATTCGCAGCGCTTGCACGCCGCGGCAAGGAGATCTCGACTCCGAAGAAGATCGGTATCGGTATGCTCATCGCCGGTCTTGCCTTCGTGTTCCTCGCAGTATTCTCCATCATCAAGGGATATCCTTCAGCTGACACATTCAAGACTCTCCCTATCGCAGAGCAGATAGCAGACAAGGCACATTGGTGGGTTCTCATCGCAACATATTTCTTCCTTACCGTTGCCGAGCTCTTCATCTCGCCTCTCGGACTTTCATTCGTGTCAAAGGTGGCTCCTAAGAGCATGCTCGGTCTCTGCCAGGGTCTCTGGCTCGGTGCAACAGCCCTCGGAAACCTCCTCCTCTGGATCGGTCCGCTCATGTACAACGCATGGCCTATCTGGCAGTGCTGGACAGTATTCGCAGTGGTATGCTTCATTTCAATGGCAGTCATGTTCGGAATGGTCAAGTGGCTTGAGAAGGTTACTGCATAACCCGAAAGACATATATTTTCAAAAAGAGGCTGGATGATTTATTCAGTCTCTTTTTGTATATTTGTAGTTTGCTATGGAAAAATCGCTGATCCAGACCCTGACCGGGTGGGCTGAGGAATACAATGACCCGAAATATTTCCAGGAAGACCCCATAATCTTCCCGACCCGCTTTGCCCGTGCATTTGAGGCGGGAAAGGCATCTGTGGCCGACGTGGAGATATCAGCCCTGCTTTCGGCGCACCTGGCATGGGGGCGAAGGGCAATGATAGTCAGGGACTGCGACAGGATGTTCGAGGAAATGGACTGGCGTCCATATGACTATGTCATGAACGGGGAATACAGGAATGAGAACGCCAGCCTGCACAGGACCATCAAGTGGAGCGAATTTGCCGGCATATGTTCAAGGCTGAGGGGGATATATTCCACCTGTGACAGTCTGGAAGGACTGACCGACTCGGATTTCCGCTGTCTCGTATTCGGGCAGAAGGAGGACAGGAAGGCACCGAACAAAAAGATAAACATGATGCGCAGATGGATGGTCAGGGATGACGGCAAGGTGGACCTCGGCATATGGAAGAATTCAGCCAAGACCGACCTCGTTCTGCCATTGGACGTCCATGTATATGCCCAGGCCACCGCTCTCGGACTGACTTCCCGCAGGCAGAAGGACATCGCTACTGCACGGGAGATCACAGATGCATTCCGAGAAATATGGCCGGAGGACCCATGCAAGGGGGATTTCGCACTTTTTGGATATGGAGTAACACACTGATATGCCACGTTTGTATATAATTTCAGGATGTAACGGAGCTGGAAAGACGACAGCCTCCTATACGATGCTGCCGGAGATGCTAAGCTGCAGCGAATTCGTGAATTCAGACGAATTTGCAAAGGGTCTGTCGCCGTTCCAGCCGGAGAAGGCTTCGATCCAGGCAGGACGATATATGATCATGAAGACCAGATATCTTCTGAAGAAACGGATGGACTTCGGAATCGAGACCACACTTGCGACCAGAACCATCCTGAAGACCGTGAAGATGGCTCAGGAAGCAGGATACACGGTGACCGTACTGTATTTCTGGCTGAACTCCCCCGAACTGGCCATCGAGAGGGTCAGGGCGCGGGTCGAGACCGGCGGTCACAATATTCCGGAAGAAACCATCAGGAGAAGATACAAGGTAGGAATAGACTATTTCTTCCACGACTATGCCCCTATCTGTGAGAGATGGATTCTGGCTGACAATTCGCAGATTCCGTTCCGCGTCATAGCCGAAGGATCAAAACTCGACGTGATAAACATCAAGGACAGAGAGACATACGAGAAGATCCGCAAGATTGCCCAGGAGGCACACAGGTATGCGGAAGAGAAGGGAGACATATTATCGCTATAGGACCATATGAACGGGAAACAATACTATTTAGATATATTCAAAGTTTCTGAAAGCCAGCTTAAGACATTGACTGACACTGCTCTCAGCCACGGAGGGGATTTTTCAGACCTATATTTCGAACATACGACATTCTTCAACCTCCTCCTCAAGGACGGAGTGGTATCCTCAGGGGGATTTCACACCGATTTCGGTGTGGGAATCAGAGTCCTCAAAGGGGAAAAGACGGGTTATGCCTACTCCGAGAATACCGAGATGAGCGATATGCTTCAGGCAGCAAAGGCGGCTTCCGCCATTGCAATCGGGACATGCGGGGCCAGGGAATACATGAGTGTGAACGACAGGGTGCATGACCTATATCCCGTGCAGCGCAACTGGAGGGACTGCAGTGCAGAGACCTTCCTGCCCTTCCTGAAGGACCTGGAGAAAGAGATATTCTCGAGGGACCCGCGCATCATAAAGGTGATTGCCAGAATGTCGGATTCGGTCAGCGATGTCATGATGTTCAACTCGCTCGGTGAACTGACATGCGACACAAGGCCGATGGGCAGCGTGACCGCGACTGCTGTGTTCCAGCAGAACGGGAAGACTGAAAACAAGACTGCATCAAGAAGTTTCAGGATCGGAGCGGAATTCATAAGCAAGGATCTGGTGATGGAACTGGCGGATGAGGTGGTGCGTGGAATCGACGAAAGGTTTGAAGCCACCAGGCCGAAGGGCGGTCAGATGGCGGTGGTGATGGGTGCAGGTGCATCAGGCATCCTCCTCCATGAGGCCATGGGACATGCATTCGAGGCGGACTTCAACAGGAAGGGACAGTCCATATTCTCTGACAAGATGGGACAGCGGGTGTGTCCGAAGGGGGTCAATGTCGTGGACGACGGAACAGTGGCATTCAACAGAGGATCAGGCAATTATGACGACGAAGGCGTTCCGGCTCAGAAGACATATATGGTTGAGGACGGAGTGCTGTGCAGCTACCTTCATGACAGGATAAGTGCAAGCTGGTACGGAGTGCCGTCCACCGGAAACGGGCGCCGCGAGAACTTCAGATACAACCCTATCCCGAGAATGAGGGCGACATATATGGAAAGCGGTTCGGCTGACCCGCAAGGCATCATCGCTGACGTCAGACAAGGCATCTATGTGGACGAGTTCTCGAACGGTCAGGTGAAGATAGGAGAAGGTGACTTCACCTTCTTCGTAAAAAGCGGATTCCTTATCGAGAATGGTCGTCTGACAGCACCGGTGAAGGATATAAACATAATAGGCAATGGTCCTCAGGCACTGGCGGACATTGTGGCCGTGGGCAACGACCTGAAGATCGACAACGGCACATGGACATGCGGAAAGGAGCAGAGCGTACCAGTTTCATGCGGCATGCCTACCGTACTGATCAGCAGTCTGACAGTCGGAGGGGAATAATACAGTCTGGAATCATAAGGAAAAGAAATGATCAGCAACAACGAAATACATATAGCGAAGTTCTGCATAGAGTCAGCTCTGAGGCAGGGAGCCTCTGCGGCACGAGCCTCGCTGACCAAGAGCATTATAGACAGCAGCATGATGCTGAACGGCGAGCTGGACAAGGTCACGCATTCTGCCGACAGGTCCATATATCTCTACATCTATGCAGACGGAAGGTACGGCACATTCTCCACCAACAGACTGGTGGAAAATGAATTGGAAGACTTCATCCGCAAGGCTATCGAGATGGTGAAGATGCTTGGGGAGGACGAGTGCAGAAGGCTGCCGGACGCGGAGCGGACGGCCGCTGACGCGCAGACCGGCCAGGAACTCGACCTTTATGACCGGTGCATCCGGGACAGCTCCTCTACGGGCAGGCTTGAAAGAAGCAGACAGCTATCCCGCTACGGGACCCTGTCAACCGGTAGTGACGAAGATGGATTCATATGCATGCCCGGAGAGACACCTGCATTCAGGCTGATTTCAGAAGAATGCGAATACACGGAATCACTTGAAGACAACTATGTCTGTGATTCACAAGGGTTTGAAGGAAGACACACAGAGACATCCTTCAGTGCTTTCAGCGAGATGACAATCGAAGACAAGGATGGAAACAAGTATAGCGGATTCTGGTGGGAGGCCACCCCTAAGTTCTCAGAACTTGATCTGAGCGAATGCAGCGGAAAGGCTTTGGAAAAGGCAGTGAGACAGATAGGTCCGAGGCCACGCAGAGGTGGACGATACAGGATGGTGGTGGACTGCAATGCGGCCTCACGTCTGGTTTCCCCTCTGTTCACGGCGCTCAACGCCTCATCGATCCAGCAGAAGATGTCTTTCCTTGACGATTCAGTCGGCAAAAGGATATTCCCGAAAGGATTCACGATAATGGATATGGCAAGAACTGTCGGGAAAGCCGGTTCACGTCTTTTTGACACAGAAGGAGTGGCGACAAGGGACTGCCCCATCATTGAGGACGGAGTGGTGAAACAGTACTTTGTGAACACATATATGGCCGGCAAGATGGGTCTGGAGCCGACTATAGAAGACATCTCCAGACCATGTATACTTCCATATCTTGAAGGTGAGGCATTGCCATTGGCAGAAAAAGGTCTATCTTTGGAAGGCATTTTGAAGCATTGCGGAAACGGAATCCTTGTTACAGGGTTCAACGGAGGCAACTGCAATCCTGCCACCGGCGACTTTTCGTTCGGAGTGGAAGGGTTCGCTTTCAGCAGGGGAAGGGTGACTCACCCTGTGCGCGAGATGCTGATAACAGGAAACATGATCGAGTTATGGAACAACCTCATAGCGGCTGGGACGGATGCACGCAGCAGTGCGCGCTGGCAGATTCCTTCGCTGGCCTTCGAAGGGGTTTCATTCTCAGCTTAATATTAAAACAGACGACATATGAAAATTGAACAGAACAAGGTAGTGGAATTCTGCTACGAACTCGAAGTGGACGGACAGGTGGTCGACCACACTACAAAGGAAAAGCCTCTTGACTATATACACGGAACCGGCAGCCTTCTGCCTAAGCTTGAGGCACATATCGAAGGAATGGAGCCGGGAGACCGTTTTGATGTGACCCTCTCCCCTGCCGACGGATACGGGGAAGTGGATCCAAGCAGGATCATCGACCTGCCAAAGGCTGCATTCGAGGTGAACGGTGAGGTACGCGAAGATCTTCTCGTGCCGGGAAACACCATCCCTATGATGAACAGCATGGGAGGAGTGATCCCCGGTGTCGTTCTCGAAGTGAGCGAGGACAGCGTGAAGATGGACCTCAACCATCAGATGGCAGGAAAGACCCTTCATTTCACAGGAGAGGTGCTTTCGGTGCGTGAAGCCACTGAAAAGGAACTCACTGAAGGTCTGCACGGAGAATATGTGCACACCTGCGGATGCGGTGGATGCCACGGCCACGATGGCGGAGAATGCGGAGGATGCGAAGGGGGACATTGCTCTGACGAGGGCGACTGCGGATGCGGCTGTCACTGATGAAGACTGCCGTTGTCATACTTAACTGGAACACGGAAGGATTCCTCAGGGATTTCCTTCCAGGGCTTGTCAGCTCTGTCGAAAAAGTCGACGGGGCTGAAGTCGTAGTTGCGGACAATGCATCGACTGACGGATCCATGAGAGTGATGTCTGAGCTGTTTCCGGAAGTGAAGACAATGGCATTTGAAAGGAACTTAGGTTTCACGGGAGGATATAACGAGGCTTTCAAGACGCTCTGTGGCACAGTGGAAGCGCCAGTCGAAGGTGCTCCCGAATATTTCCTGCTCATAAACTCCGACATAGAAGTCAGCGAAGGATGGCTTCAGCCGCTCGTGGACTGGATGGACAGCCATCCTCGCTGCGGTGCATGTGCGCCTAAACTGCACAGCTGGCAGGACCGTGGAAAATTCGAATATGCAGGTGCAGCAGGGGGATACCTTGACTGTTTCGGATATCCGTTCTGCAGAGGCCGCATAATGAAGAGGCTTGAGGAAGACAAAGGACAGTATGATAAGCCTCAGGATGTGTTCTGGGCCACTGGAGCCTGCCTTCTGGTCAGGAGCAGCGTATATCGCAAGCTGGGAGGTCTGGACGACAGATTCTTCGCCCACATGGAGGAGATAGACCTGTGCTGGAGAATGCAGCTGGAAGGATGGGCAGTGACTGTAGTACCGGAATCCGTGGTCTATCACGTCGGAGGAGGCACCCTGCCTGCGACATCACCATTCAAGCTGTTCCTAAACTTCCGCAACAACCTTCTCATGCTGGACAACAATCTGGCGAAGACCTATGCCCTGATGCTTTACAGACAGGGTGTCCCACTGAAGAAGGCTGCCGGACGGGGACTTGCCAAAGCAAGGCGCAGGATATTTCTCAGAAGAGACCTGGACGGGTTTGCTGCAGTCGTATATCTGCTGACCTTCAAATGGGACTGTTTCAAGGCTGTCCTGAAGGCAGACAAGGAATACAAGGCACTCAGGAGGAGGCTCAGCCGGGAGGAACTCTGCGGATATCTGCAGAAATATGGCAGATCAGCCGAGGTGAAAGGGTTCTATGGCAAGAGCATAATCATAGCTTCCATGGTCAAGGGCCGCAAGGTCTTCGGATCCATCAGGGAAAAACATTTCTATAAAACAGCATAATCATGAAAATCATCATCGCAGGAGCTGGAGAGGTCGGTTCTCACCTGGCAAAGATGCTTAGCAACGAGGCAAATGACATAACCGTCATCGACGTCCGCCAAGACAGGCTGGACAGTCTCAGCTCGATTGCCGATATAGTGACAGTGGAGGGCAATCCTTCCACGATCCATACCCTTCAGGCTGCAGGGGTAGCGAATGCTGACCTGTTCATTGCAGTGAACCCTTCTGATTCTCAGGATGTCAACATAGTCAGTGCCATGCTGGCGAAGAAGCTGGGAAGCAAGAAGGTGACAGCCAGGATCAACACCGAGGAATATCTCTCCTATGAGAACAAGACCCTTTTCACCGAAATGGGGATCGATCTCCTGTTCTACCCTGAGAAGATTGCTGCCGGAGAGATTATGGATCTGCTTCAGAGGACCGCATCCACCGACTCGATGGACTTCGCACGTGGAAAACTGCAGATGGCCGTGTTCAAGCTGGAGGAAGAGTCTCCCCTGCTCGGAATGAACATGGTAGAATTCAGCGCCCTGGCTGCAGAAGACAATCTGAATTACCGAGTCGTGGCAATCGCCCGTAAGAACCAGACCATCATACCTAAGTTCGACACGAAATTCAAATATCACGACCTCGTGTTCATCATCTCCAAGCGCGAGGGAATGGACAATCTAATGAAGTACATCGGCAAGAAGAACATCGAGGTGAACAAGTTGATGATTCTTGGAGGAAGCCCGATCGGAGAAATGGTTGCAAAACAGATGGCAAAGCAGCTCGACACAATCAAACTGATCGAGATGAACAAGGAGAAATGTCTTGACCTGTCCGAGAAACTTCCGGGCAATGTGATCGTGGTGAATGGAGACGGTCGCAATTCCGACATGCTTCAGGAGGAGTCCATCAGGGACTTTGACGCATTCGTGGCTGTGACCAACAGCTCAGAAACCAATATTCTGGCATGCGTCGCAGCAAAGAGTCTGGGAGTTGCACGCACAATCGCGGAGGTCGAGAACATAGAATATATCCGCCTGGCCGAGAGCATGGGTGTGGATGCCGTCATCAACAAGAAGCTCATCACAGCCGGCCGCATCTTCAAGTTCACTCTCAGCAACAAGGTGCGTTTCATCAAATATATGAGCGGAACCAATGCCGAGATCCTGGAATTCATCGTTGCCCCTGACACAAAGATCACGAAGGTCCCTCTCAAGGACATGGGCTTCCCGCACAATGCCATCATAGGCGGAATCATCCGCGGCAACGAATCATTCATCGCAGTCGGAGACACCCACATCCAGGCCTACGACCGCGTAGCCGTATTCGCCCTCCCGGAAGCTGTCAAGGAAGTCGACAAGTTCTTCAGGTAGCCAGAAGTCGAGGCAAAAGAGGAAGGAAGATAGCAGGAGAAGGCTGCCATAGCCACACATAAAGCGGGTGCTGCATGATTTCAAGGTTTTCATGTAGCACCCGCCATATAAATGCCCATTTTTGCCCTATTTCAAAGACAGTGCTACACAAACAGGGCAGATTCATGTACAACACGACAGAAGCGGGATTGAAGAAAGGGATAAATTATGGCATCGGGCAGCAACAAATTATAGATTACTGATAGTAATAAACCACTGTAACATTAATTGCGAATAGCATGTCACAGTGGTTGATAAAATGTAGCCTATTTAGAGTATTAACACTCCACTGTGACATTTTCTGGGCATATGATGACACAGTGATTCAGCTAAAAGCAGCATAACTATTTTAGCTTCTGAGCATTATCCTTGTCAAGTGATGAAAGCACGATTTTACCATCTCTATATAGAAGGGTGATTCTATAATTAGTCTTCTTAAATAGACCAGATACCGTCAGAAGACAATCTACCTTTTCATTGTTTTCTCCATATATTTTTTCGATTTCATATGCGGATATTGGAGTAAAGTCTAAAATATGTGATGTAAATACCTCACTATGATTTTGATTCTCATATCCCTCAAAATCAAAATACTTTTCAACCTCAGAAATATTAGTAAAGTCAGACGAGAACTTATTGCTTATATACTTCAGAATTTCATTCAGTATAGTTACATACAGCTGGTGCCGTTTTTGAACCCAGTCTGCTCTTTTGCTTTCAACACTATCCTTAAATACTGCTGGCACAGATTGTAAAAATTCCTCATATTTACTTGACTGTACTGCCAGATCTGACCATGACTCAAAAGTAAAACAGAAAAGTTGTCCTCTTACATCCTTAAGATAACAATAAGTACTATCCGGAGAATATGTAATATCTGTTTTAATCATATCATAGTACTTGTCTATTTCTTTGTCCAATTCTCTTACATCTATTTCATTCTTAGTAAAATCACCACTAGTCAAATACTTGTATGTATAATCACCCGACGAAACATAGAAGGCTTTAGTCAACACATCAGGAATTGTCATCGCCTTTGAGTGAATCTGCTTCAAAGCTGTTTCATTGATCTTCGCCATCTGTTCATCTGTCAAATACACGGTAAACTCAACCTCTGACGGATTCTTGGGGCCCTTTATGTATGAGATATACTTCAGACCTTTTTCTGCAGCCCTATGGACACGCACATAATATAGATTATAAGTCTTGTCATAATCTATAATATCCGAATATAAAGGATTATTTGTCAAATATATAAAACTACCATGGGTATTTGTCGCAACAGCCTCTCCTATATCATTAAGGATTTCACCAAAGTGCTCATCCTTAAAGAACAGCAGTTGCTTCAAGTATTTATATTTTATATATGCACTCTGTCCAAATTTCCATACCCCAAAATCATCCCAATTAATTGCGTCTCTTCTCAGAATAAGCGACCATGCCTTAACACCTAAGTCAAGGCTATCTGTACATACATAAATAGACTCTGCATTAAGCTGTTTCTCCGAAATCTGTCCGTTTGCAAATTGGGTTGACTTTGTCACTATTAATGATGGTGTACCTGCAGCTGTTTCACCATCAAAGGTCTTAATCAACACACTATTGATATACTCATTTGTCCGATTTCCAAATTTCCACCTACCTGTCAATTCTCCTTTTGAGCTTAAAGTTCCGGAAATTTCTTCAGGCAGATCTTTAGTAATGCCTTTAATTCTATAACTACCTACCAATCTT
This sequence comes from Bacteroidales bacterium, assembly GCA_017502125.1. GTDB lineage: Bacteria > Bacteroidota > Bacteroidia > Bacteroidales > UBA932 > Cryptobacteroides. The sequence goes on along the minus strand of JAFVVN010000013.1, from coordinate 15,596 downwards.
CCATTATTATAGTTCACATTCACAAAACATTCATTTTGCCCGGTGTATGCTTGATTGAATGCTCCATGAGGAAGACCATCCTTAAAGTTTCCATTCAACTTATATGATATCACATCAGTCCCACCAGGAGTCTCTGTAACATTAATCTTACAATTCAAGTTCAAAGTTCCATGTAAATTTCCATTCAGATGACTTCCTGTCAACTTATACGTTCCATTAATGTTAGCTGCAGGCTCAAAAAAGGTTGCTGCTCTACTTACATTATCTTGGGCCACAATAGTAAAGGGGCCATTATAGAATGCCGTTCCATCCTCTCTCATAGAATATGAATAAGTATAATCACCATGTAAAGGCCACAAGGTGTTCATAAGTATCTTCTTTGTAGCTTGTTTCTGCTCTTGAGCAGCAATTGTACATACTGTTAAAAATAATGTACAAATAAATAATACTTTAGTTTTCATAATAATAGGTATTAATTTAATATACTATAAGTTTTCTGCCAGCATAAAGATTTTCTTTAAAACGCTGTTATTTTTCAAGAATGGCAGTTCAGATAAGTCAGATTTGTTTATATCAAAGCCAGCACCGTATTTAGAGTAATCCTCCATACTTAACAACAACGACAAATTACCTCTCTGAATTTTCCCTACATACCAAAGGAGTCTATCAAAAGTATCATATGTGGCTGATGTTCCTATAATATTCCTTAACGTATCAATAGCATTAATATATTTCGCGATGTCAGTAACCTTGATGTCAGGCATGTTTTCAAGGAATAAATAATTACACAACTTAGGATACATTTCTTTTACAACAGAATCATAGATTGGAAATTGAAAATCTGTTAAGAAATATGCATACTTGCTGACCAGCGATATAGCTGTCCCCTTTGATTTAGCATCTTTCCCTATTCCATAACCCTCTGAAAACAAATTACTCAATCTATTATCTGAGCCATCCTTATATCGTCTCAAATGCCCAGATACAAAATCGAATATTGGAGAATGTCGGTGCCCATTGTTCAAATATTCAAAGAATTTATCTTTAAGGGTATTAAGACTCCCGCCAGATAACAGGAATAAGACTTCTGCGAGTTCACCTATACCATAATAGCGACGAGTCATCTGAGTCGAATACATATTATCTATAAGTGTCAGTTGCAGAATGATATGATCCAACAAATCGCTGCGACTAACACCAGCATGTGTAAAAGTTGAATAAATAATTCGCTTATTAATTGAATATGCTGATCCAGCATTAAGATTATTATCATCAAGTCGTTGAATTTCTGACAGAATTTGGCGAATCCCCTCCAATCGTACTTCCTTAACTTTTTGTTTGAAGACTGCTCCATCATCCTCCCAAAAATCATCCAGGTCGTTGAAGAAGTTCTGCAATTTATTTTGGCTCATCTTGAGTTTTTTGCTCCCCGTCCCTGAGAATAAAAGGGTTATAGATGCAGAAAGCGTGGGACGCATTGCTCATTTCAGCTGATAGGCCCTAGGAACTGCCTCGGAATTGAAATAAGCAACAGCCCACGCTGATACCGACCCTGAGAGGGGTACAGATACAGGTGAGGTTATCTGCTTATCCTCATTCCGTAATGAATTTCCTAGGTTCATCAGCGAGGGTAAAGCAAAACACTCTCTGTGTTTCAGTATTATGTCTTGCAAATATAACAAAACATAGTAACAAAACCAACGGCCTGAACAGTATTTGGGGCTGTTGCTGTTTTACGGTGGCAAATGTATCAAAAAATATAACCCGGACGGATTGTCTTTGCTTGTCTTTGCTATTTGAAAGGTCTGTAAGTCTCTTCCTTAGCAATAAGGCCGTTATAAAATTGTATTTCCTCGAGTGATAATCCCGACCTCGCATACGAGGGTTTTGCCTCGATAGTTTTTATGACTCTCTCATAATATTGCTGCTGGATAGTGGTGCAATAAGACACGAAGCCGCTTATAAGCTGCTGATCAGAAGTAGCATCCTGAAAACTGTCCCAGATTGCCGGAAGTCTCTTCATTGCAGTTGCCATTTCCTGAAATCCGAACTCCATATAAGGAATTGACTTCAATCGTTCCTCCAAGCCGACATAGATTGCATGTACCTGAGAATCAATGGCTGCATATACAGAGTCGCATAGTTCCTGCCTCTCCTTTTCTGCAGTTTTGAACTCCCGGAACTCACTTATTTCATCGACGACATTGCCCGCCATCCAGATCAGAAATACAAGGCATGCGACAGCCAAAGCTGCATAGACGGGACGATATCTGTGAGATATCGCCTTTATCACCTGATCGACATCCGCATACCTGTCATCCCTGTTCTGCTCGGTACATCTTTTAATTATGCGGGAATATCTCGTCCCAAGAATATCCTTAAGGAGGAGCCCAAGAGAATATATATCGCTTCTGGAATCAACACTTTCATGCCTGAGAAGTTCCGGCGAGGCATATTCCGCAGTACAGCCCATGGTTCTGGCAAGATAGTATGCATCAGTGTCGGAGAGTCCGAAATCCAGAAGCTTGACAGAATTGTCAGTGCGACTTATCAATATATTCTCCGGCTTCAGATCGTTGTGAATCACCCCTTTGCGATGGAGATAGCCGACAGCATCCATCAACTGGCCGGCAATCCTTCTGCGAGAGGACATGGATGGATTCTCCCGGAGGAACTCCGCCAGATTTCTTCCATCCACGTATTCCATCACTATGCACGGACCGACAACAGTGTTTTCCTCAAAGGTGAATACATTGGCAATATGCGGATGATCGAGGCCTATCGAGATGTCATATTCCCTTCTCATCATCGCCATCATGAGTCCGGAATCGTCACATGCAGTCTTCAGAATGAAATATTTCCCTGCCTTGCTTACCTTGTAAAGCCGGCTTATGGAACTTTCTGCAATCAATACAGGATCGGCATACCCGGAGTCATAAGAAACGGGGGCGCACATAGGCAGAAGCTGGGAATTTTCGCTCATTTTTGTCTTTTTATGTCTTGTTCGGCTATGGCATTGCGACCTCAAATATAATGATTATTTTTGTCTCGTTATGAACATAAAGACAGATATTCCACAGATAGCACTGCTCAGAGAGCGAATTGAGAAGTCAATAGATTTTCCCTTGAACACCCACGGAGATTTCCTGCGTCTTTCAGCAGGAATCGAATTCACGTTGCGCGAACATATGTCAGAAAGCACTCTGGAGAGGCTGTGGGGATATTCTACAAGACGGTATGACACCGTATCTGTCAGAACGCTTAATGTACTCTGCCGTTTCATAGGCATACACAGTTGGGAGCAGTTCTGCGAATCACTCTCGTCTGAGGGGCACGAGTCCGAACTTTTTACCGGCAGTACAATCAACGCTGCTGATCTGGCAGTCGGGACACGCATCAGGATAGGCTGGCTTCCTGACCGAATGTGCACTGTCCGCTATCTGGGGGACAACAGATTCGTCGCAGAAGAGACTCAGAACTCCACAATGCAGTCCGGAGACACCTTCTCATGTCTGCAGTTCCAGAAAGGACGCGAATTGCATCTTGACGACTTCCACAAGGCCGATCCGTCAGAAAGATTCCGCTATGTCGTGGGAATAAACAGCGGCCTCACGACTCTGGAAGTCATTCCTCCGGAACGCTGACTTCAATTCTTCAGGACTACCATCAAATTTATCTGAAAACCTAAGGTTTTTCAATAAATATTGAATAGAGAATCGCTTCTCCAGTGGGCTGGAGGGGCGATTTTTCTATTTATCCGTATACTTTTTCGGTATACGGATAAGTCTTCGGAACTTTGCAGAAAAAAAGAAAAGTCATGAAAGAGGAGAAGACAGAATTGGTGCAAAGGTATGTGAGCCTGCTGACCAACAGCGGATTCAAAGCGGTATTTGGAGACCGTGCAAATAAGGATGTGGTGATGTCGGTCATCAACATATTGTTACCTGAAGGGAAACAGGTGCATGACATAACCTATCTGCAGACGGAATATCAGGGACCGACCCTGGAGAGCAAGGAGTTTCAATATGATTTCATGTGTCAGGGCATGGACGGAACTGCATTCATAGTGGAGATGCAGTGCTATCCGAATGATTACTGGTTCAAAAGATGTGTAAGCTACGCAAGCCGGGCATATGACATGCAGAACAGAAAGGGAGAGGAATACGATGTCGCGCCTGTGTACCTGATAGGGCTGATGGGAACGGAAATCCGGCATGATGATGAAACCCTTTGGGAAAAGAAGTATATGTCGGAATACACATTTCGAGAAAAGGAAACCAACGAATTGCAGGACGAAACTATATTTATTATATTTGCAGAGTTGGCAAGATTTGACAAGGAACTGGCAGAATGTGAAAACGATCTTGAAAAGATGCTATTCATCATCAAGAACGGATGGAGGCTGCAGAACCAGCCGAAGGAACTCCGGAAAGAGATTTTCACTCATCTGCTTGAAGCCTGCGAGATTGCTGAGTTTGACAAGGCAAAACGACTTCAATACGATCAGGACATGTACGACGAAAAAAGGCGAAACGGTGAGTTGGCTACTGCTAAAAGACTTGGAAAAGAAGAAGGAAGAGAGCAGGAGAAGGCTGCCATAGCCACCAGAATGCTGGCAGCCGGACTTCCGGTAGAGCAGGTCATGGAACTAACAGGACTCTCCGCTGAGGAGGTAAATGAATTACAAAGCAGATAGTCCATCGCCACACATAAAGCGGGTGCTACATGATTTCAAGGTTTTCATGTAGCACCCGCTATATAAATGCCCATTTTTGCCCCATTTCAAAGACGTGTGCTACACAAAAAGGGCAGATTCATGTACAACCATGTACAACTATTCTTCAGGAACCATGTTTTCGGCGTATTTGCGCCATTTGTCTATGAGGGCCTGCATGTCGGCAGGAAGGGGCGAGTCGAAGCGGACCATCTGCTTGGTGCGAGGGTGGACGAAGCCGAGGGTCTTGGCATGGAGGGCCTGGCGGGGGAGGAGCTTGAAGCAGTTCTCGATGAACTGGCGGTATTTCGCATATATGGTTCCCTTGCGGATCTCCGAGCCGTCATAGCGTGAGTCGTTGAAGAGAGGATGGCCTATCCAGTTGAAATGCACACGGATCTGATGGGTTCTTCCTGTCTCCAGACGGCATTCCACCACCGTCACATATCCGAAGCGTTCCAATACGCGATAATGAGTCACGGCGTGCTTGCCGTAATCTCCGTCGGGGAAGACCTTGAAACGCATGCGGTCGTTAGGGTCACGTCCGATGTTACCGATGATTGTGCCCTCATCTTCCTTGAGGTTTCCCCACACAATCGCCACATATCTGCGTTCGATCGAGTGAACAAAGAACTGCTTTGCGAGGTTCAGCTGAGCCTCGTCATTCTTGGCCACGACAAGAAGTCCCGATGTGTCCTTATCGATTCTATGAACCAGCACACCCATCCTTTCATCCTGAGCATCAGGGCCTTGCGAGATTCCAAGGTGATGTGCCAGGGCGTTGACCAGGGTGCCGCTGAAATGGCCGTGACCCGGGTGAACCACCATGCCGGCTTCTTTGTTCAGCACAAGCACATCGTCGTCCTCATGAACGATATTCAAAGGTATATCCTCCGGAAGAATCTCCAGCCCACGTCTCTGGTAAGGCATCACGAAAGTCACCACATCGCCCGGACGGACGACGTAGTTAGCCTTCACGATCTTGTCATTCACACGAATATATTCCGCCTTGATTGCCAGCTGGATACGGTGACGTGAGGTGTATTCCATATGCGTTGCAAGATACTTGTCCACACGCATCGGAACCTGGCCGGCAGAAATGTCGAAACGGTAATGCTCGAACATCTCCTGCTGTTCGTCCTCATATGCCACCTCGTCACCAGCCTGCGAAGCGTCGAAATCCTCTATCGGATCCTCATCGAAACTGAGATATCTGTTGTCCATTATTCCTCTTTTTCCTTTACCACGATTTTAGTCTCGCGCACAGGGACACGGGTAGGATCAAGCGTCAGATAGAGATCCACTGTCTCTCCCATGCTGACGGATATTGTGTCGCATGGTTCAGGCATCTGCTTGTAGACCACCGCATTAAGACTATCTTCATAGTCCTTGACGGTCTCGTCGAATACAAGTTCTCCCACATTCAGCGAATGGTCATGAACTGCCTCGACAGCACTCATGTTCCTCAGACCGCCAAGATATGGCACAAAAGTCACATTGTCAGTGGAATTGAGTCCCACAACAAGATTTATGACAGTGCCGCTCTCCACCATGGTACCAGGCTCTATCTCCTTGAAGCCACGCAGCTGACGAAGGACATTATTGGTGGCCATATCCTGGACATATATGAGCTTTCCAAGAACAAGACCACGGGAAAGAAGTTCCACCTTTGCCTGGCGGGTGGAATATCCTATGAGGTTAGGCATGGTGATCTCCTTTGCATTCACAGCATTGATGGTCAGAGCAATACGTCTGCCGCTCTTGACCTTCGATCCCGGAACAGGATTCTGTCTGTAGACCGCTCCCCTCTTCATTCTCCTGACAAACACGGAGTCAGTCACATCGATCCGCATCTGGGCCTGCTCAGCTACTGCCGATGCTTCCTCAATTGTAAGGTTGGAAAGATCCGGCACAATGAGTTCCTGATTATGCTTTGTCACAATGTTCAGGAAGATTATCGCTCCAGCAATGAGTACCACGACAACAGCCAGGGCACCCAGGAGATTACGCACCACCCAATGGGAGAAGAACCCGCCTTTCCTTACTTCCTTCTTTTCCTCTTTCCTTGCCATCAACCTAGAGTTTAATCAGTTCATAATCACGACAGCCGAGTCCGATCTTCTCTCCATACTCGACTCCCGCTTCCCAGTTGGTGTCTGGGTGCACGATACGGAACTTGTCTTCACCCTTGTGGTGATGATGTCCGCAGCTGCATCCTTCCTCATGCTTGTGGTCCTTGTCTGAAATAGCATTGCCCACAAGGCTCGGAGCAGCCTTAACAAGGTCCGCACATGCACAATCCAGTGCGACAGGGTCAAATGAAGCCGCTATTCCGAGATCCGGAACTATGGCTGCGTCGTTATGACCCCAGCAGTCACAGTTCGGCGAAACATTCATGATGAAGCTGATATGGAATGATGGCTTGCCATGCACCACAGCATAGGCATATTCAGCAATCTTGCTGTTCAGGACATCTGAAGTGTCATAGTCCTTTATGACGGCAGCAGATTTCTGGCACACAGCAACGCACTGGCCGCATCCCACGCATTTGTCATAGTCGATAACCGCCTTCCTGTCAACCACCTTGACGGCATCATGACGGCAGTATTTCTCACATATGCGGCAGCCTATACAGTTCTCAAGATCGATCATAGGCTGAGATGAGGAGTGAAGTTCAAGCTTGCCTCCCACACTTGCAGAACCCATTCCAAGATTCTTGAGAGCACCACCGAAACCGCTCTGTTCGTGTCCCTTGAAATGGTTCATCGAAATCACGATGTCTGCATCTGCGATGGCGGCACCGATCTTTGGAGACGGGCAATATGAGCCACCGCAAGGCACTTCCTTATAGTCAGTTCCCTTGAGACCGTCAGCGATGATCACATCTGCATGAGCGCCTATCCTGTTGAAGCCGTTCTCCATCGCCGAATTGAGGTGATCGACCGCATTTGAACGTCCGCCGGTATACAGCGTATTACTGTCAGTCAGGAATGGCTTTCCGCCCAGAGAGCGTATCACATCCACCACGCGGGCAGCATAGTTGGGACGGATATAGGCCATATTGCCTGGCTCTCCGAAATGGATCTTGATTGCCACGAACTTGCCTTCGAAGTCGATATCACCGATTCCAGCTCTTCTTATGAGCTTTTCGAGTTTGACGAGGAGATTGTTTCCCGGAACTGTCCTGAGATCCGTAAAAAACACTTTTGACTTTTCCATAACTGAAGTTATACTATAGGTTTACCATAAAATATCACATTGAAGAGGCCCTGCCCGAAAAGAGCTATGCCCACTATTACGATGATAGCTCCTGTAATCCTGTTTATCCATACGACCGTCTTCATGCTGATCTTGTTGCTGAAACGGCTTATGAGCCATGACATGCAGAACCAGTAAGTCACGGAGCCAGCACTCACAGAAAGGATTATAGGGGCCACCCTCCATGTGTGGGGCGCATCATTTGCAAGACCAAAGAACGCAAAAAGGGCGAGCATCACGAACACGGCACCCGGATTGGAGAAGGCCATGGCAACCGCCTGTCCGAAGTCCTTCGGAGAAGCCGTCATATCTCTCTTTCTCTTCTTCTTGTTCTTGAAAGGATTGGAAAATGCCATGGAAACACCCACAAGCACGAGAATCACTCCTCCCACGAGAAGGATGAAACTCTGGTGGGCGTCGATGAACTTCTGCACGATGGCCAAGGCGAAGATAGCTATCATGGCATAAGTGGTATCAGCGACAGTGGCACCAAGACCGGACACAAAACCTGCCTTGTGACCTTTGCTGAGCGACTTTTGTACGACAAGTATGGCCACCGGTCCCAGAGGAGCCGATGCACACATTCCCACAAGGAATCCATGAAGGATATCAAGCAAAACTTCCATAAGCAATTTCCCTAACTGCAAAATCAAGCAAATATAGTAATTTTATTTTTACCTTTGCATGAGAATAAGACTACGCATCAAGATGAAGAGAGAAAACATATTGCTTTGGGGACTCGTTCTGCTTTTCGCAGTCCTGATGTCAGTCCCGTTTCTGGTCCCACACACCGGTCTTCTGGCACTGATCGGCTTCATTCCCCTGCTCTGCATGGAGAGGATCGCCAGCCAGATGGAGAAGAAGCATATATGGATATACCACTACAGCGCCTTCGTGCTCTGGAACGCCTTCACCACATTCTGGGTGTGCAACGCCACTGTAGGCGGAGGAATATTCGCCATTCTCGCCAATTCCCTTCAGATGTCTCTGGTGTTCGGTCTTTTCCGTCTGAGCAAACGCAAGTTCAGCGGCGCCCTTCCGTACATATTTCTGGCAATGGCCTGGATCGCATGGGAACGGTTCTATTTCGATGCCGAGATATCCTGGCCATGGCTGGTTCTCGGAAACTCTTTCGCACGCACGACGTGGGCCATCCAATGGTATGAATTCACAGGCACACTTGGAGGATCGCTCTGGATCTGGGCATGCAACCTCTCGATATTCGGTCTCCTCGTAGCCTTATCCGACGGAAGCTGGGCCTGCAGGAACACCAAGGCCAAGGCAGCCACCGTCATCGGTCTTCTGGCGCTGTTTATAATCCCTCCTGTAAGTTCAGCAGTGATTGCAGGCAGATATGAAAATTCAATGGAGTCGGACGACAGACTCGAAGTGCTGATAGTCCAGCCTAACATTGACCCGTACAACAAGTTCCAAGCAATGAGTCAGGACCAGCAGAACGCCATCCTCGAAGGACTCATATCCAAGGAACTCGCTGACAGGAAGGCAGATTCATGCGCTACTCCTCTTCTAGTGCTGGCACCCGAGACATTCACCGGAGACATCGTATGCGGCGACTATCCACGCAGCCGCACATGGAGAAGATTCACCTCATTCCTGAAAGAATACCCGGGGGTCAACATGCTGTTCGGAGCCTCGTCATATGACTATATATACTCAGACGAAGCACCATCACATACGGCACGGCACATCAGAGACGGGCTCTGGCTGGAGTCACATAATTCAGCCCTGATCACGGACGGTACTGGCAGGACAGAAATATTCCACAAGAGCAAGCTCGTTGTGGCAGTGGAACACACACCGTATCCAGCGATATTCTGCAAGATAGACGACATGCTGGGTGGTGTGATGGGACGCTGCGTCGGACAGGAGGAAATATCGCTTCTGAACGTAGCCGGAGAGTGTAAGAGCATCCCGGTGGGATGTGCAGTGTGTTATGAATCCGTGTATGGAGAATACTACACAGACTATATACGCAAGGGCGCAAAGGCCATGACCATAATCACAAACGACGCATGGTGGGGAGACACTCCCGGTTACAGGCAGCACCTGAGCTATGCCTCCCTCCGTGCCATAGAGACCAGGCGTGCCATCGCCCGCTGCGCCAATACAGGAATATCGGCCATCATAAGTCCGTCAGGAAAAATACTGAAGCCCACTCCATGGTGGGAGCAGGCTTCCATAAGGTCCTATATTCCACTTCGTGAAGACCTGACATTCTTCGTGACGCACGGTGACATAACCGGCCGCGTCTGCACCTTCCTTTTCTGCCTCCTTCTTCTGGCATTGATTGTCAGATTTGCCAGCAGGCAGTAAATTTCAGTCGATAAAAGCAGATTAACGTCTATGCGGAGGTCCTCCCGGACCGCCAGGTCCCGCTCCATTCCTATTATTGAAGTTTCCGAAACGGTAGGTCAGTGACAATATCACATACCTTCCGAGAGTGTTGTTACGCACTTCCTGGTGGTAGTTGGACGAGTCTGTGACAGAAAGGTTCTTCGACTGTCCCAATATGTCATATACCTTGAGAGCCAGGGTGAACTTCTTCTTGAAAAGCTGCTTGGTTATCTCGGCATTGAGAACGAACTCATCCTCCTGAGGAGTGGTGTAACCATTGTACCAGTTGTAGTTCAGGTCCGAAATGATGTTCACTCCTCCAGGGATGGTCCAATTCATGGAGAACTGCGCCTGGTTGTTCCAGGTTGCTTTGAGCTGGCTGTTCTCCATTGTGTACCAGGACTTGTTCATCCTGGTCCTGCCACCCGCCGTGAGCTCCACAAAATCGTTCCTGTAGGTAAGGCGAAGTCTCTGGGTGAAGCTCATTGTCTGTGTGCGATTGGTGATGAACTTGTCGCTCTCACCAAGGTCAGGAAAATCCTGAGCGAAGAGTTCATAGTTGAAGCTTGCGTTTTCGGCATCATAATACTTGGACGAATCCAGAGCACCTGTCCCGATGTATGATGTCGACTGGTTGTAGCGGGCGTATGTCATTGAAAATATGGAAAGTCCGGTCTTTCCAAAAGGCGAATTCACCATTATTCTTGCATCCACATTTCCGGTGGCCGGGCCATTCACCGGAATCGAGTACTGGACTCCGGCCGGGTCATACCACTGGGCAGATGTGATGGCATTCTCCACCAGTCCGCCTCCGAACCGGGCATGGACTGAGGTGAAGGTCTTCTTGTTTGTATATCTGAACATTCCCCGGATATTGTGGTTGAAATAAGGGTCCAGACCAGGATTACCGAGAGATATGTTGAGAGGGTCCGAATTGTCCGGCACAGGAAGAAGCTGTGAGGTGGACGGCTGATTCGACCATCCGAAATAGAAGAGTCTGAAATTGGAGTTCTCAGTGAAGTCATAGTTGAAAGACGCCTGAGGAGACCAGTTTATGACATCGTTCCTGTACGGATCATGACCGGTGGTTTCGTTATATGTGTCTGTCGGATTCACCGACGCTCCGAGCTGGGCACGGAACTTCTTCTGCTGATAGCTGAAGTTCACTCCTGCCCTCTGGGTGATCGACCGGTTGAGGATCCGGTTTGAATATCTTTCGTCGATTGACTCCCCTGAAGGGTCGAACACAAGAAGTCCATCTTCGATAAGGTCTGATCCGCTGTTGAACGTATTCTTGTATGATGTGTTTCTGGCCCATCCATAAGAATAGTTGGCCTCCACAAAAAGATGCTCCGTGATAGGTTCCGTATACACTACCCTTGCGTTAAGCGACACATTCTTCGTATTCTGGTCAAACCGCTGGTTCACAGGATCATCGTTCCAGACTCCCTCGGCATCCTTCACAGAAGTAAGCGACTGGTTGAAGCCGAAAAGGTCATTGTTGCTGAAGTTATACCTGAAATGAGCCGAGAACGTTCTTCCGGGCTTGCCTAACTTCTGTCTGAAAAGGAGAAAACCGCTCGTGCTCCAGTTATCGTTGTCACCGACATTCCTGTTGTATCCTCTGTTGGTAGAGTCGCGCTGACCATCTTTTTCCGTATATGTCTGGAAATCAGAGAATTCATTGAATGAGCCCTTACCGAAATTGAACTGGGGTTCAAAGAGTATCGAGGTATTCTTTGAGAACTCATGCTCAAGACGGACTCCGAAACGGTGCCCCTGGGTGAAAGTTGAGCTGGTTCCCTTCTGATCATAGAGGAGCCTGCTTCCGTCGTCAAGGTATGTTATCTTGGAACTCTCTTCCTCAACGAACTTGTCCGAGCCGCTGTAGAGATAATTGCCGGCCAGGTCCATATCTCCGTCAAGAAGGGTGAATGCCCCGTTGACACCTCCCATCCAAGTATTGGAGATACCGTTGTTTCGGCCCCAGCCGCCCATGCCGCGTCCCATTCCACGGGCACCTCGCATACCCTGCATCATGGAGCCGGCCACATCATTGAAGCCACGGTTATTCGTATTGTTGGCATTGAGGATGATGCTTATCTGGCTGTCATCAGTAAAGCGTCCCACCATGGCAGCTCCCTGATATCTCCAGTCATTCATGTCGGAACCTGCACCAGGAACATCGTGTCCGCCGCCTCCCATCACATTTCCGAACCAGCCCTTCATCATTCCCGGTCTTATCGAGAGGTCGATTATTGTCTCCTCTTCACCATCATCGATTCCTGTGAACTGAGCCTGATCCGACTTCTTCTCCACCACCTTGACCTTATCGATGATCTTGGCCGGAATGTTCTTGGAAGCCAGCTGAGGGTCATCAAGGAAGAAGGTCTTGCCGTCAATGGTTATCTTCTTGATCGTCTCACCGTTGGCTGTGATGCTTCCGTCAGATTCCACCTCGACTCCAGGAAGTTTCTTCAGAAGTTCCTCAAGCATGTCATTGTCGGATGTCTTGAAGGAAGAAGCGGTATATTCGATAGTGTCCTTCTTGACGATTATAGGGTTACCGATGGCAGAAATCTGAGCTGCATCAAGAGCAATTGCATCATCAGACATCTTCACTGTCCCCAGATCCATATTCTTCTCTATGGTGATTTCCTTCAGAAAAGTCTTATATCCCATGAGTTCCACCCTGAATATATAAGTTCCCTTCTTGAGCTTGGTTATCGTTGCATGCCCCTGATCATCGGTAAGTGAATATTTAAGAGCAGATTTTTCACCCTTTACTGTGACGGAAGCAGTCGCAAATGCAACAGGTGCGCCTGTCTTTTCTTCAACAGCTCTGACCTTGACCGAATAAATCGCCTGTGCAAATGCAGACGGAGCTGCGAATGCGGCAACAAGGAAGATGAAAACTATAAATGCTTTTCTTATGGGCATATGATGATGCAGTCTATTATTCATACAAACAGGCCGACACACAGGTCAGCCCGAAAAACAATCTTTTGACACGACACGTGCACAAAAGTTTAATCAGAAATTATTTTTTTATTCTACCGGGATTGTCCTGAATGAACTTCTTCCAGTCAGTCTTTCCGCCCACTCCTGCCAGAGGGTTGGAGAGCTGGTAATGATGGCACAAGGCGATGGCCAAGGCGTCCGTGGCATCCAGATATTTCGGATCCAGATCCACATTCAGGGTCTTCTGAATCATCATGGCCACCTGCTCCTTGGAAGCTGCTCCATTGCCGCAGATTGCGATCTTGGCCTTTCTCGGAGCATATTCCGCCACCGGTATGCCCTTCATTACGGCAGCCGTGAGAGCCGCACCCTGGGCACGTCCGAGCTTGAGGACCACCTGGGCATTCTTGCCATAGAACGGAGACTCCACAGCCAGTTCATCCGGATGATGGATTTCAAGCAGTTCGGAAACGCCTGCAAATATATTGGCAAGCTTCTCGAAGGGATCCTTGATCTTACGAAGGTCAAAGACTCCCATATCCACGTAATGAGGACCCTTGGAATCAACGCATATGACCCCGTAACCAAGGATATTGGTTCCGGGGTCTATGCCTAATATGATTTTAGACTTAGTCAATGCAGTCGAAGCCTGTGTATGGACGGAGAGCCTCAGGGATCTCTATGCAGTCTCCCTTCTGGTTATTCTCGAGGAGGGCTGCCACCACACGTGGAAGAGCAAGAGAACTTCCGTTGAGGGTGTGGGCAAGCTGGGTCTTTCCATCGGCATCCTTGTAGCGGAGCTTCAGACGGTTAGCCTGATATGACTCGAAGTTGGATACAGAAGAAATCTCAAGCCAGCGGCCCTGAGCTGCTGAATATACCTCAAAGTCATAGGTAATGGCAGATGTAAAGCTCATATCGCCGCCGCAGAGACGAAGAATACGATATGGAAGGCCAAGAGACTTGACGATATTCTCGACATGAGCGACCATGTCATCCAGGGCTGCATATGAATCCTCCGGTTTCTCGATTCTCACGATCTCGACCTTATCGAACTGATGGAGACGGTTCAGACCGCGCACGTCCTTGCCATAAGATCCTGCCTCACGACGGAAACATGGAGTGTAGGCAGTCATCTTCACAGGGAAGTCGTTGTTTCCAAGGATGACATCCCTGTAGATATTGGTCACCGGAACCTCTGCTGTAGGAACAAGATAGAAATTGTCGGCAGTGGCATGATACATCTGGCCTTCCTTGTCAGGAAGCTGGCCTGTGCCGAAGCCCGAAGCCTCATTCACCATTACAGGAGGCTCCACCTCAAGATAGCCTGCCTCGGTGTTGATGTCGAGGAAGTAGTTGATGAGGGCTCTCTGGAGTCTTGCACCCTTTCCTTTATATACAGGGAAACCCGCACCTGTGAGCTTTACACCGAGGTCGAAGTCGATGATGTCATACTTCTTTGCAAGTTCCCAGTGAGGAAGAGCATTCTCGCCGAGTTCAGGAATCTCATTGCCTGTCTTCACCACAACATTATCTTCTGCCGTCTTTCCTTCCGGAACCATATCGCATGGAAGATTAGGAAGGAGCACCACAAGGGAGTCGAGTTCAGAATTATTCTCCTGAGATTTCGCCTCAATCTCGCTTGATCGTGCCTTAAGGGCAGCAACCTCAGCCTTCACAGCCTCTGCTTCGTCTCTTCTGCCCTCCTTCATGAGGTCACCGATCTGGGCAGCCTTTTTCTTCTGCTCAGACAGACAAGTGTCAAGCTCAAGCTGCAGAGCTCTTCTGTTCTGATCAAGGACATTGATCTTTTCCACTATTTCCTTTGCGTCAAAATTCTTGACCGCCAGTTTCTCGATCACGAACTCCGGATTCTCACGGAGAAGTTTTAATGTCAGCATATTATTGTCTGTTTATGAATTTTTAGTTTACCATGTCATTTTTCGGGTTCCTCTCAATGACATGAAAAGAGGACCGACACCCGCTCGGGTATACAGTCCTCTTGTTTCTTGTCATAAATCCCGAGTCTTAGTTCTCAAAAGGGAGTACCGAGACGTAAGATTTGTTATCAGCCTTCTTACGGAAGCTGACACGACCGTCGATCAAAGCGTAAAGAGTATGGTCCTTACCGATACCTACATTCAGACCTGGGTTGTGAACAGTACCTCTCTGACGAACGAGGATGTTACCAGCCTTTACTACCTGATCACCATATTTCTTGACTCCGAGTCGTTTGCTATGTGACTCACGACCGTTCTTGGAACTACCGACGCCTTTTTTATGTGCCATAATGTTTCCTCCTCAATTA
>JAFVVN010000052.1 GCA_017502125.1 Bacteroidales bacterium | reverse complement strand
TGGTAAGGAAACGGTAGACCTTACCGGTAGCGAAGTCTTCATATGTGACCATTCTGAGAGTCTCGGGATAACACTTGGATGGCTTGACTCCTGTAAGTTTGATGATCTCATCGCTGATTCCACCAGCTTCAAGGTCACATCCTCTGGACTCAACAACTTCATACAACATATTATCCTTTGCCCTAGTTACGAAGCATGCTCCGTTCTTGTGAATGTGGTTGAAGAGTCTGAAGAAGTCAACATAACCTTTGTCCAAAAGATAGATGGCTCCCATCTCAACACAGAGACTGTCCAAAGCCTTGACATCGTGCACAGAAGCATCTGTAAGGTGGATATAGACCGGAAGATTACCCCTAAGATCAAGCAGCGTATGCATCTTGATGCCAGCCTTAGTCGTTCTGAATTTAGCCCATGGACAGAGTTTAAGACAAAGACTTTTAGTGCTGCTATCAAAGGCATAGACCATATTGTCAATATCGAGCCTGAATGGATCTTCCGCATACAGAGGACGGACTCGCTTGATGAGAGCCTGTCCGAAGCCTCGGTATATACGCCAGTCGCTTTGCTCGTTTGCTTTAGCGAGAGTATTTCTTGGAACAGCGTAACTGATGCCACTATGATACAACTTATGCTCAACTGCAATCAGACTCGCCTCAATATCTCTAAGGCTATTCTTCGAAGCATACTGCGCAAGGCACCTCACGAGAAACTGATCGTAGCAGGACAGATTTCTTGTACGATAGTCTCCCTTGTATCTGGTGACACATGCGTTGAAGTCTCTACGAGGTATAAACGACATAAGTTGAGCAAATACGGTTTTTCCTATGAACATGGACAGAAGGATAAATTGGTCAGTCCAAAGTTACGATTCAAGTCGTGTACAAGAAAGAACCTTTGTAATTAACTAAAAATAAAACAATTATAAACTTTTAACAGTTCCTTAACGGGACACTAGTGCTTTGTTGTATGAAAAAACTTGCAGTCATAATCACGCTTGCGCTTTCATGCCTCCAAGCCGCAGCGTCAGTCCGCCTGCCGGCCATCCTCTGCGACGGCATGGTGATACAGAGAAACGAGCCCATACGAATCTGGGGGTGGGCTGACAGCCATGAGAGATTCGGAGTATGCTGGAAGGAAGCATGCTACCCTGTCGCAGCAGACGAAGATGGAAGGTGGGAGATCACACTACCTGCCTGTGAGGCCGGAGGTCCATACACAATGACTGTAGGAGACATCAAACTGAATGACATACTCATAGGAGATGTATTCCTGTGCTCCGGCCAGTCCAATATGGAACTGCCCGTCAGAAGGGTTCTGGACATGTTTGCAGACGAGATTGCGCAGTATGAAAACACTGACATCAGACACTACATTGTTCCTAAGGTCTTTGACTTCAACACCGAGATGGAAGACACTCCTGCTTCTGCATGGAAGCCATGCACGCAGGAGAATGTCATGGAGTTTTCCGCACTTGCATATTTCTTCGCAAAGGAAATCTACAGTTCCACCGGCGTTCCGGTCGGCCTCGTGAACGCCAGCTGGGGCGGCACCCCCGTGGAGGCATGGATGAGCGAGGAGGCCCTGCAGCCTTTTCCAAAGCATATAAATGAAAAAAGGATATACGAAGACCGGGAATACTGCAAGCTGATAAAGGAGCTCGAGGGTCAGGCGTTCCATCAGTGGAACACCTCATTGTATAATGGAGACCCAGGATACAGCAGAGAGGTCCAGTGGTACGACCCGGACTTTGACGACAGGGAATGGAAGAGCGTGGACATGTTCTCCAAGGACTGGGGAAATGACGGCCTCAATCCGACAGGAGGGTCGCACTGGCTCAGGAAGTCATTCAAGGCCGGGAAGGATGTTGCCGGCAAGGAAGCCGTTCTGAGACTGGGTTGCATAGTAGATGCTGACTCTGTCTATGTAAACGGTCAGTTTGTCGGAACGACAGGCTACCAATATCCGCCGCGCATATACAGGATTCCTGCGGGACTGCTCAAGGAAGGTGAGAACAATGTGACCGTCAGGATCATAAGCAATGGCGGTCAACCAGGCTTCGTACAGGACAAGCCATATAAGATCGTATGCAGCAAGAAAGAAATAAAGCTTGAGGGAAAATGGAAATACCATCTCGGAGCCCCGATGCCTCAGGCGCCGTCGATAATGTTCTTCTGTTATAAGCCGGTATGCCTGTACAATGCAATGATCTCCCCTCTGAAAAACCTCAGGTTCCAGGCTGTGCTCTGGTATCAGGGAGAGTCGAATGTGGACAGGAGAAACGAATACTCAGACCTGCTGACAGGCATGATGAGGGACTGGAGGAGGATATTCGAAGACCCGGATCTTCCTTTCTATATAATAGAGCTGGCGGATTTCCTGCACAAGAAGGACAAGGCGGGTCGTGCGGCATGGCAAGAAATGAGGGAACAGCAGGCTGAGGCGGCAAAGGCAGACCCTCACGCTGCTCTGATCAGGAACAGAGACCTCGGCGAATGGAATGACATTCACCCTCTCGACAAGAAGACTCTCGGAAAGAGAGCGGCTGAGAGAGCACTGACAGACATAAACTAAAACAAATAACACTGATAACCAATGGCACAGACTAACAATGAAGCAAAAGGCTTCTACAAACTGTCATGGATCCAGCGCATCGGCTTTGGAGCCGGCGACATGGCACAGAACCTCATCTATCAGACCGTCAGCATCTGGCTGCTGTTCTTCTACACCAATGTCTATGGCATCAGCCCGGCCGCTGCCGCGCTCATGTTCCTGATCGTAAGACTCGTAGACGTAATCTGGGACCCACTTGTAGGCGCCTTTGTCGACAAAGGCAATCCGAAGTGGGGAAAATACCGTTCATGGCTGATCCTCGGCGGAATCCCGCTTGCAGGACTGGCGATACTCTGTTTCTGGAACGGGTTCAGCGGATCGCTGGTATATGCGTACGTCACATATGTAGGTATGAGCATGTGCTACACATTGGTCAACGTGCCTTATGGAGCATTGAACTCATCCCTTACAAGAGACACCGAGGAAATTACAATCCTCACATCGACACGTATGTTCATGGCCAACCTCGGTGCCCTGATCGTTAAGTCGCTCCCTATGGTGATTGCGATCTTCGCCCCTATGGCGGCAGATGGAACAGCCATCATCGACAAGCCCGAGTCGGCTTCCGCATGGTTCATCACCATGACCATCTTCGCTCTGGCAGGTCTCGCCCTTCTGGTCTTCTCGTTCTCTCAGTGCAAGGAAAGGGTCGTGATGGACAAAAAAGAGTCCGAGAATGTTAAGGTCAGCGACCTTTGGATGGAGTTCCTCCGCAACCGTCCTCTCAGAGTGCTTGCATTCTTCTTCGTCACAGCATTCGCAATGATGAGCATCGG
>JAFVVN010000012.1 GCA_017502125.1 Bacteroidales bacterium | reverse complement strand
TGCCCATCCGCGCACCTTGCCCTCCAGGTCTGCCCAAATGCCCTCATTATGAGCATTCAACTGCGGAGTCATGTTGGTGCCATAGAATGTCTGCGCATTTGCATCATAGCAGCACTGACGGTCAGCCGACGGGACCTGGTGACCTCTTGCATAGCTTCCCGCATAACCTCCGAAAGGTGCGGCCGAGTCGTCACCAAGGAGAGGATCCATTGCCCATGCATCTGTTCTTCCGACATTTCCGTTTGTATAGAACTTGCACAGCGGATATGCCACCCAGAGCGCCACGCGGTCATCCTGACTCCAGCCGAAGGAATAGTTCCTGTAGATCTTGCCGTTCATCTGGAAACTGTGACTGTAGTATCCAAGGTCAGGATTGTCCATTGCCGGAAGCTCCAGCCAGCCTGTCTTGGTCAGGTCCAGGTCAGGAACCGGCTGCGGGTCTTCATCGGGGCCCTCTTCGGGACGTTCTCCGGCTGCAAGCTGCACCATCGAGCACTCAACCGACCTGGAACCGCTGGCAAGAACCACCCTGAGTTCCCTGCTCTCTTCTCCTGTATTGGCCTGATATGTAAGAATCACATTGCTCTTATCACCTTTGCCAGAAGTCACGCTGAGTCCGGCCCAGTCCACTTCGCCCTCGTCCGCAGCAAGTGACAAGGTCCAGTCTCCACTGCATCTGACACTCACGAACTGCTGTCCCTTGCCGGAGGTCACAGAAGTATTCTTGAGAGACACTTCGAGAGGCGTTTCCCCTGAAGGTTTCTCACAAGACACGGCAAAGAAGGCCCAGAATGCCATCAGAAGCACTGTAATTCTTGATATGGAAGCGATTTTCTTCATCTTCTTTTAGACTACCAAAGGGCCTGACCTCCTGGTCAGTCCCTTTTGATGATTAGATAATCTGCTGATTATTCAGTATATACGGATATGCTTTTAATATATACAGCCGCCGTTGTCAGTGTCCACTTCAGTTCAACTGCACCTGAAACGGCAGTCTCAGCTTCAAAGGTATAATCAGTGGCTGTTGTTGTAGTCTTGACAGGCGAACCCAAGGCTGTCTCTCCAACCTTCACTACCAGCTCCGCATCAGTACCGGAAGCACCTGCTGTATTTACAACTATCTTCTTGATGTTTCCAGAGATACCGGAAGTCGAAAGCGTCACCTCTGATGCCGGTTCCTTGCTCTTACCCATCTGGAGACCACGGCCATTGTTGCTGTCCCATCCCAAGTATGTGGAACCTGTCATAGCAAATGACCACTCAGCACCATTCAGGGTCTTGGTCACTGGAGCAGAATATGAATCACCCAGATCACTCTTTGCGAAAAGATACGACCATGCTGCATCCGGGTCAAGTTCTCCACCGTTGCCGCCACCACTTCCGGTATTTCCCTCACCGGCTGTCCAGGACTCGATATATGCATCCATTACCTCATCCTTTACGCTGCCGTCATTAGGATTGGTATAGATATATCTGTGTCCTACAATTGTCACCTTGTCACCTACCGCAAACTTTGCCGAGTATGAACTCCAGTTATCTATTCCATATACATATACGCTTCCTGTTTCATCTGTAAGATCGAAGTTTCCATATGTCGTATTCAACGTGCCGCTTACCGTGCCGGAAAGTCTGTACCAGGTATCATCCACCTCCTTCTTCAAGAACTCCTCGACCGTCACATCAGTAATATCGGTCGGTCTCTCGACAGTTCCAGCAGTAAAGTTGACAATATGAGCCTTCACCACTTCATGCTGTGAGTTTTTCTCATAGTAATCATAGAGTGCATAGATGGTGATGGTACCGCCATTCGAAATCTTGCTTGTCCACGCAGCCTTGCTTGCATCGAGAACAGAATAAACATATATTTTGCCCGAGTCATCAGTGAGATCAAAACTGCAATATGTAGCGTTGAAACCTGAGACAGTTCCTGTCAGTTCATAGTAGTTTTCCTTGTCGGCAGCCTCGATGAATTCAGCAACTGTCTTCTTGCCCTTTGATTCAGGAACTACATCATCTCCTCCGGTATTTCCACCACCG
Organism: Bacteroidales bacterium; assembly: GCA_017502125.1. Lineage (GTDB taxonomy): Bacteria > Bacteroidota > Bacteroidia > Bacteroidales > UBA932 > Cryptobacteroides. Next base: position 31,782 of record JAFVVN010000012.1, on the reverse strand, counting down.
GTAGTGCTGTCGCCCACCTGGAACTCTTCACCGTTTGCGAAGTCAAGCACGGTGCCTGCGGCATCTGCCAGAACCAGTCTGACGTCGTCTATCGCATATGCCGAAGCAAGCGAGGAAGCGAAATACACACTGAGGGATGCTGTACCAGCAGGAACGGTGAAGGTAGTCGAAGCCAGATCCCATCTTCCATTCGGAAGCTTTCCTCCAGCGAACTCGAATGCAGGCTTCACCCACTTGTTTCCGTCCACGCTGACATACACCTTGAACTCATCCCAGCTGAATGTGTTATCATCTGCCTGGTAGAGATATCTTTCTGTTCCGAAAGAGAGGGTGAAATCAGTCTTGCCCTCAGGAAGAGCGATGTTCTTCACCGCAAAGTATGGCGCTCCCGATCCGAACCAGAGGTAGTTCATTCCGGATGCTCCCAGCTCAACATAATCTGAATATGAACCTGCAGAACCGTTGCCGCTGTTTGTACGGGCTGTCATTCTGTCAAAACCATATGTAACGGACTCCAGACCGGTTCCTGTGGCATTCATCCAGCCGTCGAACGAATCGAGATAGGTAGACCATCCGCTGCCACCCTTCTCTGCCTTGGTCTTGTCAAAATCATTAGAATACATGACAAGGGCTTCAGCCGATCCCTGAGAGCCTTCCTGCTTCACTGTCAGATACTTGGTCTGCATTCCGATGGTGAATCCCACAGATGCCTCACGGTCATATCCGTCGTTGGCCAGAGCCGTGACTGTCACTTCCTGCTCCAGAGAGGAAGCTATTCCCGAAGCCGGATCAACAACGAGCCAAGCTGCCGCCTCGTCATCAATTTTCACGGTCCAGTCGCGTGTCGCCACCAGCTTTATCGTGGCATCTCCACCTTCCTTCGCCAATGTCACCTCGCTTGTACTGATGGTAACACTCGGCATGCCGAGATTAACGATCTCTTCACACGCCGCCAATGCCATGACAGATGCCATAGCAAAAGCAAAAAAATGTCTTAACTTCATAATCCTTTTATTATTCATTTGTATCTTTTAGTCATAAAATCCCCCAACTTAGGGTAACTTACAAAAATAATAATTTCTCCGAGAAGTCCAGCGATTATGACAAAAAAAAGAGGTCGCCACAAAAAGGAAAGAGCCCGGTGCAGTACCGAGCTCTATTCCAATCAGACTATTGTCAGATTAATCTGTTAAAGAAGGCTGATCTTAGTGAACTTGACAGCATTACCTTGAAGAATGACAAGATTTCCCCAACCATATCCTGCATATGCTGCAGCCATTGCTTCGGTGATTTCGAATTCGATATAACCTTTGCTAAGGTCTGTGTTATATGAGTCGAATCCCTTTCCATAAAGTCCCTCCTGGCTTCCGTCTGAAGCTGTTGCAAACCACTTATTCCACTGTCCATCAGTAATCATGAACGACCATCCTTCTCCACCTTCCACATAGATTCTGAATTTGTCACCCACAGCTGCTCCATTGTTTGCAAGGTCGTTGACAGTTCCGATTGTGCAGTTAGAATAACCGTTGGACTCCATCTCACCTGCCCAGATCACATTCTCAGCATCGGCTGGGAGAATAGTCACTTTATTGATAGTTGTCTCAGATCCTGTAAGAACAAGGCCATTATTTGCGAGGAGATCATCGATGGTTTCCTGAGTCAATGGAATGGTCACAGAATATGTAGCCTTGTCATACTGACCTTTTGCACCTACCAGTGTCGGCCAATTTGTGCCTGCCGAACGCAAGCTGAGGCACCACCAGTCAGAAGTAGGATCATTTGGTGTTACATATACTTTGAGTCTCTGACCTGCTGTAACTGTAGACCAGTCATATCTGCCCCATGAAAGTTCCTCAAGACCACTCCAATTACCTGTGTTATGCGTACCTTCCCAAATAGTTGTCTCAGTTGTAACAGGAGCTGGTTCTGGAGCTGGTTCTGTTTCAGTAACACCTGCAGGAATCCACTTCACAGAGAAGACATTGATTCCTGAGTCTCCGCTCCAAAGAGCAATTTCAGAGCCGCTGGTTGCTGTTGAGCAGTCCACCTCAACTACGATAGGAGTCTCTGCCTTGACTGGAAGACTATATCCAGTCTCAACTGTAGGTGTACCGTCGATGGCAACCATCAATGGTCTTTCTGTGTCACCGGAGCTGATAGCTTCCACCTTGAGAGTTCCAGGTCCAGGAACAAAGAACTTAACGATCTGCTTGTTCTTCTCATAATTACCCGATCCACCGAACTGGAAACGAGCAACCTTCTCACCTGCGGCATTTTTATTCTCACCGAATTTGAACTTTCCGCCACCAGCGAAGAAGTAAAGGTCTTCACAGATGAAATCCTCGGTCACTTCAGCTGACCCGTACTGTGTGAAAAGCGCTGCAAAAGCATCCACTCCCCATTCTGTAACCTCTGTAGAAGATATGATGTTATATGATGGACCAGGAACCGGCACCTCGTCGCCAGGCTTGTAACCAGCTGCCATAACCCATAGCTTTCCGTTCGTCTTGTCGAAATATACGTCATATTTGCCGGCACCGTCAACAAAAATATCAGAACCTCCTGACACTACAGGAATCTCAGTATTAGGAGCATACTTGACGTCTGCATTCTCAGCAGCTACGCCATACGCATTCCATGTTCCGGTTTCACATATCTTGAACTTCACATAATCAGCCGGGTTAGTTCCGTCAGGCTGCATTGTAGAATCAAGGAGAAGGCTGATGTTCTTCACAACATAATAGTCGCCTTCCAGAGTCATAAGACCCGCAGCAGCGTTATTGTCCCAGTAATGACCTTCAACTGTTCCTGTCAAGGTATAAGTCACATCAACTGGATCAGGCTCAGGCACATCATCACCTGGCTTATAACCTGGAGTCATGACCCAAACTTCCTTTTTATCAGGGCTGAAATATACATCATAAGTTCCTGCACCACCGATGTAGATTCCAGGATTGTCAGTAGCGCCTGTGTTTGCTTCCTTATAGTCTGTGCATGTCGAAACTGGAATAGCCACATTAAGAGCGCACTTTGTATCTTCTGCCTCACGACCCCACTTAAGGTCATCTGCCCAGCTATTGTTTCCACGAACCTTGAAGCTGACCTCTGTGAACTCAATATTCTTTGCCACATACCATTCGCCTTCCTGAGCGAGTACCACATCTAGGTCACCTTCTCCCCAATTATTGTTGCCATATGCACCGCATACTCCCCAAGCTACAGCTATCTCCACATGCTCTACCGCCTCAGAAGGGAGCTTGCCCTCGGACATGAAATAGAACTTGTCAAGAGCCTCGGTGAGATATACATCATATGTGCCGCTTTCAGTGAGGGAGATGTCATTGCCTCCTACCTCGCCAATTTCATTCGGAGCGATAAGACCATGCTTTCCTTTGACATTGCCTTCCCATGAGCTGTTCTTTGTGAAGTGCATTCCCTTCTGTCCAGTCACCTCTACGGCTTTTGCCACATAGTAACCATCAGTTGTACCATCGAGTGTAAGGACTACGCCGTTTTCATCAACATTCCATCCGCCGACGGCATCTCCCACGAGGATATAGGTCTTTTCCTCAACAACAGGTTTTTCTGGCTCTGGCTCCTCGCCTGCGGCTGCCTGAGTCACTGTGACGGTCTTGGTCAGTTCACCGGCCTTCACTGTAACCTTTGCGGTTCTTGCCTCCTTTGCGGTGTTGTCCTCAGCGGTCACCTTCACGGCAACTGCCTCTGTTGCAGCCTCGCCGCTTGCAGGGTCAAGAGTTACCCAGTCTGCGTCAGCTGTAGCTGCCCAGGCCTGATTTGAAGTCACATTGAATGAAGACTCAGCTGCTGTGGCTGCCAATGATACGGCTTCCTTGTCAACTTCGAGCTTCGGCGTCTCGGCAGGCTGCTCCTGCGTACACGCTACGGTTGCCGCCACTGCGAACAAACCGATCAACAAATGCTTGATTTTCATAATGATTTTATTTGTGGTTTTAGTTTGACAATGATTCAACTATGTGTTAATCTCCACAAATTTAAAAAAATAAGATTTAAAAATCCAACATCACGCGCATTTTATGGTTCAAACCCACCTGAACCAAAAAATCCGGCGACCTTGGTGGGAACCATGGCCGCCGGAAAGACGTTTATTTAAGAGTCGGATTACTCTACAACCTTGATTACAGGGCTTGTACCTTCCGCACCTGCAATACGGCAAGTACCTCCGTTAGGTTTTGTAACCAGTGATTCATCGCTTGATTTAACGACATCGCCGACAGCAAGCATACGGAACTTGACATCCTTTGTTGCAGAAGAAAGAGTAACTGTAGCATCAACCTCCACGTTAGTTTTTCCATCTTTATTCATTGCAATGTTATACTCGATCTCCTTCTCATTGACAGTCTTCTTTTCTGTAGTCATTGCTGCCTTCCACTCAGAACCATCGAGATACTCAAGTCTCCAATACTTATGTCCAGTGCCTGACGTTCTGGTGATGTAGCTGATATTCACCTTAGTACCTGCTTGGCACTCAGTTGCAGCCGTTGCCTCAAAGAGCCAGTAGTCACCTGACCATATACCTATTACGTATGGATGACCTGTGCTACCTACGATTCTCTCCGCTTTTCCATCAACATCCACCTCTGTCTTATCCACCTGAACATAAGAAATCTTTCCTGTTCCTGCCTTATTTGCAGCAACATATTTTCCGCCGTCACCGGCAGTCTTGTCAAGCACTCCATCTGTTCCACCGAAAGAATCTACATAAGCAGCCATTGCATCAGCACTGAAAAGCCACTCAGCAAGAACACCTGGTTCTGGCTCAGGCTCAGCGATAGGATCTTCTGCAAGAACAAGGTTAGGGAGGACTCCTCTCAAATCTTCATATGAACCATATGAATTGTACTGGGTATCATACTGGATAGCCTTAGCCATCTTTACATTCTGGATCACATACTGTCCTTCAGCGTATTCTACCACCTCCCACAGATACTCATCAGTCTCACCATCAGTATCAGCAACATTGAAGCTGTCATATGTGCCTGTCTGATAGTAGTACTTACCGTTGCTGTCCTGGATTGTATAGAGACCAGCTTCCACCTGAGTGAACTTGAATGCGTTTGCAGCTGTGCTCTTTCCGTTCACGGCATCGACCACCTTAAGATATCCATAATTAGATGTCAAAGGAGTTGCTACCTTACCGTTAGCGATGATCCAATACTCGCCGTCAGGAAGACTAACGCTAGGTTGTTCTATGTAGATCTGAACTGGAGAAGTTGCGAGAGTACAATCTATCTCACCAAAAAGAGTCGGACAAGCGAGATGTACAGTATTGTCTGTCGCCTTAGAATAAGTGATTTCAACTGATTGTCCTTCTGCTGACAAAGTAATGACACCTGAAGTACCGTCAGTCTTGGTGATGGTATAAGAGGACGTAATATAAGGATATATGATACCGGCAAGAGTAGGATCAATCGCTCCCATATCATAAGCAATGATTGCCACACCTGGCTGAGTTACACCAAGATCAATTACACTTGATGCTCCATACAGTACCTCCCATGTAAACAACCACTGCTTGCCATCGATGTCGTAATCAGCTGGTGCAGGTCCCGGCACCTCGTCGCCTGGCTTATAGCCTGGAGTCATGACCCAAACTTCCTTTTTATCAGGGCTGAAATATATGTCATAAGTACCTGCGCCACCGATATAAACATTCGGATTGTCATTTTCACCAGGATTTGCAACCTTGTATTCGGTGCAAGTAGAAACAGCAATCGCCTTGTTCAACTCGCAAGTCTGACCTTTTGCTGCACAACCCCACTTCAAGTCATCTGCCCAGCTGTTGTTGCCACGAACCTTGAAGTTAAGTTCTGTAAATTCAAGATTCTTTGCCACATACCATTCGCCTTCCTGAGCAAGTACCACATCTAGGTCACCTTCTCCCCAATTATTGTTACCATATGCACCGCATACTCCCCAAACTACAGCAATCTCCACATGCTCTACCGCCTCCGAAGGGAGCTTGCCCTCGGACATGAAATAGAACTTGTCAAGAGCCTCGGTGAGATATACATCATAGTTACCTCCCTCGGTAAGAGAAATGTCGTTGCCGCCTACTTCTCCGATTTCGTTAGGAGCAATAAGGCCGTGGAGACCTTTGACATTGCCTTCCCAACTGCTATTCTTTGTGAAGTGCATTCCCTTCTTGGCAGCCACAGCCACTGATTTTGCAACGTAGTAGCCATCTGTTGTGCCATCAAGAGTAAGGACTACACCATTTTCATCAACATTCCATCCGCCGACGGCCTCTCCTACGAGGATATAGGTCTTTTCCTCAACAACAGGCTTTTCTGGCTCTTCGCCGGCTGCCTGAGTCACTGTGACGGTCTTGGTCAGTTCACCGGCCTTCACTGTAACCTTTGCAGTTCTTGCCTCCTTTGCGGTGTTGTCCTCAGCGGTCACCTTCACGGCAACTGCCTCTGTTGCAGCCTCGCCGCTTGCAGGATCAAGGGTTACCCAGTCTGCGTCAGCTGTAGCTGCCCATGCCTGATTTGAAGTCACATTGAAAGAAGACTCGGCTGCTGTGGATGCCAATGACACGGCTTCCTTGTCAACTTCGAGCTTCGGCGTCTCGGCAGGCTGCTCCTGCGTACACGCTACGGTTGCCGCCACTGCGAACAAACCGATCAACAAATGCTTGATTTTCATGATAGTTATAATTTATGGTTGAATTTTATTATTTCGCGGAACTACAAATATACATTTTTTAATCAATCCGAACAATCTTTACAAGAAAATAAACTCTATCGATGAAGTTCCCCACTCCATCTTCACGACATAGCCATCCTCATCAAAAGTGTATGCCAACGGGTGATCTTCAGTTCCGGAACCCATAGGAGAAGGGAGTCTGAGCACGTCGGGGAGATTGACAGATGCTTTGCGGTACCATCCGAGAAGGTATGGGAAATAGACAAACGGATCGTTAGGTTCCATCATGGTCATATATGCCCAGACCACATCAGGTGCGGAAGGGTTATTGACCAGCTGAGGGTCATTGTATATGAAGCCTACATTCCTGAATGTCGTCAGATTTCCCGCTTCGTAGCCCAAGGAACGGAATGAACCGGCAGAAGAGGCGATCTCCGTCAGGTTGCCGTCTGCATCATATGTCCATGCAAACGCTGTTGTCTTGCTTTTGCCATATATCAGGACATCTGACAGCGTCACAATTCCCTCTGCATCACGGGTGTACGACATTTCTATATCGTTTGAAGACTCGAAGCCGTCATGCTCCAGCTTGAAGACCCCGTCTGCATCGCAGACATACAGGTCATAAGCCTGAAGCGTCTGTTCCTCGCCCTCGACCAGGAACTGCGACAGGGTCAGGGTCACAGGGTCCTCGTGACTGATTTCCCACGAAAGCTTAAGTTCCGATGAGTTCAGATATGGAGTGTAAAGGTCAATACGCGCCAAAGACTTCATCAGAGTCCCCCTGTGCACGGTGAACGAATCCGAGAGAAGCCACAGGACGCCATCCTGAACCAGATACAGCGCATAGCTTCCCTTGGCGAGTTCATCTGGAAGCACAGCGGATATGCCGGAAACAGTAATCGACGCAGCGACCGGGTACTCATTTCCGTCAGCATCGACCAGCATCACAGAACATCCGTCTTCAAATCCTATTCCTTCGATTACAAGTTCCTCACCTGTGACGGCACCCGAGGGGAGTTTCAACCCGGTGACAGGCATGTCGGCAGCCAGCACCTCGACAGTCCCCAGTTCCTTCCGGCCATCCTGTTCCATCATGATGACATATGTTCCCGCAGGCAGGTCAGCAGGCACCACGAACATGATACCGGAATCCGTGAGCACCTCTATCGTGACCTCATGCTCCTTTCCATCCTCAGAAACCATCCATATCCTCGCCTGCCCGGTGAACCCGTTCCACTGCACCAGCGCCTCTTCTCCGGCCTTGACAACAGATGGCAAGACGCAGTCATCCAGAGGATTAGCTCCTCCTCCCTGCACATCTCCGATGTCACTGCATGACAAGGCAGCCAGCAAGACAGCAAATATGATCAAGAGTCTTTTCATTACCTGATACCTTCAAGTGCATTGAGTGTTTCTGCAGTCCGAGGTTCAGATGGGCGCGACATATCATTGTCGATGATCACGCCGTTCCTGTCTATAAGGATGAATCGAGGAATGGACTCCACCCTGTATGCCTCCTGGAATGAGCTCTGAGTGCCAAGATAGAGCTGGACTCCTGTGAGCTTTCCGCTTTTTGCCATCGCTTCCCATTTTGATCTGTCACGGTCCACAGACAGGCCCACAAACACTATCTGTGCATCTGCGAACTGCTCCTCAAGCTTTTTGAGATAAGGCATTTCCTGTTTGCACGGACCACACCATGTCGCCCACATGTCGATGTAAACATATTTTCCCCTGAAATCCACCAGTGTCCATTCCTTTCCGTCCACATCCACAGCCCTGAAATTAGGAGAGATGCGTCCCGGGCGGGACAGATCCCATCTTTCGCATTTCGCCTGGTAGGCAGCCTGGTGTGCAGGATCCTTGACATAGGTAAAATAGAGATTCTGAAGTTCGTCAATGTCCTTCACTCCGAAATTATCGACATAGACAGTAGCAATATGATGTATCAAGTTCTCCCTGACATCAGCATTCGTGAAATAATCTGCCGCATACTTCATCTGGGCAACGGTCTTCGGATAGATTTCCGTCACCTCCCTATTGGCCGCATCCAGCAGGTGCATGGCTTCAGCAACAAACTCCAGATACTCATCGACATTCGCAAGAGACTCATCCTCAACCACATACGAAGAAATATAATCATAATACGCCTGATCCGGAGCATATGAGGCGTCACCTGTCATGATCATATGACCGACAGGATACATCATAAGGGCCGCACCATAAGAATACTTGATCCTGGCCTCCTCCATGGTCCGGAACCTGCCCTCTGCAGAGAAATCACCGGCCTTGAGGAGCCTGAGCGCATCACTCTCCTTTGCGGCAAGACGTGACTTGTATTCTTCGAACGGCAAAGCATAGTCCTCATCAGGAAGAGGAAGCAGCTTCACGCTGTTGAGATATTTCGTTGCAGCAGGCTTTCCACCTTCAAGCTTGTATGAGCCAAGCACATCCGCTCCATCAAAGGCCAAAGACACCTTGTCGCCACCTTCGACATAGAGCCTGAGGGCTTCGCGACCATGATACAGCGTAAGGTATGCCGCATCAATGCCGTCCAGTTCAAGCGTGCCTCTGCCATCCTGGCCCAAAGCAATCTCATGGATGTCATTATGGCACACCACCACAGCGGATTCCATCACAGGGGACTCCACCGAAACATTCAATTCCACAGGACCGGAAGCCGCTTTGTCCGATTCGGCACATCCGACTGCCATGACCAAAGAAAAAACAAGAAAATACAGTCTCTTCATATCGTTTGAATTTTAATATATCCTTTCCTTATATTCAACATCCACAATCTCGGCAAAGCCCTCGTAGACCTGAGGCTCCACATTCTTGAAATCTCCTCCAGACTCGCGTCCCTCATAGATTCTCAGCTTTCCTTCCCCGCTGCCGCTGACACTTCCTATCACCAGATCATAGCTCTTCTGCATGTTCTCGCTCCTGCAATAGAGGTTGAACTTCATGCATGTAATCCTTTCTCCTTCAAGAGAGAACATCGGCTCTTCCCTGGCAGGATTCTCCGAAAGGTCCACCCTGTACACGGTTCCGTCCAGCGCATAATACATGCATCCTTTCAAAGAGCTGAAGGCATATAACGCCGCCGGATGGAGGATGTCACGACACTGCGAAAGGTCGCCATAATAGCCCTTGCCCAGAACATATGTGCAGTCGGCATATCTGAGGATATCACCCAGCTGGATGCCGTACAGAGAGCAGGAACGACCATCCTTGAGCAGAGCATAGGTCATGCCCATCTTCGCATTACCCGGATCGTAGCGTGTGTTTTCCATATACACAAGTTCCTTGCCTTCAGGCCATTCCTTGAATGCATTCCCGACAACACCGGAGCCGGGAGCCATGCCTTCGGCAATCTGTCCCATCTCCTCCATAGTCGAAACCGGATTGAGATTTCCAAGGTCGTTGGTGGCCAGAAGAGAACAGTATGTCATGAATCTCAGGTTGTCAGTGTCGTACAGGAGGTAGACTGCTGCATAGACCTGGGTTGCAAGAACATTCGCACCTACAAACGGAGCCACAGAGAAATCCTTGTTTATGGCACTGCCGTACAGGCCGTCGATTCCCATGACTTCGCAGTAGTGGGCATCTTCGCCGCTGACGATCACCTTTCCGAATCCTGCAGAGGTGATGCTGCTCGGGATGAGCCTGTCTGAAACAGCCACTTCATAGGCAAAGTCATATTCAGGCTTCCATTCAAAGGCATCCCTGCCTAATCTTGTCGCACCGTCATCAGTCAGCAGATAGTAAGGAGAGGCCGCATCCGTCTTGTCCGAAAGCCACTGTATCCTGCGCGGACCATTCAGCTCAGGCATTCCGTTCCCCTTGAGCACATCATTCATCGTCTGACCTGTCGTCGCTGACACAAAATCCAGACGGGCACATCCCCCGTCCGAACATAGCACCATCCATCCTTCTGACAATGAGGAACTTACCGTAAGACTGACACTGCTTCTCCAATATAACCCGGTCTCTTTCTGTGTGATGGTGAAATAAAGCACATATGCTCCGGGAGCAAGCGTGACCTCATAATCGAGGTTTCGTCCGGTACCTATGATGACGGGCTCGCCGACCGAATTGCTGTTCAGAACCATCCATTCAAAAGCATATTTCTCTTCCGGGTACTCTCCCCCGTCAATCTGAGGTGTAAGCTGGAGCCGGGACTGAGTGAACACCTCCTGGTCCTGAAGTCCGGAGATGACTGGCTCATCAAGGGTAACATATTCATAATTACCCAGATCCTGGCTGCATGCACAAGCTATCAGGAGCACAGCCGGCAACAATATATGAACTAACTTTCTCATCTGGTAAACTTCAATGGTTCTCCTGTCTGAGGGTCGAAGGCCTCAGCATCATAATTCTCTCCCGCTGCCTTCTTTGCCACCTCACCCTGAACATAGGCAGTCATCTCCGTGCATATATACAGCTGTCGGGCAAGGGTCATCAGCGACGAATCGTTGAAATCACCCGGATCGACATCGAGTACCCTGCAGATGAGTTCGAATTTACTCTGGGTGAATTCCCCGAGCAGATTGGCATCCCATGCAGACGGAGCCTTGGTGAACATGTCAGAGAAATATATGCGGTAGTCCAGGACAGACACGGTGTCGCTCACCTGGACGATCTCCGTGACAGGGAGTCCGAAATGCTCATTCTCACTTATCCGAAGATGCAGCATCTTCTTCTCGCTCTTCAACGCAGGAGTACGCTTCAGTCTGACGATATAGTCGACAGACGACTCACCGGCAGGAAGTACCGCCTGCAGTGGGAGTTCGTAATCAATCCCCTCCCGGGCGTTTTCTGAATGAACCGAGATTCCGAAAGGACGTTCCTCGTCTGCCGTCCTTCCAAGCAGCTGGACCTTGACGGGCACCTCCACAACATCTTCAGCCTCATATACAAAGGTGACATCAAGGCTGTCGACGACTGTCATACCGCCGGTCGTGTTATTGAAGTACACTCCGGAAATATCCATGAACAGGTCAGGATTGCGTTCCTGACACGAAGCCAGCACAAACAGACCGGCGACGATTGCGATTATATACTGCTTCATATCAATTGTCTGTTTCTGTGGATGGAAGCGGCACGACGAAGATGGCATCCGACGGCTGCGGATTCCTGCTTGCCGTCGCTGAAAATATCACAGGAGAGAACATCCTCTTGTACATGAAGAACAGCTGTCCTTCTCCATAAAGTTCCCTTATATATTCATACTGAAGGGTCTCCATAGTGAGGGTCGGGAGTTTCGAAACCCCTCTTGCAGCACGGAGAAGATTGACATAGGAGACTCCGGCTTCAAGACCGGAAGAACGGCTTTCCGCTGCAATGAGATACATCTCTCCGAGCCTGATCATCGGAATCATCGTGTTGGTGATGCTTCCTGAATCCACCATGTCGGAATATTTGTAGAAGTATCTGTTGGCTCCGGTCGCAACCCAGTTGACACGATATCGATAGTCGTCCTGGCTTCCTCCTGTGGTGGCACCTCCACCATATATGACATTGCTCATCAAGTCGTTATCCATTCTGAACACGTAGTTCGGGATACGGCTCGGGTCGAAATATCCCTTGAAGACTGTGTTTCTCTGCGAGTGAGTCAACGCAAAGATCACCTCTGAAGAGAAAATGCGGTCCGGGTCGTCCGGAGATCCGCTCACAAGATTCCGGTCAACAAACGGGAACACTTCACGGGCAGCTTCAATCACCTCCGTTGAATACTTATATGCCGCATCATTGTCGCCGAAATACAGTCCCGAACGTGCCAGCAGGGCGGTCACAGCATAGTAGTTTAGGCGCAGATTCCTGTAATGCATGAATGAAGAGGCCCCATCTGACGGAGCTGACGCCATCGTTCCGGAAGTCCTGACCGGGTCGTTTGCCAGGAGGATACGGGCTTCATGAAGGTCACGGGTTATCTCGGCAGCGACCTCGGAAGCTGAAAGCCTTTCATTCGGGACAACCGAATACACCTTATAATAAGGGATGGAAAGCGCCTCAGGATTACGCGAATAGACAGGTCCGAAAAGACGAAGCATGTCAAAGTGAAGCATAGCCCTCAGAGCCAGTGCCTCTCCCTTGATGATCTTGTAATTGTCCCCTGTGAACCTGACATCCGTCGTCTCAAGGTTCTCCAGCAGGAGATTACAGTTCAGTATCAATGAATAGGCCTTGTTCCATGTCTCATTGAACCTTGCACGCCAGTAATCCGTACCATATTCATATTCTGCAAGATCGGCGTAGTTGCCCCAGACGGAATTGTTTGTTCCGATCACATAGGCACCTCCCATTATCTCTATCATTTCCATGGACATAGCCCCTCCGTAAAGCATGTCACGGTTGAGCTCTATATAGATTCCGTTGAGAAGCTTCATATATCCTGCCTCCGAGGAGAGAAGCTCGTCCTGAGACATCTTGTCGTATGGCTTGACATCCAGCCACGCATCACATGAGGACAGGACCACCGTCAGCATCAATATAATATATGTATATATCCTTTTCATCCTTCCTCCCACGTTAAAAAGTTATACCTAAGGACATGGTCACCGTCCGCGCAAACGGATAGTCTATACCGCGTTCCACCCGCACTGACGTGGCCCTGAACATGTCGGTCATGTTGAGCTGGACATTCAGCGCCCCCATCCTCATCCTACGCACGATCCTGTCCGGAAATTCGTAGCCGATGTTGAAGGATTCACCCACCAGAGAATTGTCATCCATCACAAAACGGGACGATTTTTCGGTTCTCTGCACAAGGGAGATTCCCTTGAAATATGCCTCCCTGTTGTTCTCGGACCATCTGTCGTAAAGTGCACGCTTATCCTGGTTGTTATATACTTCCTGGGTTCCGATATTCTCGACCTTCTGGAAAAGCGAGGAGTTGAACACCTGCCCGCCGTATCTGTATCTGAGATAGCAGCCTATCGAAAGTCCCTTGAAATATAGCGAAGTTCCAAGAAGTCCTTCCACCTTCGGCTGGGTGTCACCCACCACGACCTCATCATTGACATCGTATGTGAATGAATATGTGCCGTCCTTCTTTATGAACAGTTCCCTTCCTGTCGCCGGGTCGATTCCGGCAGAGCGAACCGCCCAGATTGCTGTCGGGCTGCCCCCGTCATAATATCTCGTGGTGCCGACAAGTGAAGTCTTTCCGCTTTCATTCAAGGCACTGAACGAGTTGCCGATATCGGCATACTGGGATTTCGAGCTGGTGGCATTGAGACTTATGTTCCACATGATGCCTTCCGAAGGTCTGTAGACCGGAGAAATCCTCATTGTAGCCTCCCAGCCCCGTGTCTTCTGGCTGCCGGCATTCATCGCTACGCTGGTCACTCCCATGGAGCCCGGAGTGGTGATGATGGCAAGAAGCGGGTCAGTATGCTTCCAGTAATAGTCATATGTGATGTTGATGCGCTCACCCCAGAAAGTGAGGTCCACACCGACATCATAATTGGTGGTCTCCTGCCATGACAGTTCCGTGTTGCCGAGGGCGTTCAGAATGACTCCCGTTCCGAATATGTTGGTCATCCAGCCGTTGAACTTGTATGTGGAGAAGGCCTGATAGGCCGAAAAGTTCTGATTTCCGGGATTTCCGACAGATCCGCGCAGCTTCAGGAGCGAGAAGAAGTCCGAATCCTTCAGGAAGGGCTCATTATGGATATTCCATCCTGTACCCACCGACCATGTGTTTCTGAATCTGTTTCCGGTTCCGAACATGGAGGCTCCGTCGAGTCGGTAGTTGAAGTCCAGCAGATAACGCTCCGCATATGCATAACCGCCATTGATATAGAAACTGGCAGCCCTCTTGAGGCTTTCGCTGTAATCCGGAGAATCTCCCACAGGATATCCGTTTGCGAAAGAAGGGGCATCGAACTGGTCATCCGTAAAACCTGTAGCCGAATAGCCATAGATGCGTCGATGGTTATTGCTGAAGTTGAACCCGCCGACAGCGTTCAGCATATGCTTTTCGGCAAGGAGCTTTCCGAAGGTCACAGCGACATCACCTTCATAGACAAGTTCCTTTATCTGAGTGTGGGTATAGAGACCTTTTTCCGTCTCTCCCACATCGTCAAACTGCGTGTGCTGCGGAGAAAGACGGGTCTGTTCGTCATCATCCTGCTTGGTAAGACCGAACTTTGCCCTCATTCGGAGCGACTCGGTCATGAACCACTCGAAGATGAAATTATTGGTGAATCCGAATCCGGAGGCCTTGTCCCAGTTGTTCAGGTGGGCATTCCAGAGAGGGTTGGACACGGGATAGTCATCCACACCGTCCTCCGGATAGTAAAGATATTTCTCTATACCGCCATCGGCATCACGCTTTCTGTAATACGGGTTTGCATAGGCATATTCCGCAAATGAGACAGTGGGGTTGGAGACATCAAGCCAGTTGATGGACAGCTTGTTACTGAACTGGAACTTGCCTGTCCTGTAGATCAGGTCGACATTGCCTTCAAGAGTCTGCCTGTCGGAACCCTTCATCACACCGTCGGTATTTCCCAGGCTGAGTCCGATTCCGTACCTGATCTTGTCCTCACCTCCTTCCGCATAGATATTATGCTTGTGGGTGAAGCCGGCCCGCACCGGTTCGCTGAGCCAGTATGTGTCCACACCCCTTTCAATCTCAAGAAGGCGCCGGTTCCGCAGGTCGTCAAGACGCAGCTGTGCAAAAGGGTCGCCTGAATTGTCCTTATATACTCCTGCCAGGGTCTCAAATTCGAGTTTCTCTCTGGCATTCATGAGGTTATAGTCGCTCAGATCCGCCAACGACAGACCGAAATCGCCTTTATAAGACAGTTGCAGACGGCCACGGGCAGGTGCCTTTGTCTCGATCACCACGACTCCATTCGATGCCTTGGAACCATAGATGGCTGTGGATGCGGCATCCTTGAGAATGGTGACAGAGGCCACTCGGTTCATATTGAGGTTCATGATGGTCTCGATCGAGGTCTCGAATCCGTCAAGGATGAACAAAGGCTGGTTCGGGTCGGTGCCATATTCCTCCTTCAGGCCCACTACGCTGGTCTTTCCCCGGATCTCTATTTCCGGCATCACGTTAGGATTGGAACCGAACTGAGTGCTTTCCATCATCTTGAATGAAGGGTCCAGGGTGCTCAAGCTCTGAAGGACGTTGGATGTTCCCACCGACTTCAGCTGATCCGACTTGAAGGTGGCTGAGGCTCCGGTGAAACTCTCCTTCTTTCTCTCATAGACTCCGGTGACCACCACATCTGCAAGCTGGGTCACGTTCATATACATCACGACCTTGGAGAAGGCCGAGTCGTTCTTTAGATTGTATCTGATCACCTTGTCATCGTAGCCGACATACGAGAAGACCACCTCGCACTGCTGTTTCGGAATCTTCAGTTCATACTGCCCGTCCACATCTGTTATAGTGCCCCCGCTTCTGCCTTCCACAGTCACAGAAACACCTATAAGCGGGTATCCGTCAGCCGAATCCAGCACCTTTCCCTTCAGCACCACCGAGTTGTCCTGTGCAGAAACTGCCAAAAGGGAAGACAGGAATAGAAATATTATTGAATATAATGACCTCATCATAGGATAATAATCCCACAAATTTAGTCAAATAGTTATATGTACACAAAAAAAGAGGTCGCCGAAACGACCTCTTTGAATATGGTTACTTCCTTGAATCATGGGAGCTGCCTCCCTTAGAACTGAAAGGAGGTTATTTTACGAGTTTAGGAAGTTCACCTCCATCCTGCGGTGAGTCATAAGAACCGAATGACTTGTAACCTGTAGAGTACTGCCACCACTTGTTTACAGAGCGGTTGAGTATCTTCACTGTACCGTCTTTCTGTGGGAGAATGCTCCAATACTGACCTTCAGATGGATTTGCATCAAGATTGAAACTGTTGTAAGTTCCCTTCTGATAATAATACCTTCCGGATGCATCACAGATTGTGTAACCCTCTCCCTCAGTGAAGGTGAATGTGAAGAGGTTTGCTTCTGCCTTTTCTGCAACATTGACATAGCCATAAGTCTTAGCGGCGTCAATAGGAGTAGCAACTCCGGCAGACACTTCAATATAGTACTTGCCATCTGCAATCACAGGAGCAACAGCAGAAACGAGTGCAGGAAGCACACCCTTCGCAGTACTATATGATCCCCAAGAGTTATAGCCAGCATCGAACTGGATGAACTTCTTCACTTCTGTATTCAGAATCTTCACCGTGCCATCGTCATTCGCGATGAGACTCCAGATATGACCACTTTCAGGAAGTTCAGTAGACACATTGAAGTTGTCATATGTGCCCTTCTGATAATAATATCTTCCGCTAAGATCCTGGATGGTGTAACCACCCTCAATAGCAGCGAAATAGAAAGCTGACGCACCAGGAGCTGTTGTTGCTGTAGCCTCAGCTACTGCAAGATATCCATACTTCTTGTCTGCTGGAACCGGACTTGCTGCTACATTAGCTCCTGCATTGTTTGCAATAAGCCAATAGTATCCATCCTCGATTTCAAGGAGAGTTCCATCCTGCTCAAAAGCATACTTCACACTTGAAGTACCTGAAACAAACTCCACCTCAGCACTACGAGGACCACCCGCATTAGCGAAAACTGAAATAGTCACTGTTGCAGTATCTGCTGGATTAGGCTCAATCTTGGTAGGCTCACCCTCTCTAGTCTGAATATCCACAACAGATACCCAAGACCTATATTCTTCTGGAATCGTAGGGAAGACACCTTCTCCCTTGTAAGCAACCTCAACCTCAATCTCCTCACCCTCTTTAGCTACTGTCTGAGGCTCGGTAAGAACCTTTACAAGAGACTTCTCAACCTTTATGAAAGAAGCATCGACAAACTCTGGGGTAGTTCCGTTATAAAGAACATATGAGCCCTGAACTGTAACCACGTCACCGATCTCGATGCCAAATTCATCCCAGTCATACTTACCCTCTTCGTTTATTGTTCCATAAATGTAGAGCTGATCTTCAGTTGAACTGTCCTGAAGATACCAGTTACCATAGGTTGTGTTTGCAATGGCAGTACATACTCCTGAAACCTCATAGAGCTTTCCTTCTGGTCCTGCAATAATCTCAGCAACAGTTGCTTTTGTAATTGTCAACGATCCCTGACGGATCTTCACGAACTGAGAATTAGCACCAGCTTTGATGCAAAGCTCGAGTTCGCGTCCACCAGAGACTTCACCGGCAGTGAACTTGACAACTGTCTCACCAACCTCACCTACCATTGTGTCCACTGTGAGCCATGATGGAGTGACTGACTTTACAGTTACCTCACCGGTTTCCTTGTTCTTATCACGCTTGATAACATTAGGCCAAACATCCTCTGTATAAAGTGTGTCGAAAGCCCACGCTTCAGTCGCATTTACCTTAAGTTCAACTGTTCCACCAGCCTCAGGAATGATAAGGATGGTCTTGTCCAGCTTGATGTTGTCGAAAGAGTCTGTGCCCATCTCGTCCACGCAGCTCACAAACATGAGAGCCGACGCAAGAATCATTGAGAATAAATATCTAAGTTTCATAATCTCCTTCAAATAAATTAGTTAAACATATACTTTATTCCCACTGAAGCATACCAGCACTGACCTATTGAGATGTTAGGTGTAAATGTCTGAGTATTTGCGTGAACCGGCTTAGGTGTAGAGAATACCGGATATCCTTCTGAGTCGATGTGCTCGAACTTGAGGATACGTCCCTCATTGAGATCAGAGTTCATATACTTGGCTACACCCCAGTTAGAGTTGAAGAGGTTAAGGATATTCTTGATGTCCACGCTGAGCTGAAGTTTGTTCACCGACTGACCGATCTTCACCTTGAAGTCATGCTTGTAGCTGAAGTCAAGTCTGTGGACCCAAGGAGAACGTACGCTGTAAGCCTCTGCGTACTTGCCCTGGTTCTTGCTGAGATACTTGTCATTATGAACATAGTCCATGAAACGGGTAGCATCGTCAGGAGTTGCGAAACGGAACTCGTTGTTTGCCACCTGCTCATCTGTAGGAATATAGAGAGCGTCGTAGTTATAACCGTCAGCATTCATGTCGTTTGCGAGCATGTATGAGTAGTTACCTCTTCTCCAAGTCTCATAAATAAGGCTGAAGTGGTTACCCACCTTGTCGCTGTATGTACCTGAAATGAAAGCACGGTCAGGGGTCACATCCAAAGCATTGTGAAGCTTGATGTTGTTAGGTCCCTCAACTGTAGGAACATATGTGAATGCAGACTCAGCTGCTGAACCTGGCATGCTGGTAAGTTCCTTGGATACAGTGTGAGTGTATGCAGCCATGAGGCTGAGTCCCTCGATAGGACGCATGTTCACTGTCACGCTTCCTGAGTATCCGTATCCCTTGTGAGTATTCTCAAGAACGAATGCCTTTGTTCCGGTTCTGAATGTACCAGGGTACATAGGACGGTTGTCAGCACCGTTGAGTCTTGCGAAGCCGTTCACTGGGAGCATGCTCCAGTCAGAGATTGTCACACCATTGACGGTCTTGTTGAAGATTCCCTCAACAGAGACTGAGAATGGGAATGAAACAGGAATTGTGTAGTCGAGAGCGAGGGATGTCTTCCAAACCTGAGGCATCTTGAACTTAGGATCCACAGCTGAGATTGATGATGGAACTGCACCAGTTTCTTCTGAAATTGTCTCAGGATATCCCATACCGATGAGTTTGTCGAGAAGGGCCTGAGTTGTAGCCTTTCCGTTTGCATCTGTCACGAGACCGCCCTTGAACACATCCATTGTGTATACAGGATTTCCTTCATCATCCTTTCCGAACATCTTCTCAAGATTCTTGTTATTGATCTGTGCCTGGTACTGAACCATACCTGAGTTGGTAGGCATATTGGTGAAGAACACGAGAGGGAGACGTCCTGAGAAGAGACCTGTACCTCCGCGGAGAGTGAGGCTCTTGTTCTCAAGGATGTGCCAGTTGAAACCGATTCTTGGAGAAACAGTGAGGCTTGAGTTAGGCCACTTTCCTGTGTCGATGTTGCGGACTGTACCAGCCTTTGTATAGTAGTCGATTTCCTTGATTGCGTTGTTGGTCATAAGGTCACCGTTGTCGAAGAAGAGACCGTCGAGACGAAGACCGTAAGTGAGCTTGAATGACTCGCTTACATTCCACTCATCCTGTGCATAGAGACCAGCCTTGTGGAACTGAACGCGTGCAGCAGGGTTTTTGTCTCCACCGTATCCGTAAGTAAGGCAGACAACCTCCGGAGCAGCACCATTGATGAAATCGTCAACGCTCTCATAACGATAGTAACCTGTACCGTTTCTCATATAAGCATTGTCAGCCATCTGATACTCGTAGTTCAGACCTGCAGTGATCTTGTGGTTGCCTACATAGTATGTAAGGTCATCCTTGACATTGGCTACAGTGTTGTGAACCGCATTGTTCCAGGTGAAGAGCTCGTAACCGAGGGCCATGTACTGGGTTGTAGTACCTGTACCGTCATGGATGTCGATGAATGGGAACTCAGCTGAGTTTGTTCCACGGATGTCATCGAGCTTTGAGAATGTTGCGAGGAACTGGTTAGAAAGATTGTCGCTGAGACGGCTGTTGAGGTCCACTGACACTGTATGAACGAGGTTGTTCATAGAGTACATAGAGTTAGCAAAAGCCATAGAATAGAGAGAGGTGCGGGCGAAAGCCGAACGTGTACCACCGTCCATAGAAGATGCGTTAGGAGCCTTCCATGCAGTATTGTTAGTATAGTTATAACGTACAGCAAGACGGTGAGCGTCGCTGATATTCCAGTCTATACGAGCAAGGAGCTTGAGGTTGTTCTCGTCTGCAGGGAAGTCTGTGAAAGAACCTGTGTCATATCCATACTTGTCATTAACATGAGTCTGAACACGCTCCATGTCTGTTCTAGATGCATATGAGAGATATTTCTCATTCACACCCACACCATCTTCAGAAGCTCTCCAGCGCACTGCCACTGAAGGAGTCTGAGAGTACTCTGCATTCACGAAGAAGAAGAGCTTGTTCTTGATGATAGGACCACCGAGGGTGAAGCCGTATGTAGTGTTGCGGTCACGGTCACGAGCACCTGCAACCTCCATACCAGCCACCTGATTACCACGCATGTTCTCGTTGCGGTGATATACATAGGCAGTTCCGATGAACTTGTTTGTACCGGACTTGGTGATTGCGTTCACACCACCACCGATGAAGTTGGTCTGACGTACGTCATATGGAGAGATAACCACCTGCATTTCCTCGATAGCATCGAGAGAGATAGGGTTTCCACCTCCTGGTAGACCGTCGCTGAGACCGAAGTTGTTGTTGAAGTTCGCACCGTCCACTGTGAAGTTTGCAGTACGTCCGTCAGTACCACCGAAGGTCATTCCGTTTCCTCCGTATGGAGAAAGTCTTGTAACGTCAGTAAGATCTCTGCTGATTGTAGGCAGAGATGTCATCTGCTGGCTTGAGATGTTTGTTGCAGCACCTGTCTTCTCTGCTGCGAACTTTGATGCAGGAGCAGCCACCACGATAGCCTCACCAAGCATCTGTGAGTCATCCTGAAGTGATCCGTTCAATGCATAAGCCTCAGCAAGCTGAAGATTTACATCGGTGTAGGTGAGAGGCTTGTAGCCAAGGCAAGAAACCTCAACCTTGTAAGGACCGCCGGAACGCATACCATTCATAGCATAACGTCCGTCAGTGTTGGTGGTCACACCGTAAACAGTTCCCGATGGCTCGTGAGTTGCGACAACAGCCGCACCGATCACTGGCTCACCGTTCGCATCAGTAATGCGTCCACCAAGTGATGATGTCGTAATCTGCGCGAAGGCAGAAACGGCAACAAGCATCGCTGCAAAAGCAGCAAATAGACACTTAAATGTTTGTTTCATAACGGTTTAGTTGATTAATAGATAGTTTTAATCCACAAATATAACACATTTTAGGGAGTTTCAACATCTATTTGTCACACAATCTTGTTTAAAGACGATATTTCCATGGTGAAGGCCCTGATAATCCAGACCTGCTCCATCTGCCGCAGGTCTTCAGGCATAACGTTCAACATACCGGCATATTGAGAAAAACCCACCTTTCTGTATTGCATATCCGGATTTTTGTTTATCTTTGCGCCCCGAAAACGGTGGCTCCTTTGGTGGGTCGTCGGGGATGTGGAGAGATTTGGCTGCTTGCAACCACGTTAAAAAATGCTAAAATATTGAAAAATAGGCCATCCGACGATGATGACCGCTTTCATATCAATGTTTTGTGTTTTGTGACGGCTCCGCATTTTTGTGGGGCTTTTATTATGTCCAGCAAGCGCGGCACATAAACCCCTGTCCCACAGCACATTACATCAAATCGCCTGAGTCATTTGCCGCAGGCGATTCTGGACAACTAACTGATAGACAACTTATTACATTTTACGCATTACAGGGTATGAACTATCTTTTTACATCAGAGTCGGTGTCAGAAGGACACCCAGACAAGGTGTCGGACCAGATTTCCGACGCAATTCTTGACGAGTTCCTCCGTCAGGACCCTGAGGCCAAGGTTGCCTGCGAGACATTCTGCAGCACCGGACTCGTGGTTGTGGGCGGTGAGGTCCGCTCGGACGATGCATATGTGGACGTTCCGAAGACAGTGCGCCGGGTTATCGACAAGATCGGATACAACAAGGCAGAATATATGTTTGACGGCAACTCATGCGGTATTCTCTCAGCTCTCCATGAGCAGAGTGCCGACATCAACAGAGGTGTCGTGGGCGAAGATGCTGACGCTCAGGGAGCAGGTGACCAGGGAATGATGTTCGGCTACGCATGCCGTGACACAGAAGAATATATGCCTCTTCCGCTGGCTCTCTCCCATCAGGCCCTCCTCATGCTGGCAAAGATACGCAAGCAGCAGCCTGAGCTTATGCCTTACCTTCGTCCTGACTCCAAGTCCCAGTTCACCATCGAGTATGACGGACAGACCAACCTCCCGGTTCGAGTGCACACCATCGTGATCTCGACACAGCACGACGAGTTCACTCCGGCTTCCCTCGGCAACATGAGCTATGCTGACGGCTGCGCCCAGTTCGGTCAGGACCGCGTGGACCAGGCGATGCAGGCCAAGATACGAGAGGATGTACAGAACATTCTTCTCCCGATGCTCGTGGAATCCCTCGCTCCGGAGACAGCAGCTCTCTTCAAGGGTGACCATATACTTCACGTCAATCCTACAGGAAAGTTCGTTATCGGAGGTCCTCACGGCGACACAGGTCTGACAGGCCGCAAGATCATCGTGGACACATATGGCGGAAAGGGAGCACATGGCGGCGGCGCCTTCTCAGGAAAGGACCCTTCAAAGGTAGACCGCTCGGCGGCATATGCAGCAAGATATATCGCCAAGAATATGGTAGCAGCCGGCGTGGCACGCGAAATGCTTGTCCAGCTTTCATATGCAATCGGTGTTGCCCGTCCTGTGAGCATCTATGTAAACACTTATGGAACAGCAGCTTCCGGACTTGACGACGCTGCAATCGCTGAGAAGATAAATGAGATTTTCGACCTTCGTCCGGCTAAGATAATAGAGAAGTTCGGGCTGAAGAAGCCGATTTATGAACCGACAGCATCCTACGGTCATGTGGGCCGCGACCCATACAAGGCAACCGTGGCGATTCGCCGCGACGGAAAATACGTTCAGGAACTCGTACAGTTCTTCGGCTGGGAGCTCCTCGACTCTGTCGATATGATCAAGGCTGCGTTCAACCTATAACATATAGAGACTGATTCAGGAATCAGAAAGCCCCGTTAATTCAATCCGGCATTGGCTCCCGAAAAGGGAGGGGACCCACGAAGTGGGGAGGACCGGTGGAATTAACGGGGCTTTCTGATTTATTCTCGATACTACATACGCTCCATCTCGCGGCGGAGATCCTTCTCCTTGATTGAGGCGCGCTTGTCGTATTCCTTCTTACCACGGGCCAGGGCAATCAGAACCTTGGCGTATCCGTTATCGGCTATATAGAGTTTGACTCCAACGATTGTCAATCCCTTTTCCTTGACTGCGCGTTGGAGCTTATTTAATTCCTTACGGCTAAGAAGAAGCTTGCGGTCACGGCGCGGGTCATGCTTTCCCCAGCTTCCCCACCAGTACTCCGCGATATGCATATTCTTGATATACAATTCGTTGGAATTAAAATAGCAGAACGCATCCACCAGCGAGGCCTTGCCCGCCCTGATGGACTTTATCTCTGTGCCGGTCAGCACAATACCCGCCTGGAAGGTCTCGATGAACTCATAGTCAAACGAAGCCCTCCTATTCTTTATCTCTACACTGCTCTTTGCTTTCGGCATAATTCAATAACTTAATTTTCGATGCAAATGTAATGCTTTTCTGATAATTAAACAAAGGCGTGGCACATAATCATTTGACCACCAGAGGATTAGCACACACTGCTCGCATGGCGGGGACAGCGAGCAATATATATTAACTATCTGTATGTCAGGTTGTTCAGCAGCACGGCAGACTTTGATATAAAAACACTATATTTGCACCGCTATGGCAAAGAAACCTTTCACACCGATTCCCCCGATGGCGGAACTTCCTCCTGCAGAAGAAATCAACGCAGCTGAACTACTGGACAAGTACATGTCTGGGGAGATTGACCTGATCTGTGTCCTGGGCCCGACGGCATCCGGAAAGACGAAATATGCTGTCCGCCTGGCACGGGAGATCAATGCGTTGCTTTCGGCAAGACGTCCTCAGAAGAGGAGCACGGGAGGCAAGGGTGAAGAAAGCGTGCTACCCCCCTGGCCGCAGGGGATGGGGAACCCTTGCCTCCCGTACTCCGGAGCCGAGATAATTTCGGCAGATTCAAGACAGGTATATAGGGGGATGGATATTGGAACTGGAAAGGATCTGGCTGAATATGAGGAGATTCCATATCACCTGATGGACATTGTGGATGCCGGAGCAAAATACAACATCTTCGAATATCAGCGCGACTTCGAAAAGGCGTACAGGGACATTGTGGAAAGGGGTGGCATTCCGATTCTCTGCGGAGGTTCAGGACTATATGTGGAAGTAGCCACATGCGGGTATTCCCTCCCGGAAGTTCCTGCGGACCAGGCACTCAGAGAAGAACTGGACAAGGAGTCCACCGAGGAACTGATTCAGAGGCTGGCAGCCTTGAAACCACTTCACAACAGCACCGACTACGACACCCGCAAGCGTCTGATCCGTGCTCTGGAGATTGCCATATATGAAGCGGAGCATCCTGTGAACCGGACGGCATTCCTTCCAAAGAACACATATTATATAGGTACTCTTGTGAGCCGCGACGAAAGAAACGCGAGAATCGACCGCCGCCTGGACTCACGTCTGGAAGAAGGCATGGTGGAAGAAATCAGAAGTCTGCTGAACGGAACCCATACAGCCATAACTCCCGACTCCGAGGGAAAACGTCATCCGATTCCGGCGGAAGACCTTATATATTATGGTCTGGAATATAAATTCGTCACATTATATGCCAAAGGGGAATTGACGTTCGAACAGATGCGCACGCAACTGGCCACAGCCATACACCAGTTTGCAAAGCGCCAGATGACCTGGTTCCGTGGAATGGAACGCAAAGGCATCCGCATCCACTGGACGAATGTCTGACCCCACACCCCACCAACACACAACTCAATGGTTCTCAGCCACTTAAGCAAAAACGCCTGCGGCAAATGGAGCAGGCGTTTTAATATAACATATTGTACATCAACTGATTAGTAAAACGGGCTATAGGGTATTCTGCTCGTCAGGATAGAATTTCGATGCTACGGGAAGACCTGAAGGTATCACGAAATGGTGATTCTCACCCTTCCAGGTATCCTCGTCCCATTCAGGGGAGACATATGGGCCTTCATGGTCTGCCAGGAATGAGAGATATGTGATGGGGAAACCCTGGGCCAGATACTGAGACTCATAGAAGGTCTGGACCTCGAACAAGGCATCCACCGCATCACGGCCGCAGAGTGAAGAAAGGCCGCTTGCATAAAGTCGCTCGCGGTCAGCGCCATATATGTCGGTGGCACAGGCAAGGATCTTAAGACCGTTCTGTTCGGCCATTGCACGGGAATATTCGTGGAGGTACCTGCTGTCTGTCTTCAGATGAACGATTCCACCGGGCTTCAGGAAATTACGATAACGGGACATGAAGAGCGGTGCTGTGAGACGTTTCTTCTCGCGTCCTATCTGAGGGTCAGCAAAGGTTATCCATATTTCAGACACCTCACCCGGAGCAAAAAGCGACTCGATGAACTCTATGCGGGTGCGAAGGAAGGCCACATTCTTCAGACCATGTTCCTCAGCATATTTTGCACCCTTCCACAGACGGGCGCCCTTGATGTCGATGCCGATATAGTTGAACGAAGGATTACGCTCTGCAAGATCCACCGTGTAGTCACCCTTGCCACAACCCAACTCCACGACTATAGGGTTGTCATTACAGAAGAAGTCGCGACACCAATTGCCCTTGATGGGATGGTCACGATTCAGTACCTCGGAAGTCTCCGGCTGAATCATGCAGCGGAAGGTCTCGTTTTCACGGAATTTTCTCAGCTTGTCCTTTCCCATGACTATTCCGTTTTAGATTTGCGTCCATCACGATTGCCACGGTTCCTTCTTCCTCTCCCCTCACCACGGGACTCCCGACGCTCAGCCGGCTGTGAGTCCTCACGCTGCTTTGGTGCAGACTGACTGCCTTCACCGACATTTGCCTTGGAGCGGCTGCCCCCGGATCTTTTCTTTTTCTTGCGTTTGCGTGCCTCATCGAAACGGTTGATGGCATCATCTCCGACAGCTGTCACAAACTCAGGAGCGGCAGGAGCGGAATCCTCCTTGAGCGACTCAGGCTTCACACCATTACGGTTCATGCGGATTATATCCCATACTTCCTCAGCATAAAGAGGATAGAGATTCGCCAAAGATGACGGATCGTATGAGAAATACATGATTTCACGAAGTATATCGGTCTTCATCAGATATGCCAGTCCGTCCTGGAACTCCAAAGGGTTGTTGACTTTCGGAATTCTCGACTGTGCATCCATGTATGCAGCCGTCTCATAGTTAAGACAGCACTTGAGCTTGCCGCACTGACCTGCCAGCTTCTGGGGATTCAGGGAAAGATCCTGGATACGTGCCGCAGAAGTGGTTATGGACTGGAAGCTTGATATATAGTTCGAACAGCACAACTCGCGGCCACAGACTCCGAGTCCACCTATCAGACCGGCCTCCTGACGCGCTCCGATCTGCTTCATCTCGATCCTGATGCGGAACTCCTCTGCAAAGACCTTGATGAGCTGGCGGAAGTCCACTCGGCCGTCTGCTATGTAATAGAAGATAGCCTTGGTGCCGTCTCCCTGGAACTCAACGTCTCCGATCTTCATCTCCAGGCCGAGCTCGGCTGCAATCTGACGTGAACGGATCATGGTCTCATGCTCACGGGCAATCGCCTCCTGCCACTTCTCAATATCGAAAAGCTTGGCCTTCCTATATATCTTCTTGAACTCGAAGTTCTCCGGATTCACCCTCTTGCACTTCATCTGACGACCAACAATAGGGCCCTCAAGAGTCACGATTCCAAGGTCGTGACCATTTGTCGCCTCCACGATCACGAGGTCCCCGGTCTTCAGACTCTGACCCGAAGCATTGCGGAATATAGCCTTGCGCGTATTCTTGAAACGCACCTCGAAAAAGTCGTCGAACTGCTCCTGATTCACCCCCTGAAGCCAGTCATAGACTTCAAGTTTGCAGCACCCCTGACGATAGGTGCACTCTGTCTCACCACTGGCAGTATGTTCCACCACACAGCCTCTGGAGCAATCATATTCTTTAGATTCAATCATATATTCAAAAACATTCTGTTGACAAGGTCCGTGAAAAGTATCTTGGAACTCACATTCCTGTCGATCATCGCCACCACCTTTTCAACATCAGCCATCGAACGCGAACAGAATTTCCTTCCGCATCGTCCGGCCATATTGACATAAAATTCCTGCTCCTGCTCAGAAACCCCCGCTATCTGAGGAAGATTCTGCTGGAACATGAATATCTTTCTTATACATTCACCCGCAAAGGTACAAAAAGCTTTCTGTTTTTCACGCGATTCAAGAGCCGCCATGCTCTCCCCACATTCCAGAGCCCCCATGAGATCCCGTGAGACAAGAGCATTCATCAGGTCGGAAAACATATCCATGAAGACATTGTATTCCTCGCTGTCATCGAACGGATTCAAAGCCTTCACCTGCTCGGCCTCCTCCTTGGTCAGAGGCAGGACCCTTATGCTCTGACAACGGGAGAATATGGTCTGGAGCACCTTCTCCGGAGCATGGGTTATGAAGATGAAGAGGGTCTGGACCGGCGGTTCCTCCACCATCTTGAGAAGCCTGTTGGCAGTTTCCTGATTCATCTTTTCCGGCAGATAGAAAATCACCGCCTTGTATCCGTCTGCAACGGCAGTCAGGGAGAGCTTGCTGATGATGTTCCTGGCTTCTGCCACAGCAATCAGTCCGTTCTTGCTCTCGATGCCTATCGCCCTCTGAAGGTCCGCCTCCACAAAATATGGATTCGCGATTGCCAGCTCCCTCCAGTATTTCATGTAGGATTCCGAAGTCGGCTTGTCATCAGAAGTCTTAGGGCCTTTGTTCACCGGAAACACATAATGGACATCCGGATGAATAAGTTTGGCCATCTGACGGCACGAAGGACACTCTCCGCATGAGTCCCCGTCATGAGGGTTGCTGCAGTTCAGATACTGCACATATGCCAAGGCCAAAGCCAGAGCACCGCAGCCCTCGTTCTCGTACATGAGCATGGCATGCGCCACCCTTCCGCTGTCCGCCATGGACACCAGAGTCTTCGCCACATCGGCATTTCCTATTATATCTGAAAAACGCATTCGTTCCTTATTTTTATGGATTTCCCGAAAAGCCCGGCCGTGACCTTACCTGTCACGAATTGCAGTGTAGCGCGCAAGCTCCACCAGACCTGCCTTCTCCTTGGAATCCGGAAGGACATCCAGGGCATGGACCGCCTCCTGAACATACTCACCAAGACGTTTCACAGCATACTCAAGTCCTCCGTTCTCCTTCACGAATCTGACTATCTCATCCCTGAGCCCCGGATTACCCACTATATCTTTCACCATCGCACGCACTTCCTCAGACCTTTCCCCGGAAACGTTCCTCAAGGCTCCAAGAAGCGGGATGGTGATCTTCTGCTCAAGAATATCCACTCCCAACGGCTTGCCCACAGACTCGGTACCGGAATAATCCAATATGTCATCCTTGATCTGAAATGCCAGTCCCAAAGCCACGGCATATCTTCTGGCAGCCTCCACATATGCCTCAGGAGCGCCCACCGATATGGCTGCAGACACACAGGCCGCCTCAAACAGCGACGCTGTCTTGTTGTAGATTATCCTCAGATAGTCCTCCTCGACAGTGTCACCGTTCTGCGCCTTCTGGAGCTGGAGCATCTCTCCTTCCGCAAGGTCGCTCAGTGTCTTGGAGAATATCCTTATCACCTGCACATCAGTCTCTCCATCCTGAAGAATCAGCTCCATGGCCTTGACCAGCCAATAATCTCCTACAAGGACAGACACAGACGGTCCCATCAGCGACATTATGGTCGGCTTGCCGCGGCGAAGTTCACTTCCGTCAGCAACATCATCGTGAAGAAGGGTCGCATTGTGAAGAAGTTCTGCAGCCGCAGCATATCTGACACATGCATCCCCGGCCCTGCCGGCACAGGCACGAGCCACCATGAGGGCAAGCATAGGCCTGAGCTGCTTTCCGGACTGTGAAAGAATGGATCTGTTTGTGGAATTGAGAAGGGATATATCACTGTCCAGTGCAGAAGTAATGCTCTCCTGCACCGCAGTCCAATCGCTTCCAAGAAATTCCTTTATTGACGATATATCCATAAGACTAATCTTCAAGCCTGTCCAGCAGTTCTTCGACCGAGTCTGCAAAAATCACCTTCT
The DNA here is from genome assembly GCA_017502125.1 of Bacteroidales bacterium. Taxonomy (GTDB): domain Bacteria; phylum Bacteroidota; class Bacteroidia; order Bacteroidales; family UBA932; genus Cryptobacteroides. The sequence goes on along the minus strand of JAFVVN010000012.1, from coordinate 2,104 downwards.
CACGTGTCGACAGCGGCATCATCTTAGTCTCAAGGTAATGGTCGAGAAGCCGTTTCAGAGGCTCATAGAAACCATCATGATTCAGCACTGCCACCTTCCCGTCATATCTCTTGAGGTGCACGAGAGCCACAGTCTCAATCAACTCATCGAGAGTACCCACACCGCCTGGGAGCGCCACCACAGCACATGTTCCCTGGCGCATTTCTGTCTTGCGCTCGGCCATAGTGTCAGTCCACACCAGTTCGGAAAGCTTGGGATACACATACTGCTCCATGAAATGCGGAATAACCCCCTTGTGGTACCCGCCGCATGCCACCAGTTCATCGGAAATCACTCCCATCGTACCCTTTACTGTACCTCCGGAAACCACCCCATATCCACGCAACGAAGCCGCCCTGACGAACTCGCGGGCGACTTTGTTATACTTGGTATCTATTTCAAGACTTGCCGAACAGAATACTGCTATCTTCTTCATTCTATTTTCCAAAAAGCAGGGCCAACGAAAGTGTCACGCCTCCAAAGTTCTTGTCCTTGAGGGCCTCCTCCATCTGCGGGATGTTACTGAGCTTTCCCTCATCATTGAACAGAGGTCCGAAGTTCCAGTTATATCTGCACAGAATCTGGAAACGCCATATTTCAACACCTCCACCCAGTCCGAGACCATATTCGAAACGCTGGAGGTTTGAGGTATTCCACTCTTCCTTGGTCAGGAGGGTCTCCACGGACATATCGCTGGTGAGAGCGCAGCCCACATATGGAGAAACATCAATGAAAGGTCTGAAAATCAAGAGGTCCGGACCCCACTGAACAGAGACCGGAAGTTCCAGATAACCCACATTCAGGCTTCCTGTGGCCAGAGTTCCACCCAGCTGGGCAGCCTTGGAGTTATATATCAGCGACGGCTGAAGAGAAAATCCAAGAGGGAGCTTGAACTGAGCGGTTGCACCAAGGTTCCAGCCGGTCTTAGAGCTGTTATCAATATTCTCGATGCTTGAAAATGTAAGTCCTCCGATCACACCGAACTTCTGAGCATTCGCCTGAACCGCGCTGAAAAGAGCTGCAGCACAGATCAATGCTATCGACAAGAAACGTTTCATGGCCATGCGGGATTAAAGATTAGCGTCTATCTTAGCTGCAAGATCTGCCTTGGAAGCAGCACCTACATGTCTGTCCACAACCTCTCCGTTCTTGAAGAAAAGAAGGGTAGGGATGCTCCTGATGTTATAGTTCATAGGGACATCGTCACACTCGTCCACATTGCACTTGCAGATCACTGCCCTGCCCTCATACTCAGTCGCCAGTTCATCAACGACAGGAGCGATGGCCTTGCAAGGTCCACACCATGTTGCCCAGAAATCCACAACCACAAGTTTATCAGTATTCAAAGTCTCAGCGAAATTCGCGTCTGTTATTACATGTGCCATAATATTGATGTTTTTAAATTATTACTACCGGATTCCTCACTTTTTTCAGGATGGCAAAACGAAGAATCCAACCACAAATATAAACTTTTGCGGTTGGATTTACAATATTGATACCTATTTTATTGGCCTAAAAAAGCCGAGGTATGTCAGTAAGACTTTGCGATATTCCACACAAAGGCTCTCAGACCCAACGCAGGGGTGTCTTCGTCCTTTGCCCTGACCATTTCAAGGATATCATCCACCTTTTCGTCAGGGACAAATGTCAGGATGGCATTGTTCATTGTAGGCCATGCGTGGTTGCCAAGGTGGGGTTCACCTGTTTCGCTTCCACGTCCGGCTATATCCTGCCACATGGTGAAGCCTCTGACGCCGATTTCTTCCATCGCATCGGCTATCTCCATGTTATATGCCTGGTCGTATGCTATAAAAATTCCTTTCATATTTTGTCTACGTTATTTCGTTTATTGAAAACATTCAACTTAGAGCTTGGGGCTAAGGCATACATAAATATGAAAAATATCTATTCACGTTACCCTCCTCCTAAATCCTCCTCCTCGGGAGGAGGACTTGGTCGCTTCGCTCCTTTTTGTCTACGTTATTTCTTTTACCAAATCAATACTTTACCTGTGAGACCGACAGGCAGAGTTTTGAGTGATTTAGCGCCTGATGGTACCGAAAAT
>JAFVVN010000064.1 GCA_017502125.1 Bacteroidales bacterium | reverse complement strand
TGCCGGCACTGTCATAATCTCCCATCTGCGCCCACTCCCATGGCTCATATTCGCGGATTAGCTGGAGGGTCTCATGCCATATTCCATAGCCGGAACGCACTCCGTGCTCGAAATGTCCCTCGTACTTGTATTTCTTTTCGCCACTGGTAAAATATTCCATGATGCCATGTCCGTGAGGACGGCCCTCGTCATCCTTCTGGCCAGTATAGGTCTTGCCTACAATTTTTGATGGGTTTTCAGGCAGTTTCATATCTTGAAATTTGAATCTTTACAAAGATATGAATTATTGCATAGATGGCACAGGATACATATGAAAAGATATCTTCAGCCATAGAATTATATCGCGCCCTTGGTGGAGGACAGCAATAAAACGCTATCTTTGCTCCATGTTGGTATTGATTTCATTGCTTGTGTTCCTGTTTTCAGGAACGACATATGTCCCGGAAGTGGGGAAGTCCATGCGTCCGGAGATGACTGTCCTTGCTACGGAGGACCGTGGCGGTTTTGACTGCAACTATGTGGAATTCACTGTGGCAGGCATAGACGCTCAGGCAGAAAGGATAAAGGCCTACCTGCTTGTTCCTGAAGGGGCATCAAGAACCCGACGCTGCCCTGCTGTGCTTATGCTGCATGACCACGGAGCCCGGTTCGATATCGGGAAAGAGAAATTGGTCCGGCCGATGGAGTCCCTTCTGTCCGGGGGGCAGGATGACCATATTGCCCGCTCTGCCCGGCAGTGGGTGGACAAGAATTTTGACGGAGTCTTTCTTGCGGATTCATTGGCCAGGCAAGGATATGTGGTCCTGGTCTCTGATGCATTGTACTGGGGTGAAAGGTCTTCCGGAGATGCCCGGAGATGGTCTGCACTGACATATGGAGACACCGGACATCTTTCCGACGTTGACAAAAAACTGGATAAGAAGGCGAGAAAGGATACGCTGAAGGCGCTGAAGACCAGAGTCTATGACGGTCAGAAATCCGTCTATGACAGCCTGATGGACAGGAATGTGATATGGGCGGAGAAGATGCTCCGTGATGATGTCGCTTCCGTCAGACTCCTGAGGTCCCTGCCCTATGTCGACAGGAAGAACATCGGGGCATTTGGCTTTTCCATGGGTGCCCATCGTTGCTGGATGCTTGCGGCTTTCTGCAAGGAAGTGAAATGCGGTGTGGCTCTGTCCTGGATGACGACCCTGGACCGGGAGGAAAGAATGAAGGCTTCGGACTACTCGATGGCTGTCATGCCTATGCGTGAACAGATGGATTTCGGGGATATAGGCATGTTCCTGACCCCGAAGCCGATGCTTTTCCTGAACGGCGATAAGGACCACCTTTTCCCGAAGGAGAAGACACAGAAGGCATTTGATATCCTTCGGGGTCATTATTCCGACCATCCGCAGAATCTCCGGACGGTCTTTTTCAACGGAGGTCACCATTGCGGAAAGGAAGTGCAGAAGGAAATATTCAGTTATCTCGATGCCCATCTGAAATAAAAGAAGTCCGGCCGAAGCGACAGTCAGTTGCCTCGGCCGGATTTGTCAATCATATGATTCCGATCAGAAGTTGAAATATCTCTCGGCGTTGTTGTAGGAGATGTCCTTCACCATCTGATGTATGAATTCCATTTCACTCTGAGGAAGTTTTCCGTTCTTGATGTCCTCGCCCAGGAGGTTGCAGAGGATTCTGCGGAAGTACTCGTGACGCGGATATGAAAGGAAACTGCGTGAGTCGGTGAGCATTCCGACGAAGCGGCTGAGGAGACCGAGTGAAGAAAGTGCGTTCATCTGCTTCTTCATGCCGTCTTCCTGATCGAGGAACCACCAGCCTGAGCCCAGCTGGATCTTGCCTGGGCAGGTGCCGTCATTGAATGTATATGCCATTGTCGCGAGGACTTCATTGTCCTTAGGATTCAGGTTGTACAGGATGGTCTTGGTGAGCTTGTCCTCCATCGCAAGTCTGTTCAGGAACTTATGGCCTGCTGCTGCACATGATACATCGTGGATTGCATCATAGCCTGTGTCAGGGCCGAGGATATTGAACATGCGTGTGTTGTTGTCGCGGATCGCTCCGATGTGGAACTGCTGAGCCCAGCCCTTCTCATGGTCCATGCGGGCGAAGTCGAGAAGGATGGCGCTACGGAACTTGAGCACTTCCTCCTGGCTTGGCCTCTTGCCCTTGAGAGCCTTGCGGAATATCTTGTCGATCTCCTCCATCTCGAAATCCTCCGCATAGAAGTTCTCGAGTCCGTGGTCTGAGATGCGGCATCCCATTTCATGGAAGAAGTCCTGACGCTTGCGAAGGGCGTCGAGGAGATCCTGATATGTGTTGATCTCCATCCCTGCGGCGCATCCCAGGTTCCTTATATATTCCTGGTACTGCTCGGTCTTCTCCACTGCCATGGCCTTGTCAGGACGCCATGTAGGCAGAACCTTTGTTCCGAACGGATTATCCTTTATCTGCTGGTGATATTCGAGGCTGTCTGCAGGGTCATCTGTGGTACATACCACCTTGACATCGAATCTTCTCATCAGGGCCTGGCCTCTGAACTCCTCTGTCTGAAGCTTTGCAGTACACTCGTCATATATGGCCCTTGCCGTCTTCGGGCTGAGAAGGTCTGTTATTCCGAAGATTCTCGCCAGCTCCAGATGTGTCCAGTGGTATAGCGGATTCCTCATTGTATAAGGCACCGTCTCTGCCCACTTTTCGAACTTTTCATAGCTCTCACGTCCTCCTGTGATGAATTCTTCAGGGACCCCGTTGCCTCTCATGGCCCTCCACTTGTAGTGGTCGCCTCCAAGCCACACTTCTGTCAGATCCTTGAACTGGTAGTTGTCAGCTATCATCTTAGGTACGAGGTGGCAGTGATAGTCGATGATAGGCATCTTCTCTGCGCTTTCATGATAAAGCTCCCTTGCGTACTCGTTCGTGAGCATGAAATCATCATTGATGAAAGGCTTGTCTCCAATAATGCCGTTTACTTTTGATAAGAAGTCCATATTTTTGTCATTTAGTGTTATCTCATGCAAAAATAGCATGTATGTGCTGTCCTGAATGTGTAATAATCTTCAAAAATGTATGAATAATTCTCATTCGACTGCAAATGTACAAACTTTATAATCAAGCTCACGCGCATTTTAATTATATTTGCGTTATTGCGATACCACGGATAATCATTAAAACTAAATATCATGGAAACACTTAACAGAACAACGGCAAAAGCGGGTCGTTACCCGGACAAGGTGATCCAGTTTGGAGAAGGCAATTTCTTGAGGGCATTCGTGGACTGGATAATATGGAACACAAACCAGAAGACTGACTTCAATGCCGGAGTAGTGGTAGTTCAGCCTATCGACAGGGGAATGGTCGACATGCTCAACTCTCAGGACGGACTCTATCATGTCAATCTCCAGGGCATTGACAAGGGTGAGGCAGTAGATTCCATCCAGATGATCGATGTCATCAACAGAGGTCTGAATCCTTACACTCAGTTTGACGAGTATATGGCTCTGGCAGAGAACCCTGACATCCGTTTCGTGATTTCCAACACCACGGAAGCAGGCATCGCGTTCGATCCGTCATGCAGGCTGGAAGACAAACCGGCTTCTTCATATCCGGGCAAGCTCACCCAGCTCCTTTATCACAGATATAACCACTTCAACGGTGACCTGAGCAAGGGATTCATCATCCTTCCATGCGAACTTATCTTCCTGAACGGCAAGGAACTCAAGAAGTGCATCTATCAGTATATCGAACTGTGGAACCTTGGTGAAGGATTCAAGACGTGGTTCGAGGAGGCTTGCGGGGTATACTGCACCCTCGTGGACCGTATCGTGCCGGGATATCCAAAGGATACCATCGACCAGATTCATCAGCGCATCGGCTTCAAGGACAATCTTGTCGTAAAGGGCGAGATATTCCATCTATGGGTGATTGAGGCTCCGGAGTCTGTTGCAGCCGAGTTCCCTGCAGACAAGGCAGGACTGAACGTCCTCTTCGTTCCAAGCGAGGCTCCATATCATGAGAGAAAGGTCACTCTTCTGAACGGTCCTCACACCGTATTGTCTCCTGTAGGCTATCTTTCAGGTCTTGATACGGTGAAGGAATGCGTGGAAGACCCCGAGGTCGGTGCTTTCGTGAGGAAGGTAATGTATGAGGAGCTCATGGAGACGCTCAATCTTCCGAAACCGGAGCTGAAGGCCTTCGCCGATTCAGTGGTTGAGCGCTTCGTGAACCCATATGTCAAGCATTTCGTGACCAGCATAATGCTGAACTCGTTCCCTAAGTACAAGACCCGCGATCTTCCTGGTCTTAAGACCTATCTTGAGCGTAAGGGCGAACTGCCTCAGGGACTTGTGCTCGGACTTGCTGCGATAATCACATACTATAAAGGCGGCAAGAGAGGTGATGTCGAAATTGTCCCTAACGATGATGCGGCCATCATGGCACTTCTGAAGGAACTGTGGGCTTCCGGCGATCTCCGCAAGGTGGCGGAAGGTGTCCTCGGCGCTGAATTCATCTGGGGTGAAGACCTCAATGCCATCCCTGGTCTGACAGATCTCGTGACAGCTGACCTCGACATCATCCAGAGCGAAGGTATGCGTGCAGCTGTTGCATCAGTAATATAATGTGAATTATGTCAACATTCATAAAGATTAACCCGACTGACAATGTCGCAGTGGCGGTAAGTGATGCGGATGCAGGAGCATGTTTCAATATCGACGGGGTGGAGATAACTCCGGTCGTACCGATTCCGGCCGGTCACAAGATTGCATTGCGAAATATGGGGGAAGGTGAAGACGTCATCAAATACGGCTTCCCTATAGGACATCTCATTCAGGCAGTTCCCCAAGGAGGCCTGATAGACCATAATGTCTTGAAGACCAATCTGGAAGGTATTCTTGAGTACTCATATCAGCCAGACCTTAAGAAGACTGAACCGGCCTCCGAGCAGGCATTCTTCAAAGGCTACCGTCGTTCAGACGGCAGAGCGGGAATCCGAAACGAACTGTGGATCATCCCGACCGTGGGCTGTGTCAACGGAGTGGTGCAGAACATCCGGAAGCAGTTTGAAAAGGATATGGCGGCCTATCCTTCCATTGAGAAGGTGATAGACTTTCCTCATAACTACGGATGTTCACAGCTCGGAGATGACCATGAAAATACGAGGAAGATTCTGGCTGACATGGTGCATCATCCTAATGCTGCCGGTGTGCTGGTCGTGGCTCTCGGTTGCGAAAACAACCAGCTTTCATCTTTCCGTGAACTTGTGGGTGAAGTGGATGAGACCCGCGTGAAATTCATGGAGTCCCAGAAGATCCAGGGTGATGAAGTCGAATACGGATTGAATCTTCTGCGTGAGATAGCCCAGGCTGCCGGGGAAGACCATCGTGAGGATATTCCTGTAAGCGAACTGAAGGTGGGACTCAAGTGCGGCGGTTCCGACGGATTTTCCGGCATCACTGCCAATCCGCTTCTGGGCAGGTTCTCGGATTGGATCGTGTCTCAGGGCGGAACTACAGTCCTGACCGAGGTCCCTGAAATGTTCGGTGCCGAAACCATCCTCATGGCTCGTTGTCAGGATGAACAGACATTTGACAAGACTGTCCGTCTGATCAATGACTTCAAGGCCTACTTCATGAAGAACGATCAGCCTGTATATGAGAATCCTTCGCCGGGAAACAAGGCAGGGGGTATATCCACGCTTGAGGAGAAGTCGCTCGGATGCACTCAGAAGTCAGGCAATTCAATAGTCAGGGATGTGCTTCTTTATGGAGAGAGGCTGAAGATCAAGGGACTGAATCTGCTCAGCGCCCCTGGAAACGATCTGGTTGCGTCTACAGCCCTGGCTGCTGCGGGATGTCAGATTGTCCTCTTCACCACCGGCCGTGGAACTCCGTTCGGAACCTTTGTGCCGACGGCAAAGATATCCACCAACAGCACCCTTGCTGCAAACAAGCCGTTATGGATTGACTTCAACGCCGGTGCCATCGTGGACGGTACTCCGGCAGAGGAAGTGGACAGGGCTTTCATAGACTTCGTTCTTGGTCTTGCATCCGGCAACCATACAAACAATGAAAAATCCGGCTACAGCGAGATAGCCATCTTCAAATCAGGAGTTACGCTTTAGACTTTAATTTTTTTACCATGACAGGACAGAATAAAGGAATTCATCTTTTGGCGGCATTGGCTTCGGCAGTCATCATGCTCGCCTCGTGCGACTCGGGTTATGAGTTCGCATATCTTTATGAAGATCTGCCTTTTGAAATGGAAAAGGTGCAGAGACCGCAGATTCCGGCCCGAGAGGTCGATATCCGTGATTTCGGTGCAGTGGGCGATGGTGTGACCCTCAATTCCGAAGCATTTGCCAAGGCAATCGAGGTCCTGAGCGAGCATGGCGGCGGACGTGTGGTTGTCCCTACAGGAGTATGGCTCTCCGGTCCGATCACTCTGAAGGATAATATAGACCTTCACATAAGGCCCGATGCCATCCTCCTCTTCTCGACCGACAGGGATCTCTATCCTATAGTCGAGACCGTCTTCGAGGGTCTCGACACCAGACGATGCATTTCCCCTATCAATGCCGTGGGAGCGCGTAACATCGCGATCACCGGTGGTGGTACGATTGACGGAAACGGTGACTCATGGAGACAGGTCAAGAAGTCGAAGATAGCTCCATCACAGTGGAAGAACCTGCTCAAGAGTGGAGGATTTACAAATGAAAAGGGCGATCTCTGGTATCCTGATTCCTCATCATTCAAGGGCTCTGTCGTGAGTGATGCCTTCAATGTGCCTCAGGGCCTGGAGACCGAGGAGGAATGGAACAGCGTCAAGACCTACCTTCGTCCTGTGATGATAAGCCTGAAGGACTGCGAGAATGTCCTTCTTGAGGACTGCCTTTTCCAGAACTCTCCATGCTGGAATATCCATCCTTTGATGTGTAAGAATGTGATAATCAACAATATCACCGTGCGTAACCCTTGGTATTCGCAGAACGGAGACGGTCTGGATGTAGACTCCTGTGAGGATGTACTCGTGATAAATTCAAGCTTTGATGTGGGCGATGATGCCATCTGCATAAAGTCAGGCAAGGATGAGGACGGACGCAGAAGGGCGAGACCTTGCCGCAATCTCATAGTGGACAACTGCATAGTCTTCCACGGTCATGGCGGTTTCGTCGTTGGCAGCGAGATGTCCGGAGGTGTGCAGAACATCAAGGTTACTGACTGCCGTTTCCTCGGAACTGACGTGGGGCTCCGTTTCAAGAGCTGCCGCGGACGTGGAGGAGTTGTGGAGAATATCTATATTGAAGATATCGTCATGATGAATATCCCGACAGAACCTCTGCTGTTTGACCTTCATTATGGAGGAAAATCCGCTGTCGAGGCTGCTGCAGAGGGCGCTTCACCGTTTGATGTGGAATATGTGCCTGCCGATGAGACCACACCTCAGTTCAGGAACATCTTCATAAGCGACGTAAAGTGCACGGGAGCCGCAAGGGCAATGTATTTCAACGGCATACCTGAAAAGAATATCGAGAATATAGTGGTGGAGGACTGCCAGATAGTTTCCGAGAAGGGAGCGGACCTGCGTTATTCCACAGATGTGGTCCTCAGGGATGTCAGGATAACCCAGTCGGAAGGATCCGGATACAGTGTGGCCAACTGCACCAATGTGGTCATCGAAGACTGCTCCGATGCGTCAGGAAACGAAGTTCCTGAGGTGTTCAGATATAATTCATCAAATCTTGTAGTTGAATAATGAAGAAACTGGTAATAGTGGCCGCAGCACTCCTCGTTGCCCTTTCTGCTGCCGCGCAGGACAAGATAGTCCTCAGACTTATGGGTGACTCGACCATGGCGGACAAGGACCTGTCTTATGAAAATCCGGAACGTGGCTGGGGTCAGAGACTCAAGTCTCATGTCGATACCAATGTGGTTGTCGCGAACTATGCCCAGAACGGACGCAGCACCAAGAGCGTCCAGACCTTGGGCATATGGGACAGGGTGAAGAAGGACCTCGGGAAGGGAGAATATCTCTTCATCCAGTTCGGACATAATGATTCCAAGGAGTCGGATACGACGCGCTATGCTGCCGCCTTCGGAGCATATCAGGACAATATACGTCTTTTCATCGACCATGCCCTGAGTGTGGGAGCAAAGCCGATACTCTTCACTCCGGTGTCACGCAGGTGGTTTGACGATAAGGGAAAACTCAAGACCGATTGTCATGGAGACTATCCTGCAGCCGTAAAGCAGGTTGCTCAGGAATATGGCCTTCCACTCATAGATGCCAATGAAATCACTCAGCAGTGGCTGATCTCTCTTGGCGATGAAGCCACCAGGAAGTACTATATGTGGCTTGACGAAGGAACAAATCCGAAGCATCCTAAGGGCTTGAAGGACAATACACACACAAATGTTGCAGGAGCCCGCCGGATAGTGAACCTCCTCCTGCCTGAGATCGTGAAGATCATTCCTGAGCTCGCCGCGCATGTAGTTGAATATGACTTTGTCGTTGCAAAGGATGGAAGCGGTGACTTCTTCACGGTGCAGGAAGCCGTGGATGCCGCACCTGATTATTGCAAGCAGGATGAGACCACCATATATATAAAGGATGGAATATATGAGGAAAAGGTCACCATTCCTACAAATAAGCAGAAACTGCATCTGATCGGCCAGTCGGCTGAAAAGACGGTGATCAGATGGAGCGACTACGCAAGGAAGACCGGGCCTACGGGATATGAGATGGGCACATCCGCAACATCCACTGTCTTCCTGTATGCATCTGACTTCCTCGCAGAAAACCTCACCATAGAGAATGCTTCGGGTGAAGGAAAGGATATAGGCCAGGCATGTGCCATAACCGTGGACGGAGACAGGGTGGCATTCATAAACTGCCGTTTCGTTGCCAACCAGGACACGATCTACACATACGGTAAAGGACAGAGACAGTATTTCAGGAACTGCTGGATAGAAGGAACCACCGATTTCATATTCGGTGCATCGACCTGCTGGTTCGAGGACTGCACCATCCTCAGCAAGAAGAACAGCTATGTGACAGCAGCTTCCACTCCTCAGGGTGAGGAATTCGGATATGTCTTCAAGGACTGCCGTCTCATCCATAACGAAGATGCTCAGAAGGTCTATCTCGGCCGTCCGTGGAGACCTTTTGCCAGGACCGTATTCATTGACTGCGAGCTCGGTGACCATATCCTTCCGGAGGGATGGCATAACTGGAACAAACCTTACGCCGAGAAGACGACCTTCTATGCGGAATATGGGAGCAAAGGCCCCGGAGCAGCCGGCGAACGTGTGAAATGGTCTCATGAGCTGAAGGCGAAGGATGTGAAGAAATACACTCCGGAGAATGTCCTGAGCTGTGGCTCTGAACAGGATAAGCATGGCAAGTATGTAAAGACAGAATGGTATTTTAAGGTGTTCTGATGATTTTACGCCGTCACATATCAGCAGTCCTGCTTGTTTCATTGGTTTCGGTCTTCAGCAATGTCAAGGCCGAGCCATTGGAGTTTATATTCGAGCACTATTCGTCCGATGATGGCCTTCCATATAATTCAATATGTGACATCCATCAGGACAGCAGGGGCTATATGTGGCTCTGCACATGGTTCGGACTCAGCCGCTATGACGGGGTGAACTTCGTCAACTACACGATGAGTCCGGGGGATTATTCGAACCTGTCCCACAACAGAATCACCTTGATGGAGGAAGATGCATCCGGCTATCTGTGGGTGATGACCTATGACAGACATCTCTACCGTTTTGATGTCCGGCAGGAGGTGTTCGTTTCCATATCCGACATTCTTCAGGATATTCACTTCACTAATCCGAAGGTGACCGAATTCTTCTGCGATTCATCCGGTGATGTCTGGGTGTCCCTTTCAGGAGCAGGCGTTGTCAGGATTCACGAGGATCTCACATTCGAGACCTATCTGAACAATTCCGCAGGCAGTGTCGGAAAATATGTGACCGGCATATATGAGGACTCCAAGTCTGACATCTACATAGCTTCGGAAGTCGGACTCGCGATGATCAGCGGTGGCCAGCACTCCCTTCTGGCGAGGAATGTAGATGTGGTTTCGTTTGCCGAGAAGGACGGCAGGCTGTTCTTTGCCTGCAGAGACCATCTTCTCTCGGTCGACATGGACACCAGGGAGCAGCACATATCTGATTTCAGCGGGCTGGGTGTGGGCGAAGTCACTTCCATGACCCTTACCGGCAGGGATGACGACATCTTCCTCGGATTCCGCAAGGATGCTGTGGCAAGTATTGATGCTCAGACTCTTGAGCCGGATGTCTTCAGGACTGACATGGGACGTGTCAGATATCTTTATCCGGATCCCGAGGGACTCCTGTGGATAGCTACCGAGAGGACGGGTATATGGTCCTACGACAGGAAGCGTGACAGGTTCAGACACTATGAGCACAGCAGCAATGTCATGTCGTACTATGTGGACACGCTGGCGCGTGTTGTGAATCATGACGGCAGACTATGGATAAAGATGAATAATTACGGCTTCGGCTATTACGACCGCAGTGCCGATGAGATTGTTCCGCTTCACAATGTGAAGGAACATCCAGATTGCCGTTTCATGAACGGTGTCGCATGCTACGAGGTCGATGATTCCGGTGTGCTCTGGATGTCGACTGTAGGCAGGGGACTTGAAAGGGTTACGGTCATAGATCCGAAGGTCGAGGTGGTGGTGCCTCCGTCCAGATCGGATGACACCAAGTCTTCTTCAGAAGTCCGGGCCATGCTGAGAGACAGCAACGGCAACCTTTGGGTGGCTACCAAGAGCCGTGAGCTCTTCAAGTATGAGCCGGACCTCAGTTCCTGCGTGCGCTATCCCCAGAAGAAGGGACAGGACGTGGGGGTCATATATTCGATCTTCGAAGATTCTGCAGGCAACATATGGCTTGGAACCAAGGGTGATGGTCTCATCCGCATGACTCCTAAGGGGA
>JAFVVN010000011.1 GCA_017502125.1 Bacteroidales bacterium | reverse complement strand
CTATCGCTCCATCCCTCGGATTCTTGGGAACAGTTATCGGTATGATCCAGGCATTCGACGCCATCATGGTTGCAGGTGACATGTCTCCAGCAGTCGTAGCAGGTGGTATGAAGGTGGCCCTCATCACTACTGTGGGTGGTTTGATCGTTGCCGTTATCCTTCAGATCTTCTTCAACTACATCCTTTCACAGGTTGAGTCACTCACCATCGACATGGAGGATGCATCTATCTCATTGATGGATATCTTGGTTAAGTATCAGAGCAAATAATTGAATCTCACACAATGAAATACGAAAAAATAATCAAATGGGTCCTGGCAGCATTGTTCGTCCTGGGAGTCGTAATCAGCCTCTACGGTTTCGTAGTAGGATTTGAGACAAACGGCAACTCCGCAGTGGACGTTCTGCTCTACTGTACCTATGCTTACGCCGGCATAGCTCTTCTGGCTGTATTGACAGGAGTAGTTGTCATCGGTGGCATCAACAACCCGAAGACCTTGCTCAAGCTTCTCATCGGACTCGTTGTTGTCGGAGCAATCGTAGCAGTAGCATATGTGCTTGCACCAGGAACTCCTGCCGTAGGATACCTCGGCGAGCCTGTATCTGACAGCACACTTAAACTTACTGATACCGTCCTCAACCTTACATACGTTGCATTCGGTGCTTCAATCGTTGCGCTCATCGTAGGTTGGGTTGTAGGTGCAACTCGTAAATAATTTACGCCATGGCAAAGAAAACACCAGAAATCAATTCAAGTTCAACGGCGGATATGGCGTTCATCCTGCTCTGTTTCTTCTTGATGACCACTACTATGGACCAGGACAAGGGTCTGCAGCGTCGTCTGCCTCCTATGCCTGACCCTAATCAGAAAGTCGAGGACCAGAAGGTGAACCGTCGAAACATCATCGTTGTGAAGATCAACTCTGCCGACAGACTGCTTGCTGGTTCGGAGCCAATGGATGTCAGCCAACTTAAGGACAAGATCAAGGAATTCCTTACAAACCCTACTGACGACCCTAACCTTCCCGAAAAGGAGGAGATCGAAATCGATAACTTCGGTCCATGTATGGTTTCAAAGGGAGTCATCTCACTCCAGAATGACCGTGGTACCAGCTACCAGGCCTACATGGCAGTTCAGAACGAGCTTGTAAAGGCCGTCAATGAGCTCCGTGACGACTTCGCAATGGCGAACTACGGCAAGTTATACCTCAAGTGTAACGAAGAAGAACAGGCTGTAGTGAGAAAGGCTGTACCTCAGAACATTTCTGAGGCTGAACCTAAGGATGTTTCTAAAAAATAAAGGAGAATAGCAATATGTCAAAATTCAAACAGAAAGAAAAAAGGACAGTGCCAAATCCGCCTTCAGGATCACTTTCCGATATCGTGTTCATGCTGCTGTTCTTCTTCATGGTGACTACAACCATGAGGACCGAAGAGTCAAAGGTTCAGGTTGTACTTCCTGAGGCATCCGAGATCGCCAAGCTCGAAAGAAAGGATCTGACATCGTACATCAACATCGGTACACCTATCCGTTCACTTCAGGGCCAGTTCGGTAACGACTCACGTATCCAGCTCAACGACTCGTTCAAGACCGTTGATGAGATCCGTGACTTTATCGCAGCAGAACGCGATGCGCTCTCAGAGGCAGACAGGTCATTCATGACCGTTGCCATCAAGGCCGACGAGAACACCCGTATGGGTATCGTCACTGATGTAAAGCAGGAACTCAGAAAGTGTTCGGCACTTAAGATCATGTACACAGCAAGAAAGCCGTCTAATTAATCGGCAGATCATATTTAAGAAGGCAGTCCTCATAGAAGGACTGCTTTTTTATTTTAAAGCAGGTCGGTCATATGCTTTTTTTCGTTAAATTTGTGAGATTGTGAAAACTTTAGATAAAATGAAAAAAGTACTTTATATCTTCTCGCTTGCATTTGCATCATGCCTCGCATTCAGCGGATGCTCAAACACCTCTGACGAGGACCAGCCTGCAAAATACATCTTCCTGTTCATCGGAGACGGCATGGGACATACACAGGTCTCACTCACAGAATCATATCTCTCATATAAGGAAGGTAAGTTTGGCGGAGAAAGACTTTCATTCACCGAATTCCCTATCCTGGGAACTTGTGAGACACATTCAGTCGATTACAACGTGACCTGCTCATCAGCTGCCGGTACAGCCATAGCATGCGGAAACAAGACAAACAACAACTATATCGGAGTTGATGCTGACGGCAAGGCTCTGGAAAGTGTGGCTACTGTCCTGAAGAAAGAAGGATATAAAGTGGGCATCATGTCCAATGTGCAGGTGAATCATGCCACACCAGGAGCATTCTATGCCCATCAGGATGATAGAAACAAGTACTATGAAATCGGTATGGAACTTCCTGAAAGCGGTTTCGATTTCTTTGCAGGTTCCGGATTATACAAGCCAAGAGGTCATAAAGGCGAGAACCGCGAACCGCTTGACAGCTACATCGAGCGAAACGGCTATGAAGTGTGCTACGGAATGGAAGAATACAGGGGTCAGAAGGACAGTACGGACAAGATGGTGTTCATTCAGGCAAGCGGAAGGAAAGAGGATACGGATTTCTACGTCAGCGACGGAAGGGAGGAAGAGGATATAAGTCTTGATGCTATGGTGACGCTCGCACTTGATTTTCTCGGTGAGGACGAGCCGTTCTTCATCATGTGCGAGGGTGGAGAGATCGACTGGGCCGCACATGAGAACAAGACTATGGAGACAGTACACCAGATTCTTGATTTCGAGAAGGCGGTGAACGTGGCCATCGAATTCTATAACAGACACCCCGAGGAGACTCTCATCCTTGTGACGGCAGACCATGGAACGGGAGGGGCTGCACTCGGTCAGGGACCGGACTGGAGACCTGAGAATTTCAGATGGGACCTGCTGGAGGCACAGCGGAATGAATCACAGGGAAAGGTATCGCTTTCTGCGGAAGAGAACAAGGCCCTCAACGACAGGGCACAGATAGGATGGACTACACATAATCACACAGGAGAGCCTGTTCCACTTTATGCCAAGGGCAAAGGCGCGGAGAGATTCAGCGGAAGAATGGATAACTCCGACATCAAGGGGAAAATTTTAGGCGAATAGATATAAAAGAGTTATCTTTGCAGAGTTTGAGTAAATAGTAATATAACAATGGAAACAGTCATCAGAACCAAGGTAAAGGACCTGCTCAAAAGCGAGCCGGGTCAGGAAGTTCTTGCAAAAGGTTGGGTAAGGACAAAGAGAGGAAACAAGAATGTGGCATTCATCGCCCTTAACGATGGTTCGACAATCAATAACATACAGATAGTAGTTGACAAGACTCCTGAGAACGAGGTCATTCTTGCGAAGGTGACTACAGGAGCGTGCATCGCCGTGAAGGGACAGCTCGTGGAGTCAATGGGAGGCGGCCAGGCTACGGAAATCCAGGCTACAGAGGTCGAGATCTACGGAGAGTGCGATCCTGTACGCTACCCTCTCCAGAAGAAGGACACCTCATTCGAGTTCCTCAGGACCGTGGCACACCTCCGTCCAAGGACCAACACATTCGGAGCGATCTACCGTGTACGCAGCAAGATGGCCTATGCCATTCACAAGTTCTTCAATGAGAAGGGTTTCGTATATGTGCACACTCCGCTCATCACGGCTTCAGACTGCGAAGGCGCCGGTCAGATGTTCCGCGTGACCACTCTCGACATGGAGAACCTTCCACGCAACAAGAAGGGTGGAATCGACTATACAAAGGACTTCTTCGGCAAGGAGACAAGCCTCACAGTCAGCGGTCAGCTTGAGGGCGAGCTCGGAGCGATGGCACTTGGTGACATCTATACCTTCGGGCCTACCTTCCGTGCCGAGAACTCCAACACTCCTCGCCACCTTGCAGAGTTCTGGATGATAGAGCCGGAAATGGCCTTCTACGACATCAAGGACAACATGGACCTCGCAGAGGAGTTCATCAAATATCTCGTGAAGTATGCCCTTGACAACTGCTACGATGACATAAAGTTCCTCAACGACAGATATGACAATGAACTTATCGCACGCCTTGAGAGTGTTGCAGACACTGAGTTCGTTCGCCTTACATACACTGAGGGAATCAAGATCCTTGAGGCAGCCGGAGTGGACTGGGAATACCCTGTAAGCTGGGGCACAGACCTTCAGAGCGAGCATGAAAGATATCTCGTGGAGAAGCATTTCCAGAAGCCTGTGATCCTCACAGACTATCCAAAGGACATCAAGGCGTTCTATATGAAGCAGAACGAGGACGGCAAGACTGTCCGTGCAATGGACGTTCTCTTCCCTAAGATCGGTGAGATCATCGGAGGATCCGAGCGCGAGGCATCACTGCAGAAACTTGAGGCACGCATCGACGAACTCGGAATGAGCCGCAAGGGACTTGAGTGGTATCTCGACACACGCCGTTTCGGATCGGCTCCTCACAGCGGCTTCGGTCTCGGCTTCGAGAGACTCCTCCTCTTCGTGACAGGAATGAGCAACATCCGCGACGTAATTCCATTCCCTCGTACACCTAAGAACGCAGAATATTAAGATTTCTCCACTCGCTTCGCTCGGTCGGAATGACATTGTATCATCCTGAACGAAGGGAAGGATATCTTCAACTAAAACAGAGCAGTATGCTGATAATAGGAATAGCCGGAGGATCCGGATCAGGCAAGACTACAGTTGTCAAGGCCCTCACAGAGCAACTCAAGGACGATGTTGTGGTAATTCCTCAGGACTCATACTACAAGGATCTGAGTCACGCCACCGAGGAAGAGAAACGTGTCCATAACTTCGACCATCCTGATTCCATCGATTTCGAGCTCCTGAGGCACCAGCTGAAGGAACTCAGAGAGGGAAAGACTGTTGAGCAGCCTATATATTCCTATATAACATGCGGACGTTCAAAGACAGAGACCCTGACTGTCAGACCTGCAGAGGTGATAATTGTGGAAGGCATCCTGATCTTCACAGACCCCAAGCTGCGTAAACTCATGGACATCAAGATCTTCGTGGATGCAGACGATGACGACAGACTGATGAGGGTGATGTCAAGGGACATTGTGGAAAGAGGCAAGACTGTGGAATGGGTCATCGAGAGATACTCGAACACCGTGAAGCCTATGTACCTCCAGTTCATTGAGCCAAGCAAGAGATATGCAGATGTCATAGTTCCTCAGGGAGGACACAACAAGGTGGCCATCGACATGATTTCTGCAAGAATCGAGAAGGATCTGAGCAAAAGGAAATAGTGGATATAAGAAGCTCCATAAACCGTCTGTCAAGAAAGATCGCCATCTGGTTCAGAAGATGGAAGTCTGAAGACAAGGCCGGATTATATATCACCGTGATATTCCATCTCACGGTGATTATTGTCTTGCTGGTCTATGGAATAGATTCCACACTCAAACGCGAAGAGAGCTTCGTCCTCGACTTCTCCAAACAGGAGGAGATGGAAAGGGTCATGAAGGAGAAGGCCTTCAAGGAGGACATAAGCAAGAGGCTGGATCAGCTCATCGAGATGTCACGCCAGTCATCAGAGCCGATAAGGAACATTGCCGTGGATGCCGGTTCAAAACTGAAGGACGACCGTGGCACTGATGCTGAGGAGCTCTACAAGGAGGCAGAAAGGCTGGCAAGAGAGCTCAAGAGCGGCCAGATGCAGGAAGATGCCAGGGAGGAGACAGTGGAACTCCCCCATCAGAAGAAAGATGAAAAGAAAGAGGAACAGAAGGAATACAGCGGCCCTTCTGTCGTATCATATACTCTGGATGGTCGCAAGGCCAGCCAGCTGAAAATCCCCGCATACCGTTGTTATGGCAGCGGGGACGTTGCAGTCATCATCACTGTTGACAATTCGGGGCGTGTCGTGAGCGCCAAGGTCATGGAAGAGGTGTCCTCTGACGACCAGTGCCTACGAAGTTTTGCAATCCGCGCCGCCCGGCTTTCAAGATTCTCGGCCTCCACCACGGCACCGGCCCGCCAGACCGGCGAAATCCTCTATCGCTTTATAGCCCAATAACATCATCTGCCCACAGAACAGGCTGTCCTGGCGGAGAAGCTCGGCCTCAATCAAGGTGCCCTTCGTGTTTCAATGCAGTCTGGATGGTTTCGTCTATAGGTATATAGAAGCGGTAGAAAGCTTCATCATCCAGCTTCGAATAGCGGCCGACGAGGGCATTGATCTGAGGCATCATATAGGTACGCGACTCCTCCCATTCTCCTTTGGCAGCCTTTATGCCATCCACTTTCTCTGCATATTCCAGGAACTGGGTTCCCAGATCCAGACTTTCAAGATATCTTGAGAGTTCTTCAAAATCCGAAATTCCGGACAGTCGCGACTTATACCTGTCAAATACGTCAGAGGCGAAACGCATGGTGGTCGCCTTCTTGCTGCATCTGACAAAAAATTTCGTGGCTCTAGTGGTGTCCATAGGGACGAAGACATCGGGGATGATTCCGCCACCGCCATAGACCGGGCGACCCTTGACCGTATAATATACCTTTGTCGTATCGACCTTCATGCTGTCTGCAGAGGTCATCTCACCATGAGCATAACGCTCATAGATGTCATATGCATAATCATCGTCATAAGGCTTCTGGATGCATCTTCCTGAAGGTGTATAGAAACGCGAGACCGTCAGACGGATTCCCGATCCGTCAGTGAAGTTTATAGGCTCCTGCACCAGTCCTTTTCCGAAAGACCGGCGACCTATGATGGTTCCCCTGTCGTTATCCTGGATGGCTCCTGAGAAGATCTCACTGGAAGAAGCTGTGCTCTCGTCAATAAGCACGGAAAGTCTGACATCCTTCAGCGCTCCCCTTCCGTCCGCATCAAAGTCCTGACGGGGACGCTGGCGACCTTCCATGTACACTATGCCTTCACCTTGCTGGAGGAATTCGTTCGAAAGCATAAGAGCCTGGTCGAAATAGCCTCCTGTATTCCCTCTCAGGTCGAAGATAAGGTGAGACATCCCTGCATCAAGCAATTTTGCCGATGCCTCTCTGAATTCCTTGAATGTGGTTCTGGAGAACTTGGAAAGCTTGATATATCCGGTTGCATCATCAATCATGAAGGCGGCATCCACACAATGCATAGGTATCTTGTCACGGACAATCTCAAACGGGATCAGCACTCCATCGCGGTTTACCGTGATCTTTACCTTGGTTCCTGCAGGTCCCTTCATCAGGCGGACCATGCTGTCCTGAGGGGTCTTCTTTCCTGCAATGACCTTTTCATCAACCTTTATTATACGGTCTCCGGACATGAGACCCGCCTTTTCGGATGGGCCTCCGGGGACTGCATTCAGGACGATTGCCGTGTCGTTCGGGACATTGAAAGTAATGCCGATACCCTCAAAGTTACCCGCCAGTTCGACCTCAGACTCAGTGAGTTCCACAGGTGGAAGGTATACTGAATGTGGATCCAGTTCGGCAAGAGCCGCAACCACGGCAGCATCAGTCATGGCTGCCATGTCGATAGTGTCGACATAGTGTTTCTGGACCTCCTGAAGGATGAGGTTAAGCTTGCGCCAGCGGTTATAGTCACCATCGAACTTCCTGTCCGGAAGCATCTTGACGACAAGCATGGTAAGAAGCACTCCCAGGACGACGCCCAGGAGTGCTGTGAGGATATTATTGTTGGAAAGTTTCATTTCATGAATTGTTTATGGATGTCCCGACTCAGGTCGACACGGAAGATGTGTCGTAAATGTCGGTAGAGTCAGTCATGGCCGGATCAGCCGGCGTCAGGATGCTCAGTCGACCTGCTCAACGACGATGCCGGCACGGCGAAGAAGGTCGATTCCATCAGTGATACGATAGGGATCACGATAGACCACCCTCTTTATTCCCGACTGGATGATCAGTTTCGCACACTCGACACAAGGAGAAGCAGTCACATAGAGGGTGGCATCATTGCTGTTATTGCCCGACTTTGCCACCTTTGTGATGGCATTGGCCTCAGCATGAAGCACATATGGTTTTGTCACACCGTTCTCGTCCTCACATATGTTCTCAAATCCGGAAGGAGTGCCGTTGTATCCGTCCGAAATGATCATTCTGTCCTTGACTATCAAGGCTCCGACCTGACGACGCTTGCAGTATGAATTCCTGGCCCATACTCCCGCCATCTCTATGTAGCTTTTATCGAACTTTTCCATAAGACTCTATGACCTCTGGTAGATATATCGTTTGATACTCTTCTTCGGAGTCCTCTCGAAGTCCTCGAACATCACCTCTATCTTCTTGAGTTTAGCATAGTTAGGGAGTTCCTTGTTGAGCTCTGGAAGAACATCGTCGAAATATTTCTGGAAGTCGCGCTGACGGATTCCATCCTTGACACCCTGAGCATAGTCCGGATAGACGAGGGCTGTCAGTCCGCCGTTGTCCTCGATCACGAGGGAATCCACAACATATGGCTGGCTGTTGATCACAGTCTCGACCTCCTCAGGGTAGATGTTCTGACCGCTCGGGCCAAGGATCATGCATTTCGCACGACCGCGTATGAAGAGGCTGCCATCTGCGTCAAGGACACCCATATCTCCTGTGCGGAACCATCCGTCCTCGGTGAAGACTTCGGCTGTAGCCTCCTCGTTCTTATAGTATCCGAGGAAGACATTGTCACCCTTGACAAGAATTTCTCCAGGTACATTCTGCGGATCGGTTGAATTGATCTTCACAGCCATGTTAGGGGCTGCCTTACCGCAGGAATAGAGCTTTTCTTCCTTCCAGTCATCGTATGTTATGATCGGAGCGCACTCTGTCATTCCATAACCGACAGTGAACGGGAAGTTCATTCTCTTGAAGAAGGCCTCCACCTCGGTGTTGAACGCAGCTCCACCGATGATGACCTCATAGAACTCTCCTCCGAATGCATTGATGAGCTCTGCCTTGACCTTGTTGAGCACCACCTGATTCAGACCAGGGAGCTTCATGAGGAACTTGATTCCCTCCTTCTCAAGCACCGGCTTCACCTTGCTCTTGTATATCTTCTCGATAACGAGAGGGACAGCGATGATGACATATGGCTTTACCTCTGCAAGGGCCTGCATGATGATCTTAGGGCTCGGAACACGCGAAAGGAAATGGACATGAGCACCGACGCTAAGCTCATAAAGAAGCTCGAACATAAGGCCGTACATGTGGGCACACGGGAGCATTGAAACCACACTCCTGGTGTTATCAAGTCCAGGAAGCACCTTGGCTGCAAATTCCATATTCGACCTGATGGCACGGAATGGAATCATTACTCCTTTCGAGAAGCCGGATGTTCCGGAAGTGTAGTTGATTATTGCGAGCTCGTCCTCGCTATCCTCATAATAATCAAGGGCATCCGGGGTGAAGGCCATAGGGTATTTCCTTCCGAAAAGTTCATTAAGATGCAGACGGGCCTCAACGATTCTCTCATCAGAAGCATGCAGCAACTTGAAGGTATTCACCTGGATGATTGCATGAAGATCAGGCATCTCACTTTCCGAAAGACCTTCCCAGATGACATCGTCCACAAAGAGGATCTTCGCTTCGGAGTGATTCACAAGATGATGTATGTTGCTTGATTTGAATTCATGAAGAAGCGGCACAGGGACAGCTCCATAAGTCATGGTTGCCAGGAAGGCAACTGCCCAGTTTGCCTGATTTCGAGAACATATGGCCACCTTGTTGCCCCTCTCAAGTCCGCATTCCTCAAACATTATATGGAGCTTTTCCATACGTCTCGCCACGTCACCATACTTGAGAGTCACTCCCTGATAATTGGATATCGCAGGGCGGTCCCAGTTCTTCTTGAAAGACTGTTCAAAAATCTTGTTTACTGATGTGAATTCCATAAAATTACAGTTAAGTATCTTTATTTCAATTTCAAAGTACGCACCTTGCCGTCGTAGCAGGCAAATTCCACAGTGGCATCATCCACTGCCCTCACCTCACTATCCGGGCGAATCATCTGATTGCCGGTGTAGGACGTAAGAGGGTCACCGCCATAGAACGGGAATATCAGGGTCTGGATCGATGTCCTGACCACCCAGAATGAGTTTCCACCCACAAATATTCTCTCAGGAAGATTCTTTATGGTCTCCTGCGCCGTGATTCCTTTCCAGGCAGCAGGCTTCTGTCCCTTGAGATTGTACATTTCTATGACATTGTCCTTATGAAGGATCATTACGTTATATTTCCTTGCACCGTTGAAATCGTATATGTCAGGACCGAGAAGCACTTCGCGACCCAGTGAGCGAGGGAACCCGTTGACATATCTTCCAAGACGGTCGATAAGATAGAGCTTGTCGCCTGCACAGAAGAGGATCTGGAGCTTGCCGTTGGCAAAATAGTCCACAGTACCGGCACGTCCGCATATGGACCTGTCGAAAGGAACGCCCCAAAGGTCCTTGCCGTCCTGGTTCAGACAGATGGAATTGTGGGAGTTCTGATAGAACCTGTTCATCTTTCCAGTTCCCGAATTCTTCACTTCGAAAGGTCCCTTCGGAACGATGACCACAGTATCTCTTTCAAATGCAGGAGCCTTGGTCTTCTTAAGGGTCAGGCGATGCATGTCGAGGCTGACCAGAGCATTCCTGCGACCTCCCCCGACGGTAAGTACGGCAGGAGCATATTCGGCTCCATCCCATATATGCCCGAATTCCTTGATGAATCCCTTTCGGAGGATGGCATCAATTTCCACCTCGGTCTCCGAGAAGGAGAAGTAGGCAACGAAAGACGATGAGTTTTCAGCCAGAAGATCCTGCTGACCGGCGTCAGACATATACTGCTTCAGTGTATATTCCAGTGCCCTTCCACTTGCATATTCCTCCACAGCATCACGACTTCCGGTCACGACCCAGCCGTCAATATAGGTGAAGCATGACTCATCCTTTCTGGCAAAGAAGTCACCGAAGACAGACGAGAGCAATGAGGGATAAGCCCAGTCATGCACGACAGGATAATATCCTTTCATACTGGAAATCTCAGTTCCGAGAAAAAGGGTGGAAAGTTCGGGGGACGTAACTTTCATGAGATTGACTGTCTCCAGCACGCTTCCGGTCTTGAAAGATGCCGTTGCAACTTCCCTGACACCCCATTTGCGAAGAAGGTCCATAGGATGCCTGACAAAACCGGTCTGGTCCTGGGCGGCAAGATAGAGCTGGAGTTTCTGACGGCTGTCCAGATATGACTTATAGGCAGAAACATAAGCATCCATATCCTTCATAGGCAGAGATGCCGCAAACAATGTGTATGACGGAAGTATCTCAGACACAGCTGAAGAAGAGGGCCGCGACAATTCCAGGACATTCATGAAATCAGACACATCGGTGTCATGCAGAAGAGTTCCTGTCAAGGAAGTGACCTCGGAAGTCGTGGTCACGTCGAACACACACCAGTCGGCCAGTCTTTCCATAAATCCGGAATAGGACGAGTACGGCTTAGACAGGACAGATGGCAGAAGCTTTCCGAAATGTGAATTGGATATATAAAGCAGATTCTCTCCCTCGACCGCATTGACCGCATCCTGAAAACCGGATGCATCAAGAATGGAAATATTCTTGTCAAGATGCCTCTGGGAAGACCTGAGCAGGGTTTCTGAGTCGGATATCAGAAGAAGATTTCCGACTACACCCGTATAAAGTTCCTTATTCTCCGCCTCCCTGCATGCGTCTTCCGTCATGTCCGGACAATCCTCCATATCAATGACATGGAGCCTGTGAAGTTTGCCGGCATAGTAATGGAGCGACAAAGCCGAAGGTGCCTTGACCGATACAGGGGACATACCTGCCTCCCTGCACACTGCCACCAGGATAGCATCAGAAGGCACAGCACAAAGTACAGGGGAACGGCGGGAATCCGTCTCCCTGACTTTTCCATGACTGCCGGTCCCTTCGACTCCGGAATACAGGAAGGCAACTGCCACTCCGATTCCGAGGATCATCACCGCAAGGGCAGCCAGGCAGAATATAAGAGATTTTCTGTTCATTTATTTTACAGCAATGGCCTCGATCTCGACTTTCACGCCAAGCGGGAGGGCAGCTGCCTGATAGCACGCTCTTGCAGGCTTGTCACCTGTGAAATACTCTGCATAGACCTCGTTGACAGCCTTGAAATCAGCGATATCCGCAAGAAGCACAGTGGTCTTTACGACATTGTCATAAGTCATGCCTGCTTCCTTGAGGATGGCACCGATATTCTTGAGAGACTGATGTGCCGCAGCGACAATATCCTCCTGAACCTTTCCGTCAGCCGGATTCACCGGAATCTGACCTGAAATATAAAGGGTTCCGTTCACTTCAATGGCCTGCGAATACGGGCCAACCGCCTTAGGTGCGTCAGGAGTTGCTATTACTCTTTTCATAATGTTGTATTTATATGTCCAAATTTCTGTATAAACACGCAAATTTAATAAAATTTGACAAAACCGCATATCACTGACACAGTATTGTACACAAAAAGGGAGTCACTGTCACCAGCAACTCCCTTTTCGTAGCCCCGAGCAGAATCGAACTGCTATCTAAAGTTTAGGAAACTTCCATTCTATCCGTTGAACTACAGGGCCCAATAATTACTCTGCCTTCTTCTCAATGATCTGACGGCCTCTGTAGAAGCCGCATTCAGGGCATACTCTGTGGTACATGATAGTTGCACCGCAATTTGAACATGTAGCGAGGGTAGGAACCACAGCTACGTCGTGTGTTCTTCTCTTGTCTCGTCTCTGCTTAGAGACCCTGTGTTTTGGATGTGCCATTTTCTATATTTTTTTAATTATTAATAATCATTTAAACATGTCCTTCAAAGCTGCAAACGGATTCGAAGCATCCTCAACATCACCACTCATATCCTCCTCCGGTGCGTCATAATACTTCATGACAGCCGGATTGCATCCTCCCTCTTCGTGAACCCTCTGCATCGGCAGGGAAAGACATACATAATCATATATCACCTGACTGAGATCCAGCTCAGCACAATCTTCCGGAATGAAGACTATCTCCCTTTCATCCTCCTGATGCATCTCATCATTCTCCTCACTGCCATATTTGACACTGAGACATATGCTTGAATCCACCGGCATTTCGAGCTCGTCAAGACACCTGTCACACTCGACAACCACCTTGCCTTCCACCTCACAATCAACGCCAAGATAGCGGCCTGACTTCTCCACCCTCACCGATATATCCAATTCAGCATCAAGGATTTCCGAATTCTCAAAGCTTTCGAAGAACTCCTTTCCGGCAGTCCAGGAAAACCTGCTTTCCCCGGCTGCCAATCCATTTAGAGGTATTATAAATTTATCGTTCATACCGACCCGTAAACAGATTTGAGCCCGCAAAGATAAGAAAAACTTTTGGTATTAACAATTTATGTCCAAACTTTTTCTTTTGCGCTCAATTTCGTTAAGAATAATCTTTCTAAGTCTCATTGACTTCGGAGTAACTTCCACAAGCTCATCCTCCTGGATATACTCAAGCGCCTCTTCAAGCGAGAAGACTATAGGAGGAGGGAGCATGACCTTGTCGTCACTTCCTGAAGCACGCATATTGGTGAGTTTCTTGGTCTTGCATATATTGATGTTAAGGTCACGCTCACGGGTGTGCTCTCCCACGACCTGACCCTCATATATTTCCACTCCCGGTTCGATGAAGAAACGTCCGCGGTCCTGAAGCTTATCCATCGAATAGGCCACGGAAAGACCTGTCTCAAGGGACACGAGCGAGCCGTTGGTACGACGCTCGATATCACCCTTATATGGTTCATAGCCCTTCAGACGGTGAGCGACCACAGCTTCTCCCTGGGTGGCCGTGAGGAGGTTGCTCCTCAGCCCCATAAGTCCGCGCGAAGGAATATCGAATTCGAGGTGAGTCCTGTCTCCCCTTCCCTCCATCTGGATGAGGGCACCCTTGCGGCGTGTGACCATCTCTATGGCTCTTCCCACAAATTCCTCAGGAAGGTCAATGGTCAGGTTCTCGATAGGCTCGCAGCGCTGGCCTCCTATCACCTTGTCCAGCACCTTAGGCTGTCCCACCTGGAGTTCGAAGCCCTCACGACGCATTGTCTCGATGAGGACAGAGAGATGAAGGACACCACGGCCATACACGATGAACGAATCGGCATTCGGACCCGGCTTCACCCTGAGGGCGAGATTCTTCTCAAGCTCCTTCTCAAGACGTTCCTTCAGGTGACGTGAGGTGACGAACTTTCCTTCCTTGCCGAAGAACGGTGAATTGTTGATGCAGAAGAGCATGCTCATCGTAGGCTCGTCCACCTCGATAGGAGGCAGGGCCTCCGGATTCTCGAAGTCCGCTATCGTGTCTCCGATCTCGAAGCCTTCCAGACCCACCACAGCACAGATGTCTCCACACTGCACCTGGTCCACCTTTGACTTTCCGAGTCCGTCAAAGATCATGAGTTCCTTGATCTTCTGCTTCTGCTGGATATCATATCTTTTGCATAGGGTGATGTTCATTCCGGCCTGGAGGGATCCACGGGTAACCCTTCCCACGGCGATACGTCCCACATATGGGGAATATTCAAGTGAAGAAATGAGCATCTGAGGGGTTCCATCCACCATTTCCGGGGCAGGTATGACCTCAAGGATGGTGTCCAGGAGAGCTGTGATGTCATTGGTAGGCTGCTTCCAGTCATGAGACATCCAGCCCTGTTTCGCACTTCCATATATGGTGCGGAAATCAAGCTGGTCCTCAGTCGCTCCCAAAGCGAACATAAGGTCGAACACCTCCTCCTGAACCTCGTCTGGGCGGCAGTTCAGCTTGTCCACCTTGTTGATGACGAGCACCGGTTTCTTGCCCATCTCGATGGCTTTCTGGAGCACGAACCTCGTCTGGGGCATACATCCCTCGAACGCATCCACGAGAAGGATCACACCGTCAGCCATGTTGAGCACACGCTCCACCTCACCTCCGAAATCGCTATGTCCCGGAGTATCTATGACATTGATCTTTACACCTTTATATACTACAGACACATTCTTTGCAAGAATAGTGATTCCGCGCTCCCTTTCAAGGTCATTATTGTCAAGGATGAGCTCTCCCAGCTTTTCCTGCTCGCGCGCCTGACGCGCCTGATATATCATCCTGTCCACGAGCGTTGTCTTGCCGTGGTCCACATGAGCGATGATTGCTATGTTTCTAATATCCATAATCCACTAATATTTAGCACTTTAAGAGCGCAGTAAAACTCGACCGGGTTTTCCGGTCGTAAAAGATTTGCAAAAGTAGATATTTTTATAAAATATTTTCCAATCTTTTTCTATTTTTGCGCCCGAAAAAGAAAACAAACAGAAAAACAAAAGACATCAAACTATGAAACAGGACATGATTGTAATTCTGGATCTCGGCAGCCATGAGAACACAGTGGTTGCAAGAGCTATCCGCGCGCTGGGAGTTTACAGCGAAATCTATCCGCACGACATTACTGCTGCAGAGCTGAAGGCACTGCCAAACGTCAAGGGAATCATCATCAACGGGGGTCCGAACAATGTGATAGACGGTGTTGCGATCGATGTCCTTCCTGAAATCTACGAAGCAGGTTTTCCTGTGATGGCCGCAGGTCACGACAAGGCACTCTGCGAGGTGAAGCTTCCTGAGTTCACTAACGACGAGGAGAGCGTGAAAGAGGCAGTGAAATCATTCGTATTCGACACATGCAAGGCTGAGGCAAACTGGAACATGAAGAATTTCGTGGCTGACCAGATCGAACTCGTCCGCAGACAGGTGGGAGACCGCAAGGTCCTCCTTGCACTCTCAGGCGGCGTGGACAGCTCAGTGGTTGCAGCCCTCCTTCTGAAGGCTATCGGTGACAACCTCGTGTGCGTGCATGTGAACCACGGACTCATGAGAAAGGGTGAGAGCGAGAATGTTGTGGAAGTGTTCCGCAACCAGCTCAGCGCTAACCTTATATATGTAGATGCTACAGACCGTTTCCTCGGTCTTCTCGAAGGAGTTGCAGACCCTGAGCAGAAGAGAAAGATCATCGGCGGAGAGTTCATCCGTGTATTTGAGGAGGAGGCACGCAAGCTCGACGGAATCGATTTCCTCGGTCAGGGAACAATTTATCCTGATATCGTTGAGAGCGGTACAAAGACAGCAAAGATGGTGAAGTCTCACCACAATGTAGGCGGTCTGCCTGACGACCTCCAGTTCGAACTCGTCGAGCCGCTCAAGCAGCTCTTCAAGGACGAGGTCCGTGCATGCGGAGTGGAGCTCGGACTTCCATATGAGATGGTGTACCGTCAGCCGTTCCCAGGACCAGGTCTCGGAGTACGCTGCCTTGGAGCTATCACCCGTGACCGTCTCGAGGCTCTTCGCGAGGCAGACGCAATCCTCCGTGAGGAGTTCGCCCTCGCCGGTCTCGACAAGAAGGTATGGCAGTACTTCACAGTGGTTCCGGACTTCAAGTCAGTGGGAGTACGCAACAATGCACGTTCATACGACTGGCCTGTGATCATCCGCGCCGTGAACACCATCGACGCCATGACTGCAAGCATAGAACAGATCGACTGGCCTATCCTGATGAAGATCACAGACAGGATCCTCGCTGAGGTTCCAGGCGTGAACCGAGTATGCTACGACCTCTCGCCGAAGCCGTCGGCAACCATCGAGTGGGAATAAGAAAAAGAACTCCAGGCGACCCCTGGAGTTCTTTTTTTAAGCATTCATCTTGCGGAGGAAGCACTCTATGGTGTTCTCCATAAGGCAGCATATCGTCATAGGACCCACACCGCCGGGAACCGGGGTTATGACTGAGGCCTTTGGTTCGATTGCCGCATAGTCCACATCACCGCAGAGCTTTCCTGTCTCAGGATCACGATTGACTCCCACGTCGATCACTACAGTTCCTTCGGAAACCATATCGGCAGTCACAAACTTAGGCCGGCCTATAGCAACCACAAGAATCTCCGCATTGCGTGTCACTTCAGGAAGATTGACCGTGCGGCTGTGGGCAATTGTCACTGTCGCATTCTCATCCAGCAGAAGCTTGGACACCGGAAGGCCTACGATATTGCTTCGTCCTATTACCACGGCACGTTTGCCCCTGATGTCGACTCCTGCCACCTTGAGCATCTTGATGATGCCCTTGGGAGTGCATGGAAGAGTGCATTCCTGTTTCTGCCAGAGAGCAGCCACATTGAGTGGGTGGAAACCGTCCACATCCTTCTCCTTTGCAATCGTGGCGATGACCTTGTCCTCACTTATATGCTTGGGAAGAGGCAGCTGCACCAGAATGCCATCCACAGTATCGTCCGCGTTGAGTTCCTCGATAAGACCGAGAAGCTCGGCTTCGCCTATCGTGTCAGGCTTGCGGATTGTCGTATTCCTTATTCCTACATATTCAGATGCCTTGGCCTTGCCTGTAACATATGACACGCTGCCCGGATCCTCGCCCACGAGAATCACCACAAGGTGAGGCACACGACCGTATTTTTCAGGGAATGTGGCCACCTGGGCCTTCATTTCATCCTTCAGCCTTGCTGAAAGTTCCTTTCCAGATATAATTTTTGCCATTACAACACTCTCCAACCTATATCACGACGATAGAAAAGATTATCACATCCGATTGACTCGACAGCTGCAAGAGCCTTGTCATGAGCCTCCTGAAGATCCGCTCCGAAACCAACGACCATCAGCACACGTCCTCCGGCAGTATGATATTTCCCGTCCTTCAGGGCCGTGCCCATATGGAAGACCCTGATATCCTCAGGCAGATTGTCCAGACCGGTGATCTCATATCCTTTGTCATATGATCCCGGATAACCTTTGGATGCCATCACAAAGCCCATCGTAACTTCCTTCTTCCACTCGATCTGCGGCATCGGAGTGTGATCTGCCACTGCAGAGAATATGTCATATATGTCTGACTCAAGCCTTGGAAGAACGACCTCTGTCTCAGGATCGCCGAAACGGCAGTTGAACTCGATGACCTTCACTCCGGTCGGAGTCTTCATGAGTCCGCCGTAAAGTACTCCGGTGAATGGGCAGCCCTCTGCAACCATTCCGGCAGCCGTCGGCTTCATGATCTTCTCAAGAGCATACTCGACATCCTCATCCGAAATGATAGGAACAGGAGAATATGCGCCCATACCGCCCGTGTTCGGTCCCTTGTCCCCTTCATAGGCACGCTTGTGGTCCTGCGAGAGGGTCATCGGATACACATCCAGCCCGTCGACGAAGCACATGAACGAAAATTCAGGACCGGTGAGAAATTCCTCCACAACGACCTTACCCTTGCCGAATCTGGCATCAAGAAGCATGTCCTTCAATGTAGCGTCAGCCTCCTCAAGAGTCTCAGGAATGACAACTCCCTTGCCGGCAGCAAGACCGTCGTACTTGAGCACGACAGGGAAAGAGCCTTTCTTCACATATTCCAAAGCCTCGTTATAATCCTCGAATGTCGCAAATGCCGCAGTCGGAATGTCATATTTAGCCATCAGCTGCTTTGCAAAGTCCTTGCTTGCCTCGATTGTCGCAGCCGCCTTTGAAGGTCCGAATATTCTGAGGCCGGCCTCCTTGAAGGCATCCACCACGCCGGCTGCCAGAGCCACCTCAGGGCCCACGACAGCAAGATCGACTCCATTCTCAAGAGCAAATGCCTTGAGCTTCTCGACATCAGTATCCTTTATGGCCACACACTCGGCCTGCTGTGCTATGCCGGCATTTCCGGGGGCGCAATAGATCTTTCCGACCTGTGGACTACGGCTGAGCGCATCCACGATCGCATGTTCACGGCCACCGCCGCCGATCACCAATACTTTCTTCATATATAGATCCGTTATATTTACAGTTCCTGCCTCACCCTTTTCAGATTGGTCAACACCATGCAGAAAGAGTACTGTCTCCATGACAGATTAATGTTTGAAATGACGCATTCCTGTGCAGAGCATCGTGATTCCGCACTCGTTGGCCTTCTTTACAGAATCCTCATCGCGGACGCTTCCGCCAGGCTGCACGATAGCCTTCACACCATACTCCGCTGCAAGGGTCACAGTGTCGTCGAACGGGAAGAATCCGTCTGAACCGAGAACAAGAGCCTCGTTGCGGATGTCCTTTCCTGCTTCCTTGAGGGCAGCCTCAGCCTGCTCCAGGGCAATCTTTGCCGAGCCCACACGGTTCATCTGGCCAGCTCCCACTCCGAGGGTCGCACCGTCCTTCACGACCACGATGGCGTTGGACTTGACATGCTTTACGATCCTCCATGCAAAGTCGAGGTCAGTGAGCTGAACCTCAGAAGGTTTTGCCTCTGTCACGCACATGTCTGCCACCACAGTCTTCGTGTCTATATCCTGCTCCTGAACGAGGAGACCGCCGTTCATGCTGACATACATGTTGTGTCCACCCTCTTCATTGCTCATGTCCACCTTGAGGAGACGGAGGTTCTTCTTTGTGCAGAGCACCTCGAGAGCCTCGTCAGTGAAGCTCGGTGCCATGATGATCTCAAGGAATATCGGCTTCATGAGTTCGGCCACCTCCTTGTTGATCTCGCGGTTCACAGCCACGATACCTCCGAAGATGCTGACCTTGTCCGCCTCATATGCCTTCTTCC
Organism: Bacteroidales bacterium; assembly: GCA_017502125.1. GTDB lineage: Bacteria > Bacteroidota > Bacteroidia > Bacteroidales > UBA932 > Cryptobacteroides. Next base: position 18,044 of record JAFVVN010000011.1, on the reverse strand, counting down.
ATGCGTCCACAACGTCTGTTCCGATTGCCGCACCGCATGGATTCATATGCTTCAGACCTACGCAGAATGGAGCATCAAACTCGCGGACGATGTTGAGCGCTGCATTCGCGTCCTGTATATTATTATACGAGAGTTCCTTTCCGTTAAGCTGTTCCGCTGTCGCGAGAGAGTACGGAACCTTGTCGAGAGTGGCATAGAACTTAGCATTCTGATGAGGGTTCTCGCCGTAGCGGAGGCTCTGCTTGAGGTCATATTCGAGGAAAAGCTTCTCATTCAGACCGGCTGCCTTACGCATATATGTGGCGATCATCATGTCGTATTCTGCGGTGTGGGTATATGCCTCGGCAGACAGCTGGAGACGGGTCTCCTTGGTTGTGTTGCCGTTCTCGCGGATCTCTGCGATGATCTTCGCATAGTTCTCAGGGTTGCAGACCACTGTCACTGCACTCCAGTTCTTTGCAGCGGAGCGGAGCATTGAAGGTCCTCCTATGTCGATGTTCTCGATTGCGTCCTCCATCGTCACATCCGGCTTTGCGATGGTCTGCTTGAAAGGATAGAGGTTCACGCACACCATGTCGATGAACTCGATGCCGTTCTCCTTGAGCTGGGCGATGTGGCTGTCGAGGTCACGACGTCCGAGAAGTCCGCCGTGCACCTTCGGGTGAAGAGTCTTCACACGACCGTCACAGATTTCAGGGAATCCTGTTATCTCACTGATGTTGATCACCTTAAGTCCTGCATCCTGCAGAAGCTTCATCGTACCTCCGGTCGCGATGATCTCCCAGCCGAGGTCCACTAACTGACTGGCGAATTCTACCACGCCGGTCTTATCACTTACACTGAATAATGCTCTCATATATTAATATTTAAATTCTCCGAATTCTGATCTGATGATGAGTTCCTTATGGTCGCACTCCTCTACCCTTCCGACCACCTGTGCGTCTATGCCGAAGCTCTTTGAGATCGCGATGACTTCCTCCGCATGCTCGGGCGAGAGGTATACTTCAAGACGATGACCCATGTTGAACACCTTGTACATCTCAGCCCAATCGGTTCCGCTCTGCTGGTGAATGGTCCTGAAAAGAGGCGGTACTGGGAAGAGATTGTCCTTGATGACACGGATATTGTCACCGACGAAGTGCAGGATCTTGGTCTGGGCACCACCAGAGCAGTGGACCATACCATGAATCTGAGGCCTGAGTGCGTCAAGCAGCTTCTTCACAACCGGAGCATATGTCCTGGTAGGAGAAAGCACCAGCTTTCCTGCATCGACCGGAGAGCCCTCCACCGCATCCGTCAGCTTGAGACCTCCACTGTACACGAGGTCCTCAGGAACCCCCTTGTCATAACTCTCAGGATATTTCTCCGCAAGATACTTCGAGAACACGTCGTGACGCGCGCTTGTCAGTCCGTTGCTTCCCATACCTCCGTTGTACTCCTTCTCATACGTTGCCTGTCCATAGGATGCAAGTCCCACGATCACGTCTCCTGGACGGATGTTGGCGTTGTCGATCACGTCGCTGCGCTTCATTCGGCATGTCACCGTAGAGTCCACGATGATGGTACGCACAAGGTCTCCCACATCGGCTGTCTCACCGCCTGTGGCATACACGCCCACACCCATCTCACGCAGTTCGGCAAGGAGTTCATCGGTTCCGTTGATGATTGCGCTGATCACCTCGCCCGGCACAAGCAGCTTGTTGCGGCCAATCGTCGAAGACACAAGGATATTGTCCACAGCACCCACACAAAGCAGGTCGTCGATGTTCATTATCAATGCATCCTGGGCAATGCCTTTCCATACGCTGAGGTCACCGGTCTCCTTCCAATAGAGATATGCAAGGGAAGACTTGGTGCCCGCTCCGTCCGCATGCATGATGTTGCAGTATTCCGGGTCGCCACCCAGAATGTCAGGAATGATCTTGCAGAATGCCTTTGGAAAAATGCCTTTGTCGATGTTCTTGATAGCGTTGTGCACGTCCTCCTTGGATGCCGAGACGCCTCGCTGCATGTACCTTTGGTTGCTCATAACAGGTCTTGATTACAATATTCTGCAAATATAACAATTTTCAGCAAATCCTGAACCTGCCATGAGAGGATGATGTCTCTTTATCCTCCTTCTCTCCTCCCACCTCACCCGACTTCGCAACCAGCCACTTCACCCGACCTAAAACTCTCCACTATAACCACCTTGCTTCCAGGCAGTTAACCGAAATCGCCTGCGGCCAATGGAGCAGGCGATTAAGCATAACATGCTGAGTGACAGAGGGTTGAGCGTTTACAGTGGAGAGGACTTTTGATGAGTGAACTGCAAAACCGGGGGTCGCAATTGAGGCATGACGAAAGCCAAATCAAGCCTGGTGGCTGGCACGACGCAGCTGCCAGGAATTGTAGAGATTGTGCCAGATGCTGTAGAGACCTCCGACAATGGCAGTTTCGGGAGTGAGGAAGGTGTATCCCATCCATATTGCAAAGACAGTGTTCTTCTGACCGAGCGACTGACCGGCCGTCACCTTTCTGATCTCTCTGGCACGGGCCTCGGCTTCGGCTGAAAGCGGACGACGGGGACGGTAACGGCTGCCCACATACCTTCCGGCAGCGAACTGGAAGGCACAGCAGAGCAGCGAGACCGCCGAGATTGACAGAATCGTGGTCCAAGGCATATGGCTTCTGACGATGGACTTGGTTGTGACTGCAATGGCAAGTGTAAGGGCCACAACCCACAGATGAAATGCAAGGTCCTCCTTTTCCAGAAGCCGCCTATGCAGGGAAGGTAGGAGGTATCTGACCAGCCATGCACACAGGCAGGGAAGCATCAGAAGCGGAAGAACCTTCGCCAGGATGAGGCTGAATGCTTCCCAGAAGCCGAGTCCCGCCATGGGCTGGATCAAAGGGACCACCAGAGGGACAAGGACGGCGGCAAGAAGATTTATGAGGATTATATAGGTCGTGATTCCCGGAATATCACCACCGAGTTTACGGGTGACGACAGCCGCGGCTGTTGCTGTGGGACATATGAAGCAGAGCATGGCACTCTCAATCAGCACCACATGGTCATGAGCCCAGGGCATATAGCGGAGAATCAGCAAGGCAAGGCCTCCAAGACCGGCAAAGAGACCGCCCTGGATCAGCAGCAGCCACCAATGCCATCTATGCGGTTTCAGATCCTTCGGTTCGATTCTGCAGAACGTCAGGAACAGCATGCCGAAGATAAGCAAGGGCTGTATCACTCCGACTGCAGATGCCAGAAAGGGTCCTGCCTTATGCACCTCGGCCGGCAATATATGATAGATAAGGTATAGAGATGCCCCGCTGACCATAGCGATAGGCAGAATCCACTCCTTGATTGTCTTCCTTATATCCATTTCTCAAAAAACAAGGGGGCCGGAGCCCCCTGATTATCTATTCATTGTAAAGGTCTGTCGGATATTGATTGTTGAAGCAGGCCAGACAAAGATCATCGCGATGACCGGCATCAAGCATTCCCTTATGAGAGAGGAAGGCCAGAGAATCCGCTTCAATCATCCTGCACACCTCGTCCACATCATGGCTGGAACTGATGAGTTCCTCAGGTGTGTGGATATCAACTCCATAATAGCAGGTATATTTAAGCGGAGCACTTGCAATGCGGACATGCACCTCGGTCGCCCCAGCCTCACGAAGCATCTTCACGATCTTCAGAGATGTGGTTCCGCGCACTATGGAATCATCCACCAGCACTACCCTCTTGCCCTTGACGATTGTCTTTACAGGAGAAAGCTTCATCTTCACACCCTTCTCACGCATTGCCTGAGTCGGCTGGATGAAGGTTCGTCCCACATATTTACTCTTTATGAGTCCCATCTCATATGGCAGTCCGCTTGCCTCAGCATAACCTTGGGCTGCAGAAAGGCTCGAATCAGGAACACCGATCACGATATCCGCATCCACCGGAGATTCCCGGAAAAGGATTTTTCCGGACTCCTTGCGGTAATTGTGCACATTGCATCCTTCTATATCGCTGTCCGGACGGGCAAAATATACAAACTCCATGGCGCACATGGCATGTCTTTCCGGCTCGGCATAGAACTGGCTGCGGATGCCATGATGGTCGATGGTCACGATTTCGCCAGGCTCGACATCACGTATATACTCAGCTCCCAGCACGTCGAATGCACAGGTCTCGCTCGCCACAACATATCCCTTCTCCAACTTGCCGATGGCCAGAGGATGAAATCCGTACTTGTCACGGCATGCATAAATGCGTCTTCCGGTCATCACCACAAAGGCAAAGGCTCCGTCAATCTGGTTCAGGGCATCCTTGAGAGCATGGATACGAGGCAGACTCCTGTCCACACCCTGTTTCTTGATCAGATGCGCGAGGACCTCAGCATCAGACGAAGACTGGAACAGACTTCCCCTGTCCTCAAGACTCTGACGCAACTGGTTGTAATTCACCACCTGCCCATTGTTAGCCAGAGCGAAATCACCCGAATTATGATGGAAAAGGAAAGGCTGGATATTCTCCGTTCCCTTGCATCCGGCATTGCTGTAACGCACATGACCGATGGCCATCATTCCAGGCAGGAGACCCATCTTCTGTTCATTGAAGACCTCTGTAACCAGACCGTCACCCTTGACCCGATGGAACTGACCTTCAGAATCCACAGTTACTATACCACATCCCTGCTGCCCTCTGTGCTGCAGGGTATGAAGACCGTAGTATGCCAGATTTGCAGCATCCGGGACGCCATATATACCAAGCACACCACACTCATGATGCAGCTTGCCATCCCTATAACATTTATTACACTTACACATAACCTAAAATATTTCCATCCACGTTTACTCCCACCAAACCGATCTTCATTGATCTGAAGTGATAGGAGGGAAGAGATTTAGTTTTTCCCTTCCCTCCCATAACTCTTAATTACCTCTGAAATACTCAACTGCATTGATGAAGAGAGGCTGCTCCAGTCCTTCATCCATTATATTCTTGAAGAGATTCTCCTCATAACGCTCTGTATGTCCCATCTTTCCAAGAATCTGACCGTTGCGGCTGATGATACCCTCGATTCCGTAATATGAACCGTTAGGATTGTATGGAGACTCCATCGTCACCTCCTCCTCAAGCGGATCCACATACTGGAAGGCCACCTGGCCGTTGGCAAAGAGTTCACGAGCCAGTTCCTCATTGACGACGAATTTACCCTCACCGTGACTCACAGCAATTGTATGCAGGTCTCCCACAGCAAAGCCGGCAAGCCAAGGAGAGTTGGTTGTAGACACTCTCGTGGTCACCATCTGCGAGATATGGCGGTTGATGTCATTGCGGAAGAGAGTAGGGCTCTCCTTCGTCACCTGACCCAGACGGCCATATGGAAGGAGACCTGACTTCACGAGAGCCTGGAATCCGTTGCATATACCCAGAATCAGACCTCCACGGTCGATAAGGGCGTGAATTGCATCCGCTATATCCTTGTTATTCAACACATTTGCAATGAACTTTCCGCTTCCGTCAGGTTCGTCACCCGCAGAGAATCCACCGCTGAGCATAAGGATGTGACACTCGTCTATATTCCTCTTCATTTCGGCGATAGAACGGAAGATATCATCCTCCGTGAGGTTGCAGAACACGCTCATGCGGACTTCCGCACCTGCATTTCTCCAGGCCTTGGCTGAATCGTAGTCGCAGTTGGTACCCGGGAACACAGGGAGATAAGCTATAGGTTTTTCCACCGGTTCTCCCTTATATCTGAGCTCAGCCTTCTTAGCCTTGAACGGCTTCACGCCTTCAAGTCCGGCAGGAGCTACGGCCTTGTTATAAGCCTCGGCAGTATCAGGGTATACCTGAGCGAACTTAGCCGAGTTGACATCCATAAGATCGAAGATATCGAAACGTACTCCATTGATTGTCAGCTCGCTGTCTTCTCCGTCCGTCACCTCACCCACAAGGACTGCAGAAGGGTGGTTCAGTTCGTTCTCAGACTCGACGAGGATGGAGCCGTATCCGTAATTGAAAAGTTCCTTCTCGTCATATGTGATCTTAGCGTCAAGACCGTTACCGAATGACATCTTGCAGATTGCCTCAGCAAGACCTCCGAATCCGAGGGCATAACCTGAGACAATATTCTCTGCCTGAACCTGCTCGTGGATGAATTTCCAGTTGCTCTTGAGCTGCTCCACATCCGGCATATGGTTGGCAAGAGGAGTGTGCTTGATCAGATAGAGCTTGTTGCCTTCATACTTCAGTTCCGGAGAGATCACCTGTCCGGCATCCACAGTGGTGATACCGAAGGCCATGAGCATCGGCGGCACATTGATGTTCTCGAAGGTTCCGCTCATGGAGTCCTTTCCACCGATGGACGGAAGACCGAACTCAACCTGCATCTTGAGGGCACCGAGCAGAGCCGAAAGCGGCTTGCCCCATGACCTGCGGTCTGTCATACGCTCGAAATATTCCTGATATGAAAAACGCATCTTCTCATAAGACGCTCCCGCTGCAACAACCTTTGAGCAAGCCTCCACAACCGAGTATGCCGCACCATGGTATGGGCTCCAGCTTGCGATGAACGGATTATATCCGAACGCCATGATGGAGGCTGTGTCGGTGTAGCCGTCTGCAGGAAGTTTCTGAACGGAAACCTGAGTCTCGGTGGACTGGAGCATGCCTCCGAACGGCATGAGGACAGTAGAACGTCCGATCGTCGAGTCGAACATCTCGATCAGACCCTTCTGAGAAGTCACATTCGGATCCTGAAGGTTGCTGTATACCTTTGCCTTCAGGTCTTCACCCTCGACTGTACGCTCAAACGGATTTTTCTCCTCGACCGCACCCACAGTGGCCTTTGCATAATGTCTGGCTCCCGCACTGTCTATGAACTCACGTGAAAGATCCACTACAATCCTGTCACCCTGGAACATACGCATACGTCCCCGGTCAGTGACATCAGCAACATGAGTCACCTCCACATTCTCACTCGCACAGTATGCCATCATAGCATCCTTGTCCTTAGCCTCAATGACCACGGACATACGCTCCTGGGACTCGCTGATTGCAAGTTCTGTGGAATTGAGACCATTATATTTCACCGGAACCCTGTCCAGATATATGTCGAGACCGTCTGTCAGCTCACCGATAGCCACGCTGACACCGCCGGCTCCAAAGTCATTTGATTTCTTGATGAGTCGGGTCACCTCAGGACGACGGAAAAGCCTCTGGAGCTTTCTCTCCTCTGGTGCATTACCCTTCTGAACCTCACTTCCGCAAGTCTCGAGAGACTCCTCTGTGTGTTCCTTTGAAGAACCTGTAGCGCCACCGACACCGTCTCGTCCTGTGCGGCCTCCCATCAGAAGGACCACATCTCCGGGAGCCGGGCTCTCACGGCGTACGCTGTCTGCCTTCACGGCACCTACAACTGCGCCGACCTCAAGACGCTTGGCGACATAGCCCTCGTGATACACCTCACGGACATGGGTCGTAGCAAGACCGATCTGGTTTCCGTAGCTCGAATATCCATGGGCAGCCTTACGTGAGATGATGCTCTGCGGCAGCTTGCCAGGAATAGTGTCAGCAACAGGAAGATATATGTCACCTGCACCGGTCACACGCATTGCCTGATACACATATGCACGGCCTGAAAGAGGGTCACGGATTGCACCTCCGAGACATGTCGCAGCTCCTCCGAAAGGCTCGATCTCAGTCGGATGGTTGTGGGTCTCGTTCTTGAACTGAAGAAGCCACTTCTCTGTGGTCATCTCCCCTTCATCGTCCACGATGTCCACGTCCACATATATGCTGCATGCATTGTTTTCTTCGCTGACCTCCATGTCATCGAGCAGTCCCTTGGATTTGAGATATCGCGCTCCCACAGTGGCCATATCCATAAGGTTCACACCCTTATGTTCGCGGCCAAGTTCCTTACGAATCTTCATATAGAGGTTAAGGGTTCCGTCAATCTCCTCCTTGAGGAAAGACTCCTCCACCTCAATATCCTCGAGTTCTGTGGTGAAGGTGGTGTGACGGCAATGGTCACTCCAGTAGGTGTCCAGGATACGGAGCTCGGTCTCAGACGGATCACGTCCCTCTTTCCTGAAGTAGTTGACCACTTCGCGGAGGTCATCCGCATTCATGGCAAGACCCATCTTACGGCAATATGGAGCAAGTTCCTCCTCCTTCAGAGCTGTAAGTCCCTCAAGCACCGGCACTGGAGCCACTTCAGGCTGTTCCAGAGCTGTAAGCCTTGCAAGATCCTTCTCGCGAGACTCCACGGCATTGATATAATACTTCCTGATCTTCGCCATCACCTCCTCAGACGTATCGCCCGGAAGAATGATAAGCTTCGAACTCTTGATGCTCACCTTGGCTGAAGGATCGATGAGACGGACGCAGTCCACTGCCGAAGCTGCGCGCTGGTCGAACTGCCCCGGAAGGTACTCCACGGCAATATATTTTACACCTGACAGGTCACATTCGTCTGTCACACTGTCTGTCACGATCTCTCCGAACACGCTGTAGCGGCTCTTCTCAAGAAGTTCCTTCGAAAAGTCGAAGAGGTCGTATACATTAAGCAGACGCAGCGATCCGAGGCTGAGCTGAAGATTCTCGTTCAACTCACTCAGAAGGCTGCGTGCCTCCACCTGAAATTCAGGATATTTTTCTACGTAAATGCGATAGTTTGCCATATATCTTAGATAGTTGCGTCAAGAACTTTCTGTGTCTGCTCGGCCCTGAAAGCATCGAGTTTCGCTGCAAGAGCCTCATCGGTCAAAGCAAGGATCTGAGCTGCGAAGAGACCGGCATTCCTGGCTCCGTTGATGGCCATGGTGGCCACAGGAATGCCTGCCGGCATCTGAACTATGGAAAGAAGGGAATCCATTCCCCCGAGAGCCTTGGTCTGGATCGGCACTCCGATCACAGGAACAGTGGTCATACCTGCCACCACACCTGCCACATGAGCAGCTCCACCTGCTCCGGCGATGATGACACCGATTCCTTCCGACTTTGCTGATTTTGCGAACTCACACATAAGGTCAGGAGTCCTGTGGGCGCTGATCACCCTTTTAACGACTTCCACTCCGAAACCTTCGAGAACATTGATCGCCTGCGACATTATGTCAAGGTCGCTGGTCGAACCCATAATGATTGCGACTTTCATATATTAAATTCTAAAATTTTACTTTTCAGAACAAGCCGCGAAGATAGATAAATTATAGGTCAATTTCAAGACCCAGACTCATATTTATGAGACCGTCATAATAGTTGATATAATCATTCAGAGTGGTCTTGTCATACGAGATGCCATTGTATGGAACCAGAGAACAATGAGGCTCCAGGAACATACGTACTTTCTTGCCGAGAGCGAACTTCAGCTGAAGTCCTCCTGCAAGACCCATGTACGGTGCCGCAAGGTATTCCTCACCATAATCATCCTTATGCATATAGCCCAATTCCGGACCGAGAAGGAGCACAACGCTCACAGCCGGTCTGTCCTTATTCTTGTCAAAAGCCGCGACAAGGTCGAGCATAGCCTCCACTCTCAAGGCAAAATAGTTGCTGTACAGGAAAACCTCATCATACTGGACCCACTTGTGACGGGAATATGACAGAGTTCCACGGAAAGCCATATAGTCGGTCACATAATGTCCTGCTCCGAGGTTAATATGGGCACCGAGGGAATTGAGGATTCCCATCTCCTCATACACATTGAATGAATTCTGGAGCTGGGTGCCGAAGACAGTGGTAAGGAACCACTTTCTCGTAGGCAGGATGACCTCCTCGACAGGCGTGGTGAAAGACATTCCGAGCGATCCTTCGAAGGCTGAAAGCCACGAGCGCCAGTTTCCTGCACGGGAAATCGCCATTCCGTTGGAATAAGCCTTGGCAAGCGGCTCCACGAAGAAGGTCATAAATTGTGAAAGCTTCATATCCACATTCAGACCGGCATGGATGGTACCAGCCTGACCACCGACACCTTCATATCCCGTGTTGGCATAGCCTCCTCCTACAACCACTGAGAGATTACAGAATCTGGTCGGCTTATATCCTCCAAGATAGGATGTCACATTGAAGAGATATGAAACCGAGGCCTCTGCAGTATGGATATGAGCTCCATTGAAGTTGTCGCTCCAGTGTCCGAGCGAGATGTTGAGCCTCAGGGCATGGTCCTCATGGAGCCATTTTCCGAATGAGAAACCGGCAACGAGACCGAAAGGATAGTCCACTGTACCTAACTTCTGTGTGGCAGCACGCACAGAATAGAATGTGTTGTCGGAAAAGAACTCGTTCTTGAAGGCATGATGGTCCTTGGGAGTATATCGCTTCATCATCTTATACCGGGTCGCATCAAATCCCCTGTCACGTACCTTTTCAACTGCCGTAGTATCGACGAAAGCACCTTGCAGAGCAGCTGCGAGACTGTCGGTGACACCGATTATGGCAGTCGTGTCGGAAGACACGGATGGTGCCGTCTCCGACTGTGCAGAAAGCGATGTGCCGAAGAAGGACAGACAAAGGAACGAAGCCAATATGAAACTTACCTTGCGGAGCATATGAAATGAGCGATATTAGTCTAATAACTGTAGTCGTAATCGTAGTAGTCCATCGGAGGAGGAGCCGGCTGAAGAGCCTCCTTGTAGAGTTCCTCATATATATCCCAGTCCGTTTCCGCTATCTTCTTGTACTTCTCGTCCATCTCGAAGCACTTTCTGAGATATGCAAGGGCCTTGTCATACTCCGATTCATAGGTCGTGAAGTCCACGATGGCGTTCTTCATGCCCATCACGCTGTCATGGTTTCGGCAGAGAACCTGGGCATTGAGATATTGCGTCACAGGGTCGTCCTGAGGCAATTTGCCCAAGGCATTCCTCGCCAGACCGATATTTCCCACAGCAAGGTTCATGACCACACGGTTCCTGTCCGTAGAGTTCCTGACAGTGTTGAACACCTTCTGTCCCTCTTCCGACTTGTTGTCGCGGAAATATCCGGCCAGACACCTCGTTATGGACTTCAGAAGAATATATTTCGAGTCAGGAAGGAGGGTACACAACTCCATCGCCCTCATGTATTTCTCATCACGGAGGAACATCACAACCTGATTCGCCACCACCTGTTCTATGTTGATGATCTCATCAATCACCTTAGGGTCGTGCTTGTTTCGGATGATACGGTTCAGCGGTTCCCTCTCGTCTATCAGCGAGGCAAGTATGGTCGTATCACTCTGTCCCTTCCTCATGAGCGCCACCGCCAGATTGTTGGCAGGAAGAGGCCATATACGTCCCTCTGCCTTCTTTGAATCCACCACTGCACGCCGGTACAGGAGCTCAAGCTCGTCAGGATTCTTCACCAGGTCGAAAAGATGCCAATACTCATACAAGGCAAACGACTTCTTGCCCGTACGGTAATCCATATCCGTGTTATATCTGTGCAGAATTTCCTCTGGAGTCAACTGACGGAAGATCTCGTTCACATACTTGAAGGTCACCGAGCGCAGCTGAGGAAGTCGAGGGGATATCTCGCTCTTGTAATATGGCAGCTGACGGATCTTTCCCCACTGTGCATCCATGCTGTTAGGATTCTGCTTCACTATCTTACGCACAGCCTCCGCCTGGGTCAGAAGCGAATCCTTCTCCAGGATATCCGCAACGGCCTCCCATGACGCCACCTCATATTTGGTCGTCATGTAGACACGCTTCTGCAGGGACCTCGGAATAACCGATGTCACCTCATTCCTTGCAAAGTCGCTTCGCTGCTTGGAAAGCTCCACGTTCTTGTAATAGGTTCCGTCAGGAGATGAAGTCACGGCCACATGGAACTCCTTGAGGGTCGATCCCTCGTCATTGATCACATTGATGAGTTCCTGCTTGAGATTGTCCAGATCGGCCTTTCCGGCCAGGTCCTCAGGGTCGAGGGCGGCCTTGCCCACAAGAAACTTCAGGTTCGTGCTGACCGCCGCATCCCTTCTCTCTCGCTTCGGCTTCTTTATGAATTCATTCGGATCCAGATGATATTCATCGAACGAATACTCGAGGAACCTCATAGGACGACGGGCGCGGCCGGTATTGAAGATCTTCATCGTGTCCTCATAAATGACCATATTGTAGTCCTCGGCCCATATCTTTGCACGGCAATATATGAGTTCGGACGGATCATCCAGATACACCGTATCCTTCCATGTCACTGACATTGTGCTGTCCGTAAGAGGTCCGTTATTCTCTGCAATCAGATAAAGCGGGTCATACTCAGGATGATAGCTCAGACGGCGGAGCTGGGTCTGATGATACTGCTCACCATCGTATACGATCGGAGGTCTGTACTCTATCGTATCCTTCTCGTTTCCAGCCAGAAGGTATGCCTGGACCACAAAACGGGCATTTGTCTTGCCTATGCGCTCCTTGAAAGGGTATGTCGCACCGCAGGACACAGTGTTACCGAAGATTTCAGGAGGATCGACCACCGGCTTGCTTCCGACCTCGGCTGTGACGGTTGAGTTATCCAGGACGATTGCCACCTCAAATGCCACATTGATCTCCTTCTGATAGTTGATCTGCTTGACTATAGGGTCGGCTATACCCATAGGGTCGAACATCAGGGCACCTGTCTCCACGGCACTGATTTCATAATATCCCGATGCATCAGGGTACTCATAGACGGTGAGACCAGGGTCGAAGAAACCGCCTGTCTCCTTTGCCAGCATATAGCTCTTGAAGGCATCCTCCGCCTCAGCCACAGTACTGTAGGCATAGACACAGACGTCCGTCAACGGCTTGTTGTCATCAGTCTTGTTGGTGATTCGTCCTGACACAATGGCACGATCCTGTGCAAATGAATCAATCCCTGCCATAGACAGAGCTGCCACAAGCGCCAAAACTATGATCTGAAAACGTCTCATCTGCCGTCCACTACTTTATGATATATGAAAATGAGACACCGAGCTTCGCAGGGAAAAGCTTATATCCCATCGAGTTTGCCTTGACTGCCTCGTCCACGAAATAATCGTCGTAATTGTCGTTGATATGATACTGTTTCTGCTTGAATCCGAGGATTCCGAATCCACCGCACAGCTCAAAGTTCCAGTGATCGCTCAGGGAGAAGACATATCCGCCCACGAGTCCCAGCATAAGGGCGTTTCCATTGTATACAAACTGCCTGGACACCGTCATATCATAAGTGGCGACCATCAATGTTGCACCTATGAACTCTCGTGTCATGGGACGACCGTTGAACCAGTAGCGGAACTCCGGCTGAAGTGCAACCAGCTTGGAGTTCAAGTTAAATGGTTTCCAATGTCCAAAGGCAGTAAAATCCACACTTGTATGCTCGCTTGTGACAATCTCACATCCGATTGTCGGAGTCAGGACCGCCCAGTTCAGAGCATTGGTCTTCACAGCCACCTGCTGAGCCTGAGCCTCATGCGAGAGGGCACACATGGCACACACAGCCACCAGAATGACCGCCAAACGTTTAGATATCATATTTACAGACTTCTCCATATACAAATCCCAACTTGCAAAGTTAAAACTTTTTTATGAATGGGCAACATCGCTCCAGCAACTTCATCTTTTGGTGTAATGCCCTACTACATGGGAGCGATATATATGTCCACACTAACTGTCTTTTAAAGACGTCTCGACTATGCTCGACATGACAGGTGCAAACTGAGATATTACACCCTATTATATAATAGGTATATTGGGAGGCGTATTTTCACCTTTCATATGGTCTGGAGGTTTCGTTTGGTCTGGAGGTTTCGTTTGGCCAGGAGGTTTCGTTTGGTCTGGAGGTTTCGTTTGGTCAGGAGGCCCCCTCCACGACAGGCAGAGTTTGGGCCGTTTGAGCGCCTGTCTGTGCCGAAAACATGGCTTTATGTGCGATTTTGGGGAGCGACAGGCAGAGTTTCGCCTGATTCAGCGCCTGACGGTGTCGGAAATGCTCAATTCTGTACCATTTTGGAGAGCGACAGGCAGAGTTTGGGTTGATTCCTTCGCGCCGACAGTTCAGGTCGCTCACCTTCGCCTCGCCACGCGAGTCCCCATTACAGCCAAGCACCTGATTAATAGCAGTTTACACTAAATCGCCTGCGTCATTTGACGCAGGCGATTTAGCGTATATTGCTGACAGACAGCTGTTTACATATCAGCGGGGTGATGCGCGTTATGAGTCATCGTGCCGCAGCACTGGATTTTTCCAAAGAGGGTCGTCATACTGGTTATCCGCGTGGGAGCGACAGGCAGAGTTTCGCCTGATTCAGCGCCTGACGGTCGGAAGCGTATCATGGTTGCCGTTGGGTTATAATAACAGATAGGGGCGTCGTCCCATGTCTGTATGAAATAGAACAGCGATTTGTCCGAAAACCTAAGGTTTTTCAATAAATTTTTAGGTGCTAATCACCTCCCTGTGCCAGCAGGAGGGCGATTTTTGCAAATAGCCGTGTACTTTTTCGGTATACGGATAAGTCTCCGGAACTTTGCAGATGGAATTTTAAAACATTTGCAATATGAGAACAATAGACAGTTCAATTGTGGAGGAGAAGAAAAGCAGGCAGAAGTACGCCGAACTGCTGTGTGACTTCATGTTCAAACGACTGTTCGGAAGCGAGGCTAACAAGGATGTCCTGAAGGACTTCCTGAACATGATTCTGGAGGACAAGGAGATCAAGACGGTGAACTTCATCCCCAACGAGCACCTCGGTCTTACGGAAGAGGACAGGAAGGTCATATTCGACATCTCGGCTGAATGTAACAACGGAGAGACCCTCATCATCGAGATGCAGAAGGGATTCCAGAAGCACTTCAGGAAAAGGGCGCTGTATTATACGACCTATCCCATCAACGAGCAAGCGAGGGACGCCAGAGACAAGTTCGTCAAGGAGAAGGCCGAGGGCAAGACTGATGCAAAGTTCGACTGGGACTATAACTTGAAGTCTGTCACGGTTGTGGCCATTCTGAATTTTAGGTTTGCTCATCTGGGTGACTGGCCGGAGGATAGGTACAGGTCGTCATACAGGCTCCGGGAGGACGGCAGTCATGAGGTGATGACGGATGTGCTGAGGTTCGTGTTCCTGGAGCTCGGGAGGTTCAACAAGTGCATCTGGGAGCTGGAGACGGTCTTCGAGAAATGGATGTATCTGCTGAGACATATGCACGAAATGACGGAAATTCCGAAAGAATTGGACGAGCCCCTGTTCAGACGTTTGTTTTTCCTCGCTGAAATTAATAAATTTACAGCCGAGGAATTTGAACAATATGCAAAATCATTAGATAACATGGGAGATTATCAGAACATAATCAACACCGCAGCAGAAGAGGCTGAAATCAGAGGTCATATGCGAGGACTGGAGCAGGGACGAGAGGAAGGACGGGAAGAAGGTCGGGAGCAGGGAAGGCAGGAGGGAAGGCAGGAGGCAAACACAGATGCTGCCAGGAAGTTCAAACTCCTTGGAGTGGATGTTGAGATCATCGCTCAAGCGACTGGACTGGCGGTGGAGGATATCAAGGGACTCTGACGGGAGATTTCCGCAGTGCGATATGAGGTGGTCGAAGACTTTCGGCCATCTTTTTTGTATAAAATCCCATGACACTTATACTGTGACGTTTCAATGGATAGTGCAACTTACTTTGAGAGTCATAAGGAAGGAGCATAAAAAAAACAGAGAGCGGCCTGATGGCCGCTCTCTGCGTAAAGTATAGTAGTCTTTCGTTCCTATTAGCATATTCTAAGAGTTACAAAATTCTATGAATCACCAGATTAATCTTAGTCGCCGGAGCCTGTTACCTCCCCGCTCGTGTTAACATCTTTCACCTCCGTACCTCCTGTCCAGCTCAACTCACCTACCCTGATATTTATCGGATCTTCGTAGTTAAATGTCAGGTTAAAGGTATATTGCGTCTTTGGTTCAACGGGGCCTGTAGTAAAAGAAAATACATATTCACTCCAGGCCTTGGTCTGGACTACAACTTCCACTGTAAAGCCATCAGTCAAGTCAGGATCTGCGTAAAGAAATAATTCTCCTAATTCTGTACCAGCCCCTGTCGGACTAAGACCGACTGACTCATCAAGTTCTTCAATCTTGGCATTCGACTTTTCGCCAATAGGCCTGATTGAGCCTTCAAGCGCTTTGTTTGTCTGATGAGCGACACACAACTGTCCATTATGATACACATCCAAGACACGAACTTTGGTGATTTTTGTTGTGGTGAAATCATTGTCATTATGAATTCCGCCTTCCAGGTTAGCCTTAGCTATAAATTTTAGCCCAGTGGTAGAATGTTCGAAGTTGAAAGTCGGTACCTCATCATCTATTAACCCTGATCGAATTTTACGCAGATACATGGCGTTATATCCATCTCCTTTAGCTTCTGCCCTAGCCCAAAGTACATCTGTGTTAACCAATGGCACATTTACATATAAGCCGCCACCGTCAGATGTCGTTGGGGAAGTCTTTGGATAGTAACCATAAAATGTGTAATTCTTGTCTGACACTCTTGGATAATAATACGGACCGCCTTCAAGATCAATAGAACCTTCGGTGATGGTTCCCTTCTTATTTGCCAAAATGACATCTCCAGATGTCAAATCCTGCAAATTCCAAACAGCATCCGCACTTTTATCTAATCCATATACTCCAATATCGATACCGTCTAAGTCTGATGCATCGACAAAACCTACTGCCTTGGTTACCGGTAGTGGCGATCCGAACTGAATAGGAACTGGAAGACTCAGATCATGCACCCAGGCATCCGGATCTGGCTGCTGGGGATTGTTCTTAGAGCAGCCTGCCATAAGAATGGCAAGCGCTCCAAGGAATATTAGACTGAATCTTTTCATTCGTATTGCAAATTCTACTACTACAATTCAATTGCAGAATCAGTATCAATCTCAATAGTCTCAACTGTCCAGTCTGTAAGTGAAGCAGTAATCTCAATCTCCTCCAGACTGTAAAGCTTTATCAGGAGCTTGTATGAATGACCAGCCTTAAAGGTCTGTGTCATTGTATACTGAAGTTTTCGTGTATCGCTGCCCTGCTTGAGCTCAAGAGTAAGAACGTTAGACGAAGCACCTGGGAATATGATCAGTTCTGATTCTGTGGAACCGTCAGTAGTCACTTCTTCATAATCACTCTCGGTAGGAGTACCGCTGAATGAATCAAGATTGAGTGCTGTCATCGGCAGATCAAAGTCTCCTAGGCCAGCTACAGCTACAGCCAAAGTGTCTGCTACATTTATGGTACCTGAAGTATCGGTCTGTACAGTAATAGCAGAAAGAGATAATGTTGAACCACCTAAATTGACAGCCCCGAATTTCAGCTGTGACATGGCATGTCTGAAAGTCAGATGTGGGTTTTCGCCTTCACGAGCCTTAGCACCACAATATGTTCCATTTTCATCAGCCTGAGCAAGAAGAATATCGTTTTTTCCGTTAATCTTCACAGTGGTGACCTGATTCGTAGCAGACAATGTATCCGCGCCTTCTATTGTAGTGGCACCATCAAGGTAATAACCGTAGAAATTATACTTGTCGTTATTGCCATTGTAATAGTAAGTCGTGTCAGCAAATGTCAAATCCACAACACCTTGATCAGGTACTCCTGCAGTAGCCTCATCATAGAACGAACGCTTTGCTGGAGTGGTAATATTCTGACCATACACCATGAGTTTAAGACCTTCAAGTGATTCAACAGTCTTTGTCTCCACAGTAGTAATATTGGTTGAGAACTTGATTTCAACGAGTTCGTTCTCGTCAACAGGTGTTTCAGGATTTACTGGATTCTGGGCTTTCTGGCAACCGACTGTCAGTGCGACAGCTGCGATTGCGAATGCAAATATCTTTTTCATTGTGTAAGATTTTTACGTTAACAACTTATTTTGTATAGTAAATTGTCACTATGCACCTGGAGCCATATGAGTAACTGTTACTGTCTCCTCCAGAGTTCCATAAGTAAATGTTACGTTATAGACAACATCTTCCGCACCCTCATTTGCTGACACAGTAAATGTATATGTACCAGCATTAAATTCTGGAGCTGCAAGAGCGCCAGCCTCTACAGTAATTCCTTCTTCAGTTTCTG
>JAFVVN010000063.1 GCA_017502125.1 Bacteroidales bacterium | reverse complement strand
GGATGGCAGCTGCACGGCCGAGGAAGAGCGTGCTGCAAGAAAATGGCTGGAAAGACATGTCGCAGACCCTTCATATGACCGGATGTTTGAAGACATTCTGGCAGAAACTCCTGTTTCAGAGAATGAAGACCGGATGCGGAGGAGCTGGATGCGTCTGGAAACTCTCATGGACAATGAGGCAGAGCGCCAGAGGAGAGACAAGAGGAGACGCAGGGTCTTCGGATGGGCAAATGCCGGAGTCATTGCAGCCTTCGTGATTGCCTTTCTGGTCATCTTCAAGACCACTGAACCTGTCCAGTGGCATGAAGTCTACGCCGCCAGAGGAGAGACTGAAAAGATCACCCTCAGCGATGGCACGGATATATGGCTCAATTCCGGAACCAAGGTCATATACCCTTCCCGTTTCGACTCCAACACCCGAAATATATTCGTGGACGGAGAAATATATGCCGATGTGACCCCCGACAAGAATAAGCCTTTCATTGTCTCCACTTCCGAAATCAATGTCAAGGTGCATGGAACCCAGTTCTGTGTCAAGTCTTTCGCTCAGATGCAGAATGTCGAAGTCGCCCTGATAAGCGGCTCGGTGACAGTCGGTGACAACGGTAACGAGGTGTTCTCAAGGACACTCAAGCCTGGAGAACTGATCAGATATAACCACCAGTTCGGCACCGTGGAGCAGTATGACATAAACCCGGAGACATTCGGAAGCTGGAAGAACAACCGCAACATGCGCTTCATCAACGAAAGCCTGGAAGACATTGCACAAGAGCTTGAGAGGCATTTCGATGTGGAGATCCTGATTGAAGACCAGACTCTCGCCAAGACCCAGTACTACGCCTCCTTCATCAATAACGAAAGTCTGGAGAATATTCTTCAGGCACTCAACAGTAACGGAACAATGAAAATCACCAAGAGGCACGACACGATAGTGATTTCCCCTGATAATTGATGCTCTCGACAGCTAAACAGGCTACCATATAGACTGACATTCAAATAACACTAAATTAACTATCATGAAGAAAATCAAATCATTGATTTTCCTCGTACTGTTGCTTCTGACAGGCATAAATATGACAGCTCAGGATATTAATCTGCAGCTGGATAATGTTTCCAAGCAATCGGTACTAGAGAAAATCCAGAAAGACTACGGCTACTCGTTCTCCATCAGTACGAGTGACGTTGACATCAGCAAAAAGATCAGCATTTCGGTCCGGAATGCCAGGATTGAAGATGTTTTGCAGCAGGTTTTTGCTGGTGATGATGTGACTTGCAGGATCGACGGTAAAATCATTTCCGTCACAAAAAAGGAAAACAATGCACCGGACAAACCGGTGACGGTGTCAGGAACTGTCGTGGATGCTGACGGTCTGCCGATAGTGGGAGTCGCGGTCATTCAGAAAGGGACTTCCAAGGGTGTTTCCACAGATGGGGACGGAAAATTTTCTCTTGTCGTATCCGGAGTCAAGACTGAAATAGAATTCAGTTGCATCGGATATCAGGCATTAGTATATGCTGCAGGATCTGTTCCAGGAGTGGTGACCCTCAATGAGGATGCGCTTTTCCTCGATGATGTCGTTGTCGTTGGATATGGTAACCAGCGCCGTGAGTTTGTTACAAATGCAATCACATCTTTCAAACCGGATGAAGACAACGGACGTACAGCTTTGACTCCGACCGAACTCCTTCAGGGTAGGGTAGCTGGTGTGTCTGTTGCAAGTTCTTCAGGTAATCTAGGAACTTCAGAACGCATCAGCATACGTGGATCAAGTTCGTTGAGCGCAAGCAACAGTCCTCTTTATGTGGTTGATGGAATCCCATTGAACAATGAATCCGGCAGCCTTTACAACCTGGGAGATGACCTTAGTGCCATGTCTGTCCTCAACTTGACGGATATTGAATCGATAGAAATCCTCAAGGATGCAGCCTCATCTGCAATTTATGGCTCACGTGCTACCAATGGTGTCATTCTCATCACGACAAAACAGGGAAAGGAGGGAAAGTCAGATATAAAGGTTAACTATAGCTTCGGTATGTCTGAGTTCGCCAACAGGAATAGAATACAGTATGCGGATTCTGATACATGGATCGCAGTATACAATGAAGGTATAGATAATTACAACAGACAGAACGGCTATACTCAGGGTGATGCGTCATATGTACAGCATATCCGTAATCCGTATAACGGTCTGGAGGATACTGACTGGCTTGATGTGATCACCCGACTTGGTATGTCACACTCAGTGGATCTTTCTTTTGCAGGAGGCACAAGTAAGACAAAGGCATACATAGCAGCTAATTACAATTATCAGGAGGGTGTCATCAAGACGAATGATATAACCAAGGTCAATCTGAAAGCCAATGTTTCCCATCAGGTCGCAAAATGGCTTAATGTGGGAGCAAATATGAGCGGAAACTTCTTGAAGAACAATCGCGTACCTGGAGCTACGATAGGTTCAACAATCATTGGTCGCGCAGTCGAGCAACGTCCGTTTGACCGTCCGTTCAAACCTGATGGTGACTACTATCTTGGTGGAACCGATGAACTTTCGCGTCATAACCCCGTGCAGATTCTGTCTGAGCAGAGATCTTTTGTGGATAATTATCGTTTCCTTGGTTCGCTTTATGCCGAAGCCACCATAATTGACGGCCTTAAAGCAAAGGTGTCATTCAACAATGACACAGGATATACATATGACTATCTTTATTATAACGCAAACCACCCGTATAAGGAAGATAACGGTCGCGTAATAGACAAGAACCGCTTCATGATATCCAACCTTTTCGAGGCTTTCGTCACCTATGACAAGACTTGGGGTGATCTTGCATTCGGAGCTATGGCAGGACATTCATTCCAGAAGACATCTATGCGTACAAGCAGCATAGATGCTCAGAATTTCCCTTCTCCATCATATAACACCGTAGGAGTGGCAGCAAATATAGTAGGAGTGTCCGGAGGTTTGAGCGAGTATGCTATGGAATCATGGTACGGCCGTGTAAATCTTGCATATAAGGAGAGATATATCCTGAATGCTACGATGCGAGCTGATGGATCAAGCCGTTTCGCTCCTGATTGCAGGTGGGGTCTGTTCCCATCTGTCTCACTCGGATGGAATGTTTCCAAGGAACCTTTCTGGCCTTCAGCTCAGACTGATCTTAAGTTCAGACTCAGTTATGGTAAGACCGGTAACCAGGACGGCATCAGCAACTACGGCTGGCAGCCATTGATCAGCGGTGGTGCTAACTTTATGGAGCAGAGCGGTATTGCTGTAAGCTCAAAGGGAAATGAGAACCTTACATGGGAGACAGCAGATCAATACGACTTCGGATTCGACCTTTCGTTCCTTAAGGGAAAGGTGAATATGATCTTTGATACGTATCTGAAGAACACCAACAATCTCCTCTATAGTATGCCAATGCATGCGACATCCGGACAGACAACGATGTTGTGCAATATCGGTTCTATGAGAAACTATGGTGTCGAATTTACTCTCAATACGCATGTAGACCTGGGTCCAGTGCATTGGTCATCTTCATTCAACATCACTCACAACAAGAATGAACTCACCAAACTCATCAATGATGACATCATAGCCTTGGGCTCAAATCATGCGCTTAAGGTCGGAGAAGAGATCGGATCTTTCCATCTTCTTAATTTCCAGGGTATATATCAGTATGATGGTGAGGTACCTCAGCCGTTATTTGATCAAGGAGTTCGTGCAGGTGATATGAAATACGAAGATATTGACGGCAATGGAAACATCAATGATGATGACCTCGTGCTCGTGGGATCTCCAAACCCTGATTTTTCAGGAGGTTGGAATAATACTTTCTCATGGAATGGCTTGAGTCTTAATGTGTTCTTTACATATAGCTATGGTGCAGATATTTTTGCAGCATGGATGCAGGGACCAACGAGAATGGGTAACTATCAGGCTCTTCTGCAGAATACATGCGACAACAGGTGGAGTGGTCCGGGATCGACAAATAACTACCCAAGAGCAATCTATTCTTACCATGCCTACAATAACAAGGCTTCCACATACTACCTGAAGGATGGGTCTTTCATCAAGCTGAAATCTGTGATGCTCTCCTACGCCCTTCCTTCAAAGTGGACTGATGCCATGAAGATGAAGAGTGCTCGAATCTTCCTGCAGGGTGAGAATCTTGCCCTCATCAGCAAGTTCCCGGGCTGGGATCCTGAGGTATGCAACAGCACCGATCCGTCCCTCTATGGTAATGTAGCATATGCTGTTCCATCGCCTTCTATCTATAAGATAGGAATTAACCTTACTTTCTAAAGCAGTATGACAATGAAAAGGATATTTATATTTATGGCATCTGTCGTACTGATGGCGACAGGATGCTCGAAGATGCTCAATCTCAATCCATCCTCGGCTGTGTCTCCTGATGCCGTGAGTGTGGATGATATCACGGCTCTCAGGAACGGAATGTACTGGAAGGTGCAGGAAGAACCGGGAGAACGTGCTTATATTATGTTCGATCTGTTCGGAGGTGAACTCACAACCAAGCAGAGCAAGAATTCTCTTGACTTGATCAACTCTTTGTCAAGTGCTAATAATGAATATGTTGAAGAGCAGTGGGCTGGTTTCTATAAGGCCCTCATGCAGGTGAATAACGTATACGTCATTGCTCAGAACCTTCCCGAAGGCAAGGATAAGGACACTGTTTTGGGAGAATGCCATTATTTCCGTGCATATCTGCATCTGTGTCTGGTGACAAGATGGGGAGACGTGCCTCTTATGGCTGAGAACAATGATGCCCTTGTTTCCCGTACACCAAAGGATGAGGTATGGAAATTCATCGAAAGTGAACTGGATGAAGCTATGAAACTGTTAGGCTCATCATCAAGCAATTTCTACCTCTCCAATGATGCGGCTGTAGCCTTGCGAGCACGTGTTGCCTTGTATAGAGGCGATAAAGCCAAGGCTGCTGAGCTGGCGGAAAGCCTCATTAGCAATGCACGTTATTCTTTTGATGACTATGAAAAGATTTTCCGTGGTCAGCCTAATACAGAGGTGATTTTTGCATTCCCATGTCTCACAGCTGACGGATCTGCAATAACAATCAGTACTCTTTTCTATTCGTACAATCATCCTAATGCAGGATCATATGTATATGTGCCCGCTCAGGAGGTTATGGAAATGTATGCGGAGAATGATAAGAGGAGGGATATTTCCGTTATGACTCTCGACAACCTGAATTCCATAAACAAATATCCTAGTGGTCAGACAGGAACAGACCCGGTGATTATCTCAAGAATTTCAGAGCTTTATCTTATCAGCGCAGAGGCTCAGGGAGTGGAAAAAGGATTGCCTCGTCTGAATCAACTGCGTCAGGCAAGAGGACTGAACCCTATTTATCCGGGAACAGAAGCCGAGTTCATCGATGCATTGCTGAAGGAAAGGCGTCTTGAACTGCTTTGCGAAGGACATAGGTGGTACGATCTTGTTCGTCATGGAAAGGCTGTTGCTACCTTGGGAATCCTTGACTACCAGACTCTTTTGCCTATTCCGACTTCAGAACGCCAGGCAAATGGAAATCTTTCTCAGAATGATGGTTACTAATGCTTAAATGTTACTGAAATGAAGAATTATATAAAATTGATGGCTATTGCAGCACTCGCTTTGTGCAGCTGCGGCAATGATGAATTCGACAAGCCTGATTACTTTGACCGCACGGCTCAGACCAAGATGGGACAGACTCTCATTGAGGGAACGGCTTCTTATATTACGCATGTAAAGACAGAGACTGAAACAAAGGTCACAGATGGTGTGACCCTTCTTGATATGGGTTATCTGAATTCTGATGGTCATGCAATGCAGCTATATCTCTACAAAGTTGTCCTCGGAGGCGCTCAGATTCGTGTCTGCCTTCCAGGTGACAAAGGAAGGGTGGCGGAGCCTGAGAAATTGACAGAGATGGCGACGGTTATTGAAAGCAAGAGTGTTTATATGACTTTTGCTGCGGTGACGGGAGGTGAGTTTTCTGCTTCTGATGGCAAGCCAAGTGGCATTCTGTATCAAGATGGGACAGTCTTGTCAAACGATATGGGGAAGACCCCTGTTTTCTTCGCTGTTTTGAAGGATGGATCGTTTGTTTGTCCTGAGGCGTCGGAGTTTGAAGCAGTAAAGTCTGATATCGATCAGGCTGTCAGTGGAGAAGCAAAGATTCTGAGCGAGGGTTATATCATTCCCCAGAACAGCACTTCCGCCTCTGCAATTTCTGCAGTCGGTGTGAATGCAGATGGAACAGAAGCTTATCTGCTTGTAGTGGATGGAGGTGACTTCTATTATTCAAATGGCATTACCATGGATGATACAGCCCTTGTCCTTCAGGCAAGCGGATGTACGGAGGCAATGGTCTTGAATACAGGCAATAATGTGGCCGCGATATGCAGAAACGAGCGCTCGGAGGACTTGTTTGAACTCCTCAACAAACCGGCCAGCAAGGGACTCGAACCGTCTGTGGGTAATGGACTTGCTATTGTGGTAAAATAAATGATCGATGATTATGAAACTTTTGAAGATGATAATGACAGGATCTGTAATATTTTGCCTGTCATCATGCTTGAACGATATTGATGAGTCTGGTTTTACACCTGTAGATCCTCAGATTTCATTTGACAGGCAAACTGAGAGTGTGGCTAATACAGCTTCGACTGTGACACTCACTCTTACATCAAATCTCCCTTGGAGAATTGCGAGTGATGCGGCATGGGCCACTCTGTCTCAGAACTATGGTGATGAGTCAGCTGAGATCACAGTCACCATTGCAAAGAACCGTCTTCGTGAGGAACGTATAGCCAACATTACCGCATACATCACACAGGACTCAAAGACTACTTTTGTGCTGTCACAGGCTGCCGCAGAGGCATCAGAGCCGATTACATATCATGTCAAGGCAGACGGAGACGGCATCTCAACAGGAGAGACCTGGGAGACAGCCACGACTTTGGCGACAGCTCTTAGTCTGGCAGGAGACGGTGATACAATTCTTCTTGGTGCAGGTCAGTATTCTCCTGTGGCTCTCTTGACTGGGGCAAAGGGTGAGGACGAGTGTGAGAAGACATTTGAAATACATAGCAACTTTGCAATTGTCGGAGGTTATCCGGCAGATGCGACAACGGGTGCGGAGTGTAATCCTGCTTCCAATGAAACCATATTGAGCGGTGATTTGGGAAATGGAAAGTCTGCATACCATGTCCTGGCTGTCACTGCGGCTCCTGTTTCCGGGCAGAAGGCTCATCTGAAGAATCTTACGATCACGGGAGGTTCGGGCAAGACTGTGTCAGGTACATTCACATCCGGACTTGAACAGGCTTATGGTGGAGCCATGATAGTGGCCAAGAAGGCAGTGATAGATTTTGAAAACTGTACAATCAAGGAGAATAAGGCCTTCCATGCAGCTGGAGCATATTTGTGTCAGGGCTCAGTAGTTACTTTCAAGGATTGTACATTCTCCAATAACACTGCGATGCATAATGCCGGTGCAGTCTGGAATGTGGGTTCAACTCTTACAATGTATGATTGTACCATAAAGAATAATATTTCCGGTCAGCAGGCATCGGGTCTCTACTCCATTGATGAAACTTATGAATATGTCAGCGTGAACAGAATCTACAACTGTTCGTTCTACGGTAATGACAATACGAAGACAATGGAGAAGCGAAGCGGTGCCGGAGCTTATATCCGCGCGTATTCCGACGCAATCTTTGTGAACTGTACGTTCACTGAGAATAAGGCTGGCTGGGGAGCCGGCATTGCTCTTCATGGCCAGAATTCGTCAAAGATTGCTGACTGTACAGTAATTAACTGCACAATTACCGGAAACTCTGCAAATAATGCCGGAGGAGCAATCAGTCTCTACAATACAAATGTGTCACTCAAGGTCTATAATTCGATCCTGGCTGGAAATACAGGCCCGGGAGGTCCTGAAGATATCGGATTTAATACAGGAACTGAGGCACAGGTAACAGTAAAGAGTTCGATCAGATCCGGTGCTGTAATCGGGTATGAGGGAACTACTGTCTCCGGAGCTTTTGACCCAACCGCAATGTTAGGCACGTTCGGATTATATGGCGATGGAAAGACTATGTGTTATCCGCTCATCGATATGCCAGCGAACGCAGCGATAGCAAGTGGAATGACAGTAGAACAGCTCAAGGAGGTGGTCGCTGGAGCAAATCCTGCTGTGGATGAGTCATATCTGCTTATGGATCAGGCAGGTGCATCGAGAACCGGAACATCGTCTATGGGCGCATGTATGGTAAAGTAAACACTAATCTTATAATTATAATATCATGAAAAAAACTAACTACTTCTTTCTTGCTGTAGCAGTTTGTGCCGCTTTAGCAGGATGTGTCAAGGAGGATCCGAAAGATGAAACTCCTGAGTCGCAGTACCTTACAGTCAAGGCTACTGTTGATGGATCTGTCGTGAAGACTTGGAATTCGGGTGATGTCATCAAGGTTGTCTGCGGAGAGGAAATGTATGATTTCAAGACAACTGAGACAGCAGCAGATGCTACATTTGTTCAGTCAGAGGAGAAACTGTCTGCTGAAATGATAGGTGATGCAGGAGTCGCTGCATTTGCTAACTGCAGAACCATGTATGGTGCGTTCAATATTTCTCCTGAGCAGACATGGACAGCAGGTGCTTCATCTGTTGCGGTGCCGGCTTATGCCTACACTATGAATGCTCCTGTAGAAAATGTACTTGCATTAGATTTCAATGCTCTCGCTTCTGTGATTGAACTTACATTCACTCCTTATTCAATGACCATCCAGAGCCTTAAACTGGAAGCATCAGAGGAGACGACAATCACTGAGGGTGCTCTGGCCGGTGCATTTAAAGTCGCTGCGGACGCAGGAACAGTTACTGCAACCACTGAGAATAATGAACTGACCGTGACATTTGATGGAGGTCTTGATGTTTCGCAGGGAGCGGTTGTAAAGATTCCTGTAGGCTGGTGCAAGATTGCAGGCGGTCTTAAGGCAACAGTGACATATGATGACACAAAGGAATATATCGCTACAGTTCTTGAGTCAGAGAATGTTGTCAAGACTTTTGATGATGCGAGTGGTTTCAAGAAAGCGACAGTTCTCCCGGCAACATTTGAGTTTGATGTAAACGCATTCCCACGCACTTGGTATGTGGCACCTGCTGGTTCAGCAGAAGCTCTTGGAGTGAAGGAGTCAGAGCCTACGACTCTTTCGGTAGCTCTCGATCAGGCCCTTGCCGGTTCGGTGATCAAACTTGCTGCGGGTACCTATACTCCGGATACAGTATATCCTGAAATGGAAGGTGATGCAAACAAGACTTTCCTTGTAAAGAGAAATGTGACCATTGAAGGTGTTGAGGGTGTAATCATTGACGGAAATGGAACCTCACTTCATACAATGGTGGTATATGCAGAGAAGAAGGATGGTGAAAAGGTCGTTCTTAAGAATTTCACTGTAAAGAATACACATGCAGCTGCGATTGCAGATGCTCCTGATTATATTCTCCAGGCAGGAGAGGTTCCTGACGACAATGTACTCCTTCCGGGTAATGTTGCAGCAGGTATCGCAATAGGAAACTCTGTCGTGGAGATGAATAACGTCGTCCTGACTGAAAATAAAGGCACAAAGGCCCCTGCTTTGTATGCATTCGGTTCTGATATTACTATGACGAATTGCGAGGTAAGCAAGAATGAGGCTTTTGCAAACTGTGGAGGAGTCTGGTTCACTAACAAATGTAATGTTGTTGTCGATGGATGTACTTTGACTGAAAATAAAGCAGAATTGACTGCAGGTGCCATGTTTGTCAACATCCCACTGTCTGCTGCTGATGGTAAGCTTGCTATTGAAATCAAGAACACGGTGTTCTCAAAGAACAGTTCCCTTGGCAATGGTGGCTCATTATACATCGCAGATGAGACCGGAAAAGGCAGCCTCAAGTTCGGTATTGATGGATGTACTTTCAAGGAGAATAAATCAGAAGGC
>JAFVVN010000062.1 GCA_017502125.1 Bacteroidales bacterium | reverse complement strand
CCGAGTCGTTTGCTATGTGACTCACGACCGTTCTTGGAACTACCGACGCCTTTTTTATGTGCCATAATGTTTCCTCCTCAATTAATTAAGCGATCGCATTGATCTGAAGTTTAGTAAGATACTGACGGTGACCGTTACACTTCTGGTAACCCTTACGACGTTTCTTCTTGAATACAAGAACCTTCTTGCCCTTGCAAGTGTCGTCAAGTACAGTTGCTGTAACCTTGGCACCCTCAACGTATGGTGCACCGACCTTAACTGCTCCGTCCTCGTCGATAAGGAGAACCTTGTCGAACTCAACAGCAGCACCCTTCTCAGCCGCGAGGCGGTTGCAGAAGATTTCCATACCAGCCTCTACTTTGAACTGCTGGCCTGCAATGTCTACAATTGCGTACATATGAAAACTTAAATATTAAAGTTTTAGACAGCAAGCGGCCGTCATCTGACAGCTCTTTATCAATGGCTTGACAATCTGTAAATTATCTTTTTATAGGACTACTGCTCGTCCTGAAGCTGCATCTGCTGAACATAGATAGCCTTCTGCATCTGCATTCTCTTCTTTACTGATGGCTTGAGGAAAGTCTTCCTGGCGCGAAGCTCGCGGATTGCACCTGTCTTCTCGAATTTTCTCTTGAACTTCTTGAGAGCCTTCTCGATGCTTTCACCATCCTTTACTGGAACTATAATCATGCTTAAATCACCTCCTTTTATTTATAGGGCTGCAAAGATAGACATAAATTTTTAATTTCCAAGACCATCATTCCGATTTAAGGAGTTTTTTAAACTCTTCCATTCCTTTGGTAGCCACATTCTTAATGTGAGTGATACGCCTGTCCCTCACGGATATATCCTTTGGATCTATTATATATACAGGAGTGTCGGCTTTGGCATAGGCATACAGGCCTGCAGCCGGGTATACCTGAAGGGATGTGCCCACAATCAGAAGGATATCAGCCGCCTCCACGACATCAATGGCAGCCTCTATCTTGGGTACGGCCTCGCCGAACCATACGATGTGCGGTCTGAGCTGGGCACCGTTAGGTGCAAGGTCGCCGATGTGGATGGGGTCTGAGCCTATATCGAAGACAGTCTGCTCCGAATATCCGTCACGGTCGTTGCAGCAGTTCTCAGGACGGACCTTGGTGAGTTCGCCATGCAGATGGATGACCTTGGTGCTGCCTGCCCTTTCATGAAGATTGTCTACATTCTGAGTGACCACGGTCACCTCATAGTCAGTTTCAAGCCCGGCGATGTCCAGATGGGCGGAATTAGGTCTGACCGTAGGCAGCTGGGCCCTGCGCGCATTGTAGAAATCCAGCACAAGGGCCGGATTCCTGTACCAGCCTTCGATCGAAGCCACATCCTCGACCTTATGCTGTTCCCATAATCCGTCACTGTCACGAAATGTGCTTATACCGCTTTCGGCGCTCACTCCGGCACCTGTCAGCACCACAAGTTTCTTCTTCATGATGACTATCGTTCGAAATAATATTTTGTGATCCAGTATTCGAAAAGAGGGTCAAGTATGACCGGTTCATCCTTGTCATTGAATGTCAGGACCTCCTTCTTCTTGAGCGCATCCTTCACTCTGCGGACGTTGGCAGATGAATTCAGTCCGTATTTGTCGATGACATCGGAGGCGCTGAACTTGACGACACCGTCCACGACTGCCCTCATAAGGCTCAGCTGATGATCCGTAAGGTCATTGACTATCGACAGGAAACGGGGTTCGTTTACAGATACGATGATCTTGAGTGCCTCCATCAGGATGCCTTCATTGAGAAAGCCTCGTGACATGGAATCGCATATGGACACAAAGTGGTTCAGATACCACATGTTGGAACGGAAGAGCTTGCAGGCTCCGATCACCAGGTCACGTTCTATGACCTTTCCGGACATTCTGAATCCCCTGATTATATGCTCGATTATATCCTTGTCCTCAATATCCTGAAGTTCCACATGTTCGGCAAGACGGTAGAAATATTTCTTCTCTGCAAAGATATATTTCATGGCATTGACCTGAGAACCTGTCATTATATATGATGCCGCCCTGTTCCTCTCGGACAGGATCCTTTCAAGAGCATGGAAGACAACCTCGTAGTCAAGATCCTTCGCCCTCATCAGATTCTGAAATTCCTCGATCACCACATAGCAAGGCACACCTCTGTCCTCTGCAATCCTGAACGGCATCCGGAGCATCTCCTCTATGTCATGGGCATCAGGCTGCCAGTTGAGACAGACGATTTCCTCATGCGAGGCGAACCTTGCAGGATCAAACAGGAAATGAGTGCCTGAAAGATAGCGTGCAACAACATCGGCATATTCCGCAGGTGTTGAATACAAAGGCTTTATCACAGCTGTTCCGAAACGCTTGAGGAAATCATATATAGTCCTCACATTGAAGAGGTTGACCCATGCCACGGAGAACTGTTTTCCTGCTGCCCGCATGCCGTAGAGGGTCTGCTGGATGACAGACATCTTTCCTGACTTCGGAGGCTCGTACATGCAGATCTGCTCTCCAGCTTCAAGAAGATTGGACAGAATGGTGCACTCCAGCTTCCTTCCGACAAAGTTCTTTCCGGTGACGTAGCCGTCATATACAAAAGGTGTATCCATAATGACTATGTTTTATCCTCGCAAATTTAATATATAACATCAACAAATGCAACATAAATGTTATAAACAAAATCTGAGTTAATATTATTATCTTTGTGAGACTGTAAACAGGCGCAATATGAATACACAGAAAAAATGGTGGAAGACCGTACTGAAGGTCGTCTTATGGTTCGTGGGAATCTGGGCGGTGCTGCTGGTGACACTTCAGCTGACTCTTTCCGAGAAGGTTCTGACCAGACTGGTCAACAGATATGCCGCAGAATACATTGACGGAGACCTTTCATTCGGAAGTGCCTCCGTATCAATGTTCAAGAGGTTTCCGAGAGTATTCCTTACCCTCGAAGACTTCGCAGTGACCTATCCAGCAGACCGCTTTGACACACATGAGAAGACCGGTGCACAAGGGCATCTGATGTATATGGGATGTGGTGAGACAGCCGACACCCTGGCATCATTCGATAGTTTTTCAGCAAGTATAAATGTGGTTTCACTGATCGGAGGAACCATAAGGATTCCGCATCTGAGCCTCGTGCAGCCAAGAATCTTTGCCCACACCTATGCCAACGGAGATGCAAACTGGAACATATTCAAGGTGAGTCCGGAAGAGGAGGAAGAAGCGGAGGAAGACACCGGATTCGTCATCCCGGACCTGTCACTTGGAAGAATAAGCATCAGAAAACACCCTCACATCGTATATACGGACAGCCGTGACACCGTCTTTGCAATGATTGACATCACCAGGATCGGATTCAACGGCGAAGTGAATTCCAAAAGGCCGAAGGGTCCGTGGAACAGGATCGGTCTCAGGGTGGACAGCATGTTCGTGGCCGGAAGACTCAAGTCGGACACCCTCGCCCTGGCTGTGGAGAAATTCCATATACAGGAAGACGACGGTCATATGGACATCGATGGCAAGGCAAGAGCCATGCTGGCGACAAGCGCATTCGGAAGGATACCTGTGCCTGTCGAGATGTCCGGAAGACTGGAAAAGCTGGCAGACACCGTCACTGCCGTGGCACTCAAGGAGTTCAAGGCAAAGGTGGCTGACATACCTCTGGTAGCTGATGCCGAACTCCGTTTCAATGAAGGCAGGACAAGGATAAAGGCAAAGGCAGGAATCAAGGACTGCCGGATCAACGATGTGCTCCACGGGTTTGCCAAGCGCATCATCCCTGAACTGGACATGCTGGATGTGGACGGCTCCATAACAGCTCTGGCCCAGTGCAACGGAGACTATGTCAACGCCACCGGCAGGCTGCCGGAAGTCAAAGGAAATGCCAGCATCCAGGCTGCAACAAAAGGTATCAGTCTGGATTTCAAAGGTGAGGCAAGGGACCTTCTCGGAGCTGACCCTTCAGTCAAGGTGGACGGAAATCTTCTGGCTGTGCTGGATTCGATTGCAACAGTCCTTCCTGACACGCTCGGAATAAGCGCCGGAGGCAGCATTCTCGCAAAGATAAACGGCGAGGCGCTGCTGTCTCAGCTCAACATGTACAACTTCTCCAGATCAAGTCTGACGGGAAACATCACCAGCGACAAGCTTGTTTTCACATATCCGAAGGATACGGTCGACGTG
Source organism: Bacteroidales bacterium (assembly GCA_017502125.1). Classification (GTDB taxonomy): domain Bacteria; phylum Bacteroidota; class Bacteroidia; order Bacteroidales; family UBA932; genus Cryptobacteroides. The sequence continues at coordinate 4,866 of JAFVVN010000062.1, read as the reverse complement.
GACATAGAAGGCATGAGCATCCGTCTCGGACCGGAGGAAAAGTCATCAATAAGGGACACCTCACGCAAGTTCAGGCTTATGGGAGTCACTGCCGAGGTGGCCAAGGCGGACCTTGAATACGGAAATGCACTGAAGCTGATGGCCCAGGATTTCTTTGTATCCGCGAAGAACTCCGTCGATTCTGAAGCTGACACAACCAGAAAGATCAATCCGTTCAACGGACGGCTCAAGGTCAAGAGACTGATTGTCAAGGATGCGGTCTCGACAAGCCTTAATCTGCGGGAGACTGACAACAGCTTCAGCATATTCCCAAAGCGAGGTCAGCCACAGGTTCCGATGCTCACTCTTACCAGCCGGAACGGAAGGATAGCTCTTTCAAGCGGCAGAAACAGAGCCATACTCGAAGACGCGTCCATCAGGGCAAGCGCTGCGATGAACACGGTGGAGAGGAAGCAGAAGGCCCGCGCCTTCAGAGACTCACTGGCAAAGGCCTACCCTGATGTGCCTCGGGATTCCCTCTTTGCCCATCTTCGCGCACAGAGAACGCCGCAGGAGGTTCCTGAATGGCTCAGAGAGGAAGACTTCAGAAAACAGGACCTTGACCTCAGGCTGGATGAGACAATGGCGAAATATTTCCGCGACTGGGACCTCAAGGGAAAGATGGGGGTGAAAGGCGGCCTTGTCATGACCCCGCACTTCCCTCTACGAAACACTCTCGAAGGCTTTGACCTGAACTTCACCAACAATGAGGTGAAGATAGACAGCTTCAAAGTCGTGTCCGGAAAATCCGAGCTGGAAGCCAAAGGCTCGCTGACCGGGCTCAAGAGAGCCTTGCTCGGAAGGGGCAGAAGCGCGTTGAAGTTCAACCTCGATGTATCCTCTGACAGAATGGACGCCAACGAGCTGCTCACGGCCTACAGAAAGGGAACGATGTATGTCCCTGAAGAAGGAAATGCCGGGGAAATCAGCGATGAGGAACTTATGGCAGAACTTTCAGCCGCAGACAGTCTGGATGCGTCCGACAGCATTCCGACACTGATAGTGGTACCTGGAAATCTCGTTGCGGATGTCCGCCTCAAGGCTTCCAATGTCAGATATACCGACCTTGTGGCAGATAGTGTCACTGCCAGGATCGCGATGAAGGAAAGATGTCTCCAGATCACAGACACGAAGGCTCTGACCAATATGGGACGCATGAGCTTCGACGCCTTCTATGCTACAAGGAGCAAGAAGGACATAAAGGTGGGATTCGACCTTGATTTTGAGGATATAACAGCGGACAAGGTGATAGGTCTCATGCCTGCCATAGACACAATCATGCCTCTGCTCAAATCCTTCAGCGGTATGCTTGAATGCGAGGTGGCGGCCACTGCGTCTCTCGACACGAACATGAACATCATCATGCCGAGCATAAACGGCATCATGAGGATGAGCGGAGAGGACCTGACCATCAGCAACAACGATATGTTCAGGAGCCTGGCAAGGAAGCTTCTTTTCAGAAACAAGAAGGAAGGCAGGATAGAGAAGATGGTGGTGGAAGGAGTGATCCGGGACAATACACTGGAGGTGTTCCCTTTCATCATAAAGATGGACAGATATATGCTTGCTCTCAGCGGTATCCAGAATCTGGACATGTCATATAAGTATCACGCCTCACTCATCAAGTCGCCATTCCTCATCAAGCTCGGTGTGGATGTGTACGGTGATGACTTCGACAACATGAAGTTCAGGATAGGCAAGGCGAAATACAGGAACGGCAACGTACCTGTCTTCTCGGCTGTGGTCGACCAGACAAGAATAAACCTCGCGAAATCCATCCACGACATTTTCGAGAAGGGTGTGGATGCTGCCGTCAACGAAAACATCAGGCAGGCTGCCATCATCGAACACAAGCAGAACATAGGTTATGTCAGGGCAGTGGATATGAAGCTGGAGGAACTCTCTGCATCCGAACAGAAGCAGATGGAGGCGGACCAGGCAGCCATGGAGGCTGAAGAAGCCCAGGAACAGGCCGCAGAAGGCAACACTGAGACGTTCCAGGAGGGCAATATGGAGACAGACCAGGAGTCTGCCGGAGAAGAAACGGAAACAACAAACCAAGAATCATAACATGAACAGTCAGGAATATATCGAAGTATCCATAAAGATAACCCCATACAGCGAGGAGAATGCTGAAATCGTAACTGCAGAGATCAGTGAACTCCCGTACGAATCATTCACGAGCGAGGACCCCTACCTCAAATGCTACATCCAGAAGGATCTATACGACCAGTCTGCACTAAGGGTCGTCCTCTCCGGTCTGGAAGGCTATGGCTTCGAGGTGGAGCACTCGGCCAACCTCATGCCGGCAGTCAACTGGAATGCCATATGGGAAAGTCAGTTCACCCCTATAGTTGTGGACGGCAAATGCACCATCAAGGCCTCTTTTCATGAGGGGCTGAAGAAGACAAGGTTCAACATCACCATAGATCCGAAGATGGCCTTCGGCACAGGACACCACCAGACCACGTTCATGATGTGCCGTGCCCTGCTGGAGAACGAGGATGCCGTGCGTGGAAAGACAGTAATGGACATGGGATGCGGCACGGCGGTTCTGGCCATCCTTGCAGCCAAGATGAAGGCGGCTCATGTATATGGGATAGACATTGACGCCGTAGCTGCCATTTCAGCGTATGACAATGCAAGACTGAACCGAGTGGGAAAGATCATGGAGACCTATTGCGGCGACGCCTCCCTCCTGCAGAGGAATACATATGACGTCCTGCTTGCAAACATCAACCGCAACATTCTTCTTCAGGATATTCCGACCTATGCTCTTAGCCTCAGGCATGAAGGTCTGCTCTTCGTCAGCGGATTCTATATGGAGGACATGCCGATGATCGTGGGAATGGCAACAGCCAACGGTCTTGAATATGTCAGTCACGACAGCATCGACAACTGGTGCTGCATAAAGTTCAGAAAGGCATAGGCCTGGCAAGAATGGAAAAAGAAAGGTTCCCACAGGATTTCCCGGGGAACCTTTTTCCTATTTATAAGGATGTGATGTTACGCGTTGAGAGAGTAGTACTCGCAGGTCTTTGCTCCCTTTGTCTCAGTCTCGACATTGAGCTTGCCCTCGCGAGCGAGCCATCCGAGAGCTGCAAAGAACTCTGCACTTGCAAGACCAGTCTCCTTCTTGAGCTTGGTCTCTGTCATTCTACCGTTTGCGTTAAGCGCATTCCATACGAGGCCTGCGTTGATTCCAATGTTGTTGATTTCCATAATAATTAATCTGATAATTTGTTACTAACTTCTAAAACCGGGCGCAAATATAATCATTTTTTCGAATATAACTAACTTTATTACAAAAAGATAACATTTTGTAAGCAATTACACTATTCCGGTATTCCTCAGAATTTAATAACTTTGTAGGATGCAAAATAAATCATGATAGAAATATGAACAGAATCTTAGTTTCACTCCTGAGCATTATTATGCTCCTCAGCAGCATTTCCACCTATGCGTGGGGTCCCAAAGGGCATGATGTCGTGGCTGCGATAGCCGAACAGAATCTCACAGCCAAAGCGCGCAAGAGCCTTGACAAGCTCCTTGACGGAAAATCAATCGTCTACTATTCATCATGGATGGACAATATCCAGAACTCTCCATATTGGGAAAACGGTTACAACAAGACCAAGACATGGCATTATGCCAATGTAGACAAGGGAGAGACATATCAGACCATGAAGAAAAACGAGAATGGAGACGTGGTTGTCGCTCTGGAGACGCTCACAAAGGAACTCACGGAAAATTATGACAACCTCACGGACAGCATGAGGGTGGACTATGTGAAGATGATAGTCCACATGGTGGGTGACCTCCACTGCCCTATGCACGCAGGACGTCTGTCTGACAGGGGCGGAAACGGATGCAAGGTGAAGTGGTTCGGTCAGAAGACCAACCTGCACTCGGTATGGGACAGCAAGATGATAGACTCAGCCCGTAAATGGAGCTACACAGAATGGCGCGACCACCTCGACCGCAAGGGAAAGAAGTTCTACAAGGCTGCCGTGCAGGGCACATACGAGGACTGGTTCACAGACACGGTGGAAAACGCTGCCGAGATATATGATTATGTGGAACGGATGGAGAAGGAGAATCCAAACCTCTCATATCAGTTTGTCTATGACTTCTCGCCTATGCTTGAAGAACAGCTCCTTCTGGGAGGTCTCAGACTGGCCCATGTGCTGAATTCCATATTCTAAGCGCGATCATGATGGTGGCACACAGCCCCCATGACCCAATAAAACAGCAAAAGTGCGTGCCTTCAAAGGGGCACGCACTTTTTTGTATATCACAGACACTCAGCGAGCATCTGCTTCCGTCTTTACTGCTCGTCAACGCCCTGGTCGTCTGCACCGCCCTGTGGACCTGCCTGGCCGCCAGGGAAAGGACCCTGAGCACCTGGCTGAGCGCCCTGAGCTGCCTTTGCCATATCCTCTGAAGCGGCATGCCATGCAGCCTCGAGTTCTGCGTTGTACTTGTCGATATCTGCAAGGTTCTGAGCCTTCACAGCCTCCTGGAGCTTGTTCTTGGCCTCCTCGATTGCAGTCTTCTTCTCTGCAGGGATCTTGTCGCCATACTCCTTGAGGTTCTTCTCGGTCTGGAAGCACATTCCGTCAGCGTTGTTGATCTTGTCGATGCGCTCCTTCTCAGCCTGGTCAGCAGCCTCGTTAGCCTTGGCCTCATCTCTCATCCTCTGGATCTCAGCCTCAGAAAGTCCTGAAGAAGCCTCGATGCGGATGTTCTGCTCCTTGCCTGTAGCCTTGTCCTTTGCTGACACATTGAGGATACCGTTGGCATCGATGTCGAATGTAACCTCGATCT
>JAFVVN010000010.1 GCA_017502125.1 Bacteroidales bacterium | reverse complement strand
CAGATCATCCACTATGACGGACCGGACAGACGTGGAGTGGACGTGGCTCTGCTCTATAAGCCTGAGGTGTTCAAATTCATTGAAAGCGAATCTATTCCGTTCACTTTCGAGGGCAGCACCATAGACTGGATCCAGAGCAAAGAGGAGAGGGACTATTTCCGTACCCGTGACATCCTCATGGTGCATGGAACCATCGACGGCGAGCACTTCGCGTTCTATGTTGCGCACCTTCCTTCCCGTGCAGGCGGAAAGAAGGGCGGCAACCAGCTCCGTGACCGTGGAGGCGAGATCATGTACAACCATGCCATGATGATGCAGGAGAAATATCCGGGCATCAAGATCGTGTGCATGGGCGACATGAACGACAATCCCACAGACCCGAGCATGGCTGAGTATCTTCATGGAAGGGAGACCAGGGAAGAGGTCACCGACAAGGACTTCTTCTCTCCGTTCACATCCATGCTGAAGGCCGGCTTCGGCTCTCTGGCATATCAGGGAGTGTGGAGCATATATGACCTTCTGCTTGTGAACAATGCCCTTGCAAATCCGCAGGACGGCACTTTCGGTCTCCTTCAGCTCCATAAGAAGGGATATTACGGACGCGTATATAATCCTAAGTTCCTGACCAACCAGAAGGGTCAGTACAAGGGTACCCCGTTCAGGACATTCTCCAACGGAGCCTTCATCGGGGGATACAGCGACCACTATCCGACTTATATTGTAATAACTAAATGATTGAGCAAAGTCAATCATGTGACATCGACAGGCAGAGTTTTGACCGGTTTAGCGCCTGACGGTACCGAAAATGCATCAATTTACCTGATTCTAAGCACCGACAGGCAGAGTTTTGGCCGATTTGATGCCTGATGGTCAATATATAAGTATTGAATGATCATATAATTGAATAATATGACAAAGAAACTACTACTATCAATTGCAGCAATGCTCTGCGCATGCAGTCTCTTCGCTCAGAAGAGTGACTGGGGTGGTGTGAAGGCGACTGTCGTGAACCGTGCCGGCAGGACTCCGATTGCATCAGCCGTCATCACTGTTTCCCAGAACGGGACCGAGCAGGCGACTGCAACTTCCGATGCCGAAGGCAAGTTCCTCATCGAGGGCCTTCCTAATGGCATATATGACATGACAGTCAAGGCTCCTGGCTTCCTTGATGCCAATGTGAACGTGACTGTCGAGGGTTATGTGAAGGACCTTATCTTCGTGGGTATGGTCGTGGAGCAGGTCGTGACAGATGTCGACGACTCGAATTTTGCGGAGTTCGATATGGATGACTCCGGCTTCGAGGACGCTCCATCGATTCTCTTCGACAGCAATGACCCGTTCACCAACATTGCCAGCTTCGGTTTCAGCAACATCCGCTTCAAGAACAGGGGCTATACCAGCGAGTCCCAGGATGTATACCTCAGTGGCATAAGGATGAACGATGCCATCACAGGCTATTCTCCTTATTCCCTCTGGAGCGGTCTCAACGAGGCTATGAGAAGCAAGGAGACCACTATCGGCAACGAGGTGTCTGACTATGGTTACGGCGGATACAACGGTGTGACCAACATCCATGCAATGCCTTCAAGCGTACGTACAGGCTGGCGTTTCAGCGCCCTGACCAACAGCGCCCTTTACCGTCTCCGTCTCATGGCCACCTATGCTTCCGGTGAGCTTGACAACGGCTGGTCATATGCGTTCAACGTCTCTGCCCGAATCGGTGGAAACGACTGGGTGAAAGGAGTCTACTACCGCAACTTTGCATACTATGCCGGTGTGGAGAAGAAGTTCGGTGACATGCATCGTCTCAGCCTCGTGACTTTCGCGGCTCCCGGACAGCGTGGCGCTCAGAACGCTTCGACCCAGGAGGTCTATGACCTGATGGGCGACAATATGTACAACTCGAACTGGGGATATCAGAACGGCAAGGTGCGTAATGCCCGTGTCCGCAAGACCTTCGAGCCTGTGACCATCCTGAAATACACCGTCACCCCTTCTGATGACCTCGAAGCTTCAGCCACCGTGCTCTGGCGCACAGGAAAGAACGGATATACGGCAATGGACTGGTACGATGCGGCCGATCCGCGTCCGGACTACTACCGTAATCTTCCGAGCTACTACTACATGGAGGATCCTGATTATGACCGTGCCAACTTCGAGAAATATGCATGGGCAAAGGATGCATGGGAACAGAACATCCCTCAGTACACACATCTCAACTGGGACCGTCTGTACAATGTGAACTACCACAATTTTGATGCAGATGGCCGTCGTCGCTCGAAATATGCTATCGAGGAGCGTCGTGTGGACCAGAATGATGTGAACCTTGGGGCTAATGTGAAGTGGAACGCAGCCAGGATCTTCACTCTCACCGGCGGTGTGAACTTCAAGTGGAACCGCACCGAATACTACAAGAAGATGGACGACCTCCTCGGAGGTGAGTACTATCTCAATATCGACCAGTTTGCCGAGCGTGATTTTGCCTCGTCTCCTGCTATGGTGCAGAATGATCTGGACTATTATCTTGCCAATGGAGGTGCACAGGTACTTCACAAGGGTGACAAGTACGGATATGACTATTATGCCCACATCCGTAATGCCAACCTTTGGGCAAACGGAGCCCTTGATATGGGGGCTTTCAAGGCCAATCTCGCACTGGAGGCCGGTTATATGAGCTTCTGGAGGGAAGGTCTTGTCAGAAAGGGACTTTTTGCCGGTCTCAACGATGACGGAAGCGAGTTCATCATCGATGGCCAGAACTTCACCACATATGAGATGGTGAACGGTGTGAAGACCCCTATCACCTCGAAGGGCAAGTCTGCCGCTCCGCAGTTCTTCACCTATTCGGCGAAGCTCGGACTCCAGTACCATATCGAAGGAGGTCACAGGGTATATGCAAATGCAGGCTATTTCAATGATGCCCCAACATTCGCCCAGTCCTTCATCTCGCCTCGTACGAGAAATTCGCTTGTGCCTAATCTTGAGACAATGAAGACCATTTCCACTGACATCAACTATCAGTTCAGCAACAACGGATACAATGTCCGTGTGACGGGATTCTTCACCAAGATAATGGACCAGACCGACATGATGAGCTTCTATGACGACTCTCAGAACTCGTTCACGAACTTCGCGATGAGCGGCATCGACCAGCGTCACATGGGCGTCGAGCTCGGATTCAAGGTTCCTCTTCCTGTCCAGGGACTCTCTGTGGAGGGTGCTCTCAGCTGGGGAGAATATATCTATACTTCCATCCCTCGCATGACCCAGACGGTGGACAACAGTGCAGAAGTGATCTTCGACAACCAGATGGTTCCGTTCTGGGCGAACAGCCCTGTGTTCAGGAAGGATGCTGCCGGGCAGTATATGTATGCAGCTGGAGATCTTGACGAGAACGGCCTTCCGGTTGCGGGTGCAATGCCTGAGGTCGAGAAGTATCAGAAGCACTATGTTCCTTCCACTCCACAGCTTGCTGCCGACCTCGGACTTAACTACAGGACCAATTCGTACTGGTTCTTTGAGATTGATGCTCAGTATTTTGCAAATTCATATCTCGACATGAACCCTCTTTACAGGACAGATATGGCGGTGTCAGGACCTGATAAGATCGTGACCCCTGTGGAGATCGAGTATATGACGGCTCAGGAGAAGTTCGCCCCTGTGTTCCTTCTGAATGCAAGTGTGGGCAAGTCCTGGTACATCGACCGCAAATATAACTTCGGATTCTCGCTCAATGTCCAGAACATCACCAACAACCGTGGCGTGAAGACCGGCGGATATGAGCAGACACGTCTGATCGACAGCAAGAGCATGGAGAGATACTACCGTTTCGACTCGAAGTATTTCTATATGCAGGGCATCAACTATATGTTGAACCTCTATTTCAGATTCTAGATTGAAAGATTTCTCCGCTCGCTTCGCCAGGCTGAAATGACAAGACAAACAGTCATTTCGAGCGAGGCCAAAGGCGGAGTCGAGAAATCTATAACAGGATAAGTTATGAAGAAAATATATACAATAATCATTGCTGCAGCGTCCCTCCTTGCAGGTTGCGAGGAGTTCCAGCCAGTCTTCACCGGCAAGTATGAGAATCCGGCCGATCAGAAGATCTACACCGATGATGATTTCGGCGGAAAGTTCACCACGATTGCCGAGGTGAAGGATATGTACGCCGGCAACGGAAGCAGACCATATAAGGTCGAGAAGCATTGCGTGATCAAGGGACAGGTGACCACATCTGACCAGGTCGGTAACCTCTACAAAAGCCTCTATATCCAGGATGAGACTGCCGGAATAGAGATCAAGATCGGAAAGAACGGTCTCTACAACGAATATAAACTCGGTCAGTGGATCTATGTCGACTGCTCCGGCCTGACTGTCGGGGACTACAACGGCATGATCAACATAGGCTATGAGGACCCTACCGGAGAGTATGAAACCGGCTATCTTGAACATGCATATATCATTGATACTCACATATTCAAGGGAGAATATGCAGAGGCTGTCAAACCGGTTGTGGTGACTGAGGCAGACCTTCACAAGAAGACAAATCTCGGACGTCTTGTGACCATCGAGAATCTCAAGTACGGCAATCATATATTCATCCTTGCCTATGTGGATCCTAATGGAGACCGCAAGGACTATACCAACAACGGCATCTTCATCGACGAGGAAGGTCCGGACAATTATGGCGTGACCACATGGGCATGTTCCGAGGTGAAGTGGAAGGAATATCTGAATGCGGGAAATTTCGACTCTGTCGAAGCTGCGGGAGGTACTGTCGGAGATCTCAAGAAAGCCGACGGATCATATGGAATCGGCTCCATGGCCTATTCAGTAAGCCAGTATTTCAAGATGGGCTCGACTGATGTCCAGGTGCGTACCAGCGGCTATGCCCGTTTTGCGGACACTGAAATTCCTCAGGAGGTGCTTGACGGAACAGCCACTGTTTCATTCACCGGAATCCTCACGGAGTATAAGGGAGCTGCCCAGTTCACCCTCATCGACCTTGACGGCGTGAAGAAGGCAGACGGAACCAATTGGTATTAGGAGATGCCCGGTCAAGCCGGGCATGACGTTTCCAACCGGATATTTTGATCCAACCTGGTGTTTTGATCGTCATTCCCAACCTTTTGTAACCGATTCCTCGTCATCCCCCACCTTTTGTAACCGACCCCTCGTCATCCCCGACCTGATCGGGGATCTCCATCCTTTCATCCTGAGCGCAGCGAAGGATCTTTATAAGAATTAAAATATCCAAATATGAAAAAAACATCACTCATTACAGCACTAATCATGGCATCAGTATCCTGCACGACCCCCAACCCTTTCCTCACCGGATGGGACACTCCGTATGGCATTCCAGACTTCTCTAAGGTCAAGGAAAATCATTATGTGGAGGCTGTGGAAGCCGGTGTTGCCCAGCAGCAGGCAGAGATCGATGCAATCATCGCGAATACCGAAGCCCCTACATTCGAGAATGTGGTGGCAGCCTATGAGCGCTCAGGAGCCATCCTCGACAGGGTGACCGGAGTCCTCTTCAATCTTTCCGAGACAGACGGCACAGAGTCGCTCCAGAAGATAGTGGAGCAGGTTCTTCCTATGTTCTCAGTCCACTCGGACAACATATTCATGAATCCTGATTTCTTCGCAAAGGTGAAGGTCCTCTATGACGACATGGACAACCTCGGTCTGAATCAGGAGCAGAAGATGGTTCTGAAGAAACTTTATAACGCCTTCGTGAAGAACGGTGTGGCCCTCGGTGAGGCTGAGCAGGCGCGTATGAGGGAAATCAATATGGAACTCTCATCCATGTCCAACACCTTCGGCAACAGACTTCTTGCTGAGAACAATGCCTTTGCCGAGGAGTTCGGAGTGGCAATCTCGGAATATGGCGGAGCGATGGCTTCCTGCGATGACCGCGCCCTTCGCGAGAGAATGTTCAAGGCCTATGCCTCACGCGGAAACAACAGCAACGAGAACGATACCAAGGACCTTATAATGAAGATGATGGCCCTCCGTATCGAGAAGGCTAAGCTCCTTGGATATGAGAATCCTGCCCAGATGATTCTGGCAGACAAGATGGCAGGCAACCCTGAGGCTGTCGACACCTTCCTGGCCGGCATCATGGCTCCGGCTGTCAAGAGGGCAAAGGAAGAGATCGTGGATATGCAGGCTGTGATGGACCAGGACATCGCTGCAGGACTTCTCCCTGAGGGTTCTGTGATCGAGCCATGGGACTGGGCATATTATGCCGAGAAGGTCCGCAAGGCTAAGTATGCCCTCGACGAAGAGCAGACCAAGCCGTATTTCCAGATGGAGAATGTGCGTGCCGGCGTGTTCAGCACTGCCCACAAGCTCTTCGGCCTGAACTTCGAGAAGCTTGAGGATATTCCTGTATATCATGAGGAAGTGGAAGGCTTCAAGGTGACTGACGCAGACGGAAGCCTCATCGGAATCCTTCTTACCGACTATTTCCCTCGCAGCACAAAGAGAGGAGGTGCGTGGATGAACAACTTTGTGAATCAGGAGGTTCTTGACGGAAACGACATCCGCCCTGTAATCGTGAATGTGGGCAACTTCAGCAAGCCTGTGGACGGTAAGCCTGGTCTTCTTACCCTTGACGAGGTGGAGACAATGTTCCATGAGTTCGGACATGCCCTTCACGGTCTTCTGAGCCAGTGTACATACAAGAGCGTTGCAGGAACTTCGGTTGCACGTGACTTTGTGGAGCTCCCTTCACAGATCATGGAGAACTGGGCCTTCCAGAAGGAGGTTCTTGCAGACTATGCCCGTCACTATGAGACAGGCGAGGTGATTCCTGACTCTCTCGTGGCCAAGATCACGGCAGCCGGCAACTTCAATCAGGGCTTCATGACCACAGAGCTTGCTGCAGCTTCCATCCTCGACCTCAAGTGGCATATGCTTTCAGAGATGCCATCAGCAGAGACATCTTTCGTGGAGGAGTTCGAGACCGCAACATGCAAGGAAATGGGTCTGATCGACGAAATCATCCCACGCTACCGCAGCACATATTTCGCCCACATCTTCAGCGGCGGATACAGTGCAGGTTACTACAGCTATCTCTGGGCCGAGGTTCTGGACAAGGATGCCTTCGAGCTCTTCATGCAGAAAGGCATATTCGACCCTGAGACAGCGATGTCATTCCGCCACAACGTCCTCGAAAAGGGAGGCAGCGATGAGCCGATGGACCTCTACCGCCGCTTCCGTGGTGCAGATCCCGACCCGGCAGCCCTCACCCGCGCCCGCGGCCTGTAATGCCTTGCTGTTTTAATTGCTGATTATCAGCGCTTTAAGCAAAAACGCCTGCATCAAATGACGCAGGCGTTTTTGCTTAAGTGGCTGGTGTTTAATGAGTTAAACACTCCTGTGTGTGCTTATACGAGCGGTGTTCCGGTCATGGCTGCAGGCTGCTCGATGCCCATCAGCTTGAGGATGGTCGGAGCGACGTCTGCGAGCTTTCCGTTCTTGACCTCTGACACGGCGTCACCTGCGTTGATCACGATGAATGGAACATCGTTGAGGGAGTGTGCTGTGTTAGGGGTGCCGTCGTCGTTCACTGCGTAGTCTGCGTTTCCGTGGTCTGCAGTCAGCAGGATCACATAACCCTGTGCCTTTGCAGCCTCCACAACCTTCTCCACGCAGCCGTCCACTGCGGAGACTGCCTTGCGGATGGCCTCGTACACTCCTGTGTGGCCGACCATGTCGCCGTTAGCGAAGTTGAGGATGATCAGGTCGTTGCGTCCGGTGTTGATGGCGTCAACAAGCTTGTCGGCAACCTCAGGTGCGCTCATCTCAGGCTGGAGGTCGTAAGTGGCAACCTTAGGCGAGTTCACGAGGATTCTGTCCTCGTTCTCAAAGAGAGCCTCTGCACCGCCGTTGAAGAAGAATGTCACATGGGCATACTTCTCAGTCTCAGCGATACGGAGCTGGTTCTTACCTGCCTTTGAAACGACTTCTCCGAGAGTCTCCTGAACGTTCTCCTTGTCGAAGAGGATATGAAGACCGGTGAATGATGCGTCATATGGAGTGAGGCAGCAGTAGTAGAGCGGAAGGGTGTGCATTCCGAACTCAGGCATGTCCTGCTGGGTGAGGACAGCTGTGAGCTCACGTGCACGGTCGTTACGGAAGTTGAAGAAGATCACTGCGTCGCCTTCCTCGATCTTTGTAAGAGGTGCACCGGCAGCATCGGTGATGACGATTGGCTTGATGAACTCGTCGGTCACTCCTGCGTCATATGATGCCTGGATGGCCTCTGTTGCAGAAGTTGCATATACTCCCTTGTCTTCAACGAGAAGGTCATATGCCTCCTTCACGCGCTCCCATCTCTTGTCGCGGTCCATTGCATAGAAACGTCCGCAGACAGAAGCGACCTTTCCTGTTGACTTCGCCATTTCGGCCTCCAGAGCCTCCACGAAGCCCTTTCCGCTCTTAGGGTCAGTGTCACGTCCGTCCATGAAGCAGTGCACGAACACATCCTCGAGGCCATATTCCTTGGCTACGTTGAGGAACTCGTACACGTGCTCGAGAGAGCTGTGAACGCCACCCATTGAAGCGAGTCCCATCAGGTGGAGCTGCTTGTTGTTTGCCTTTGCATAATCGTAGACAGCCTTGATCTCGGCATTCTGAAGAAGCTTGTGCTCACGGCATGCGATGTTGATCTTCACGAGGTCCTGGTACACCACTCGGCCTGCACCGAGGTTGAGGTGACCCACCTCTGAGTTACCCATCTGACCGTCAGGAAGACCTACGGCTTCGCCGCATGCCTTGAGAGTGGCCATAGGATAGTTCTTGCGGAGGCTCTCGATGTAGGGAGCTCCCTGAGTGTAGATGACATTAGACTCATCCTGTCTTCCCTCGCCCCATCCGTCGAGGATCATAAGTAGAACTTTCTTGTCCATTTTCTATATTGTTTTTTTGTTGTTTCGCGGCTTTGCCGCGCAAAGATACAATAAAATTTCATATACTTGCAGTATGGTAACACTTGAATCCCATATAGCGGCATGTACATCAGACATATATGATGCCGTAACCTCAGGAACATACACCCTTCAGATGCAGGTCAGTGCATATGACCTTCTGGACTCGCTTCTGGCCATGAAGGAGAACGGAACTCCGGCGCCGGTGACATCTGAAGCCGCTGCAGGATATCGTCTTGCATATGAAAGGCATAAGGACGTGCTCGACTCCCTGGTCGACGGGAATGCCCTCAGGGCTGAAGCTGAAGCAGGTCTGGCTCCATATTCACTGGCCCTTGAAGAGGCTGGGAGGAAGGCGGACGATGCCCGGATCCTTCACGAACTCGCCAAGGAAACCTTCGGAATATGGCAGTCTGCCGGCATATTCGCCCGTCAGAAAGCCCTTCGCAGGCTTCGCAAGAGTGCCGGTTTCCGTCTGGAGTCCCACCGCATAGGAAATTATGTGGCCAAGACCTATGACCTTATGGAAGAAGCCCGCCGTGCCCATCAGAAGGCGCAGCAGGCTTTGTTCTCGGCCAATGTGGCTTACAAATGCCGGTCAGGAGTACTGGAAGGAATATATTCCTGCCTTGAAGTAAAATAACGGATGCGGCAGTGACCTTATCCTATATACCGGCTTGATTTTTCTTCATATATGTCTGCGATTGTGATCATCATCGCAGTGTCGTAGCAGTCTCCGAAGTCAGGGTCGAAGGTGGTTCCGAAGGTCTTCATGGTAGGGGAGAGACCTATATATGAATGGATGAGCGGCGGAATGGTGTCTCCGAGTGACTTCACATAGTTGTTGAGGATCTGATAATTCTCCTTGTAGGATGCTCCGGTGAACATCTCGTCGAACATTTCGGCCTGCTCGGGGGTCCATCGCTCCGGATTCTTGGAAGTGATGAGACCTTCCCTGTCTCCGAAATGCTTGTCGAGGTAATACACCATCGCCTTGCGGCTGAGTTCCGGACTGGAACTGTATATGGTCACCTTTCCTGTGAGATATTTCACTGAAGGGTCGGAAGCCACAAGTCCTCCTATTCCGTCCCAAAGATTATCCAGGGCAAACAGGGCCTTGCGTCCCATCTGTGCAGACTGATATTTCGGCTGCACGAAGGCTCTTGCCATCTCAATGCAGTATGGGAAATATTCATCCAGGAACTTCTGTGAGAAGTCGAAGAGGTGCTCCGTGTTCACATATGGCTGTCCGTTCTCATGGAAGGATGCAAGTGCCCATTTGGTGAACCGGTAGCCTCCGATGATTTCATCGGCCTCAGGATTCCACACCACAAGCTGGAAACATGCCTTGTCCTCGAGGTCGAAATGGTCGAGGTCGCATGAGGTTCCGCTTCCTCCTCCTACAGCGCGGAAGGACACTTCACGAAGACGGCCGATCTCCCTGAGGACATTTGGGCCGGTTTCGTTGTTGACTATATATATCTTGTTGTTTCCTCTGTTAGTGTCGCGTAAGAAAGTCTTTTCGTTGAGCTCGCTCTTGAGAAGCGCTACATCAATAGGTTCAATGATAGGTGGTAGCATATTGTTACATGTTTGGGGTGCAGCCGTTGTCCTCAGACAGCAGTTTCACCATGTTCTTTATATGATCTGCCCACTGTAGGTCTGTCTTGCTCTTGTCAAATGTGGCGTGCGGCACAGGCTTTCCGAAGGTGATCACGAACTCCTTTCCCGCCTGGTTGAAGAGCTCGTCCACGAGATATAGCATGCCGATGTTGAACTTCAGTCCGAGCGTGCGGCTGAGCCAGCTCAGGAAGAAGTACCATTTGGAGTTATGCCCGGATATGTGCACGGGAACCACGTCTCTTTCATATTTGCGTGCCTGAGTCACGAACATCTTCTTCCATGGCATTTCCCTGACCTTTCCCTTGATCTGCTTTGCACAGACTCCTGCAGGGAAGACCAGCACCTGGCTGTCGGACTCGAACATTCTGGCAAAGGTCTCTCCGATTTCCTTCTTCTGCTTTCCGGGCACGATGCTCACAGGCACGAAGAACTCCTGAAGAGGCTTCATGTTATAGAGGATCTGGTTCGCAGGAACAATGAAGCCCTCACCATAGATCTTTCTGAATATGGAACCGATTATCAATGCTTCCGGCCCACCGAGAGGGTGATTGCACACGAATATATATTTCCTGGAGAGATCGAGATTCTCGGTTCCCCGTATGCGGTATGTGATGCCGATATAGTCGAGAGCCTCGTCGAAGAAACCTGCACCTGCATAGTGCTCGGCCTTCATTATGCAGTCGTTTATGTCCTTTATATGGAGACGCCTGCCGAGAAATCTTTTGACGAATCCCGGCAGTCTGCGGCTCATTTCCGGCCCAAGAATTTCATTCAGGTCGAGAAGATAATCAGTTCTGTTCCTTGACATAGTCTTTTCTGATGATGAGGTAGAACAGCAGACCTATGCCGATCCAAGCAAAGAGCACCACGCGGCTCTGGAATGAAAGATATCCCGGCATTCCTGGTACGATCAGAAGCGAGAGGAAGAAGAGTGAGAATATGCATCCGATGACTCCGAATACCATATGCCTGATGTTGCCCTGCCTGCGTGCTATGATGGCTGCTGATGCTGTGGTGTATGCGAAGACTATTGCTGCTCCGACACTGGTCATGTCCACGATCCAGATGAGGATTTCTCTTCCGAACCATGGTGCAAAGAGGCTCATGACCATTGTGAATATGATGGCGTTGCGCGGAGTCGAATATTTTGGAGTCAGCTTTCCGAACCATTTAGGAAGGCTGCCCTCTTTGGCCATCGCATACATCAGACGTGATGTCGAGATGTAGAATGCGTTCATTCCGGAAACAACGGCGCAGAACATAGCTATTCCGAGAAATATCATGCCGGCAAGTCCGAGGGTATTCCTGACCACATATCCTGTAGGCCAGTTGTGGCGCTGTGCGAGAAGGTCCTGCCAAGCTTCCACTCCCACTGCGGTCACTGTACAGACTGCGATATAGAGGATTGCAGCCACAAGGATGGCTGAAATCATGATTCCTGTGGATTTCTTATGGCTGAAGTTATATTCCTCCGCACTCTGAGGGATGCAGTCGAAACCGATGAACGCCCAAGGCGCCATGGCCACGATGCTGAATACGCCCTGCCACCAGTTTGTGCCGTCAGGGAAGCCTGGGGTCAGATTCTTCCAGTCTGAGAATCCCAGTACGAGGAACGAGACTATGAGTATGCAGCCCACGAGGGTGAGAGCGATGGCTGTCTGAATCCATGCAGCCTGCTTGATTCCCCTGATGTTCAGCAGTGCCATTATTATTATGGCTGCCGACGCCAGAATGACTTCACCTGCATATACATCCCAGCCTGCGACGGAGTAAAGGAGACCCTGCTGGATGATTCCCGGGAACATATATCGGCTGATGAGGGCCAGAGCTGTGGCGTTGAGTGGAATAAGGCTCCAGTAAGCAAGGATCATGGCCCATCCGCATACGAATGCGTTCCTTTTGCCTATAGCCTCTTTTGTGTAGACGAATTCACCTCCGCTCTTCGGGAAATTGCGGATGAGATAGCCGTAGCTTATGGCAATCACTACGATGAGCAGAGCTCCGATGAGCATTCCGGCTGCTGTGCCGGCTGGACCGGCTTTAGGAAGAAAAGCGCTGCCCGGCAGCACAAAACAACCCCATCCGATGATGGCTCCAAGGGCAAGACCCCACACATCAATCGGGCGCATTTCCTTTTTCAATGCTGACATAGTAGTTAAGGTTTAGTTTGTTTTAGGATGTAAATATAGGAAGTTTTTATTAAAAACTATAACTTTGCGTCAGTTATGGTGATTGCAGACCCCGCTCGGGTCGTGCATTTGAAAAGGGAATCCGGTGCAAATCCGGAACTGTGCCCGCAGCTGTAAGTCCGATTCAAGACTCCTGAATTCGTTGCCACTGCCTGGACGGCGGGAAGGCTCGGGAGGGGGACAAGTCAGAAGACCTGCCATGACGAGACGAACTGATGGTGCCCGGGGTCAGGCGCTCAATGAGTTGGAAATATGTTCACAGGTCTTCTGGTCTTGCTATGCTGTGTCGTGCCTTTGTGCGATACCCTTGATGTTGCGACGGTTTCCTCCGAAAGGAATGCCGCCGTCATGGCTTCGTTGCCTTCCCAGACGATGTCCGCGACGCAAATCGCCCGTCTGGGGAGTGTGGGACTGCATGAGGTCCTGAACCTTTTTTCAGGTGTGAGCGTGAAGGACTATGGCGGGATAGGAGGACTCAAGACCGTATCGGTCAGGAATATGGGAGCCTCTCATACCTCTGTGATATACGACGGAATATCCATTTCGGATGCCCAGAACGGGCAGGTGGACATATCCCGTTTCAGTCCCGACGGGATGGCGGCCGTGTCGATGTCCATAGCAATGGAGGACGATATATTCTGCAGTGCGAGGCATATGACCTCGGCGGGCGTGCTGCGTCTTGAGTCTGCAGCACCTTCCTTTGACGGTGGTCAGACAGCGGTTCGTGCGCGGATGGGTTTCGGGTCATTCGGGACCTTTATGCCTTCCATATCCATCGGTCAGCGTCTTGCCGGGAGATATGTCCTCAAGGCTTCCATGAACGGGACCTTCTCAAACGGAAACTATCCTTTCGAACTGACGAACGGTCGGGTCACTACCATCGAACGCAGGTCAGGCAGTGATGTACGGTCATATGGCGCAGAGGTGGATTTACATGCCGACTGGGGCAGCGCAGGCAGGCTGAAGGCGAAGGTCAATTACCATGACTGCGAAAGGGGACTTCCCGGCTCGGTCATCCTGTACACCCGGAATGCCTGTGAACGCCTGTGGGACAGGGCTGCCCTTGCCAATGTCATGTATGACCGCAGTTTCGGGGAGAGATGGCGGTTCCATGCCGATGCTGGCTTCTCCCTCAGTTTCAACAGGCATCTGGACACCGACCCGGTCTACCCGGAGCCACAGGACAGCAGATATCTCCAGAATGAGTATTCCCTCTCTGTCAGAGGATTATATGTGATTTCCCCGCGTTGGAAAATGTCTCTTGCCGAGGATATATTCGTCAACACCTTGTCTTCCGACATTCCGGAATGTCCGTTTCCTGTGCGCCTGAGCAATATGACTGCCTTCTCGGCCCGATATGAATCCATGCGTCTGAGGGCTTCAGCCGGGGTGGTCTGCACATATATTAATGAATATCTTCAGACGGGGGAGGCCCCGGCGGACCGATGCCGGCTTTCCCCGATGCTGGGTCTGTCGTGGAACTTCCACAGGAATCTGCGCCTGAGGGTCGGCTTCAAGGAAGGCTTCAGGGCCCCGACCTTCAATGATCTCTACTATGCACGTGTGGGAAATGTCGGACTCAGACCTGAGATTGCCCGGCAGTGCAACCTGGGACTCACTTTCGGACGAACCTGGAGGTGGGGTGCCCTCGATGTCACGGCAGATGCCTATCATAACTTCATCAAGGACAAGATCGTGGCCGTTCCGACCATGTTCATATGGAAGATGAGGAATGTGGGGCAGGTGTCGATGTATGGTGTCGATATGACTTCTTCTGTTCTTTGGAAAGTATGCAGGACACTCTCTGTCCGAGCTTCCGGGAACTGGTCGCTTCAATATGCCCTGGATGTCACAGATTCAGATTCCAAGACTTTCCATCATCAGATTCCATACACTCCGCGGCACTGCGGGAGCGGATATCTGAGCCTTGAAAGCCCCTGGCTGGACCTTTCCTACCGTGTAACTGCGGTGGGAGTGAGATATTCCTCTGGTCAGAATCTGCCGTCTAATGCTATGCAGGCCTATGCCGACCACTCCCTTGTCGTCAGCAGGACCTTTCAGGTCGGGAGGCGGGGCGGTCATGACATATATATAGGTGTGGAAGGCTTGAACCTCTCGGGAGAAAATTATGAGGTCATTCATGGCTATCCCATGCCTGGACGGCATTTCAGGCTGACGTTACGTTATAAATACTGATATATTATGATACATTTTAACCACATCCCGGATGCTGTTGCGTCCTGCAGATTTTCTTTTGCCCTCATCCTGTGTGCGGCAATGCTTTCGTGTGAAAGGACTCCTGATTCCGACCCGCTCACATTGTCGGCTGGGACCTATATACTGAACAACGGTAACTGGGGAAGCAATGATTCGGGCATCGGCATATATTCTCCATCCACCAGGACCTACGTCCCGGATGCATTTTTCGCAGTCAACGGAATGAAGCTCGGTGACCTGGGGCAGGATATCGTGCGGACAGGGGACCGGGTGTATATAGCTGTCAGCGGATCCCAGACAGTGTTCGTGACCGACCTCCGGCTGAAGATCCTTCACCAGATCAATGCCGAAAATGATGGGGCCAGGCTTTCTCCGAGGGCCTTTGCTGTCGCAGATGGGGCGGTCTATGTGACTTATTATGAAGGATTTGTGGGAAAGATATCTCCGGATGACCGGTCAGTCAGCCTTTGCAAGGTGGGCCCGAATCCGGACGGACTGGCAGTGGCAGGAGGAAATCTTTATGTGGCCAATTCCGGAGGAATGTCCTACCCTGACTACAACAATACGGTCTCAGTGGTGTCTCTTGCCACTTTCTCCGAGACATCGGCCATCGAGGTCAATATCAATCCT
This sequence comes from Bacteroidales bacterium, assembly GCA_017502125.1. Lineage (GTDB taxonomy): Bacteria > Bacteroidota > Bacteroidia > Bacteroidales > UBA932 > Cryptobacteroides. Next base: position 40,388 of record JAFVVN010000010.1, on the reverse strand, counting down.
TACGGAGTGGAGGCCTCTTCCGACGGGAAATATGTCTATGTGTCGAGCTTTGGAAATTATGCGGACTGTCCTTCTAAACTTCAGGTCATCGAGACAGCCACCGGGAAGGTCTCGGATCTCGACTATGCTTCTGTGAGTGATGTGGCCAAAGGACCGGGTGATGTGCTGTACGTTCTTTGCGCCGGCTATGACCAGAACTGGAATCCTCTGCCCGGAACTGTCTGCAAGCACGATATGGCAGCCAACACCAGGATTGGCAACTTTGTCACGGACGGCACCCTCCTTCCCGATGCCTATTCAGTCTCCGCCCCCTCCGACGGCTATGTCTACGTCGGCTGCTCAGACTACAAGACCACAGGCGACATCCACGTCTTCACCCCCTCCGGCACCCTCCACGACACCTTCGACTCTCAAGGCCTGAACCCCTTGAAGGCCCACTGACCTCCAGCCCTTGCACTATGAATCTATTGTTTGATATTTTCATCAAGCAGGTCAGTCTGTAAGTCCATCAATATTTGCTTGCTTCATTCAGTTCAGGCAAATCCTTTTTTAGTGTCGCAAATATGGCCTCTTCATCCCGGACCGACAGGCACTGAAACGGCCAAAACTCTGCCTGTCGGTCTCTCAAACCATACATATTCCCTTGTTTTGGGTACCGACAGGCACTGAAATGGGTAAAACTCTGCCTGTCTGTCTCCCAAACCATACATATTCCCATGTTTTGGGCACCGATAGGCACTGAAACGGGCGAAACTCTGCCTGTCGATCTCTCAAACCATACATATTCCCTTGTTTTGTGCACCGTCAGGCACTGAAACGGGCGAAACTCTGCCTGTCGGTCTCTCAAACCATGCATATTCCCATGTTTTGGGCACCGTCAGGCACTAAATCGGCCAAAACTCTGCCTGTCGGTCTCCCAAACCATGCATATGCCTGTGTTTTGGGTACCGTCAGGCACTGAAACGGGCGAAACTCTGCCTGTCGGTCCGGGGTCTGGATGGGAGAGGGGTTATTTCAGGGTTTTGTAGGAGAGGATGTGGATGGTGACTCCTGTGGCGATGGCCAGGAAGAGGAGACGGAGGGCCCAGTGCCCGGCTACGAAGATGGCGCAGTAGAGCAGAGTCAGCCAGAGCATGCTGATGGAGATGATCTTGACCTTCAGGGGAATGGCCTTGTGTTTCAGGAAGTTGGAGATGTATGGTCCGAGGCGTGGATGGTTCATGAGCCAGTCATATAGTCTGTCGTTGCTACGTAGAAACAGCGCCGCTGCCAGAAGAAGCAGCGGCGTTGTAGGGAGTACAGGCAGGAACATTCCCACGATTCCCAAGCCGAGAGAGATCAGGCCGAGTATTGTGAGCAGAATCTTCACTTTGCGGCTGGTGTAGGGGTTACCGTGGTGTCGGCCACAACTGTCTGAGCTGTTGTGTCAGCCACGGTTTCCAGAGGCTTGGTGTAGAAGTGTACTTCTATCTTGATGGTGTCCAGTCCCATTCTGGTTATGGCCATGGTATACAGGCAGAGGATTCCTGCAAGAGCAAGGACTGCAACCGAACCCCAGATGAGTCCCTTCCATGATTTCTTTTTCTTTTGAGGTTCAGCCTGTGCTGGCTGGGGAGCAGCGGGAACGGTCTGAGCAACTGGAGCTGACTGAGCTGCAGGAGCAGATTGAACCGGAGGAACCGGCTGAGCTGCAGGAGCAGATTGAACCGGAGGAGTCGGCTGAGCTGCAGGAACTGTCTGAGCAGCAGAAACAGACTCCGCTGGTGTCTCTTTCGGTTTAGCCTCAGGAATCTCGGCAGGAGATGTCTCTGCGACTGTCTCCACAACTTCCTTAGTCTCAGCAGAAGCTTCAGCTTCCTGAGCCACTTCCACTACCTGTGCAGCCACCTGTGCTTCCTGTGCAGCCACCTGTGCTTCCTGAACAGTTTCCTGCTCCGCCACATCCTGCACAGTTTCCTGCGCCACATCCTGAACAGTTTCCTGAGCAGATTCCTGAGCAGATTCCTGAACAGCTTCCTGAGCAGCCACCTGAACCGCAGCCTCTCGTGCCGCCGCCTCTCGTGCCGCCGCCTCTTCCACCGCCCGAGCCGCCTCCTCAGCTGCCTTGATTTCCGCCGCCTTAAGCTCTGCATTCAGAATCTCGCCGCATGAAGGACATTCAGCCACCCTGTCAGTCACGAGATTGCCGCATTTTGGACACTTGATTATCATGATATCCTACTTTAAATTGTCCGACAATGAATCAATGGAGAATGAACCGTCTATCTCGTTCACCTGGATCTTGCCAAGCATGAGGTCCATGAAGAAGTCGTATATCCTCTCCGGAGTGAGCTCTGCATTCTTTCCTGTAGCATCCACACCGAGGTCGTAGGTGCTCAGGAGCTGGGTGTTGAGGCTTGCTGCGGTGAGAAGGAAATGATTCTGCATCTTGTCCCAGTGGATCAGGTCAGTGGCCAGAACCTTTCCGATCACGGTGTAGTTCCTCACAGACACCTGGCGTCCCTCGTCAGTCAGTGTACTCTTGACCTCGTCGCTGTCCAGGCTCATCCTGATCTTTCCGGTATTCTCTGTCGGCTCTGTTCCCCTGTAAAGTGCGCCGAGGTCGGCAAGGGCATAGTTGGACAGAGTGGTGACAGCCGGATTATACTTGACAGGCTCCAGCGAGAATGCACTTGGAAGGAGCAGACCGTTATCGCCTTCCATAGTCACTGACGGAGCATTGAAGGTGCCCACTATGCAGCTCTTCAGCTCGAGTGCCTTGTTGGCAAATGCACCGCCCACCACAACGCAGTTCACAAGAGTGATCTCATCGGCAAATATGCTTCCTCCCACGAAGGCGTTGGTCAGGCGCACCTCCCTGGCATTGATGTCCGAGAGCATCATCACCTTGCACTCTCTTGCGTGCGAAACCACAGTGTCGACAGCTCCTATGCTCTTTTCGAACTTCACGACTCCCTTGGCTCCGCTGTTTATATATATCTCCTGCTGTGCAAATGCAGCACCCTTTATCACTGCATCACCGTTCTCAACCTCGATCCTGTGACCATACACCGCACCTTCGATCACGGTGTCCTGCTGGATCTTCACATCACGGTCCAGCTCGCCGACATTCTTGGGAAGGATGGCACCCTTCACCAGATGACCATTGAGGATGATGTTGTCCCTGTCAAAGCTTATATCTTTAAGTTCTTTCATTTCAGTCTTATTTAATGGTTTGTATATTGTCTCTTTCCATCAGTTCCCTTATGGTGCCGAGGACCCTTTCATCCTGCTGACCGGCCTGAAGGAGAGAATTGAAATATGACATTGTGCGCTCCCTGAGCTCTGCAGGCATGTCTTCCCAAATTATTCCGTCGGACATGAACCTCGCGCGCAGATGTGAATCCACGGAGTCTCCGGACGGAGCGAAACCGCTTTCCTGACGATATATGGAGGAAACGGTCTGATTGTCGGAGTTCACGGATTCGAAATATATGACAGGAAGGTGGATGTCATGACCTTCGGATTCCTCGGTGAGCATATTGCTGACGGAATTGGCGAGCCTGTATGTGCCCTTGAGGTATTCGTTTGCGGTTGAAATCAGATTCCTTGCCTGCATCTTGACGTGAGAGCACGAGAGAACGGCTTCGAGCTGAAGGTTCTCGTTGGCAGAGACGGTGGCCAGGCCGAGCAGGTCCGAATTGCAGTTCCTGTCCGCCACGGCCTGAGCCGTTTCCGCGAACTGGAAGGCAGGTCTGTCCAGCTGCTCTATCCTGGAAATTGTCTCCCTGTCCAGATCCTCGAAGATCTTGGAATATCTCTTCGAAATCATCTGGTAGTCATTCCGCATCTGGGTGGTCTTTTCCATGCAGGTCCTCTTCTGGTCCATGAGTTCCAGGAAGGTGGCCTCGCATTTTGCTGCAAGTTCCTTTATCTTCTGTGCGAGATCTGCACCCACATAATTGAAGAAGCCCTTTATTATGGTGTCGGCTATTCTTTTTGACGATGCCTTCTTCGACTCCACCTGTGCGGCCTCGGTGGCGATCACTGCTGCAGTGAGCCCGTTGAGGGAGGTGTTGCAGTGTCTGACGCTCCGGTCGAACTCATCGGTGTCGACATAGACAGTGATGTTCACAGGGATGGTTCCAGAGTATGAAACAGATCCTCCGTTCTCACTGGCCGGATATGACACCGAACCGGAGTAGTGCAGACTGGCTGAATGGTATTCTGTGTAACTCATGGCATCATGGATTCAGTTGTTGAACATTCTGGGTGCGGTTGAACATCTTGATGATCTCCTCCTTCACCCTTTCCTCCACCTGAGAGTTCACGAGCATGTTCACGAATTCTGCCTCGATCTTCGCCATATCTTTCCCGTCCATCTCTCCCCACTTGCCTTGCAGGACGGAATTGTGGGACTGCTCGCGCACAGACCTGTCAATGTCGCTGTCGATTTCCTCGTTCCCGCTTCTTGCCACATAACAGGTCACAGAAGCCTCTCCTTCAGGCGAAGCGGATTCGATAATGGAAACAGGAATGAATATGTCCTCTGCAGAATCCACAGCGATGTCCTCCATCGAGCGTCCTGACTTCCTCTGCTCCTGGGCGGCATCACCTATATATCGTGTCATGGCCGCAATGGCCTTTCCTGCATCTGCCTTCATCTTTGACGTGGCCAGGAGCTGGGAGAACATGACAGACTCCAGCTGGTTGACGGTGAACTTCGCCGAGCTCATCTGCGGCCTTCCCTCCAGAACCTTCATGTCCGTGTCCACGAGTTTGAACACAGGCATATCGAGCTCTGCCACCCTTGCTTCCAGAGAGTTGTTGATGGACTGGAACAGCTTGGTATATCTGGCTGAGATCATGTTGTAGTCGGACTGCATCCTGGTCTGGATGTTCTGCAGTGCAGCGGCATACTGAGCGAGCTCCAGAAGCTTGGACTCCACCACGCTGGTGAACTGGGCGATCTTCTGTGAGATCTGGGACTGCATCATGGCATAGAAACCCTTGTTCACGTTCTGGCATATGCGGTCGGCACTGTCCTTTTCCGCGGCGATCACAGCTGCCTGCATCGCCACGACCGCTCCCGAGACCTTGTTCACGTTGTTTGAAACGGAACTGAGCTGGTTGGCCATCGGGCGGGTATTCACGTTGAATCTGAAATCTGCCATAGCTATTTCTCCTCTTCGTTATCTTCTTCTTCGTACTCGATCACTTCCTCTTCCTCATATTCTCCGTCCTCCTCTTCATATTCCTCGTCTTCGTCATACTCATCATCCTCCCCCTCGCAGTCATCTTCCTCATACTCCTCATCGGCCGCTTCTTCATCAGCCTCCTCTTCCTCGCTCATTTCCTCATCTTCCTCCATTGCCGCTTTCACAAACTCCTCAACGGCCTCTGCAGCCTCTTCATCGACCAGAATGTCCTGCATGACCTGGTCCACAATCTCCTCATCGGTCACCACAGGTTCCTTGGCTGCCTCCTCAAGCTCCTCAAGAGCCTCCTGAGCCATTGCGTTGAGGTTCATTCCTGCATATTCGTAAGCCAACGCATCCACATCCGGAACCGGTGGAAGATCGGAATTCTGTGCAAGAAGCGGGTTCACCTCGGCAAGAGGCTTGCGCCTGTCCTCAAGGTGACTTACATTCTGGGCTGCGACAGCCGCCTCCTTGGACTTCTTGTCGCGGAGAGAAGCGTCGAAATACTCCACATATCCGAATTTCTCGGCACGGACATCTATGTCCTCATGCAGTCTTTCCATATATTCAGTGAACTCCTGCTGGGTCTGCATGACCTGCTGGGACTGGGCCTGATATCCTGCAAGCACCTCGGCGGTGTTGTCTGTGGTTTCGGTGACAGCTGACTCGAGCGAGCCGGACATTGCCATGCTGCTTTCTGTCTTCTTGTATGCACTCAAGGTGTTGTATGCCGCGCTGTACTCGGAAAGTGTGCTCCGCATCAGGTTGATGATGTCCGCAGCCTCTGCCCTGTTGCGTCCGTAGAAGTCCTCGGTGTCCTGATGCCACTTGTTGAGGTAGCTCATCTTCTGGTCCTTGATGTGGTTATATATCTCCATTCTTTCCTTTCTCGTGTCCTTGAGAAGGTTTGACACGATAGGTGCGATGATCTCAGACTGGATCTGGCTCATTCCGAAAGGAACGGTGGTCCTGCTTCCGTCCTCTGCCACCCAGCTCATGGACCTGAGGTCAAGCTTCACCTTGGAGCTCTCCCTGAGGTTGAACGGCTTGTAGTTATAGTCCATGGACTCGTAGTCGAACTTCTCGTTCCTGATCCTTTCTATCTCCTCTGCTTCAAGGACTGGTGAATAGAAGTTGTAAGGAGCCTTCAGGATGTTGAAGAGGATGCGGTTCGAGTAGTCCACAAGGGATCCGGCCGAAGCGATCTTCCTTGCTGCTGTGGACTGCACGGCTTCCGCCATATCCACCATCAGGGTCTTCAGAACCTGGTCCACCTGCTCAGACTGGCTTGAGAGCGCGCGCCTGGTCTCGTTCAGAAGGTTGAACTTATCGATGGCACCCTCATATCTTGTGGTGTCGAACACGTTGAACACAGGGGAACCTGAAACGTCAGATGTGGAGTGCTCCTTCAGGAAGTCTGCATATGGGGTGTCAGGGAACACGACAGGAAGTTCCACGCTGGACTCCTCCACGTTTCCGAGACTGTAGGAAATGGTCCTCAGAGTCCTGTCCATCTTGCCGAAGTAGTCGTTGAAACGGACATTCTGGATGGATGTGGACATCTCTCCCGTGCTGATGCTCTCCGGCTCCTTCGAGTTCTCGACTATAGGGGCTGACTTGGTGAGTTCCTGGAGGTCTGTCACCGCCTCGTTGATCAGTTCGTTCTCCCTGATCACCTGGAGGGTGAACTTCTCCTCCTTGGCGATGCCGCTCTGGTCCACGACAAAGCTCTTTCCGTTATATGCAATCCTCTTTGCCACAGGCACATAGGCAACTCCCATCTTGGTCACCTTGTAGTCCCTGAATATATTCTTGTGAGCCTCCTTGTATCTTGCGATCTCAGCCTTCTTCTCGCTGAGCATGGTCTGGAACTTCTTCACCTTCGAGCCCTGGGTCAGAAGCAGGATGAGTCCTATGACAGCCATTGCGCCACCGACGAGGAGGGCTCCCTTGCACAGAACCATTAACTGTCCTGAAACTGTCTCAGGGTTGAGTGCAGCAGGTAATATGAGGCCCGCGGCCGCTGCCAGGATGCCTATAGTCAGAAGCACTATCCCGGCGGTCTTTGCGCTGCTTGCCTTGCCCAGGTCGGCGTCCATCTTGGTCACCTGGTACTGTGCATCCTTGATCTTGGCTTCAAGAACCTTCTCTTCGCTGACGATCTTCTCGGCCGCAGCCTTGTAATACTCATACAAGACCTTGGCCTGGTCCTGATAGATGTTAGCGGATTCGCTGAAAATCTTACCTTCCATATCGATGTCTTTAATACTGTTTCTTCCTAAGTTCTATAAGTTTCAGGCATGTCTCAAGTTCCTGAGCCACAGATTCCTGAGCTATGACGGGCTCCGAGAGCTTCACTTCGAGAAGGGCCAGCTGCCCGATCAGTTTCTCTTCAAGTGCGGCAGCGGCAGGGGAGTCCGAGGCGGTCACATAGCGGATCTCCTCCTTGATCTGAGCCACCTTCGGAGACAGCGCACCGGCATTGATGGCGCACTGTGCCTCGACCATCGCTATCCTTGTCTGTATATCCTTAAGTCCTGACTTGCGGACCTCCTCCTTCGCTTCGAAGCTGTTTACGTTGTGGGAGAGTGCCACGCTGAGCACCGTCATCATCAGGAATACGAAAAGATAGCTGATCTGCAGGATGAGACAAAGGTTGAAGCCCAGTTTCAGGATGATGGAAAGGACCACCGTCACGATGACTGCAGGGAGGTATATCCATTCTGCAGTCCATCTGAGTCCATATCCCGGGGCAGCCTTGCTCACACGCTTGACCGACCCGATTATATCGGCTGCGCTGACAAAGGTTATGGCGTAGGCCACGCAGCATGAGACCATATTGAGGTACAGCATGTCGGGCTCCAGTACTTCCTTGAGGAAAAGGAGGAATATTGCAACTATGAGGGCCACTCCTCCCAGAAGGAAGAACAGGCAGAGGGCTTTATTTATATTCTTCATGACTCATCAGTTTATTTTCATTCCACATTTTGAACAGAAGGCTGCTCCGCCGGATGGTGCTCCGCATCTTGGGCATTTCTGCTCCGACACCGGACGTCCGCATGAAGGGCAGAACGCAGCACCCGGAGTCAGGCTGGTGTGGCAGTTAGGGCATAGGTTGATGTTGCCCGATGCCAGCGGACTGCCGCAGGTCACGCATCTTGTAGCGCTCGTGTCGTTGTCCGCTCCGCATTTCGGACACGGATTGTACTGGTTGCCGCAGTGCGGACAGAACCTGTTGTCCGACCTGAAGCGCTTGCTGCATCTTGAGCAGTATACGTCCTTGATCATCGGCTGGCCGCCAGGCTGTCCCTGCGGCTGTCCTGCGTGGGGAGCCGGTGCCGGCTGGTCGTACTGCGGGTTCATCATGGAAGCCATGTTGGCTCCTCCGCCCATACCACCGAACATTCCTGCCATCATCACCGCACCCATGATGCCGCCGCCCTGGCCGCCCACGGCCTGCTGGGCTGTCTCGAACATCTTGCTCTGCTGCCATGTGTGGCCGGAAATCTTCTGGGCAGTCTGCTGGTTGATGGCCTCCTGAGCCACTCTGCCGGCCTCTGTGGATGTGTCCACGTCGATGGAAGTGACATAGAACTTGGAAAGGCTGCATCCGAACTCGTTGAAGAACGGGTTGAGTTCGCGCTCGAGCATCTCGGAGATGTCGGTCAGATGAGCGGAAATCTGATTGATTCCGTAATTGTTGGTTGCGAATATCCTTGTCACAAGGCTCTTGGTCTTGGAAGTCAGTTCTCCCCGGAGCTGCTCGGTGAAGTCGTCGGCAGTCACGTTGACCCCTCCTTCGGAGTCCCCAGGATAGCCCATTGCCAGCTTCATGATGAACTTCTCAGGATCGGAAACGGTGATTCCGTATTTTCCCTGTGCGGCTATCGGAATCTGCGCCTGGAATGTCTGGTCGAAGATAGGGAAGCCGCTGATGCCCCAGTCCACATCCTTGGGTGTGAGCTTGTTGACGAACCACGCCTGCACGGTCCATGGATTTTCCCCTCCGAACGGGATGCCGTAGAAGGCTCTGAGGATAGGCAGGTTAGGCGAATCCATGTCGTACTGACCGGGACCGAACTTCTGCGATTTCGTGCCGTTCACTATGATGACAGCCTCCTGTGCCTCATTGACCTGAAGCTTGGCATATTTGCTGATGTTGGCCTTCGGATGTCTGTAGGCAAGAACTCCTATCTCCCCTGACCATCGGATAAAGTCTATGATAGATCTTTTCATAAGCCTTGGTGTTATTATATGACTTGTAAAATTAGATATTATTTCACAAAGGACGAAACAATTCGCTACTTTTGTAGGGCATAAAATTACGGTCATGAAGAAATTTTTCATCGGAATATTGGTTCTTGCCCTCTCATGCATGAGCGCGCAGGCGAGAAAGGTCAGGGGAACAGTCAGATGCGGAGCGGAACCTCTTTCAGGAGTTGTCGTTACGGACGGTTATGGCTTTGCAATGACGCAGAAGAGCGGAAAGTTCGTGCTGGAAGTCAGCGACGAGGCAGAGTTCGTATACATCGTGACCCCTGCCGGCCATGTGGCTGACTGGTCATCCGGAGTGCCTGCATTCTATATCCCTGTCTCCGGACGTAACAGGTTCGACTTTCAGTTGACCCGTACAGCAGAAGGATCTGAATATCATATAATTGCGGTTTCGGATCCCCAGACCTACAGCGATGAGCATTTCGCGGAATTTGCCGCTCTGCCATTGGAGGATATGGCCCGTACGGCGGCTGCCTTCGAGGGGACGGGAGTGGGACTTGTGCTGGGCGATATAAGCTGGGACAGGATAGAGATCCTGGATATGTACAAGAAGGAGATAGTCAGGGCAGGCATCCCGTTCTACCCTGTGGTGGGGAATCACGACAACGAGGCCTATGTGCAGGGGGACCGCGAGGCTTCGGCTTCATACAGAAGGAAGATGGGACCGGAAAACTATGCCTTCTTCCTTGGTAATGAGGTGGTCATGGTCCTTGACAACATCATATATGACACGAATTTCAAATGCAGGATAGGCTATACCGATCAGGTGATGTCGTGGGTGGAAGGACTGCTTGAGGTCCTGCCGGCAGATGCGGGACTGTATATAGCCCAGCACGCTCCTCTGGGACATGGCGACAGGATGATAATCAATGGAGACAGGCTTCTGGACCTTGTGCGCGGAAGGCGGGTGAACTTTCTTTCAGGTCACACTCATGTGAATGCGAACCATTTGATAGAGAAAGATATACGTGATCATAACGTGGGTGCTGTCTGCGGAGCATGGTGGGACACGAAACACTGCACGGACGGCACTCCGAGGGGATACAAGGTGTTCACGATGTCGGACGGCGGCCTGAGCTGGTACTATAAGCCGGTGGGCTTGGGAAAGGACCATATTGCCGAGGTCTTCTCTTTGGGGGAGACGCCGGAGTTTCCTGAAGCTGTGGTCGTGAATGTATGGGACTGGGACCCTGACTGGAAGGTGGAATGGTATGAGGACGGGGTCTTCAAGGGAACGATGGAGCAGGTCCGTGCGGTCTCGGCGGTCTTCACGGCCGAGATAGAGGCAGCCTATAGGACTGCAGGACAGGATATTCCGCGTTGGAAACGCGGCAGACCGAGCTCACATAACTTTGCCGCCGTCCCATCTCCTTCGGCCAGGACGGTCACGGTCTGCGTAGAAAGTCCGTTCGGACAGAAATGGAGCAGGACTGTCGAGCTTGCCCGATAGATCAGCCGGTTTTTCTTTCCACCCATGACCACAGGCGCCACATCAGCCAGCCCCAGCCGAGGAAGAGGATGATGTGCACCCATAGTGGGACGGAGGTGGTGTAGGCTTCATCGTTCAGGAGGGTCTCGAAACCCGGAATGTCTGCATAGTAGTAGGCACCGGCTCCGAAGTCATATCCCTCCACCACTCCGAGCTGGCGGGCGGCTATTATTATGGCACAGATAACCACGGCCACGGCTACTGCAGCCGTGACCGCAGTCATGATCTTGTCTTTGTGTTTCATCATTTATAGAGTTCAAGCACAGGGACTTCGAAAATGACACCTGAAAGGAGAAGCCATACAGCGAAGAATGTCAGGACTATGTTGAAGAGCTGTCCGACGATGTAGAGCCACAAAACCTTTCCTCCATGCAGCTGTTTTGCTATTTCGCGGAAATTGGTGTCCAGTCCGATGCTGGTGAATGCAAGGACGAATGCCCAGTTCTTGTATTGGTCGAGCACTGAGTTGATGGCCTTCACATCTGCGCTTCCTGCCAGAGGCTGGACGATGAAGGAAGCCACAAGAGAGGCCACGAAGAAGCCGATTATGAACTTAGGGAAACGTGTCCATATCTCTCCGGCTCCGACCTTTCTGTCCGAAGTCTTGTCCACCTTTGTCGCAAAGAAGAGGGCCACGAAAAAGGCGATGAAGCCTATCAGGATGTTCTGGATGCTTTTCACAAGGACTGCAGCCTGTTCGCCTTCAGGTCCGAGGGCGTTTCCGGCGAGAACCACAGCTCCGGTCGAGTCCACAGTACCTCCGATGAGGGCTCCTCCCATCAGGCTGTTCATTCCCGCAGCCTTGATTATCATGGGTTCGAAGACCATCATGAGGATGGTGAATATGATGGAGATCGAGATTGCCACTCCAAGGTCGTTCTTCTTTGCACCGGCAGCTGCACCGGTGGCGATGGCGGCACTGGTCCCGCACACCGAAGTGGCTGAGGCCACTGTGATCACGAGGGGTTTGTTGTCTATCTTGAGAACCTTGGTTCCGAACCACCACATGAAGATTATCACGATAGGAGTGACCACCCATGCTATGCCGAGTCCGTAGAGGCCGAATCTGGCTATATTGCTGAACAGGACGCTGAATCCCATCACCACAAGACCTGTCTTGATATAGAATTCAGTGCGGATTGCTGGACGGAGCCATGCAGGCACGCCAACGGTGTTGGATATGAGAAGACCCACGATGAGGGCCCAGAATGCCCATTCAAGATAGCGGTTGAGGGTGAATTCCGCGCTGATGAGGCGGACTGCCACTGCAAGGACGAAGAGGGCTGCGAAGGCAGGGATATATTCCTTTATCTTTCCTCCCTGGAGCCTGACTCCGGCTGTGAACAGCAGTCCCAGCACAAGGAAGGTGCGTGTGAGCTTGAGCCAGAAAGGTCCTGTGAACTGGTCCAGAAGTGACTTCTTTTCGGCCACATCCTCCCAAAGATGCCATGTGGAAAATTTGGCTGCGCTGAAGTCGAATGCCCCGGTGAGAACAGAGATCATACCCACCGAAATTATGATGAATCCGATCCATACGGCCAGCCAATCCTCTGTTTTCCAAAGTTTTGATAACGATATTTTCAGATTAGGTTTCATGTTTTTCTTATTTTTTCTAATTTTGTAAAAATTCTATACTATATACCTATGTTACTATCCAAGGAGATAACCGTGGAACTCCATCTCACCGGATGTCGTCTCAGGCAATATATTGCTGTGATGCTCAGAACGATGGATGTTCCTCTCACCCCCGAGCAGTTCATGCTCATCGACCTTCTGTGGAATCAGGGGGAAATGACCCAGCAGCAGCTTGCCGACCTGATGCAGAAGGACAAGAATTCAGTGACCCAGCTTGTGGATGCCATAGAGCGCAAGGGCTTTGTGGAAAGAAGACGCAACCCTCAGGACCGCCGTTCGAACACTCTCGTGCTTACGGAAAAGGCGGAGAATCTCAAGCTTGATGCAAAGCGCAAGGGAATCATGATCCTGGACAGGATGCTCGACGGCATCAGCGAAGATGAACTCCGTTCCTTTCTCGCCACTCTTCGTAAGCTCAGCAACAATATGACGGCCACAAAGCTTTAGAACAGTCCTTTCACTGCCTTCACCACATCTTCGGCCGGAAGGTCTGGTGAGAGCACAAGGTCGGGCTCCTTATGGACAGCCCCCCTTGACATCGCGCCCAGGGTGCCTCCTCCGGTGCAGTTAAGCATTATATATTCATCCTTCTTCACCACTCCCTCTCTGACTGCCTGGGCCAGGGCTGCGACCGCCACGCATGATGCCGGGAGAAGGTCGTAGCCTTCACGGTTTCGGAACTGGAGGAGCCAGTGATATATGTCGTTGTTGGTGGCGGTGAAGAAATCTCCGTTGCTGGCCTTGAGCACATCGTAGAGACCTCCTGATATGCCGTATGGAGGTTTTCTGTTGGACAGCACGGTGGCAAGGATTCTTTCGGACCTGTTCCTGCCTTCCTCCGGAGTCATTTCCGGAAGTGTGCGGTTTCCTGCCTTCCATGCGTCGTACATCAGGGTGAACGGTGAATTCTGTGCGACATAGACACGCATCCTGTTCTCCCCGAACCGTCCGTCTTCTTCCAGACGGCATGCATTCTCCCATGCGGCTATGGCTCCTGTACCTGAGCCCACAGCCTGGAAATATGCATCAGGAATGCGTCCCATCTTTTCCACACAGCTCAGAATGGTAGTTCCCATTCCATCCCTGCGCGCCACGTTCTTAGCTCCTCCTTCGAGAAGGAAAAGAGGATCTGTGGCCAGCTTTTCTCCTAGAGCTATCGCGTCATAGTAGTCACAGCCGTGCGGTGCTGCAACGAGCTTGACGCATTTGTGCAGCGGCTTGCGGAACCACAGGTCGTGAAGGTTGTCCTGTGGTACGCATATCACCACGGGGATGCGGTTGTCCGAGCAGACCTGTGCGAAGGCACGGGCGGTATTGCCTGCCGACTGCACGACGAGGATGCGTCTTTCATCACTGTCCAGCCTTGCCAGCACGCTGTAGGCTTCCGTCTCCTTGAAGGAACCGGTACGCATTCTTGCACCTATCCTTGGATTCCATCCTGAGAAAGTGATGTACAGATTCTCCAGACCGAGGAAGGAAGCGAGGCCTTTTGACTTGTAGGTCACGGGAGCGCAGGAGTTCTTCAAAGTCCTCCTGACAGGCATCCAGTCCGCGTAACGGTAGATTCCGTCAAGGTCTTCACGCGGGGTGAATTTCCTGTTGGAATAGACTGCGCGCACGAGGGAAGGGGAGCTCGCGGAGGGATCTGCAAGAGACCATCCCTCGTCCTCAAATTCGTGACCGTCGGCCACATTCTTAAGATGATATTCTGTTTTCTTAAGTTCCATAACAAAAAACTACATAGGGTTTATCTTTCGCGACATGACGGCGCAAAGTCCCGGGAAGAAGCGTTTTATATATACCATCAGCAGTTCCTTTCTTCCCACCAGCACCTCACGGCGGCCCTTTCTCACGGCATCCGTGATGATTCTGGCTGCGGCTTCAGCCGGCATTCCGTTCATCTGGCCCGGGTCGAGCTTGCCATGCGGCATGCCTCCCTTGTCAAGGGCATATCTGGAGATATTTGTCCTCACTCGTCCAGGGCATACGATGGTGACTCCTATGCCTGAGTCGTGATATTCGGCCTGCAGTGTCTCGAAAAATCCGTACAGCGCGAACTTCGAGGAACTGTAGCCGCAGCGCAGCGGGAAGCCGAACCGTCCGGCGATGGAGGTTGTCACTGCCATCTTTCCTCCGCCTCTGCCGATCATCTTCGGTAGCAGGGCCTTTGCGATGGCAACTGGTGCAAAGTAGTTGATTTCCATGATCTTGCGAATCATGTCCATCGAGGTGTCCTCGACATTAGTCCTTTGACTGATTCCGGCATTGAGCATGACGATGTCTATTCCTCCAACTGCCTCCCATGCCTTGTCGGCAAGTGAATCCATGCCGTCAGGACACGACAGGTCATATGGGAGGACCGTCACTTCTGATGCGCCGAGACTGCGGCATCCTTCGGCGACAGCCTCAAGCCGGTCCGCCGACGAAGAGGTGAGAACGAGTCTCGCCCCTTCGGCAGCATATCTGTATGCACATTCGGCTCCTATGCCAGAGGATGCCCCTGTTATCCAGACCGACTGCATGGCTTATCTGATAAGTGCCATATTCGGCATTTCCTTGTCGAATTCTCCGCGGTCGAGACGCTCCTTGATCTCCTTGAATGCAGCGAGAGTCCTTTCCACGTCCTCCATGCTGTGGGCCGCCGTCGGGATGATGCGGAAGATGACCATTCCCGGAGGAATCACAGGGTAGATGACCACAGAGCAGAAGATATGGTACTCTTCACGAAGGGCCACCGCAATGTTGGAAGCCTGGTTCACACCGGCCTTCACATGGACAGGAGTGACGCATGCCTCTGCCGGTCCGATCTCGAATCCGAGTTCGCGGAATCCCAGCTGGAGTCGTCTTGTGACCTTCCAGAGCTGGGCGCGGAGGGCGTCTCCCTCTGGGCTGTCTATGATGTCGAGTCTCTTGAGGCAGCCTTCCACGATAGGCATAGGAAGCGATTTCGCATATATCTGGGAGCGCATATTGTATTTCAGGTAGTCGATGATGTCCTTGTCCGCAGCGACAAAACCGCCGATGATGGCCATTGACTTCGCATATGCACCTATATATATGTCTATCTCGTCCATGACGCCGAAGTGCTCGGAGGTTCCGCGTCCGTGTTCTCCCATCGCACCGAATCCGTGGGCGTCATCGATCATGATCCTGAACCGGTATTTCTTCTTGAGTGCGGCTATCTGGTCGAGGATTCCGAGTGCTCCGGTCATGCCGAACACTCCTTCGGTGATCAGAAGCACGCCGCCGCCCTTTGTCTCAGCCTCGGCGCAGGCCCTTGCAATCACTCTTTCACAGTCCTTGATGTCGTTGTGACGGTATTTGTATTTGCTTCCGATGTGCAGTCTGATTCCGTCGAGAAGGCAGGCATGGTCCTCTGCGTCATAGACTATCACGTCGTGACGGCTCACGAGGGCATCGATGGTGGAAACTATTCCCTGGTATCCGAAGTTGAATTCGAAGGCGGCTTCCTTCTTCTCGAAAGCGGCGAGACGGCGCTCAAGTTCCTCATGAAGATGAGTCTGGCCTGTCATCATACGGCTTCCCATAGGGTAGGCAAGTCCCCAGCGTGCTGCAGCTTCAGCATCTGCCTTGCGGATTTCCGGGTGGTTTGCCAGACCGAGATAGTTGTTGAGGCTCCAGCAGAGCACCTCCTGTCCGTTGAATTTCATGTGCGGACCTAATTCACCTTCCAGGCGAGGGAAGGCAAAATATCCTTCAGCCTTTTCGCGATACTGACCGATAGGTCCTCCTGTAGATTTTCTTATTCTGTCAAAAATGTCTGTGTACATGGCAGGTTTATGTTTTAATGATTATTTCTTTTGTCTGGATACGATTCCCATCATCCTGAACAGGAACTTAGGGAGCGGCTTTTCAGGGTTGCGTCGGCTCATGTCGATGAACCATCCGAGTTTCTTGACCACCGGCACCTTATGTGTCTCCACGAATTCAATAAGTGTTCCGTCCGGGTCCTCAATGTAGGTGAAGTGGCCAGAAGCGTCCCCCATGTCGAACTTCCTTCCGTCCGGACAGCTGTCCACGGTGAACGGATGGCCATGCTCCTTGCAGAAGGCTCCCAGGGCAGTCATGTTGGTGACATCAAAGCACACCTGGATGAAGCCGGGGTCGCCCCAATATCGTCCCTCATATATCTTTCGTGGTGTGCGTTCCAGGGCCTGGACGAGCTCTATGGTCGAATCTCCGAACAGTTCTGCAAATGCTCCCTTGCGTTTCTCAGATGCGAGGATGACGCGGCGGCAGTTCATTCCGGCTCCCGGCATTATGTCGTGCTTGCTGAAAATCCCGGTGGAGTCGCTTCTGACTATGCTGTATCCGAGGACCTCGCTGTAGAACTTCACTGAAGCCTCCATGTCGGAAACTCCGATCACGGCTCCTGCCATTCCTCCGGTGAGGCGGCCCTGATTGATGAAGACCTTTCTGTTCTCCACGATCTGGAATATGTTCCCGTAGAGGTCCCTGACATAGAAGCATGGAGTGCCGTCCGGAAGGAGTTCAGGGCTGGTGCAGTGCTCCCACTTGGCGGACAGTTCGCGGTAGAAGGCGGCGATATCGCTGCAGTTGAGCTTGGCGGCGAAAATTCCCAGATCTCCCACGGAAATGGTGAACGGGCAGGAGACAGGCTTGCGCTTAGAGTACTGCCAGATCTCGAATCCACCTCCTCCCAGAAGGCTCACAGCTATGCATGCATGTCTCTGCTGAGGCTTTCCGCCCGTATATGGCAACATCCTCTCAGCGACAGTGTCGTCTTCCAGAATCTTCACATCGATGCCGAACATGTCTATGTACCAGTCCCAGGACTTTCTGAAATCCTCGGTTCCGACACCTATCTGCTGGATTCCGGATATTAAGAATCTTTCCATAATCTATTGATTTTTAATATAGTAAATTGTTATACAGTAAATAACTATATAGTAAGTGTATTTACTATTGGGCTGCAAAGGTATAAAAAATCAAGACAGAATACTTATATTTGTTTGTCAAATTCAAGATTTGGTCGAAAGATGAGGCTGAAACTAATATTTGCTACGGTGCTGATCTCAGTTCAGGTGATGACCGGGATGCCGTCCCATCCTCTGAGCCGTACGCAGTCATATCAGACATTCAAGAATATATCCCTTCCTGTTGATGCCAACATAGTGAACACAGTGTTTCAGGATGATGACGGCATGGTGTGGATGGGCACCTTGCGTGGATTATACAGCTACAACGGATATGATCTCCATGAGCATATCGACGCTGACTATCCTTTAGGAAATCCTGTATTTTCCATAGTTCAGATCTGTGGAGATCACCTCTGTCTCGGAACTGACAACGGGGTCAGGTGGTTCAGCCTGAAGGACAAGACTTTCGGCTGTCCATACTCCGATGTGGACCTGTCCGAGGCTGTCCGGTCCCTTGCCCTCTTTGACGGATATCTATGGATAGGAACCCGCGACCACGGACTCAGAAGAATGTGTCTGGATGACGGTCTTGTGGAGGATGTGGGACTGGCGGGAAGTGATGAGACGACCATATATTCCTTGGAGCCGGCTGGGGACAAGCTTTTTGTGGCCTCCTATGAGTATCTCAGCTGTTTTGACTCCAAGAACGCCAGCAGAAGTGTCATTGAGCTTGGAAGCTCGGAGAGGCTGATGGTGAACTCCTTGCTCTGGGACAGGGGCAGAAACTGCATATGGGCAGGTACGGAAGGATACCTTTATAAATATGATTTCAGCTCGGGGAAGGCACATAGAAAGTCCTTGCTGGCAGGAAATTCCTTCAAGGCTCTGGCTCTGGATGCTGACGACAATCTGCTTATAGGGACGGATGCCGGTATGTTTGTCTATGACTTTGACTCAGGTTCGCACACATGGGTGGTGCATGACTCAAGAAATCCAAGGTCGCTGTGCAACAACATAGTATGGGACATTCTCCGTGACAAGGACCGGAACATATGGCTGGCCACAGGAAGGGGAGTCTCCCTTGCCAGGACTGATGCCGGAAGGCATGATATTCATCTTTCGGAGATAGTGAACTCAGGAGACGGTAACCTGTTCACATATATGCTGATGGACTCCCGCGGGGACTACTGGCTCGGTGGAGAGAACGGACTCATCCACATCAACGGTGCAAGTCCCTATGAAGTGGAGTGGTTCAGACAGGATTCTGACCGATATCCGATAAGGCACAACCACATCCGCTGCGTGTATGAGGACAGTTCTGACGACATCTGGATAGCCTCTGACGGAGGAGTGGCGAGATATGACAGGAGGAACAGGAGGTTTGATTTCCATCAGATACAGGTAGAAGAGTCCGGAAAGAACGCGAACTGGGCATATTCCATCCTGGAGGACAGCCTCGGCAGGATATGGATAGCCTCATACATGGGCGGACTCTTCATTTGCCGGAAGGACAATCTCGATATCCTTCATCACTTCGGTGAGGACTCCGGCACCGGTAACAACGTATATCTCCTGCAGGACGGTGGTGGGGACCATATATGGGCCAGCACTTCCAACGGCCTGGTATCCATTGATGTAAATACTCTTGCTGTGAAAAGTCATGGTCTGTATGCAGACAATATGGTCTGTCTTGGCGACGACATCTGGTATTCAATTTCCGGCAAGCTGCATCGCTACGACACAATCAGTGAAGAGGACGTGAGCCTGGACTTTTCGAAGACATGTCGTAAAATCCATTCCTTCTTTCTGGAAAACGGCAGGGTGTGGTTCACTTCTTCCGAAGGTGTTGCGTGCATCGATCCTGTAACCTCTCAGGTCACAAGCATATTGAATACTGAAGACAACCATATGTGCGGTCTGTATGACGGTCGGAACGACGAGATCCTGCTTGGAGGCGAGGACTGCCTGACGCGTATTGATGCCGGAAGGAGGAACTTCCATTTGGTTTCCGATCCGGTCGTCATCACCTCATTGGTTTCCGACGGCAGACTGATGAGGCTGAAGGAGGATTATGTGCAGGAAGGAAATCACATCGGACTCAGGCAGGAGACAGACATAACCATAGAACTGTCTTCATATTCCTATCGGCCAGAGGAATCCTATCACTACCGGTTCGGCGATGAAGAAAAATGGCAGGCCCTCGGCAAAGGCAATAATCATATATCCCTGGTGAATCTTCCCGGAGGAACATACTCCCTGCAGTTGAGCGCCTCCAATCCTTCTGACAGCCCGTCTGCAGTGATAACCACCTATTCCATAGCAGTTCCATATCCGTGGTATCTGCGCTGGCAGGCCTTTGTCATATATTTCGTCCTTCTTGTTGCTCTGATCGTGACGGGTGTGAGGATAATCCATGTGAGAAACAGAAGGGAGTTCGAACTTCGTGAGAAGGAGAGGACCTTGGAACTGTCCAATATGAAGATGGACTTCTTCGTCAACATATCACACGAACTGAAGACTCCTCTCAGTCTGATCATGGCTCCGGTGAGCAGGATGCTTTCCGAAACGACCAATGCCCGGCAGAGGGAAACCCTTTCCACTATCCATAATAACGCTTTGAGACTGAATACCTTGATTCATAAGATCCTGGATTTCAAACAACTGGAGGTGGAGAGCGAGGACATCCTCATAAGGTCTCACACAGAGCTCGGCTCTCTGCTGGACAACAGCATCAGGACCTTCAGTGCAGTTGTTGAGGAAAAGAGGATATCCCTGAATCTGCATCGCCCGGAAGGAATGCTGTGGGCTAATATTGATGCCCTCAAACTGGAATCGGCAGTGATCAATCTCCTGTCCAATGCCATCAGGTATGTCAGTGAGGACACCGGAAGAGTGGATGTCCGGCTTGAGAATGTGAGTGGGAGTGCCGTCATCACCATATCCGATAACGGGCGCGGAATCGACAAGGAGGAGCTGTCCCTGGTGTTCATCAGGTATTTTCAGGGAAAGAACGGAAAACGCAGGGAGGGAAGCGGAATCGGTCTTTATCTGGTGAAGAAATACATAGAGCTTCATGGGGGCCGGATCACAATAGAAAGTGATGAGGGCACGACAGTGAGGTTCAACATCCCGCTCACTGGAGAGAATTCCTGTGTGGAGAGTTCCTATATAGACAAAGATGGGGATATCATTGCAGAGGAGTCTTCTGACGGCACTTCAGCCAGAATTCTGATAATTGACGACAATAAGGAGATCGTGGCCTTTCTTGCAGAGACTCTTTCGGAGCATTATGAATGTCGGAAGGCTTATGACGGAAAGGAAGCGCTGGACATCATGGCGGACTTCATTCCGGACCTTATAATCGTCGACCAGATGATGCCTCAGATGGACGGGTTCACTTTGTGTCGCGCTGTCCGCAGAGACTATCGCACTTCCACCATACCTATAATAATGCTTACGGCAAAGGAGGATATGGCTACAGAGATGGAGAGCATAAAGGCAGGGGTCGATATATTCATGCCTAAACCTTTCGATATAAGGAAACTTCAGCTGAGGATAGCCCAGCTTCTCAGGAAGAGGAACTCGATAGAGGAGGCTGTGCGTATAGAAGCTACATCCAGACCTGATTTCAAGGAGTGCCGTGAACTCAAATCACCGGATGAGGTCTTCATGGAGAAGGTGACCAAGGTGATAGAGGAGAATATGGGACGGGAGGAGTTCAATGTGTCCTCTCTTGCAGAGATGGTGGCTGTGGACGGCAAGCAGCTCTACAGGAAGCTCAAGCAGCTCACAGGCTCCACTCCGGTTAACTATATACGTAAGCTGAGAATGAGGAAGGCGTCGATACTTCTTGAGGAGGACAAGTTCACCGTATCTGAGGTGATGTTCCTTGTGGGGTATTCGAACGCTTCATATTTCTCGAAATGCTTTGCGGAAGAGTTCGGAATGACTCCGAAGGAATATAGAAAAAGGACAGATTCCTGATGTGTCCGAATAGCGTTGCTTTTTGTCCGATTTGGTGTTTCATTCGCTTCTGACAATGTCTAAACTTGCGGTATGACACTAATATTAACCAATTAAACCAGACAAAATGAAACACTTGTTTCTGAAAATTACTGTATTGCTGGCCGTTGCTGCCGGTATATTCAGTCCTCATTCTGTCATGGCGCAATCAGGGACAGTCAGCGGAACCGTCATCGACGAGACCGGGGCTCCGATGATAGGCCTGACAGTGATAGTCACAGGGACCACAAACGGTGTGACGACTGACATTGATGGAAATTACCGGATCAATGTCCCGGAAAATGCCTCTCTGACATTCTCATATCTCGGATATGAGACCCAGATCGTCGCTGTGGAGGGAAGAAACCGGATCGATATCCAGCTCATGCCCGACACTGAACTGTTGAGCGATGCCGTGGTGATCGGTTATGGTACTACTGCAAAGAAGGACCTGACCGGCTCTGTTTCGGCGGTGGGCAGTAAGGACTTCAACAATGGTCTGCTGTCTTCTCCTGAGCAGCTGATCAACGGAAAGGTGGCCGGAGTGCAGATCATGTCCAGCAGCGGTTCCCCTACAGCAGGAAGCACCATCAGGATCCGAGGCGGTGCATCACTCAACGCGTCCAACGACCCTCTCATCGTCCTTGACGGCATTCCTCTCGAAATCGGTGGAATCAGCGGAAATGACGGCAACTTCCTTTCCATGATCAACCCTTCCGACATTGAGTCGATGACCGTGCTGAAAGATGCCTCCTCGACAGCCATCTATGGCTCAAGAGCATCAAACGGTGTCATCATTATCACCACCAAGAAGGGTACAGGCAGCAAGATCACTGTAAATGTGAATTCCACACAGTCCGTCCAGTGGAAGACCAAGCTGGCGGACATGCTTTCCACAGACGAGTTCCTCAATGTGGTGAACGGTCTTGATGAAAGCTATACTTCTCTTTTGGGTGACGCCCGCACAGACTGGAACAGCCAGATCTATGCACCGGCATTCGGAACTGACAATCTCGTCAGCGTTTCCGGACGTATAGTGAAGAATCTTCCTTTCAGAGCCTCTGTCGGATACTATAATCAGGACGGTATCCTCAAGACTGACAATGCGGAAAGAGCTACAGCCAACATCTCGCTCAATCCGTCCTTCTTCGACGACTATATCAAGATAGGAATCAATGTGAAGGGAGCCTATAACCATAATCATTTCGCACAGACAGGAGCCATCTGGAATGCGGCCACCTTCAATCCGACCCTTCCTGTATATTCAGGCAAGGAGGAGCTCGGAGGCTACACCGAGATCACCAGCAACGGATCTCCTAACCCTGAGGCAGTCAAGAACCCTCTCGGACTTCTGGAGCAGACAGATGCCCAGAGCCAGGTGTACAGGGTGGTCGGCAACGCTGAGGTGGACTACAGGATGCACTTCCTCCCTGACCTGAAGCTCCACCTTGCATATGGCTATGACTATGCCACCGGCAAGGGCTACACCTTTGTTCCGGAGACCGCAGCCTCCAACTATGACCAGAAGGGATATTATGCCCCATATGGTCCAGCTGAGAAGCATAACAACCTTTTTACAGCCTATCTTAACTATAATACAGATATAAAGAAGTTCAGGATCGACGTCACTGCGGGATATGACTGGCAGTACTGGAAGGCAACTTCTCCGGCAGGCGATGTCTACAATGCAGCCAGGGAAAGTCTCAACGGAGCCTATAAGGCAACTGACCAGAGACATGCCCTGATGTCATATTACGGCCGCGTGAACCTTTCTTATGATTCAAGATATATGGTCACTGCAACCATAAGAAGGGACGGAACTTCAAGATTCTCTCCTGACACCCGCTGGGGAACATTCCCGTCTGTGGCTCTTGCATGGAACATTGCCGAGGAAGCTTTCCTCAGAGATTCCAAAGCAGTCACAAACCTCAAGCTCAGAGCAAGTTACGGAGTCACCGGCCAGCAGGACGGAATAGGAAACTACAACTACCTTCCTGTCTATTGGTCAGGAACGGAAAACAGCCAGTATATCGGTGCAGACGGCAATATGGTGAATACCTATCTTCCTTCTGCCTATGTGTCTGACCTGAAATGGGAGACCACAAGATCCTGGAATGCCGGTTTTGACTTCGGTTTTGCCGATGACAGGATCACAGGTAGCTTTGACTATTATACAAGGAAGACAGAGGACCTGCTCGCGACCGTTCCGGCTGCTGCCGGAACCAACTTCACCAAGTCCATAACCACTAACGTCGGAAATATGGAAAGCTACGGACTTGAGGCCTCTCTCAATGTGATTCCTGTGCAGACAAAGGACTGGACCTGGGAGGTCGGAGCCAATGCCACATGGCAGAATGTGAACATCACCAACCTGACTCTGGTGGACAACGGTGAGGTCACAGAGACTCTCGTCGGCCCGATGATCGACGGAAAATATGTGCAGGTGATGACCGAAGGTGAGGAACCATACAGTTTCTTTGTCTACAAGCAGCTCTATGACACGGCAGGAAAGCCGATCGAAGGGGCCTATGCTGACCTGAACGACGACGGAGTCATCACGATCGATGACAGATACTGCTATCATTCTCCTGCTGCCGATGTGCTTCTGGGCTTCAACACCAGTCTCAGATGGAGGAACCTTTCGGTTTCAGCAGCCTTCCGTGCCAGCCTCGGCAACTATGTGTATAACGCAATGGCTGTGAACACAGGAGCACTCGAGACCATGAAATACAGTGCGCCTCAGCTGAGCAATCTTCATTCAAGCTATCTTGAGACAGGTTTCAGGACAAGACAGTTCTATTCCGACCACTATGTGGAGAATGCCTCATTCCTCAAGATGGACAATCTTACCGTAAGCTACGACTTCGGAAGAGTGTTCAGGAACACCATGGGACTCAGAGCATCCGTACTTGTGCAGAACGTGTTCACATGGACAAAATATTCCGGTGTGGATCCTGAAGTGCCAAGCGGATTCGACAGCTCGTTCTATCCGCGTCCACGCATTGTTTCACTCAGTCTCGGACTGGACTTCTAATTCAGCAACATGATGAAAAAGATATTTGCAATATTCTGCACAATGGCGCTTCTGGCAAGCTGCGAACTTGACCAGTATCCTCATACCGAGACGACATCCAAGGACGTCTATGTGAGCGCTGCCAATTATGAATCTGTCCTCTCTGGAATATATACGTCGATGATAGTCAACCTGTCAAGCATCTCGAGCGACGACCGTTTCCAGAACTACACCAGAGCTCTTCTGATGTTTCAGGAGGCCACCACAGACAACATGGACAACGTCTGGGCTGCCGGTGAAAGCACCACAGACCTGAATGACCTTGCCTGGAATGCAGGCGATCCGTGGATTTCGGCAATATATTACCATATATATAATATAGTGGCCCTTTCCAATGAATTCATCCGCAATGCTTCGGACGAAAGGATAGCTTCCTTCTCCGAGGAGGACAGGAAGAAGATCGTGGGATGGAGGAACGAGGCGCGCTGCCTCAGGGCTCTGGCATATTACCATGCCCTTGACCTTTTCCCTGCGGTCCCTTTTGTGGATGAAGACGACCCGGTGGGCTCATATATTCCTGAAACCTATGACAGATACCAGCTTTTCGAGTATCTGGAAGACGAACTTAAGGAACTCTCGCAGCCGGATGTGCTTCCTGCTATGATGTACGGCCATGTGACCAGAGGCACAGCAGCCACAATCCTTGCCAGGATGTATCTCAATGCTGAAGTCTATATCAAGGAAGGCCGATACAGCGAGTGCATTGCGGCCTGCAAGGATGTGATCGCCTGCGGATATAGCCTGGAGGGCTCATATTTCAACCTTTTCAATGCCGACAATCACAAGAGGACCAATGAGATAATCTTTGCCCTGGCCTGCAACGCCACCAACACCGTGGCCTGGGGTGCCGGAACATATATGGTCTGCGCCACCCGCTTTGACTTCGATGCCGGAATGGCTGAGGACTTCGGCGTGGCAGCTTACTGGAACTGTCTCAGGGCGCGTCCGGAACTTGTAGACAAGTTCAGTGAAGGTGACCTGAGAGGCTATTTCGGAAGCCGTAACAGGGCAGCTTATACCGATGCTCCGGAGGAAGGCTGGTACAAGGTGGACGGTGATGTGAAATATGTATATCAGGACCGTCCGAAGGAGATCGTCGGACATGACGAGACCACTTCAGGCTGGCTCATCAACAAATGGAGCAACCTCACCGATGCAGGAGAGACAGCTTCAGATACAGGCGTGAACGGTGCTGAAACTGACTTCCCGATGTTCCGTCTTGCGGATGTGTATCTCATGCTGGCTGAAGCCGTGCTCAGAGGAGGGCAGGGTGCCTCAAGCAGCGAAGCCCTCGGTTATGTGAACCAGATCCGCACAAGGGCCTTCGGCAGTGATTCCGGAAATATATCAGCATCTGAACTCACTCTTGATTTCATTCTTGATGAAAGGGCGAGGGAACTTTATACGGAGGCCACCCGAAGGACTGACCTGATACGATTCGGTAAATATACTTCCGGATATCAGTGGAACTGGAAGGGAGGAGTGAAAGCAGGAAAGGATGTTGACTCCAAGTATGCTGTCCTTCCTATTCCGGAGGCCGAACTTTCTGCCAATCCGGACCTCAAGGCAATAAATATCCAATACGGATTCTAAGAAACAGTTTCTAAATTATGACTAAAATGAAAAGATTCATATATTCAATCATATCCCTCCTCCTTCTGACGACAGCCTGTGAGAAGGATGGAGAAAAGCTGATAGTCAAGGAGCCGGGTGCTCCATCCGATTTCGGTGCCAGTTCGACTGAAATCGTCCTTACAAGTGATGGCACTGATGCCCTGGCATTGTCACTGTTCTGGAATGCCGGAGCTCTCCCGCAGGTGAGCGATTCCACAGTGGCCCTTCCGGATGACCTTACGCAACTGAGCATGCAGTTCTCTGCTACTGAGGCTTTTGCCTCATATTCAGAGGTCTTCCTGGAGGCGGACCAGACAACCCTCCAGTTTACAGGAGGAGAACTCAGCCAGCTTCTGATGAAGCTCGGAATGACCGAGGTCCGGCAATATGACGTCTATGTGCGCCTGGCCATAAAAATGGGAACTTCATATACATATGGTGATGTTCTTGTGCTGAAGATAACTCCTTATGAAGTGGAGACAGGCTGGATGCAGATCGTGAACAAGACCGACCTGACCGATGTACTTGCGACGCTTCGCTGTAAGGATGCCACCCCTATGCTTTATGAGGGTTTTGCTGTGCCTGCAGGCGGATGGTATAACTGCTTCTTCATTGCTTCAGACGGAACTCAGTGGGGTTGCAACGCGGACTGGACTGCCTTCTCTCTTGTGGCTGATTCACAGAACAACTGCTGGTTTGCAGAGCCGTCAGGCTGCCAGTATGTATATGCCGACACGGAGAACGAACTCTGGTGGCATGTGGATGTGCCTGCTGTCAATCTCGACATTGACGGGACAGCTGTGGAACTCAAATATTCCAAGACTGCCGGCGGATATAGCGGAGTCATAACCGTGGGGGCGGGTGCTTCCATCACTGTGACAGGAACGGGTGCCAGATTCGATATAACCACCGGTACCGATGCCGGAATAGCAGGAATCTCATATCCGTTCTGCCTTGTTCCTGTCGGTTCAGACGGTTTCGAACTTGTGAATTCATCGGTTGCTTCCGGAGCCTTCACCGTTGAAAATGCGGGAACATATACCATAACATTCAATGTTTCTGACTATAAATGGTCTCTCAAGGAGGGTGCGGAAGAACCTCCTGTGGTGAACTATCCTGAAAATGTAGCCATGTACTACTATTATAAGGAGGCTTCCGATCAGTTCGCTCTTGCCTGCCGGATGGCGGAGACCACCGAAGACGGCATCTTCGAGGGATTCATATGGACTGACCCTGCATGGGGCACAGATCTGAGTAACTTCAGATTCGTGGCTGACGGGGCGGTATACAGCAGCAACTCTGACGGTCAGTACGTTCTTGGAGAGGGTGGCTGGAACTGCTGGAGCGGGAACACCGGAATGAACTATGTGGTTGCGGATTTCACGACCATGACCTGGTCCGAGACTCAGGTGACAAAGGTGGCTGTCACAGGTGACTTCAATGCCTGGAGTCTTGATACAGACCAGTTTACATTCAATATGGAGACAAGGAAGTGGGAAGTGGTATGTGATATAACCAATATAGGCTGGGGATTGAAGTTCGTGCTGGATGATGCTTCAGGTAACTGGAGATGGAAATATGCTGATACCGATCTGGACGGCACATTGAGCATCGTGGGAGACAATGATAACACCGTTCCTGCGGCTGAAGGAAAGTATAAGATCGAACTTGATCTGTCTGACTTCGCAGCCCCAACCTACACTATGACACTTATAGAATAATATATCATATGAAATTTGTCAAGACAATTTTAGGAGCAGGCATTGTGGCGGTATCGATTGCCGCATGCTGCTCTTGCGACAGTTCGGAGCTGCCTCACGCAGATGCCGGCAAGCCGGAGAATGTGGTGGTCGACAGGACTGCCTTTGCCAAGGGCGCAGACATCAGCTGGGTGACTCAGATGGAGAGTCAGGGAATGAAGTTCTACAATTCCGAAGGAGTGGAGAAGGAGTGTACGGCCCTGATGAAGGAGATTGGCATGAATGCGGTCAGATATCGTGTCTGGGTGAATCCGGTGGATGGATGGAATTCCGCTACAGACGTACTGGTCAAGGCATTGAGGGCTCAGAAACTCGGAATGAGGATCATGATAGATTTCCATTATAGCGACACTTGGGCAGATCCCGGTAAACAGAATCCGCCGGTCTCATGGACTTCATACGACATCGGTCAGCTGACCAAGGCCCTGGCAGACCACACTACGGAGGCTCTTTCTCTTTTCAAGAAGTATGGAATCGAGGTCGAATGGGTTCAGGTGGGCAATGAGACAAGGACAGGAATGATGTGGCCGTTGGGAAGCTACAAGGAGAATGGCGGCAAGAACTATACAGCCTTGACCAATGCCGGATATGATGCTGTGAAGTCGGTCTATCCGGAAGCGAAGGTCATAGTCCATCTGGACGGAGGCCATGACATAAGTCTGTATACGAGGATATTCTCGGTTCTTAAGGCTAACGGAGGAAAGTACGACATGATAGGAATGTCGCTTTATCCTTGCTGGTGGAACGATGAGAAGGGAGCTTTCGACACTGACTGGAGACCGAACACCGACGCGTGTATAGCCAATATAAAGAAGGTATATGAGACCTACGGCAAGGAGGTGATGATATGTGAGACCGGAATGCCTGTGGATAATCCGGAGAACGCCAAGGAAATGCTTGGCTATCTTCTGGAGAAGACAAAGGCTCTGGACTGCTGCAAGGGAGTGTTCTATTGGGAACCTCAGGCTCCGAACGGCTATAACGACGGTTACGGACTCGGCGCATTCAAGGATGGCAGACCGACCGTTGCACTGGACCCTTTTAAAAACTGATTATGAGAAGGATTTGCTTTATTATCATGATATTCTGTCTTGCACTTTCGGCTGCAGGACAGAATGTCCGTACAGAGACCCTGCTGAAGGAGTGGGAATTCCGTCATGGACATGACATTGATGCAGTAGAAGGCTGGGAGAAGGTTTCGGTTCCCCATGACTGGGCGATATACGGGCCTTTTGACCGTTCGAATGACCTGCAGACAGTGGCAGTCGTTCAGAACAGGGAGACTGTTGCCACAGAAAAGACCGGACGTACGGGAGGACTTCCATATATGGGTAAAGGAGCCTATCGCAGGACACTGGAAATAGCTCCCGGAACCCTTGATGGACGCAGGCACATCCTGTTCTTTGATGGTGCAATGAGTGAGGCTCAGGTCTTTGTCAATGGGGAAAAGGTGTGCTTCTGGCCATATGGATACAATTCCTTCTGGTGTGACGTGACATCAGTGCTCAAGGAAGGAGAGAATGGCCTGTCTGTCCTTCTGGAGAACCGCCCGCAGTCTTCCCGCTGGTATCCTGGAGCAGGATTGTACCGCAAGGTAAGGCATATTACCCTTCCCGAGATACATGTTCCTGTCTGGGGCACCTATGTGACCGTTCCATATGTCTGTGGAGAATATGCTGTGGTCAGCGTACACACTAAGATAGAGGGACTTGGCAGTGAGGATGTGGTGACACTCCGTACGAGGATTGTAGACCCTGAAGGTCAGGTGGTTGCGGAGCAGACAGACACAAGAAAGATCCTGTCCGGAGTGGTGGAGCAGATAATTGATGTTCCATCTCCGAAGCTCTGGTCTCCAGAGTCGCCGCTTCTCTATCATGCCGAGACTCAGGTGTGTACAGGAGGGAGAATATATACTGACTGGGGCACTGGACATTACAAGACCTATAAGACACTCAAGGAGGACGGAGCGGTTGTGCAGGATGCGGTGACCACCCGTTTCGGAATCAGGACAGTCGAGCTGCGCCCAGGCAAGGGATTCTTCCTTAACGGTCAGCTCCGCAAGTTCCGTGGCGTCTGTCTGCATCATGATCTTGGACCTCTGGGAGCGGCTGTGAACAAGGCTGCGATCCGACGCCAGCTGACCATCCTGAAGGATATGGGCTGTGATGCCATCCGGACCTCACATAATATGCCGGCAGAGGAACTTATTGAGCTCTGCGACGAGATGGGTTTCATGGTTATGGCCGAGAACTTTGACGAATGGGACATCGCCAAATGCGAGAACGGCTATCACAGATGGTTCAATGTCGACAGCGGCGACGGCAGGATATGGGCCGAAAGGGATATGCTCAATCTTATCCACCATTTCAGAAACAATCCTTCGGTGGTGATGTGGAGTATAGGCAATGAGGTTCCTTCTCAGCATAGCGCTGATGGCATCAGGGTGGCCGGCTGGCTTCAGGACCTCTATCATACCGAGGATCCGGGAAGACCTGTCACCTGCGGCATGGACCAGTTCGATTCAGTGGTGGGGAACGGTTTTGCAGCGCGGCTGGATATCGTGGGCTTCAACTATAAGGTCGCACGATATCCTCAGGCCTATGGAGTGCTTCCTCAACGTCTGATTCTCGGAAGCGAGACGGCATCGACAGTCAGCTCACGTGGAGTGTACCATTTCCCTGTGGAGGTCGGTCCTGACCAGATGGAGGAGGACCATCAGTCATCTTCATATGACACAGGTCACTGCGACTGGTCGAACATTCCTGATGAGGACCTGGCGGCAGACGATGATTATGACTGGTGCATGGGACAGTTCGTCTGGACCGGTTTCGACTATCTCGGAGAGCCCTCCCCATATGACACGGATGCATGGCCTAACCATTCTTCAGTTTTCGGAATCGTCGACCTTGCATATATCCCTAAGGACCGTTTCTATCTGTACAGAAGTCAGTGGAACGATACTGACCAGACGCTCCATGTCCTTCCTCACTGGAACTGGAAAGGACGAGAGGGAAAGGCTACTCCTGTGTTCGTATATACATCCTATCCATCTGCCGAACTGTTCGTGAACGGTGTGTCGCAGGGAGTGAGGACATTTGCAGAGGCCGATGGGGTCACTCCATGTCTGGGAGAAAAGGCCATGAAGCGCTTCCGCCTTATGTGGAATGATGTGGTCTATCAGCCCGGTGAGCTGAAGGTGGTGGCGTATGATGCTGATGGCAAGTCAGTTGCGGAGAAGATCGTGAAGACAGCCGGTAAGGCGGCTGCCCTGAAGCTTACTCCTGACCGCACCGTGCTGAATGCAGATGGTGAGGACCTGTGCTTTGTGAATGTCAGTCTCGTGGACAGGAACGGAAATCCTGTTCCTGTGGACAGTCGCCTTGTCAAGGTGAAGGTGTCGGGTGCCGGAACATTCAAGGCGATAGGCAACGGCGACCCCACCTGTCTGGAACCTTTCCACCTTCCGCAGATGCATCTGTTCAGCGGTCAGCTGACCGTCATTGTCCAGGGAAGCCATGAGCCTGGGGACATCATTGTCGAGGTTGAGGCCAAGGGAGTGAAAAAGGCAGTATGTGAAATATCTGTCCGATAAGGACTTGGAGAAGAAATCTTTGGACTCAGTGGATGTTGATCTCACTCATCCGGACCAGTCCGTTAGCTATTGCATAGATGGTTATTCCGGCGATGGAATGAATCTGGAGCTTGGCGGAAATGTTGCGGCGGTGCGTGGTCACAGTGTGGATCGAGATGTTCAGCACATCTGAAATCTCCTTGTTTGAGAGTCCTTTTGCAACACAGATTATGATTTCCTTCTCACGCTGGCTGAGGATGTCCGTCTTCTCTTCATCGAGATCGACGGCGTCCTCTTCCTTTTCCTGTCCGGAACTCCTTCTATCTCTGATTTTTGTTTCAAGATCGGCAACGGACGGAACGAAAAGATGGTCTTCCACCGAGCAGTGGGAGTCAAGGTCCTGGGCGCAGCTGATTATGTCGAAGAGGACCGAATACAGCAGATTGCTGTCCTTCTGGGTATAGTAACGGACTATGATGTCCTTCAGTTCCTTCAGCTTGGACTCTATATGGTTGTGCTTGCGGGCGAAGTCGTCTATACGGTACTCTTCGTTCAACGCCCCGGAGATCAGACCTTCCACATATGAAAATACTACATCATTTTCATATTCCATATGCCTTCGGACCTCCGTCACATATTCATCATAGAATTTAAGGATGAGGAAGGCTATTTCATCCGAGCCGGAACAGTCGATGGCTTCGAGCAGATTCCTTCTGATCATCGGCAGCTTGAAGTCAAGGAAATATGAATGTGCCTGCTTCAGATAGTGTATCAGTGACCTGAGAGACAGCTTTCTGCAGTCTGTGCTGCGTCCCGAAATATAGTTTGCCACACAGAGGAAGGTGTCCGTGTCTATCTGCTGTTCCGCGCACACCTCCTTCACCGTCTTCTCTCCGAATCCCAGGCATATTCCGAACCTGCTTATAACCATCAGAAGAGATGCGTCCGACTTGATGAGATGTCTCATTCTGTCGGACTGAACGAACGGTGTAATGTGTTCATTTTCCATTGCTTGCATTGTTTGTGGCATATTGGATCCATGCAAAGTTGGCGTGATTTTGCGGAAAATACAATACTTAAAATTGAGTATATTTCCATTTTAATCTGTCAACAAACTTAAGTTTCACACTCTCGGCCACTCCAGCATCAGCACCATCCTCAACCTCTATGTCCACCCCAACATGGACCAGAAAAAGAAATGCGTCGAACAGATGTTCAAGTCTCTGGAATGAGATTGTGATGCTTCTTCTTCAAGGGCTCCTTTCCAGGCATCAAAAAAATGGAATGTTTTGTCACTTTCACGATTCTTGCTATATTTGCCAATGAATTAAAACAAAATGTATTATGGCAAAACCTATAGCACCAACTCCACCATTAACAGGTCAGGCTGCAGTGGACTTCTTCGCTGAGATGGAACAGCAGAAGAAAGCGACTACGGCAGAGAGAGCTCGTGTCAAGGCTGGAGCCGAACGCATCAAGAAGATGCTTACATTCAACTTTTAACAGGATTCTATGACAGACAATATCAGAGTTGTTCGTCTTACACAAGATTATCAGTTCAAGTCTTTCGATTGTGGAAATCAGGACTTGAACGATTTTTTATTGTCAGACTCCAAACCTTATCTAAAGAAACTTTTGTCAGTGACATATATCCTCGAGACTGACGATGATATTGTTGCATATTTCTCCGTGTCTAACGATAAGATTTCCGTGCCGGACAGCGACAAGGCTACTTGGAGAAAGATCAAGGCACTTTTCCCTCATAGCAAGCACAGAAGTGATTATCCAGCGGTGAAGATAGGTCGTCTTGCTGTGAACAGCAAGTATCGTGACAACGGCATTGGTTCAGATATCCTTAATTTTGTCAAGGATCTCTTCATCTCGGGAAACAGAACAGGATGTTCATTCGTAACAGTAGATGCCCTGCGTGAAGCAATCCCATTCTATCTGAAGAATGATTTCAGATATCTTGATAAGACTACTGCTGATGCAGACACTGATACATGCTTGATGTATTACGATCTTACAAAGTTGGTTGACTGATGAAACAGCAGCAGGATGTATCCCAAATCAAGCATACAATCAATTTGTTAATCAGATAAACAAAGCTATAAAATCTTATAAAAGACTCACTTGTAGAGAGTGTGGACATATCCTGTTCCCGTCTCAACTGAAAAGTCATAATAAATATAAGTGTATGTCACCTCGTTGTTCGGAGTACAATAAAGAGGTTTACTTAAATTATTGCCGTAAATGCAAAAAAGGACTGATTGATTCACGTGATACCCGGGCTATATGTATGTCCAGACTGCGGCTCATGCTGTTCTAATTCGTTCTTTGAATCAATGGCTGATAGGTATAGAAGGCAAGGTCCTACCTGCTTATTTATCATCAAAAATCGGAAAGGGACACGAGGATGCCGGTCAAGTCTTCTGCGCTAAATGTGGAACTGAAAAGAAACTTATGCAAATAGCCATTGGAAAATATGAGATTCGTTGTCCTAAATGCGAGCCTGTCCAAGATATAACACAATCCGAAAAAATGTAGAAGAAAGAGGATGACATCCAGGGTCATGTCATCCTCGCACAAAAGCTGTTCTGAAACACTATCAATCGCGCACGTCAGACGGCATCTTATAGTCGTAAATGTCTTGTTTGCATGATCGTATAGTCTCATAAAATTTCTTATACCAACGTATGTTTGTGGCAAGCTGAATCGCGAGCAAGATAGGTGTAATGCAAACAGAAAACAGGGCCCACACCAGCAAGAAATCTATTAAAACTTCCATATATAATCATTTTCCGTTACTCATTATCCTTGTCAAAATATCCTCGCTTCAGCTGGCTTCTCGACTTGATTGTCTTAGCCCTTTCGTAAAATGCCTTTCGAGAATTCCTTTCCTGATTCCACATAGCTTTTGTGCCCTCTTCGTCTGAGTCATATTGAAGGACATTTCTGATTCCCATTGAATTGGCTTCATGAATTGCATTCTGATTAGCTCCGATATATGTAAATACCCATCCAGCCTGATCGAGCCTGCCCACTAATGCCTTGATACTATTGCTATTATATTTGGTTGAAGCGTTTTCCCTACCATCGGTGATAATAGTAACCAGTACAAGACTTTCTTCATCAGCTTCTTTTTCGACTCGTGTACACATCTTGCCTACAACATCCCATAGAGGTGTCATGCCATTGGGCCTGAACTTATTCAATGGCATTTCCTCTACATCTTGGATCTTTTGTGAACTATAATGATGTACAATCCTCACCTTGCTTTGACTGGAAAATGTCACCATCGTCAGGAGTTGTTCCTGTTCGGGATTAGCATAGTATGCTTCCTTGATTGTCTGGATGGTTTCATTCACACCTCCAACAGATACCTTTTCAAGTCCGTACATTGACCCACTCTCATCAAGTATAATAAGGTTATGCACTCTTTTGATTGCTGCAGTGTCCGCTTCGGCAACAGTTGGGATTTCTGTAGTCTTGTTCTTTTCGTTGTTGCCTCTTACAGAAAGAAATACTGTAATACCTACAGCACAAATGGCTACGATGCAGCCAATGAGGATTTTTAGATTTGTGTTCATGTTCATTAAAAGTTTTGGTTACGATGCAAATGTAAAGCACAGTTACGAAGTGGAATTTCGCTGAAGGTATAATGACCGTGGACCTCGTTGTGACGTGACTTTTTAAGCTTAATCTCCTTGCAAAATCGAAAAAGTATTACCATATTGCAAGTCGTAAACATCTGATAATAAAGATATTAATAATTTAAATAACAATAATTATGATAATGAACAAACAAATCAAGTTAGAGTTCGTAGATGGTGATGAAAACGCATCTAATGGTATTAAAAATATTTCATGTAAAGCACTAGTTGGAGATAATGTAACCATGCCTGTAGCGGTGCAAGTTTCAGCAAGAACTCCTGCAACTCTTCTCAATATTATTTCTAATATGTATTGTGCTTTCAATAAAGATGGGTCTGTTCAGCTAAGAGATGTTTGTATTGAAAATTGCGAATTTGCCAGAGGAGATAACATTAGTATGCTGTCCTGCATATTAAAGGTATATCAAGACTTAGTTTGAAGTCTGCCGTTTAATATTTAATTTTGCGAAAATACATTTCGTGGCTCGGTATCACCTTTGCAAAAAAAGAAAAACTATGGCAGTAAATAAGAACGCAGTTATAAGATATATGTACCTAGATCAGATGCTATCTGATAGGCACCATTATTATACACGTACTGATCTCAAAGAAAAATGTAATGAGAAATTATTAGCAGACGGATTTAAGACTGTTGATAAAAGGACTATTGAAATGGATATAGTGGCTCTTCAGGAAGCACCGTTCTCTATGGATATTGTTGAAGATACTCATGTAATAAGTGGTAAGCGCATAGTAAGATATTCAGACCAATCTCAATCGCTCTTTGCAAAACCGATGACTGCAGATGAGAAACGCCTGTTGTCTGAAGTCTTAAATACTCTTGGCCAGTTCTCCGGTCTTGATAACTTCACATGGCTTGATGACTTGCAGAACAAACTTAATGACAAAAAGTCATTCGGACGCGGCTACTACAACATGGACGATGGCATGAATCATAAGATTATCTCATTCAGTTCAAATGAATACCTTAGGAACAAGGAATTACTCGGTTGGTTCTTCTCAGCCATAGCAAACAAGAAGGTAGTTTCATTAGTGTACCGTAAGTTTAATTCTAGTGAACCAGTACACTTTGTCGTCTATCCGTATCATCTTAAGCAATACAATGATAGGTGGTATCTTATCTGCAACCATAATGGAACAGAGGAATATTCATATAACCCGGACTTCCTGATGAACCTTCCGCTGGATCGTATAGAATCCTACGAAGAGGTAGCTGGTGTTGACTATATAGATTGCCCCGTTGACATTGCAGAGCGATATCAGGATATCGTAGGTATAACATACCATGCTAATAGAGAACTACAAAAGATTCTATTCTGTGTGGCTCCCGAAACGAGTCCTTATATAGATACCAAACCTCTTCACAACAGTCAGATAAAACTAATGTTATCAGATCAGGAGAAGATGCGACAGCAGTATCCGAAATTCAATGATTGGACTTTTTATACCATCGAATGCATCCCGGATGACTATGAGTTGCCAAGATTGCTAATGAGTTATGGTAGTAAGTTGGTTGTGCTCTCACCCGATTCTGTTAGAATGCAAATTGCTAGTAATGTTATAACGTTAGAACAGTTATATAATTAATATTTTACCTATATTTGTTGAATAATGCTAAAACTTTCATAGAATGGATAAGACGGGAATTACCAAATTAGGCTATGTTCGTAACTTGAGAAAGTCTGAGAAAGGGGAAAATTGTTTCTCAATTTTAGACAGGATAGTGGGAAACGCAGTTCCACCTAAAGTTATTAATGATTACATTGATTCTGACGAGTTTAAGGTTGTTTATTACAGCGAATCTGGAGAAATTTCTGATGAATCTCATGCCTTAATTTTGAAGTTCGAACTACCAGTCACAACCAAACGAGGAGATAAAATTTTTGGCGTTTTTTCAAGAAATAAACTGACCGGTATTTTTAATGGTGTTACCTGGAAGGTTTCAATATGTAGTATTGGTAGAATTAATCCTAAGTGCTTTGAACGAGTCAAGGATTTGACAGGCCAATTACTTACTACTGATAATCTTGATGATTTTGTTGTAGGAGAACTTGAGTACTTTAATGGAGCTGGGCATACAAAATTTCCAGATGGAACTAAAGTTGATGCTAAAACAGGTAAATTCGCTCGCTTTAAAATATCTCTTAAAACATCTGCCGGAGAGGTTATGTACGGCTGGTTTACTAAAAATATTAAGGGACAGTATGAGGGATTAGATTGGGGTACAGATATAGAATTCCGTTCTATGAGAAAAGAGAGGGAAAGGTTCTTTATTGGTAGAATGGCATTTGACTCTTTGGAAGCATGTAACGATTTTTTGAAGAAACTTGAAGGGAAAACCATCAAAGAACCGTGGGAGTATAAAAATAAGAAAGATGAGACTTTTATTTTTCCTATCCTCAAGTCATATTTGGAGTTCGAGCTAGAAAGACTTTTCTATGAGCATGAAATGCTGAATTTTAAGGATAAGATTGTGTATAATAACAATAAAACAAAGGTGCTATTTAACACGAATCTTATTGATAAATTCGGACATGACCTTAATATTACTGGAGATTTGCTGAATATGGGTGGCAAAGAGTATGTAGCAAACCTAGAAATGAGTCCAAGTAAACTTGGTCTGAAAAAAATGGGGTTTGATTCATGCGAACCAGCACCACCTCAGTTTTTTAAAGATATTAATGAGATTATTTTTCATTGCGAATGGGAGGTAGATTCCAACCTTCAAAAGTATGAGCATATTATCGAGGAAAGAATTGAAAGATTCCCAGATAAATATAAGGATCTTGAACTAGACGACTTAGGAGCAAAGTTAGATAATGCTATCTTATTTGCTAAAAGGATTGCTCAAAGAAACTACAAGTTTATCGTTCCGATGTATTATCCTTCAGCAAAGCGAATACAGTTGTTGATGCCAATTTATCTTGAAAGCTCTTACACTTCAAGCCCTGATTTTGCTTTGGTATTAACTCCACATGCTGATGAGCATATATATACGCCAGAGACGATTTTGGGTCTTGATGAAGTTTATCAAGATGCAAGGTTAATTGCTAAACCAGAGGAGTCGTGGTTAAATCCGCTTCTTATTAAATAAGATTAAAAGTATAGCGAATATATGTCTTTCGCTATACTTTTATTGATACGCCCGTGTGGGCATTTCTGACGGGTGCAAGTCTCGAATGCATCCTATGCAGGAAGCATATAGCCAAAGGCATTATTAAACTATGGAAGGGATTGTTTTACAAATTCCTCTGATGCAAATTTCTTCTTTAATGATAATAGTACAATTACTGTACAGGTTTGTCAGAAGTCTCTGCATTTCTGAAGAATAACGAACTTCCGCTTCGCACAAGGCTCATACCTTTGCTTCGTAAACAAAAAACGAAGAAAGAGTATGAGCTTTTTTGATGAATGTGCTGGAAATCTTGAGCAGCAGAATGCTTACAGGATGATTGCTAATACCAACAACAGTTTCTTCTTGACGGGTAAGGCTGGTACTGGTAAAAGTACATTTCTCCGTCGTATTTGCGAGGAAGTCAAGAAGCGGTTCGTTGTGCTGGCTCCGACAGGAGTTGCTGCAATGAATGTCGGAGGTCAGACTATTCACTCTTTTTTCGGCTTGTCTTTTGGTGTTCAGGGTCCTAACAACTATGGGAACATAGATAAAGATCGCATAGAACTTCTTAATAGAATTGATACGATAATCATTGATGAGGTATCAATGGTAAGATGTGATATGGTCGATGTCATGGATAGAATGTTACGTCGTCATAGAAATGATCCGCATCCTTTTGGTGGCGTTCAGGTCGTGTTTGTGGGTGATCTGTTTCAGTTGCCTCCTGTTATAAACATGGCAGACAAGGCCCTCTTGCGTAAGTTCTACAAGTCAACCGGGTACTATTTCTACGACTCTAATGTGCTCAGTAACGTGAAACTGCCAAAGATTGAGTTTACAAATGTATATCGTCAGAATGATCCAGCATTTATCGAACTCCTGGACCGCTTCCGTGTTGGGGCTGTTCAACAATCTGATATTGCCAAACTTAATACTCGTGTTGTTGATGAGGACCTTGTCGGCATAGATGACAGTTTTCGTATAACCCTTACAACAAGAAGAGATGATGCAGCGCTTATAAATGACAATAGATTGGCCGAGATTGATGCCCCCTCATTTACATATACGGCCACGTACTCCGGTGATTGTTCCAAGTGCAAGGATGCTGCCGAGGAAGAACTTGTTCTGAAAGTAGGAGCACAGGTTATGTTTATCCGAAATATCAAGAAAAACGGTTGCGTTAATGGTACCATTGGCGTAGTGTCAGAACTTGGTAAGGACTTAATAAAGGTAAGACTGGAAAATGGTATGGAGAGTGAAGTTGAGACAGAAGTCTGGGAGGCATTTGAGTACCAATATAATGAAGCTGCAAAGGTGGTTGAGAAGAAAGTCATCGGCAAAATGACACAATATCCATTACGACTTGCATGGGCAATTACAATCCACAAAAGCCAGTCTTTGACTTTTGACAAGGTTGCCATCAATTTTGGCAAAGGAGCATTTACCTATGGACAGACTTATGTGGCTTTGAGCCGTGCGAGATCTTTTGCTGGAATTGAACTGATGCAGCATATCAACCAGAACTCCGTCATGGTTTCAAAAGACATACTCACATTTGCAAAAGAATACAATGATGAAAAAATCATTTCAACCGAGTTGGAGATAGGTGAGGCTATCAGCCAACATGAAGCCACGAAGGATTATGATGCACTTGCCACCACATTATGCCAGATTGCGGAGAAAGCAGTAAAAGCAAATGACATCAGCTATGCTTATGACCTTGTTTCCAGAGCTCTGCAGAATATGGCTGATGATGACTGCCTGATGAGACATGTGTCATGGCCAGTTGTATCAAACGACAATAGAGAAGCAGTGTTTCTGAATGCTGTCAGATACTTATACTCTGGTCATAGCCTTGATGCACAAAGGTTGCTTGAGAATTTTCTTGTTTTCAACCCCGAGCATTTCGGAGC
This sequence comes from Bacteroidales bacterium, assembly GCA_017502125.1. Classification (GTDB taxonomy): domain Bacteria; phylum Bacteroidota; class Bacteroidia; order Bacteroidales; family UBA932; genus Cryptobacteroides. The sequence goes on along the minus strand of JAFVVN010000010.1, from coordinate 186 downwards.
AATGTATCTGTTGGCAAGAGCCTATGAAATGCAAGGTGATACAGAGAAACTGAAGGATAGTCTTGACGATATGGCTCATCTTATCAAGAAAGCTTTGGATAATGGTATGGATTCAACCGCCTTCCGCAAATTCTACTATCGTAGAGCAATCCTGCACTCGGAATTATGTGGCACAGCAGACGGAAT
>JAFVVN010000061.1 GCA_017502125.1 Bacteroidales bacterium | reverse complement strand
TTACATCAAAAATATGGAGACAATAAGACTGAATAACGGAGTGGATATGCCACTTTTAGGATATGGTGTGTTTAAGGTAGACCCCAAAGAGACCGAGAGATGTGTCCGTGACGCAATAAGTGTCGGCTACAGGATGATTGACACTGCCCAGTTCTATGCTAACGAAGAACAAGTCGGCAGAGCGATAGCAGAAAGCGGCGTAGCAAGGGAAGACTTATTTCTTATCACTAAGGTATGGATGAATCATGGAGATGAAGAGGGTGTAGCCAAATCAATAGATGAAAGTCTTCGGAAACTGCAGACAGATTATGTCGATCTGTTGCTTGTGCATCATCCATATGGGGACTATTATAGTATATACAGGGCAATGGAAAAAGCATATGAGCAGGGAAAAGCCAGAGCTATCGGTTTGAGTAATTTCTATGATGCCCGTTTTGTGGATCTAGCATATTATGCTGGAGTTGTACCTGCCGTGAATCAACTTGAAACCAATGTGTTCAGTCAACAGAATGGCATGCGTGAGCAGCTTGCTGAATCTGATACCCGTCTTATGGCATGGGGACCTATGGGACAGGGCAAAAATGACTTTTTCAATAATCCTGTCCTGATAAATATCGGAGAGAAATATGGAAAGACGGCCTCGCAGGTCGGACTTCGTTTCCTTGTCCAGCAAGGAATACCAGTGATTCCTAAATCAGTCAGCATTGAGCGAATGAAAGAGAATATGGATATCTTTGACTTCGTTCTTGACGATTGCGACATGGAGGCCATTCGTGCTCTGAATATTCATGATAAGGGTACTAGAGATTTTAATGACCCGGCTTATGCCCGGAAGATCGTATCACAGGTGTTCTAAGGATTATAGATAATTATGAAGGTAGGTCTTTTTATACCATGTTATGTCGATGCCTTATATCCCGAAGTGGGTGTGGCTTCATATAAACTTCTTACCGCCCTCGGTCTGGATGTAGACTATCCGCTCAATCAGACCTGCTGCGGTCAGCCGCAGGCCAATGCCGGCTTTGAATCAATGGCAGTGTCCCATGCGGAGCATTTTGAGGAACTGTTCAAGGGATATGACTATATAGTCGGTCCTTCTGTGTCTTGTGCTGCCTTTGTCCGCCTGAACTATCCGGATCTGCTTCATGGGAAGCATAAGTGTGAATCAGCAGAGAAGATCATGGACATCGTGGAGTTCCTTCATGATGTTGTGAAGGTGGAAAGCCTTCCGGGCAGGTTCCCGCATGTGGTCAGCGTGCATAATTCATGTCATGGTGTACGTGAGCTTGGATTATCTTCACCATCTGAACGTAATGTCGGATCATACTCAAAGATAAGAGACCTTCTGTCGCTGGTCGATGGAATTACAGTCAGGGAGCCGGAACGTCCTGACGAGTGCTGCGGGTTCGGCGGAATGTTCTCGATGGAGGAAAAGGAGGTTTCAGTCAAGATGGGACAGGACAAGCTTCAGCGCCACATCGACACTGGAGCAGAATATATAACCGGTCCGGATTGTTCATGCCTGATGCACATGCAGGGCATTGCAAAGAGCGGTAAATATCCGATAAGATTCATTCATGTTGTAGAAATACTTGCATCAGGACTATGAGTACAAGACACAGCAAGGCGGCAAAGAGTTTTCTGGAGAACGTTGAGAGATCTGAATGGCACGATAATACCCTCTGGGGTGTGCGTGTCAAGAGAGATCGTATGTCAAAGTCTCTGCCTGAGTGGGAGAGGCTTAGAGATGCTGCATCTGCAATCAAACGACATACGCTTTCCCATCTTGATGAATATCTTGAAAAGTTTTCGGAAAATGCACAGAGGAACGGAGTGATAGTCCATTGGGCTGCGAACGCGGAGGAGTTCAATGCTGTTGTTCTGGATATACTCAAGGCTCATGATGTGCGGAAACTTGTCAAATCCAAGTCCATGCTTACAGAAGAGTGCGAGATGAACCCTTATCTCGAGGCACATGGGATTGAAGTTGTCGAGACTGACCTCGGCGAAAGAATCATCCAGCTGCTAGACCAGAAACCGAGTCATATTGTAATGCCTGCAATCCATCTTACCCAAGAAGAGGTGGGAGAGCTTTTTGAAAAGGAATTAGGTAGCGAGAAAGGGAATAGCGATCCTACATATCTGACTTACTGTGCCCGTGAAAGTTTGAGGAATGAGTTTCTGACTGCAGACGCAGGACTTACAGGTGCTAACTTCGGCGTGGCTGAGACAGGAGAGATCGTCATCTGCACGAATGAAGGTAACGCAGACATGTCCACATCTGTACCTAAGCTCCACATTGCGGCAATGGGTATTGAGAAGATTATCCCTGACCATAAATCGCTGGCCGTATTCCACAGACTTCTGGCAAGGAGTGCGACCGGACAGCCATCCACAACTTTTACATCCCATTTTAGAAAAGCACGCCCGGGTGGAGAGATGCATATCATACTCGTTGACAACGGTAGAAGCAGAATGCTTGCCCAGGAGAAGCATTGGGAGACTCTCAAATGCATCAGATGCGGAGCCTGCATGAATACATGTCCTGTATATCGCCGTTCAGGAGGATATTCATATACCTATATCATTCCCGGACCGATAGGTGTCAACCTCGGCATGGCCCGTGATGCGGAGAAATATCACGATAATGCCAGTGCCTGTTCGCTATGCTGCTCATGCGACAATGTATGCCCGGCAAAGGTCAATCTGTCAGAACAGATTTATAGCTGGAGACAGGAACTTAAGTCTCTTGGTAAGGCACCGATGACCAAGGAGATGATGAGCCGTGGAATGAAGACAGTCTTTGACAGACCGGCTCTTTACAATCTGGCGTTGAAATGCTCTCCGCTTATCAATGCAGCAGTTACATGTTCACAGGCAGTTTCTCTTCATTTATGGGGCAAGGGACGCAGCCTGCCTGAGTTTGCCAAGGAATCATTCCACTCTATGTGGGTTAAAGGAAAAGTGAAAAATGACAAGTAAGCAGAATATATTGGATGGTATCAGGAAGAATGTCAGACATGACATTGAAATGCCGGACATTGACGCTATTGTTCCTGTTCAGTATGAAGACTCCCTGTCAAAGTTCGTGGAGATGGTAAAGTTTGTCGGAGGACATGCAAGGATGCTTGAGCCCGACGAAGATATAAACGATGCCATACGCCGCAATTATCCGGAAGCTAAGGTCGTGGCATCATCCCTGCCATACATAAAGGCGGACAAGGATCCGGATATGGTTCAGGATGCAGGCGAACTTGCAGATGTCGACCTCGGAGTTTTGGAAGGTAGGGTAGCAGTCGCTGAAAACGGTTGTGTATGGATTCCGCAGACAATGAAGGAGAGAGCAGTGATGTTTATCTCTCAATGTCTGGTAATCATTGTTGACCGTAATGACATTGTAAGCAATATGCATAAGGCTTATGAAAAGGTAAGCTCTACAGAATATCTATACGGATGTTTCATTAGCGGTCCTTCAAAGACTGCCGATATCGCCCAAGCCCTTGTAATGGGTGCCCAAGCTGCAAGGGATGTTACTGTAATTGTCAGATAATCTTCCCAGTAAGGTTTTTAAGTTAATGATTTCCGTTCTGTATGTATCTTTTAACCTACTGTTTTCCCCGAGATTCGTCCAGATTCCGGTATGTTCTCATCTAAAATACCTACTCGAATTCCTCCAGAAAAGTCAAACCCTACAGGGAATTTTGGGAATTCGCATCACTTTTGTATATTTACCTGCTGAAATGGCATTATAGGCAAGTTATGAATCTATCGACTCTCATAAAACAGTATTTCTCTTCGAAGAATGAAGATCTTACGATCGATGTTTTTGATGAGAAGAACATTTATGATGTTTATCAACGCGTTGTAGGAGTATTGACGCAGCATATTGAGATTGAGACCACTGTTTTGCAGGCCTTGAGCTATTGTTTCTATGAGATTCTGGATAACGTGTTGATTCATTCTGGTAAGGACCTAGGTACAGTTATTACTCACTATGATTCAATAAATCACGTGTTAAGTTTCCTTGTAGCCGATGATGGTATTGGGGTCAGGGAGTCTCTCTCGGAGAATGAAAAATATGCCGAAATATGCGAATCAGAGGCATTGAGAATTTGCGTTAAGGATGCAATTACTGACGGAAAAGGTATGGGATTCGGTCTCTATTCAACTTCTCTTTTAGCCAGAGATGCAGGTTTGAAATTTGAAGTTCGTTCCGGCAACTATACCTTGACTTTGCAAAGCGGAGACGAAGCGATATCAGAGAGTGAATTTTGGCAAGGAACCATCATTTATCTGCAGATTCAAACCAATAAGGAGATTAATCCGGCAGAAGTCGTTGCAAACCGCACAAATGTCGCGGCACAGTATAATGAAACATTCTTGAATGATAACGAATTGGAGGAATTATGGTAACGTTCAGTTTTATACAATATGGTGAGAATTTAGGTACACGTCCATTAGGTCAGCGTGTGCGCGAGAGCCTGCTGCCATTGATAGAGCAGAACGATTGCGTGGTTCTCGATTTTACAGGTGTGAATGTTGTGAGCAATTCATTTGCAGACGAGTGTATTGCCAAGCTGTTGCTACATATGTCTCTCGCAGAACTTAAGAGTCGTACAACATTCAGGGGGCTTAATCCCATCGCATCGGAATGCGTACTTACTGCCCTTCGTCGCAGACATTTGACTACTGTGTAAGATCTAATCTTGCATTATCATATATATTATTGCGATCATTCTATAACGCTGAGTCAATCTGGAATTATAACGTTGTATATCAATAATTTACTCCCGACCTTTGGGGGTATTTAAATCAACCCATTGATTATCAGAGAGTTAGATATTTCTGGAGTGGTAATCTGACAGATTGCCGGTCAAGCCGGCAATGATGTCAACTTTGATCTGAAGTAAGCGTCATCCCCGACCAGATTGGGGATCATGATAAATGACCGGTGCGACAAGAATTTGCATTATCTTGTCGCACCGGTCTTGTTTTTTGATGGTTCTGTCGGAATTTGACTAGCGGTGTATCATATAATCATGAATTTATGTTACACAGATAGTCCATTTACTCTTGACGTGTACTTTGTGGTATGGTGATTAGTATTGCTATGTCAACCTGTTGATTTCGTTCTGCAGGTTGACAAGGAAGCGTCCCGCGTGAGCGCCGTCCATCTGGGTGTGATGGAACTGGAATGAGAGTGTCAGATAGTAGCGGAAGAATCTCTTTTTGTACCTGCCCCAGATTATGAACGGATTATTGAAAATGCCGCTGTACATACCTATTGCGCCATCAAGTTCTGTGTCGATGATGGCTGAAGTACCGATGACCATGCTGCTGCCTGACAGGTCTCTATCTTGGCAGGTTTCTGCTACCTGTGCGGTATATTTCAAATATTCCGAGTTGAAGTCAGATAGATGGCCGTGGAAGAGTATGTCGCAGGAACTGACTTCTCCTGTCTTGTTCTTCACAATGGTATTGACAGCAATGCTATCGTACTGAATTAGTTTATCACCGACCGGCAGAAGGTAGAACTCCTTGACAGACGCAGCCGACTTACCGATACACCAGTCAAGGAGCATATTGAACTTCAGTCTTCTGCGTCTGCTGACCTTCACTAGGCGTGTGATGTCTAGAGTCTTGATGAATGTGACCATCGGATTAGGTGCGTTCATCCACATTTCAAAAGCGTATGCGCGGGTAGTTTCTTGAGGATCGACTTCTTTCATACTTTTCTATTTTTAGCTGCAAAAGTATGAGAAGCCATCTTCCCTATATAGAACAAATGGGACATTTAGACAGGTTTAGTAAATAAATCGGAATAGGGAGTTGTAAATTCAAGCAGGGATAGAGGTGTATGTCCGCAAAGCTTTCTGAACTCTCTTATGAGGTGTGACTGGTCGGAATAACCGCATGTATATGCCAGATCTGCCTGATTGATTTTGC
>JAFVVN010000060.1 GCA_017502125.1 Bacteroidales bacterium | reverse complement strand
GGCGACATGATCGGCCACACAGGTGTATACGAGGCGATCCGCAAGGCGGTCACCGCAGTAGACACATGTGTCGAGAAGGTTGTAGAGGCTGCCAAGGCTCAGGGTTATGTGATCCTCATCACAGCTGACCACGGAAACGCAGACTACGCAGTGAACGAAGACGGCACACCTAACACAGCTCACTCGCTCAACGATGTTCCATTCATCGTGGTGAACGCAGGCGACGATGTAAAGGAAGTGAAGAACGGAAAGCTCGCAGACGTGGCTCCGACCATCCTCAAGCTGATGGGCATAGAGCAGCCTGCAGCAATGACCGGCGAGCCGCTCGTATAAGTCTCATAAAATCAACAATCTACACATTTAAGGGTCGGAGATTTCTCCGACCCTTATTGTTTCAAGACACTGCCATTCAGGAGTTTAAGAAATACACCCCGATATTATCCTCCTGAAGTCTATTGTATATCTATTGAGTTAAGCAGTTCGAGTTTACCGTCATCTATCAGCTTTATGATCAGTTCACCAAACAGCGTGTTCTGCCATGCAAACCAAGGTCTGGTGAAATCGTACGGATCATTTACATTGAAGGACTCGTGCATGAAGCCTGTACCCGCATCCGTCCTCATAAGCATCTCGATGCATTCCTTGATTTCAGCATCATCCTGCGAGGTGAAAGCTTTCATCATGATGCTCATAGGCCAAGCCATATCGTATCCGACATGAGGACCACCGATACCTTCTCCTTCAGAGCCTTTGAAAAAATATGGATTATCTTCACTCCAGACGAATCTGCGGGTATTCTGATACACTTTGTCATTCAAAGGCACATCACCAAGGTATGCCATCGCCAGAAGACTGGGAACATTGGCATCATCCATCAGGAACCTGTTCCCAAATCCGTCGACCTCGAAGGCATATATCTTCCCATACTTGGGATGTCTGACTATAGCATGCTTCTTCAGAGCCTTCTCCACCTCATCGGCCAGTCCCAGACACTCTGATGCTGTTTCCTCGTCCTTATTGACCTCGGTCAGTATCTCTGCAGCCTTTCTCAATGAACTGACAGCAAAGAAGTTGGAAGGGACAAGAAAATCGAATGTCGTAGCGTCATCGGAAGGACGGAATGAAGACACTATGAGGCCGACCGGGTTTACCGGGTTTCCCCATCCAAGGCAACATTTAGTGTCCAGCTGACGGTCCGTCTTCCTGAGGAATCTGTACGGGCCAAGGTTATCTTTTCTCTGTTGTTCCTTCAAAGTCTTGAGAATGTTTCTGATTGCATCCTGCCATACTGTTCCGAACACAGAGTCATCGCCGGTTGTCTTCCAATAATGATAGGCAAGCCTTATCGGATAGCACTGCGAGTCAATCTCCCATTTGCGTTCATGCACCTCAAGCTTCATATCGGTCATATCACTCTGCCACTCTCCGCCGGTAGGTCCGTCATTAAAGGCATTTGCATACGGATCGATGTTGATGAGCTTGAACTGACGGTTGATCACTCCGGCGAGCATGTTGCGAAGATGTTCATCCTCGGGAGCAAGCTGGATATATGGCCACACCTGCGCGCCCGAATCCCTGAGCCACATGGCATGTATGTCGCCTGTGTAGACGAAAGTGTCATACAATCCGTCCGAATCCTCACCTTTGAAGTGCACTGTCGTATCTAGAGTGTTCGGAAAACAGTTCCTGAACATCCATGCAAGCTTCGGGTTTGTAAGCAAAGATGTAACTTCATCAATCTTTGCCTCTACAGCTTCCGAGACAAAAAGTCTGTTTTCCTCCGCTGGTCTGCCTGTCTTATATTCCTGCCCCATGGCAACTGCCGTCAGGCATGATGCAAGGGCCAATATCATCAATCTTCGCATGATTTATCTTTGATTGGAGAATGAATATGGTCTGTCCTGCTGTGACACAGAACGATTCTTTGAAGGCTCGTCAGACATAGTGAAATCTATCACTGTCCCTTTCCTCAACAGGTCATGTTCAAGGTAAGTGCGGGTATATTTCCTGCCGTTCACCTTCATGCCTGACACATAGAAGTTTTCTCTCCCGTTATCCGGGGCATTGATAAGCAGAGTCTTGCCATCTGACATTGAAACCTCTGCTTTCTTGAAAAGCGGCGTACCAAGTATGTACTGGTCAGTTGCCGGGCATACGGGATAGAAGCCCAATGCCGAGAACACATACCAGGCTGATGTCTGACCGTTATCCTCATCTCCGCAATATCCGTCAGGGTGGCAGGTGTAGAACTTGTCCATAACTTCGCGGATACGCTGCTGCGTCTTCCAAGGCTGGCCGCTCCAGTTATAAAGGTAAAGCATATGCTGTATAGGCTGGTTACCGTGAGCATAGTTACCCATATTCATGATCTGCATCTCACGTATCTCGTGAATTGTAAAGCCGTAATAGCTGTCGTCAAAATGCGGAGGTATGTCAAACACCTTGTCCAGATTTGCATTGAATGCATCATCCCCTCCCATAAGTGCGATAAGTCCTGCAGGATCGTGGAATACTGACCAAGTATAGTGCAATGCGTTGCCTTCAGTGAAGTCACCACCCCATTTCAAAGGACTGAAATTATCGGAGAAGGCTCCATCAGCCTTTCGTCCGCTCATAAGAGATTCGTCATTGCGATAGAGATTGCGGTAATTCATAGCCCTT
>JAFVVN010000009.1 GCA_017502125.1 Bacteroidales bacterium | reverse complement strand
TTTGAGTGATGGTCTGACAAATATCCCTGTTCAGCGCAACTGGAGAACCAATATCCTCGGAACCATCCTTGCAGGAAACGTGGATTTCAACATCACAATCGATCCGGCATATTATAATGACTCCAATCTGATTCAGATTGCAGATGGTGTAGTAGCAGATGAAGAGGAGGGTACGTTCTATATTGCCAATGCAAACGGTATGAAATGGCTTTCTGAGAATCTTGTAGCGCGAGACGGATTTGCAGGAAAGACTATCGTATTGACAGACGATATTGATTTGTCTGCTTCTAATTGGGATCCTATTGGAAACAACGGTGCTGATGAAGCGTTCGAAGGTACCTTTGATGGTCAGGATCATTTGATATCTGGTGCACATATTTCGGGTGACCATTGTTTTAATGGTAGTGTATATGGAAGCAAAGAAGGATGGGGCTTGTTTGCTCTCACTGATGGCGCTACCATCAAGAATCTCAAGGTGGAGGACGCTGCTTTCGGCTCATACACAGTTATCACCGGTACGATTGCAGGCTATGCCAATAATACTACATTTGAGAATATTGAGATTTCGAATACCCAAGTTGCAGGATACAACTGGTACACAGGAGGTGTTGTCGGCTGGGCAGCAGGTGACTGTACTTTCAGGAATGTAAATTTGGATAATACTGTTAAGGTAGGCACATTATGGGATTCTCATGGACAGTGCGCAGGCGGTATTGCTGGTGGCATCAGTTCCAGCTCAAATATTACTATAGAGGACTGCAATATCGCATGTGTTATGGATGTCATTAATGATGTGACCTCTAACTACAAATGGTATATTTATAGAGTTTCCGGAATGATTATCGGAAATATATCTACAATACAGGAAATCGATGGTAAACCGTATCCTGACCCATCGAATGTTACTTGTGAAAGAGTTACGGTTACATATGGTGAATGGATGAACTACCACTACTGCCAGGGCTATGGCAATCGTGGTTGGGCTCGTGTCGAGGAATCTGAGTATGTCGGCGGAGTTGACTATACGCAATGTAATCATCCGGATGGTGAACAGCACTGCCTTTGTCTTACATTTGATCAGCTTTTTGGTGGCGGTCCAAATGGAGATGGAAGAAGTCCAGTTTATGGTTTGAAATCGTTTGACGGAGTTACAGTTATCTATCCATCAGAGTACACCTGCTCTGTTTGTGGACAGCAGCATAATGTCCCTGCCGGAACAGGTTCTGGAGAAGGTGCATAATATATGTCTATAAATTATGATTGAGAGAAGAAACCGATCCAATAGGGTCGGCTTCTTCTTTTATAAAGAACAATGTTAACAAAATTCTTATAATCGGATTCGGGAGGGTAGTTGTGATTGCGGAGGCGTGTCCACCCGCGGACGCGGATAGCGGGAGGGGCCTGACGGAGACAAGTGGTCGAAGACCACGCAGGAAACGTTGGGAGAGTCCGGAGTGAGCGAAGCGAACGGAGTCCTCCGCAATCACCACTATCCTCACTGCATATTATCATAATATGATTTAGTCCATTTGATGATGCAAGCAATCACAGAATAAATAAAGTGATTGCTTTATTTTCCATTCTTTTTACTAATTTCGTGGAAATAAATCATTTTACAATGTTAGAGGATTTCAGACTAAGAGTGTTCATGAAAGTGGCTCAGGAGAAGAGCTTTACTAAGGCGGCAAATCTCCTGAATATAAGTCAACCGGCTGTGAGCCAGCATATTTCTGAGCTGGAAAGGATGGCCGGTGTCAAGCTTTTCGAAAGGCTGCACGGCGAGATCAGGCTCACAGAGCAGGGAAGTGTGTTTCGTGAGCATGCTGCACGAATCCTCCAGGCATATAAGTCTGCATCCTCGTTATTCTCTCCCATGGCTCCTGCCATTGTGCGCGTGAATGCTTCCGATGAAGTCTTTGCTTGCCTTCAGGAATCACTCTCGACTTTCTCCCAGATGCATCCGGAAGTCGAATTCCTCAGATCCAATGATACTGACTGCGAGTTGAGCTTCCAACTAAAGCCAGCACCAAAAACAATGGGCGGCATTTCTGCCACCCATAATATCATTTCGACAATGTATCTGTTATGCAAGCCCTCAGAAGCATTCGCTCAGACGGAACTGTTCAGCAGCCTGAGAGGCTTTCTCTCCGATACTATTTCTTGAGTGCTTCGAGCCACCTTTCCAAAGATGATTCGAATTCATCTCTGGCATAGGAGAATCTATCCTTGCCCTTTCCTACGAACTTCTCTGAGGAAAAGCCCCATCCATGTCCTCCTGTAGGCCAGATGTGCATTTCAGCCGGCACGTCCAGGTCAATCAGGGCATTGTAGTATCTGAGACTGTTCTCGGCCGGAACTACAGTATCGTCTGAACAGAGAGCTATATAGGTCGGAGGTGTGAAACGGCAAACCTGCTTTTCAAGGCAGTATCTGTCCATATAGTGGTCCTTCCACATCCCGTTCTTTCCAAGCAGATTCTCATGGGTGCCTTTGTGGGTCACGCCTACCTCCATGCTGATCACCGGATAGATGAGGATTGAGAAGTCCGGGCGTGTGACTGAGTCCTCCCACAGAGTGGAAGCCGTTGCCGCAAGATGACCTCCTGCCGAGAATCCGATCACTCCGATCTGGCTCACACCCCATTCCTGAGCATGTTCACGGCAGTATCTGAACGTGTTTGCGACGTCTGCATATGGAACGAACCTGTGTCCGTTAGGAAGGCGGTATTTCACTACAGCTACGGTTATTCCCTTGTCCAGGAACCAGTCTGCCACATATACGCCTTCGTTGTAGCTTGATACGATATGATATCCACCTCCGGGGCAGACGACAACCATCTGTCCGTTAGGCTTCTTCGGGAAGTACAGGTCGAATCGTGCAAGGTCCGAGATGTTGCCGAGGTTTCCGTTTGCAGGCAGGTCTTCAGGACCTGTCAGCTCGTTCGTCTGCTTCATCTCGAATCCGGCGAATGTGGTCTTTTCTCCATAAACCTTGTCTATGTTACCTTCGAACGATTGTGCATAGAGCAATACAGTCTCGTCCGGGCGAAGATTAGTCTTCGGCTGTGCCACAGCAGTTACAGCCGCCATTGTGATGCAAAATAGCGCTGCGCTTAACTTTCTCATAATCAGTAACTTAAAATAAAACGCCTGCGTCATCTGGCGCAGGCGTTTTTGCTTAACTATTTGCTAGCCAGTCTCTTGTAAGTTTCAAGGCGAACCTTTGCAAACTCTTCTGTCTTCTGAAGCAGCTCCTCGGCTGAGTCAGGATACATCTTGTAGAGTGATGCGAAACGAACCTCGCCCTTCAGGAAGTCCTGGAACTTGCTCCAGTCTGGCTCCTTGCTGTCGAGAGTGAACGGATTCTTGTCTGTTCCCTCAAGTGCAGGGTTGTACCTGTAGAGGTGCCAGTAACCGCAGTCCACTGCAAGCTTCTCCTCCTTCTGGCTCAGACCCATACCGGCCTTCAGACCGTGGTTGATACATGGAGCGTAAGCTATGATGAGTGACGGACCGTCATATGCCTCAGCCTCCTTGATGGCGTTGAAGTACTGTGCAGGAGATGCTCCCATTGCAACCTGTGCAACATATACATATCCGTAGCTCATTGCCATCATACCGAGGTCCTTCTTGCGTACGCGCTTTCCTGATGCAGCGAACTTCGCGATAGCACCTGCTGGAGTTGCCTTTGAAGACTGTCCACCTGTGTTCGAGTAAACCTCTGTGTCGAGCACGAGGATGTTCACGTTCTCACCAGAAGCAAGCACGTGGTCGAGTCCGCCGTATCCGATGTCGTAAGAAGCACCGTCACCGCCGATGATCCACTGACTGCGTGCAGGGATGAATGTCTTGTACTCAAGGAGTCCCTTGCATATGTCGCATCCACAACCCTCGCAGAGAGGAACGAGAGCATCTGCAACCTCGCGGGTCACTTTCGCGTCGTTCTTGTTCTCAAGCCACTTGGTGAAGAGAGCCTTCATCTCGTCTGTGCAGCATGAGCATGCAAGACCTTCCTCCATCAGACGTGCCACTGTAGCGCGTGCCCTGTCGGAGCCGACCTTCATTCCGAGACCGAACTCGCAGAAGTCCTCGAAGAGTGAGTTGGCCCATGCAGGTCCGTGTCCCTCAGCATTCTTGCAGTATGGTGATGCAGGGAATGATGCACCGTAGATTGATGAACAACCTGTTGCGTTTGCAATCATCATGTGGTCTCCGAAGAGCTGGGTGATTGTCTTGATATATGGAGTTTCGCCGCAGCCTGCACATGCGCCTGAGAACTCGAAGAGAGGCTGTGCGAACTGAGCGTTCTTGATGTTGGCCTTCTTAGGCTGCACATCCTCCTTGTATCCAACATGAGAGTTCAGGTAGTCGAAGTTTGCCTGTTCTGCCTCCTGGCTCTGGAGCGGCTTCATGATGAGTGACTTCTCCTTTGAAGGGCAGACGTCAGCACAGTTGCCGCAACCTGTACAGTCGAGAACTGAAACGCTGAGAGCGAACTTGTATTCCTTGAATACAGCCTTGCCCTGCTGCATCTTGAGTCCTTCAGGAACAGCTGCAGCCTCCTCGTCAGTAAGAAGGAACGGACGGATGGCAGCGTGAGGACAGACGAATGCACAAGTGTTGCACTGGATACAGTTGTCAGCCTGCCACTCCGGAACCTTCACGGCTACTCCACGCTTCTCATAAGCGGATGTACCTGCTGGGATTGTTCCGTCCACATAGTCGTTGAATGCGCTTACAGGAAGAGTGTCTCCGGTCTGTGCGTTTACTGCGTCAGCGATATGCTTCACGAAATCAGGAGCAAGGCGGTCCTTGTTAGGGTTCTCGAACTTCGCAGTGATGTCCTTCCAGTCAGCCGGAATCTCCACCTTGGTGTACTCGCCACCACGGTCCACAGCTGCATAGTTCATGTTCACGATGTGCTCACCCTTCTTGCCGTAGCTCTTCACGATGGCCTTCTTCATATATTCAACAGCCTCCTCGTAAGGGATGATGCCTGTGATCTTGAAGAATGCAGACTGGAGGATGGTGTTGGTCCTTCCGCCGAGTCCGATCTCAGAAGCAATCTTTGTGGCGTTGATGATGTAGAGGGTGATGTTCTTCTTTCCGATGACAGCCTTCACGTGGTCAGGAATCCTCTTCAGGGTCTCCTCCTCATCCCAGAGGCTGTTCAGAAGGAGAGTACCGTTCTGCTTGATTCCCTTGAGCACGTCATATTTTGAAAGGTATGAAGGAACGTGGCATGCCACGAAATCAGGAGTACCTACAAGGTAAGGAGCCTTGATAGGGAGATCTCCGAAACGCAGGTGTGAACATGTATATCCGCCTGACTTCTTTGAGTCATAGTCGAAGTATGCCTGGCAGTACTTAGGAGTGTTGTCACCGATGATCTTGATGGTGTTCTTGTTCGCTCCGACTGTTCCGTCTGAACCGAGTCCGAAGAACTTGCACTCTGTTGTGCCCGGCTTGACGATTGAGAACTCCTCCTTCTGAGGAAGTGACCTGAATGTCACGTCATCCACGATTCCGATAGTGAAACCATCCTTAGGCTCAGCCAGCTCGAGGTTCTCGTAAACTGATACGATCTGTGCAGGTGTTGTGTCCTTAGATGAAAGTCCATAGCGTCCACCCACTATGAGAGGAGCGTTCTCCTGACCCTGGAAGAGTGCCTTGATGTCGAGGTAGAGAGGCTCACCGAGCGAACCAGGCTCCTTGGTCCTGTCGAGGACTGCAATTCTCTTCACGCTCTTAGGAAGCGCCTTCATGAAATATTTTGCAGAGAACGGTCTGTACAGACGGACGATAATCACTCCGACCTTCTTGCCCTGTGCAGCAAGGTAGTCGATTGTCTCCTTGATGGTCTCTGTCACAGAACCCATGGCAATGATTACGTTTTCAGCCTCAGGGTCTCCGTAATAGTCGAACGGACGATACTCACGACCGGTGAGTTCGCTGATTTCTCCCATATAACGTGCAACCACGTCTGGAACTGCATCATAATACTGGTTGCATGCCTCACGAGCCTGGAAGTATACGTCTCCGTTCTGTGCTGTACCACGGGTTACAGGTGAGTCTGGTGAAAGAGCCTTTGCGCGGAATGCTGCAAGAGACTTGGTGCTCACCATTCCCTTGAGTGCCTCCTCGTCGATAAGCTCGATCTTCTGGATTTCGTGTGATGTGCGGAATCCGTCAAAGAAATGGAGGAAAGGAATGCTTGACTTGATTGTCGAAAGGTGAGCCACAGCAGCCATGTCGAGGGCTTCCTGAACTGAAGCCGATGCCAGCATTGCATATCCTGTCTGGCGGCACGCCATCACGTCCTGATGGTCTCCGAAGATGGAGAGAGCGTGAGAAGCAAGTGCACGTGCAGAAACATGGAATACTGTAGGAAGCATCTCTCCTGCAATCTTGTACATGTTAGGAATCATCAGAAGAAGTCCCTGCGATGCAGTGAATGTAGTTGTAAGTGCGCCTGCCTGAAGCGAACCGTGAACTGCACCGGCAGCACCACCTTCACTCTGCATTTCTGTAACCTTTACAACCTCACCAAAGAGATTCTTCTTTCCCTGAGCTGCCCACTCATCGACGTATTCAGCCATTGTCGATGACGGGGTGATAGGGTAGATAGCTGCATGCTCGCTGAAAAGATATGCGATATGCGCTGCAGCCCAGTTACCGTCACATGTGACGAATTTCTTGTTGTTTGCCATAATTCGTTATGTTTATATAGTTTTATATTTTCAGATCTCGGGCTCTTATGCCTTATGTCATCAGGACATCCAACCTTGCAGCCGAATCATACAAATTTAAGTAAATATTCGTAAAAGTTTTCAAAATCTTGCGAAAAACCTCCAATTCCTGTGCTTTCACATATAGTTTCCCTTTTTTATATTCAATAATATTGAGAATAATATCTGCAGCTACAAGTTTTTATATCATCCAAAAAATATCTATATTTGTGCCCGCAACGTGAATTGCTTAATTCATGCCCCTATAGTTTAATGGATAGAATTACAGATTCCGGTTCTGTCGGTTGCGGTTCGATTCCGCATGGGGGTACAAGTGGCTGACTCATCTGGGTCAGCCACTTTTCCATATATTTGACAGGCGCAGGAAACGCAGACAATCGCTATCCTTTTGAACGTAAAAGGAATAGCGATTGTCGATGTCAAAAGTTATGTTTGAAGTGCGAATAAAACAGTTATAGCCACTCCGAGAGCCAGCGGAAGTATTCCCTATGCCACATCAGAGCGTTCTGCGGCTTGAGGATCCAGTGATTCTCGTCCGGGAATATGAGGAGCCGTGAAGGCACTCCCATCATCTGGGCTGCGTTATATGCTGCCATTCCCTCGTCCACAGGTACTCTATAGTCCATCCCGCCGTGAATTACCATGAGCGGCGTGTGCCAGTTGGTCACCAGCTTATGTGGCGAGAGGGCGTAATGCCTTACAGCCTTCGGATCGCTGCTCCAAGGGGATCCGCCCTGTTTGATTCCCCCGAATGTGACCCCGTCTCCAGCCGGTCCCACAGGACACTCGGGAGTACCCACACGCGGATCCATCTCGCATTCGTGAAGGCCTCCGTTGTCGAAGTTAGGGAACCACATCTCCTCAGTGGTCATATACATATGTTCCTCGTTGAATATTCCTGCGTGGGCGATGAATGCGTCAAACATGTCTCCATGCGTTCCGCAGAGATAATAAACGGAATATCCGCCGTAGCTGGCACCGCATGCCGCCATCTTGCCCACATATGGCTCGGACTTGACCGCACGTGCCGCTGCAAGGTAGTCCTGCATGTTCAGCCCAGGATAGTCTCCTGAAATCTGCTCAGTCCACTCCTGCCCGAAGGCTGTGGTTCCACGCCTGTTAGGGAGCACTACCACATAGCCCTGAGCCGCCATCAGCCTATAGTTCCATCTGTATGACCAGCCCTGGCTGAGAGTTCCCTGTGGACCTCCGAGACATATCAGAATCGAAGGATATTCCTTTGCCTGGTCGAACTGCGGCGGATATAGTACCCATGTCAGCATATCCTTTCCGTCCACTGTCTTCACCATGCGGGCCTCTGTCTTGTGCTCTTCAAGCTGTGAAAGAATATGGCCATTCTCATGTGTCACAGGAATGAACTCGTTCTCAGCCCCGTCGGCCTGACATCTGGCTGCCACGAGTTCGGTGGGGAAGTCCATGCTGCACCATGTCGTGTAGAACGTCTTACTGCCATCCTCTTCCGTTTCTATAAAGAACGGTGTCCCGAAGTCATACCATGCGTTCTCATCTGTGATCCGGCTGATCTTCCACGGAGCGAATTTCTTCGCCATGGCACCTTCTGCTGCGGCAGCCTCACCTGCTGCATCCGACACTGTGTTTCCTGAAAACTCTCCGGAACCGTCTGCCACAAAAATTCCCTGCAGACCTTCAGCAAGAGATGCGAAATATATCTTCTGTGAGTCATCGCTCCAGACAGGTCCGCTCACATTATACTTGAAATCTTCGGAAACCTCTGTGATTCCCCAGATGTGAGGCATACCCTTGCCGTCCTCCGACACTGTGCTCCAATCCACATATGCAATCATAAGCCTCTGCTTATCAGCCTCATACCCATCTCTTGCCATGCTGATCCAGCACAACTTGCTCCCGTCTGGACTCCAGACAGGATCTGTGTCGTATCCTCCCTTCATGTCTATCACTGAGGTCTCTCCTGTACCTATATTATATATGTATATCTCCGTATTGGTGGAGAAAGCATATTTCTTCCCGGTCAGTTTTCTGCATGAATATGCGATGAATCTTCCGTTAGGACTCCATGAAAGCTGCTCCAGTCCTCCGAACGGCTCAGTAGGAAGTTCATATATCTCCTTTTCACCAGCGAGGATGTCGACTGAATTCTCAGGAGTGATCTTGCCCTTTCCGTTGAAACTGAAGTCCGCAGTGAAGGTGTGAGGAACCTCCATCACGGTGTGGTCCCAGTGTCTGTACATCAGATCGTCAGTCGTATAGGCTGTAGCCTTGTCCAGGTCTGAATAACAGTCTGCCGGTGTCCTGACAGCACTTTTCACTGTGCTGACATACATGATCCTGCTCTGGTCAGGTGACAGCTTGAACTCTCCGATCCCGGCAGGAACATCGCTTATCTTCCTGAGCGCTCCCACTTTCCAGGTTCCGCCCTTCAGCCCCACCTTGCAAGTCCAGATCTGACCTCCCATAAGGAAGACCAGTCTCTTCCCGTCCAAGCTCCAACGTGCATTGGATATGCTTTTGCCGGACATTGTGATCATCTGATTGTCCGAACCGTCCTTTCTGCATATATAAAGATTCCTGCATGAACGGTTCTCCGGAACCGATGTGTAGCTTACACCATATAATATATATTCTCCGTCAGGGGATATCTGCGGATCGGACAGACGACCGAAAGCCAGAAGCGCTTCCGGAGTCATCTTGCCGTCTTCGATGACGATATCGCTTTTGCCGATAAATCCCTCGTTTGTGAATGTTTCCTTCTTCATAAAACTGAAAATTCCGATGATGACCGCAGCCAGCACCACGATCCTGATTGAATTCTTGATTAATTTCATATTTCTGGTGACTTCTATTTAAATTATCATGCAAAACTTTTCCTATTAGTCAATCGCGTGGCACCGACAGGCAGAGTTTTGAGCGATTTAGCGCCTGACGGTACCGAAAATGCATCTATTTCCATTGTTTTGGGCACCGACAGGCAGAGTTTTGGCCGATTTAGCGCCTGATGGTGCCGAAAATACATCAGTGTTGCGTGCCACAGTATTGAGCGGCAGCACGGGAGAGCTGTGAGGCAATGACCTCGCGGATGTCGGATGGTGAAAGTACCTCAAGTCTGTCTCCGTATTTGCAGAACTCCATGATCAGGTTCTGATTCGGGCATACGAATATGCTGAATGTCACCGATTCACCGTCTGAAGCGATCTCCTCCTGACTGCTGTGTATGGGCAGGTCACGTAGAAATCTGGCCTCTGTGGCTGAAGTACGGAAGGTTATCGTCCTGCCCGGCCCCTCAGGGAGATAGATGCCGAAACTGGTGGCAAAAAGCTCGTCAACATTGAAGTCCTTTTCCATCGTAAAGGTCTCGGGAAGCACTTCCAGACTGACGATCCTGTCCAGACCATATACGCGCACAGCCTCTCGCTCGATGCAGTAAGCCACTATGTACCAGCGTTTTGCAAATTCCTTGACTGCATATGGAAGGAGAGTGTACGAGTCCGACCTCGAACTTGTGTATTTCTGGTAAGTGATGCGTATCCTCTGATTCTCGGTCATTGCCTCCATGATCGAAGTCAGGTGTAGATGACCGGAGGGGATGTCCTCCACGGAGACCCTGCCGGACAGCCTCTCCTTGCCGAGTGACAGCATGTTGTTGACAGTGAACGTATTGATGAGCCATGCCGTCTCTGCATTCTCGTCAGCTACATCCGAACCATATTCCACAAAATACCTGTTGGTGCTCCTGTTGCATCCGATCCTGATTCCAAACACCTCTTCCACTGCTTCACGGTGGTTGTTGAAGGTCCTGCGTGAATACTGGCTGTCAAACCTCCTTTCCCATCTGTCGCATATGTCTTCCAGCGACAGACCCTGATCCCCGGCGCGGATGAAGGTCTGCACCAGCCATAAATATTTCTGTAATAATTCCGTTACCATCAGCTGATCTTGCTATAGTCCTTAATCTGATATTTATCTTTCAAAAGCTCCCGTCTGAGCATCTGGTTCCTGTCTTCACGAAGTGTAGGATCTGCCTCCAGAACTGCCTCGGCGCATGCCCTGGCAGCATTCAGAATCAGTCCGTCCTTGGCTAATGAAGCGATGTTCAGACTGATGGGGAGTCCGCTCTGCTGGGTACCCTCAAGGTCTCCCGGCCCTCTCATCTTCATGTCCTCCTCGGCAAGTTCGAAACCGTTCTCCGTGGCGCACATCAGTTCGATCCTATGCCGCGATTCCTTGCTCATCTTATGCCCCGTCATCAGCACGCAGAACGACTTTTCGCTGCCTCGTCCCACTCGTCCGCGCAACTGGTGCAGCTGGCTCAGGCCAAATCTCTCCGCGCTCTCGATGACCATTACGGAAGCGTTCGGCACATCCACACCCACCTCGATCACAGATGTCGCCACAAGTATGTCCGCCCTTCCGGCGGCGAATGCATCCATGTTGAATTTCTTCACGTCGTTCGTCTGCTTGCCGTGCACGACAGCAGTCTTGTATGGCGGGAAAGGGAAGTGCTTGATGATTTCCTCAGCTCCTGCTTCAAGGCTTTGGTAATCAAGCTTTTCTGTTTCGTTGATGAGGGGATATACGACAAAGACCTGTCGTCCCAGCGCAATCTGGTCGCGCATGAACTTATAGAGCGCAGGACGCTTCCCCTCGGTGGCATGGATGGTCTGCACAGGCTTTCTTCCAGGAGGAAGTTCGTCTATCACCGACACATCCAGATCACCGTATAGAGTCATCGCCAGAGTGCGGGGAATAGGTGTCGCAGTCATCACAAGCACATGAGGAGGTGCCCCGCACGATGCCTTTCTCCAGAGTTTTGACCTCTGCTCCACACCGAACCTGTGCTGCTCGTCTATTATGGCCAGTCCAAGATTCCGGAATATCACATTGTCCTCGATCAGGGCATGAGTGCCCACTATGATTCCTATGCTTCCATCTTCCAATCCCTGATGCACATCCCGTCTCTCTGAGGTCTTGCTGCTTCCCGTGAGAAGGGCAGAGCGGACCCCTGTAGGTTCAAGGAACTTCTGTATATTCTTAAAATGCTGCTGGGCAAGGACTTCTGTTGGGGCCATTATGCACGCCTGATATCCGTTTCCTATCGCTATCAGGGCCGTCAGCACAGCCACCATGGTCTTTCCGCTTCCCACATCTCCCTGAAGAAGACGGTTCATCTGATGCCCGCTCTTCATGTCGTTGCGTATCTCGGTGATCACCCTCTTCTGGGCTCCGGTCAGAGGGAAGGGGAGTGATTCGTAGCATCTGTTGAATGCCTCACCCACCCGTGGCATCTGAATGCCCTGTTCAGCCCTGCTGCGGACGTATTTCTGCTTCAGAAGCGAGAGCTGGAGATAGAAGAGCTC
The DNA here is from genome assembly GCA_017502125.1 of Bacteroidales bacterium. Taxonomy (GTDB): domain Bacteria; phylum Bacteroidota; class Bacteroidia; order Bacteroidales; family UBA932; genus Cryptobacteroides. The sequence goes on along the minus strand of JAFVVN010000009.1, from coordinate 124,980 downwards.
CTCGAACTTCAGCCTGTACTTTGCCCTTTCAAGCGATGTCATATCCTTAGGAAAATGGATGTTCCTAAGGGCAAAATGAATAGGAACCAGCCCACATTCCTTCATTATATATTCCGGCAGCGATTCCTGAACATATGGGAGTCCTTTTTCCAGTGCCCCAGCTGCCAGCCTGGTCATGACCTTGCCAGTGATCCCGCTGTTCTTCAGCTTCTCGGTACTCGGATAGACTCCTGTCATCGTGGACCCTGCACCTATCGCCTCAGCGGTTGCCGAAGAGGCACTTTGAGCCGGGATTCCGGCAGCCTTGCTCACATCATCCACCTCAGGATGAACCATATTGATCCGTCCGTTGAAAGCGGAAGGCTTGCCGAAGAACAAGAACTCCTGACCGACCTTCAGCTTTTCGTACATCCACTTTATTCCCTTGAAATACACTGTCTCCATCTCTCCTGTCCCGTCGCTTATCCACGCGCTCATTCTGCGTATGGTATTGAATTTCAGGGCTTTTTCTTTAGGATTGGAAACAGGGGCAGGTGCATCCACAGCCGAGGATGAAGGACCGAACAGCTCCACCCGTGTCACCCTTGCCCGGATCTGGATATAGGCCATGTCCGGCCTCACATCGCATATCCTGGTTATGGAGCTCTTGTCTATGTAACGGAACGGGTAGAGCCTCAGCAGGTCACCCACCGAGGCCACTCCAAGCTCCTTTTCCAGCAGGTCAGCCCTCTTGGGACCGACTCCCGGCAGAAACTGTATGTCCATATCCAAACCGTTCATAGCCGTAAAGATAGCACCTATATGTGCCAAACCATGGCAAATATACAAAATCCCACATGAACTTCCAATATTATCGGAACCCTTCCCGAAAAATGATTATATTTGCGAGATTTTATTAAGAAACATTTAACCTCATATGGCAAGAAAATTAGTAGTAGGAATCACGCAAGGTGACGGAAACGGGATCGGATATGAAGTGATAATCAAGGCATTGGCTGACGAAAGAATGCTTGACTTGTGCACTCCTGTAATCTATGGTTCGTCCAAGATCTTCGGATTCTATAAGAAGCATATCCACAACATCGACCAGATAAATACGAATGTGATAAATTCTGCAAAGGACGTTCATCATAAGAGGGTAAACATTGTCAACTGCCTTCCGGAGAATGTCTTTGTGGAGCCTGGTCAGCCCACTCCCGAGTCGGCCAAGTCCGCGATGACCTCGCTTGAAAGAGCCGTGGAAGATATAAAGAACGGATATATAGATGTCCTTGTGACTGCTCCGATAAACAAGAGGGCGATGGTGGACGAAGGTTTCGGATATACAGGTCACACTGAATATCTTGAGAAGGAATTCGGTGTGGATGAAGTGGCTATGATCATGGTCTGTGACAGGCTCAAGGTAGGCGTCGTGACAGGTCATATCCCATTGAAGGATGTCTGTGCCAACATCACCACCGAGAAGATTCTCAGCAAGCTCCGTCTTATGAAGACATCTCTCCAGAGGGACTTCGGAATTGATGCACCTAAGATTGCCGTTCTTGGTCTCAATCCGCACTGCGGCGACGGAGGACTTCTCGGCGATGAGGAGCAGCAGGTCATCCTTCCGGCAGTACAGGCAGCCAACGAGGAAGGCATCATGGCCTTCGGCCCATATTCTCCTGACGGGTTCTTCGGTCTTGGAAACTATAGCCGGTATGATGCCGTGCTGGCCATGTATCACGACCAGGGACTCACCCCGTTCAAGGCCCTTGCATTCGAGGAAGGCGTGAACTTCACGGCGGGACTCCCTATAGTCAGGACCTCTCCGGATCATGGAACCGCATATGAAATGGCTGGTCGCGACATTGCCGATCCACGCTCGATGATATCATCGATCTATGCCGCTATCGATATCTATAACAGACGTGCCGACTATGACGATCTCATCGCGAACCGTATGACTGTGCAGATGCCTGACACTGAGATAAAACCTCGTGGAGGAAGAATCATAGAGTAGTATGGAACAGCAGCCCAGGCCCCCTATATACCTTTATACTGACGGCGCTTCCAGCGGGAACCCCGGCCCTGGTGGCTATGGAGTCGTCCTCAAATGTGCGGGGCGTGAGATGGAGCTGTCGGAAGGATTCAGTCTCACCACAAATAACAGAATGGAACTTCTGGCGGTGATAAAAGGGCTGGAGGCGGTCAGATGGATGAATGCCGAGGTGCATGTCTGGAGTGACTCTTCCTACGTGGTCAATGCCATCAACAAAGGATGGCTTGAAGGCTGGCAGAGGAAGGGCTTCGCAAAGGTCAAGAATCCGGATCTGTGGATGCGTCTGCTGCCTCTTCTGCGACGTCACAGAGTGACTTTCCATTGGATAAAGGGACATGCCGGACATCCTGAAAACGAGAGGTGTGATGCTCTGGCAGTTGCGGCCGGAGCCGGTGCGGTTGCTGCTGGCAGACAGTTGCCCCCTGACGCAGGATATACCCCTGAGGAAACTTCTTTGATATAGCATTGCCTGTCTTCTTTTATATTTTATTTCTGTCATTTTGTCAGACTTGTACCTCTAAATTTGTCTAAATCATAGATTGTCACTATATTTGTAGGTTGTTTGTGCCGTATCGGCCAAGCAGCCTGCATTGTTTATTTAAAAGTTGATATATATGTCATTTACAGACGTTTTTAAAAAGATTTTCGGTACGAAGGCGGATCGTGACATGAAGGCCATCAGGCCCACTCTGGACAAGGTCCTCGCAGCATATAAGTCCATCGATACGCTTTCGGACGACGAACTCAGAGAGAGATGCCAGGCCCTCAAGGACAGGATCAGGGCAGCGATTGCAGAAGATGAAGCACGCATAGCGCAGATAAAGGAAGAACTTGAGAAGGAGATTCCTCTCAGCCAGAAGGAGGCACTTGCCACCGAGTCCGACAGACTGGTCAAGAAAGTTGACGAGACCATAGAGAAGGTCCTCGATGAAATTCTTCCGGAGGCTTTCGCGATAATGAAGTCGACGGCGCGCCGTTTCAAGGAGAACCCTGTCATAAAGGTGAAGGCCACGGAATTCGACCGCAATCTCAGTGCCACCAAGGAATTCGTAAGCATCGAAGGTGACTATGCCCTCTGGCAGAACCACTGGATGGCTGGTGGAAACGAGATGACCTGGGACATGGTCCACTATGATGTTCAGCTCATCGGTGGTATCGTCCTCCATCAGGGTAAGATAGCCGAGATGGCGACAGGAGAGGGAAAGACCCTCGTGGCTACCCTTCCTGTATTCCTGAATGCCCTCGCCGGCAAGGGTGTACATGTGGTCACAGTGAATGACTACCTCTCAAAACGAGACTCCGAGTGGATGGGCCCTCTCTATCAGTTCCATGGCCTGAGCGTTGACTGCATCGACAAGCATCAGCCTAACAGCGATGCCCGCAGAAAGGCATATGCATGCAACATCACCTTCGGTACGAACAACGAGTTCGGCTTTGACTACCTCCGTGACAATATGGCTGTGTCCCAGAACGACCTCGTTCAGCGCAAGCACCATTTTGCCATTGTCGATGAGGTGGACTCGGTGCTCATTGACGATGCCCGTACCCCTCTCATCATCTCCGGTCCTGTCCCTAAGGGGGAAGACCAGCAGTTCATGGAGTTCAAGCCATATGTCGAGCGCCTTTACAGCGCACAGAAAACTCTCGTGAACCAGCTCCTTAACGAAGCAAAGAAACTTATCTCGGAAGGCAACGAGAAGGAAGGAGGAGTCCTCCTTTTCAGAGCATTCAAGGGATATCCTAAATATAAGCCTCTCATCAAGTTCCTCAGTGAGCCGGGTATGAAGCAGCTCCTCCAGAAAGTGGAGAACTATTACATCCAGGACAACGAGCGCGAGATGCCTTTCATCACCGATGAACTCTATTTCGTGATCAACGAGAAGCAGCACTCTGTGGACATGACCGACAAGGGCCGTGACCTGATCACCGGCAACCTTTCCGACTCGAACTTCTTCGTGCTTCCTGACGTCGGTGCAGCCATTGCAGATGTCCAGAAGAACAAGGATCTCTCCCCTGAGGAGAAGCAGGTCAAGAAGGACGATATCCTTGCTGAATTTGCACTTAAATCAGAGCGCGTGCACACTGTGAATCAGCTCCTTAAGGCATACACCATGTTCGACAAGGAAATTGACTATATCATTGCTGACGGCAAGGTAAAGATCGTTGACGAGCAGACCGGACGTATCATGGAGGGCCGCCGTTGGAGCGATGGACTCCATCAGGCTGTCGAGGCTAAGGAAAACGTGAAGGTGGAGGCTGCGACCCAGACCTTCGCGACCATCACGCTCCAGAACTATTTCCGTATGTATCACAAGCTTGCCGGCATGACCGGTACGGCTGAGACCGAAGCGGGTGAATTCTGGTCCATCTACAAGCTGGACGTGGTGGTCATCCCGACCAACAGACCTATCGCGCGTCACGACCAGAATGACCTTGTATATAAGACCAAGAAGGCTAAATTCGAGGCTGTAATCAACAAGATCGGTGAACTCACTGCAGAGGGCAGACCTGTCCTCGTGGGTACTACTGACGTGGAGACATCCGAGCTCCTGAGCCGTATGCTCCGCCTTCGTGGCATCCAGCACCAGGTCCTCAATGCCAAGCAGCATGCACGTGAGGCTGAGGTGGTAAGGCATGCCGGAGAGCCTGGTACAGTGACCATCGCCACCAATATGGCCGGTCGAGGTACCGACATCAAGCTGCCGGACGAAGTGAAGGCGGCAGGCGGACTTGCCATCATCGGAACAGAGCGTCATGACAGCCGTCGTGTAGACCGTCAGCTCCGTGGACGTTCAGGGCGTCAGGGAGACCCGGGTTCATCCATCTTCTATGTATCTCTTGAGGACAAGCTCATGCGTCTCTTCGGTTCCGAGAAGATTGCCAGTGTGGTGGACCGTCTTGGAATGCAGGAGAATGAAGCCCTTGAAGCTCCTATGCTGAACAACTCCATCGAAAGAGCCCAGAAGAAGGTTGAGGAGAACAACTTCGGTATCCGTAAGAGACTCCTTGAATATGACGATGTCATGAACTCCCAGCGTGAGGTGATATACACCAAGAGACGTAATGCTCTTTCTGGTGAAAGGGTGGAGATAGACGTCATGAACATGATGCAGGACATCGCTCAGATCGTGGTGGACAAGTCAGAGGGAATGATGTACGAGGACTTCGCTGAGAACATCATGATGTCCCTGTCCATCGAGCCTGGATTCGATGAAGAGTTCTATAATCACGCAAAGCCTGCAGAACTTGTGGAGAAGCTTCATGCTCAGATGCTTACGACATATGAGCGCCGTATGGACACCATGGTCCAGAGGGCATTCCCTATCATCAAGGAAGTGTATGAGAAGCAGGGTGCGCTGTATCAGAACATGGCAATTCCTATCTCTGACGGACGCAAGATGCTGACTCTCTCCGTTGATCTCAAGAAGGCTTATGAGTCAGAGGGCCGTGAGATTGCCAGGGCGCTCAGCAAGACCATCACGCTCTACCAGGTGGATGAGCATTGGAAGGAACATCTTCGTGATATGGACGATCTCAAGCAGTCTGTCCAGAATGCCACATATGAGCAGAAGGATCCGCTCCTTATTTATAAATTCGAGAGTTTCAACCTCTTCAGCCAGATGCTGGAGGAATTGAACAAGGATGTTCTCTCATTCCTTCTCCGTGCATTCATTCCGCTGCGTGATGCTTCTCAGGCCAAGGCCCCGGCACAGCAGCGTAAGCCGGATATGAGCCAGATGCAGACCTCGAGAACTGATCTGGTGACCAACGGTCCTGACTCAAAGAGCAATATGCCTGTGCATGTGGAGAAGCAGGTGGGACGTAACGACCCTTGTCCTTGCGGTTCCGGCAAGAAGTACAAGAACTGTCACGGAAAGCAGGCCTGATCTGTCATTCCGGCCCTCCCGGACGATCATTCCGACCTGTCATTCCGAGCTTGTTGAGGAATCTAAAAAATGAAAATACAAACAATAAAACATACAAAAGATTATGGCAAAGTTAGAAACAGAGGTGAATGTAAATTCAATCAGCAGAATCTCTGCGGGAACCGTCATCAAGGGTGAGATCGTTTCCCCATACGACATCCGCATCGACGGTGCTTTTGAAGGCAAAGTGCAGTCAAAGGGACGTGTTGTGGTGGGAGAAAAGGCTCATATCCAGGGTGATATCATCTGTGGAAATATCGACCTTTGGGGCAAGGTAGAGGGCAACGTCTTCGTGAAGGACACCCTCGCGCTCAAGGAGGGATGTACTGTGAACGGAAACCTCCATGTAAAGAGGCTTTCTGTGGAGCTTGGTTCCACCTTCAACGGTAACTGCCGCATGATCACTGAGGCTGAATTCGACAAGATTGCAGGAGTCGAAGCAGCTAAGGAGCAGAAGCAGCCTGCACCAGTGAGGGCAAACTAAGATTTATGCAGGATTTTGCAAATATTTTTTGGAACTCACAAAATTATCCGTATATTTGCAGTCCTGTTTGAGGGAGCATAGCTCAGTTGGTTTAGAGCATCTGCCTTACAAGCAGAGGGTCGGGGGTTCGACTCCCTCTGCTCCCACTAGAAGCCTTGCACAGTATTTGCGAGGCTTTTTTGTTACACAATGGGGATGTTTTGGTTTTGACAGCATCAGACATTGGACGGTAAGCACGCCGGGCGTTGTAGGTTTGCCCGTAAATCTCGGCCTTCAAACAATTAGTTGGCAACAACTCTTATGCACTCGCTGCGTAGTCTGCAAAGCACACTACCTTAATCCGCGACGCCAAGGCTGCGTCGCCGACGAGTATCCCTTCAGCCTTTAGTCCGGTTATGGCTGAAATCCGGGGTATCATCCAAACCGGATGCTCGGAGTGAGTCCTTTAAGCTCCGTCAAGATTCAGAGGATAAGCTCAGGATGGCCTGTCTACCGGCAGCCCTGAGTCGAAAACCAAAGGCAGACTAAGCGTGTAGAAAGCCCTCTGGTGCGGTGTTTGGACGGCGGTTCGAGTCCGCCCATCTCCACAAAGAAATCTATCAATGAGCGATCGTGACGACAGACGATGGTACCCCGTAAGGGTAACGTACAGTCGGGAACTCAAGTTTCAGGCACTGCTGCAGGAAGCTGGTTTCCAGACTTTTGTGCCAATGTGCCGCCGCACTTTCGAAAAGCAGGGCAAGAAGGTCGTCAAAGTGGTCCCTGCAGTCTCCAATCTTTGTTTCGTCAAGGCTATCAGAGCCGATCTCGACCTTTTCATGAAGTCCATGGGGGAGGGATGTCTAGCCAGTTTCATATGGGACAAATCCACCCGCCAGCCGATAGTTGTTCCCGATAAGGCGATGGAAGATTTCATCAAGATCGCCATGTGTATGGTGGACGACGTAATCTACATCAAGGAGATCAGTGCCAAACTCCGTGAGGGGGCCCGTGTCAGGGTCAAATCTGGTTCATTTGCAGGAGTCGAAGGCACAGTCATCAGAGTCAAGAGGTCACGCCGTGTTATGGTGGAACTTCCTGGCATGCTGGCAATTGCTACCACTTTTGTCAAACCGGAAGAACTGGAAATCCTTTAAAACTTCATCCGAATATCCCTTTAGCGTAGCTAAATATATCAAATGGGGGGGGGGTAAATTACTTGCTTTATTGCATTATAAACCCTACCTTTGTAGGGATATTTTGCACAATAAATGCTGAATTGTAGCTTGTTGCTGGATAGCGCATTTCGATTCGGCCTAAGGGAAGGCGCGTGTAATTTTCCCTCTGACGCTGAGAAAAGGCATTTTCTTGGTGTCCTTCCGTCGTGTCTGGACCTCCCTTTGAAAACGTTATAAAGTTTTATCAGTTAGAAATTTACAAGCATGTCCACAATAGAGAAAATAGTTGCAAAACTACATCTTGACAGATTCTTCAGTTCGAAACTCATCCTGGCGATTGACCTTCTGTGTTCATTCGCTGCGTCAGTTGCATCCCTCATCTTCGAGCGCCTGCTCATTTCGCATGATGTGCTCACGGATATGTTCGTCCTCACATGGGTAGGACTTGCATTGCTCTTCTCTCTCGTCTATTTCATCCTTCTCAAGACTTTCCGTGCCATTGTGCGACACACCACCCTGAAGGAATTTGCCAAGATATGTCTTGCCTCTTTCCTCAAGTCCCTCAGCGTTGGTCTCGTGATGATGCTTCTCCCGTTCGTGGACACCTACTACGGCCTGCTCATCCTCCTCGACTGCTCGTTCACCATCATCTTCCTCCTCATGGTACGCGTAGCGATGATCATTGCCTACGACATGCTCCGCGAAAAGGTCATCTCATCCAGAAAGAGAATGAATGTGATGATTTATGGAGTTGATGACAAGTCAGTCGCCTTAGTGCAGAGACTTATAAACTCTCCGCACTACAACATCATAGGATATCTCAACTTTGGCCGACGTCTTCGCGGTCAGAAACTTGGTGGAGAGAAGATCTTCTACTTCGACAAGAAAGAGGATCTGACCCTCTTCCGTGAAAGATTCTTCCTTGACGCGATACTCTTCCCGAATGAGACAGCTCTCAAGAGCGAGGCTCCGAGACTTGTCGAGTACTGTCAGGAAACCCAGGTCAAGCTGCTTGTCGCTCCGTCCATCGATGAGGTCATAGACGGCAAGATAATGCGCTCATCCATCCGTGAGATCAAGATAGAGGACCTTCTCGGACGTGAAGAGATCCAGCTCTCGATGGACAAAATCATCGAGAACTTCGGAGGTAAGACTGTGCTTGTAACCGGATCGGCAGGATCCATCGGCTCCGAGCTTTGCCGCCAGCTGGCATCCTTCGGTCCGAAGAAACTCATCCTTTTCGACAATGGCGAGACCCCTATGCACAATCTCCGCCTCGAGCTTGAAGAACGTTTCACGGATCTGGATTTTGAACCGGTAATAGGTGATGTGCGTCAGGAACCACGTCTGGACTATGTGTTCAGAAAGTTCCGCCCTCAGGTTGTCTTCCACGCTGCTGCCTACAAACATGTGCCTCTTATGGAGGAAAATCCCTGCGAGGCGGTCCGCGTGAATGTCACCGGTTCAAGAAATGTTGCTGACAAATGTGTCCAGTACGATGTCGAGAAGATGGTTATGATCTCTACCGACAAGGCTGTGAATCCGACCAACATCATGGGCTGCACCAAGCGTCTTGCCGAGATCTATGTCCAGTCTCTCGGTCTGGCAATGGAAAGGGGAGAGATCAAGGGAAAGACCAAGTTCGTCACCACCCGTTTCGGAAATGTGCTCGGCAGCAACGGTTCTGTGATTCCGAGGTTCAGGGAACAGATTGCCAAGGGAGGTCCTGTGACAGTGACTCATCCGGAGATCACAAGGTTCTTCATGACCATTCCGGAGGCCTGCCGTCTGGTGATGGAAGCAGCAACGATGTCCACAGGAAATCAGATCTTCGTCTTCGATATGGGTGAGTCGGTCAAGATTGACACCCTTGCCAGAAAGATGATCACCCTGGCCGGCTTTGTTCCGGACAAGGACATCATGGTAGAATACAGCGGTCTGCGCCCAGGCGAGAAACTCTATGAGGAAGTCCTTTCCACCAAGGAAAACACCGACCCTACAACCCACGACCGGATCAATGTAGCCAAAGTTCGTCAATATGAATATGAACGTGCCCTTAAGACCGTCAAGGAACTTGAGGACTATGCCGTTGCAGTCAATATTCCGGACATGGTACGTCTGATGAAGAGGACGGTTCCGGAGTTCCTCAGCAAAAACTCCGAGTTTGAAAAATACGATCTTGAAATAAACAGAAACGATTTAATATAATGCTTAAGAAACTTACAACATTATTTTTTGTAGCATCTGCTCTTGCCTTTGCCTCCATTCCGGCGGCGGCACAGATGTCTGATGATGCCGTGATTGAATACGTCAAGCACGGTATGGCCACCGGAACCTCGCAGAAGGAAATGGCGAGAGAACTTGTAACCAGAGGTGTGACTCAGGAACAGGCTGAACGCATCAAGGCAAGATATGAAGAGGAACAGGCCTCTCAGACAGAGGCAGCCAAAGTCGCTGGTGCTCAGGAGCGTCAGAGAAGACTTAATGACGGTGCCCTCTCTACAGATGCCGGTGATATCGATGCAGTGTCTATGGAAGTTGCTGATCCGGGAGAAAAGAAAATCTTCGGTCGCGAGATCTTCACCACCAGAGAACTCTCCTTTGCACCAAGCAGTAATCTTCCGACTCCTCAGAACTATGTCCTCGGTCCTGGAGATGAGATCTTCATCGACATCTGGGGAGCTAACCAGGCGAATATCCGTCAGGTCATTTCTCCGGACGGAACCATCAATATCCCTGATCTCGGACTGGTGAACCTCAACGGGATGACCGTGAAGGAAGCAGATTCGTATATGCGTCGCAGGCTTGGACAGATCTACTCCGTGGACGGTGAAAACGCCAAGTCCGACATCAAGCTGACTCTCGGCAACATCAGGACCATCCAGGTTCATGTTATGGGTGAAGTGACTAACCCTGGTACATACTATCTCTCGTCCCTTTCCAACATCTATCACGCTCTCTACAGCGCAGGTGGAGTCAATAATCTCGGTACACTCAGAGACATTCAGCTCATAAGGAAAGGAAAGGTCATTGCCCATCTTGACATCTATGATTTCATCCGCGAAGGAAAGATGATCGACACAATCCTCGAAGAAGGAGACATAATCAATGTCCCTACCTACGAAATCGTAGTCGACATCACCGGAAATATCAAGCGTCCTATGTCCTATGAACTCGTTGAAGGCGAGACCATAGCCGATCTTGTCGACTATGCTGCGGGATTCACTGGTGACGCCTACAAGAAGAACCTCCGTATGATACGTAAGAATGGTTCTGAGTATCAGATCTTTACTATTGACGAGCCTGAATATCCTGATTTCAAGCTTGTTGATGGAGACGCAATCGCTGTGGGAGCAATGCTCGACAGATTCGAAAACAAGATAGAGATCAAGGGAGCTGTCTATCGTCCCGGCACCTATCAGCTTGGAGGTGACATCCGCACTGTATCTCAGCTCATTGCCAAAGCTGAGGGCTTGAAAGGCGAGGCATTTACCAATCGTGCTCTCATCACCCGTGAGCGTGATGATCTTACACTTGAAATCCTCCCTGTTGACATCAAAGCAGTGCTTGCCGGAACTGCCTCAGATATTGAACTCCAGAAGAATGATGTGCTCTATATTCCGAGCATTCACGATCTCAACGACATAGGCAACATCACCGTCTCCGGAGAAGTTGCAAAGCCCGGTGCCTATGTCTATGCAGACAACATGACACTTGAAGATGCCATCATGCTTGCAGGAGGTCTTCTTGAGTCAGCTTCAATGGTCAAGATCGATGTCGGCAGAAGAATAAAGAACCCGACAACAGAAACACCTTCTGAGACCATTGGTGAGCTCTTTACGTTCTCTTTCAAGGATGGTTATGTGCTTGACGGTGAAGTGGACTTTGTGCTTAAGCCTTACGACCAGATCATGGTCCGTAGAAGTCCTGGATATGAGGAGCAGAAGACCGTGAGGGTGACAGGTGAAGTCGTCTTTCCTGGAGAATACACTCTGACCAAGAAAGAGGAGCGCCTCAGCGACCTTGTCAAGAAATCCGGGGGTCTCACTCAGTGGGCCTATGTCAAGGGCGCACGACTCCTTCGTAATGTCATCGGAGAAGAACAGACAAGAATGCAGTCCACCATCGACCTTCTTGATTCTGCTAAAGACAGCATCAATGTCGAGAATCTTGACCTCAAGACCAACTATTTTGTGGGAATAGACCTTAGCAAGGCTCTTGCCAATCCTGGCGGTGATGCTGATCTCGTGCTCAGAGCAGGAGACGTTCTTGGAGTTCCGGAATACATCAATACAGTCAGAATCACTGGTAACGTGATGTATCCTAATACAGTTACCTACAGCCCTAATATGAGAGTGACTGATTATGTCGCACAGGCTGGAGGCTATGGCTATCGTTCAAAGAAGAACAAGGCCTATATAATATATCTGAACGGAAAGATTGAACGTGCCAGAAGGTTCAGCAAGAAAGTCGTTGAACCCGGATGTGAGATCGTCGTTCCTCAGAAACGTACAAAGGATGGTCAGCTCCAGGAAATTCTCAGCATATCCACAACGGCTGCATCACTCGGTACAATGATCGCCACAATCGGTAACCTCTTAAGATAACTCATATAGTCATGCCCGGCTTGTCCGGGCATCCTAAATCAGATATAATATGCAAGAAAACATACCTAACCCTCCATACCACGAAGAAGAATCCGAAATCGACATCATGGAACTGATCTCCAAACTCTGGAAAAAGAGAATGCTGATCATCAAATGGTGCTGCGTAGGTGCAGTAATCGGTCTCGTGGCGGGTTTCAGCATCCCTAAGACCTATAAGGCTGGTGTCACTCTCGTTCCAGAAGTTCAGCAGAGGACAGGTAGCGGAGTTAGCACCATCGCTTCCATGATGGGAGTGAACCTTAACAACAGTGTGGACGCCATCGATGCTGAGACATACCCTGATGTTGTCCACTCCACCGCGTTCATCGTAAATCTTTTCGACCTTCCCGTGACCTTCGAAAGAAAGGATAGCGTCATCACTGCACCGCTTCTTGAGTATATGAAGGAATACCAGAGAGCCCCTTGGTGGAGTGCAGTGATCAAGTTCCCATTCAAGGTCCTTGGCTGGTGCATAGATCTGGTAACCCCTGACAAGGAAGAAGAGGAAACCGGTGATGGCACCCTCGATCCGACCAACCTTCCTAAAAAGGAAAGAGGAGTGGTCAAGTACTTTGCCGAGAACATCATGGTCAATGTAGACAAGAAGTCCCTCAAGACCCAGATGAGCCTCGAAATGCAGGATCCTCTCGTTGTTGCCACAGTGATGCAGGCAGTGACAGAAAACCTGAAGGACTATATGACCGACTACCGCACCTCTAAGGCCCGTCAGGATGTCAAGAACCTTGAAGTCATCTGCGAACAGCGTAAGGCTGACTACTACAAAGCTCAGCAAACCTACGCCGCATACATGGATGCCAACAAAAGCGTAGTCCTCCAGAGTGCCAACGCAGAACGTGAACGTCTCCAGCAGGAGATGAACCTTGCCTACCAGGTCTACTCTCAAGTTGCAACTCAACTTGAAGGTGCCCGCATTCAGGCCGAGCAGGCAAAACCAGTCTTCGTCATCCTTGAAGACGTAAAGGTTCCAATAAAGAAGGCAGCCCCAAGTAAAGCCAAACTCCTCGTCATCTTCACCTTCCTCGCCGGCTGCATCTCAGCCGCTTGGGTCCTCTTCGGTGAGGAGTGCTGGAAGAAACTGAAGGAAAACCTTAGGTAATGCATTTAATTAAACACTTAATAAGTAATTGAGCACTCACCTTACGATTTGAGTGCTTCACTGTTTATTGATTATTATGAAAGGAATAGTACTGGCAGGCGGCTCAGGAACTCGCCTTTATCCGATCACTAAAGGAATCAGCAAGCAGTTGATGCCTATTTACGATAAACCGATGGTTTATTACCCGATCAGCGTACTCATGCTTGCAGGTATCAGAGATATCCTTATCATCTCAACTCCGCATGATCTTCCAGGCTTCAAACGCCTTCTTGGAGATGGATCTGACTATGGTGTACACTTTGAATATGCAGAACAGCCATCACCAGATGGACTTGCTCAGGCATTCACCATTGGAAAAGATTTCATTGGTGACGATAGCGCTTGCTTAGTATTAGGCGATAATATCTTTCACGGAGCAGGATTTACCAAAATGCTCAAAGAGGCAGTAAGAACAGCTGAAGAGGAAAAGAAAGCCACAGTATTCGGTTACTGGGTAAATGATCCAGAGCGCTACGGCGTAGCAGAGTTCGATAAAGAAGGAAACTGCTTGAGCATTGAAGAAAAACCAGCACAACCAAAATCAAACTACGCTGTTGTTGGTCTGTATTTCTATCCAAACAAAGTAGTAGATGTTGCTGCTAACATCAAACCTTCAGCTCGTGGTGAATACGAGATCACAACAGTTAATCAGGAGTTCCTCAAAGACGGAGAACTCAAAGTTCAGACTCTCGGTCGTGGTTTTGCATGGCTTGATACAGGTACTCATGACTCTTTGTCAGAAGCTTCAACTTATGTGGAAGTACTCGAAAAACGTCAGGGACTCAAGATTGCTTGCTTGGAAGGTATCGCTTATCGCCAAGGTTGGATTACAGAAGAGCGTATGCGTGAACTTGCCCAGCCAATGATCAAGAACCAATATGGCCAGTACCTTCTCAAAGTTATTGATGAAATCAAAGAAACAGGTAAACCAAACCTTGACTAAGCATGGAAGTAATCAAAACAGCTATAGAAGGTTTAGTGATCATCGAGCCAAAAGTATTTGGTGATGCACGTGGCTACTTCTTTGAAAGCTTCTCACAAAGAGAATTCGAAGAGAAAGTAAGAAAGATAAACTTCGTACAAGACAACGAAAGTATGTCAAGCTACGGAGTAATGAGAGGTTTGCATTTCCAAGCACCTCCTTTCACGCAAAGTAAGCTTGTTCGTTGTGTAAAGGGTAAGGTCTTGGACGTTGCTGTAGATATCCGTAAAGGAAGTCCTACTTATGGCCAGCATGTAGCAGTAGAACTCTCTGAGGACAACCACCGTCAGTTCTTTGTTCCAAGAGGCTTTGCTCATGGCTTTGCAGTGCTTAGTGAGACTGCCATCTTCCAGTACAAATGTGACAACTTCTATGCTCCACAGGCAGATGGAGGAATCAGTATTTTAGACGAAAGCTTGGGAATAGACTGGCAGATTCCTACAGACAAGGCGTTACTTTCAGAAAAAGACTTAAAGCATGCCTTACTTAAAGACTTTGATAGTCCGTTCTCAATTGATATGAACCTTTATCCAGAGTTTGAGTAAAACATGAATATTCTAGTAACAGGAGCCAATGGTCAGCTGGGAAACGAAATGCGTATGTTGGCAAGAGAAAGCCAAGACAAATATATCTTCACTGATGTAAACCAAGTTGAGGGATTAGAGACGACTTATCTTGATATTACTGATCTTGAAGCCATCAGGCAGATGGCTGAGGAACAAGACGTGAAAGCAATAGTAAACTGTGCCGCTTGGACAAATGTAGATGGTGCTGAAGATCCGGAGAAGTACGGACTGGTAGAGAAACTAAATGCTACTGCCCCTGAGAACCTTGCAAAAGTAATGAAAGAAGTTGGTGGTCTACTCGTGCATATCTCTACAGATTACGTTTTTGGAGCAGAACCATACAATACTCCTTGCAAAGAAGATCAGATAGGAACTCCAACTGGAGTTTATGGACTTACAAAACTTCATGGAGAGCAGAAGATTATCTCAACAGGATGCAACCACGTTATCATCCGTACAGCATGGCTCTACAGTGAGTACGGAAAGAACTTCTGCAAAACCATGATGAACCTAACAGCTACCAAACCAGAACTTAAAGTAGTCTTCGACCAAGTAGGAACTCCAACTTATGCATTAGATTTAGCGAAGGCAATTGTAGTAGTTCTAGATGATTATGCTAAATGCGTCATTCCCGACTTGATCGGGAATCTTTCTGATCGGGCATCTTATGCCAAGTCAGGCGTGTACCACTACAGCAACGAAGGCGTCTGCAGCTGGTTCGACTTCACCAAGATGATTGCAGAGTACAATGGAACAACAGAATGTAATGTAATGCCATGTTACAGCATCGACTTCCCAAGCCCAGTAAAGAGACCATCTTACTCAGTTCTTGATAAGTCTAAAATAAAAAGTGTATTTGGTGTTGAGGTTCCATACTGGACTGATTCGCTTAAGAAGTGTATAACTAACTTGAAATCAATGTAATAATGAAGCGCAATATCGTCATAACCGGAGGTGCTGGTTTTATAGGTAGCCACGTTGTTCGTCTTTTCGTAAACAAGTATCCTGAGTATAATATCATCAACCTTGACAAGCTTACCTATGCAGGTAACTTGGCAAACCTAAAAGATATTGAGGATAAGCCTAACTACAAATTCGTTAAGATGGATATCTGCGATTTTGAGGCTTTCTATCAGTTGATGCAGGATGAGAAGATCGATGGTATCATCCATTTGGCTGCTGAGTCACATGTGGATAGAAGTATCAAGGATCCTTTCACATTTGCAAAAACAAATGTAATGGGAACTCTTGCACTTCTTCAGGCTGCAAAGCTTTATTGGGAGTCTTTGCCAGAGAAATATGATGGCAAGAGATTTTATCATATTTCTACTGACGAGGTTTACGGTGCATTGAGTATGAATCATCCTGAAGGAATAGAGCCTCCTTTCAAGACTGCGGCTTCTTCTGAAGGTCATAAGGCTTATGGTGATGATTTCTTTTATGAGACAACTAAATATAATCCTCATTCACCATATTCAGCTTCTAAGGCTTCGTCGGATCACTTTGTTAGAGCGTACCATGATACTTACGGTATGCCAACTATCGTGACTAATTGCTCGAACAACTACGGCCCTTATCAGTTCCCAGAAAAGCTAATTCCATTGTTTATTAATAATATCCGAAATCGTAAGCCTCTTCCAGTATACGGAAAGGGCGAGAATGTTCGTGACTGGTTGTACGTTGAGGATCATGCTAGAGCAATCGATACCATTTTTCACGAAGGGCGTATCAATGAAACTTACAACATTGGTGGCTTTAATGAGTGGAAGAATATAGACCTGATTAAGGTTATGATCAAGACAGTGGATAAGATCCTTGGAAACCCAGAAGGACACTCACTTGATTTGATTACATATGTAACCGACCGTCTTGGACACGATGCCCGTTATGCTATCGATAGCACCAAACTTCAGAAGGAACTTGGCTGGGAACCAAGCCTTCAGTTTGAGGAGGGAATAGAGAAGACAGTGAGATGGTATCTCGATAACCAGGAGTGGATGGATAATATCACTTCGGGTGAGTATGAGAAATACTACCAAGATATGTATAAAGGACGCTAAACACTTGCATCATGGCATTCTGGAATAAAGACAACCAAAGTTCACAAACCTTATCCGACCTGATTCGCGGTCTGCAGCACTCTGTAAATGCTGCTATGGAGATGATCGAGACTAGAAATATCGAGCTTCTCGCAAGGTATTTCACGGAAGATGGCGTTCCATTGAAAAAGCGTATATGGGTAGACGAAAAGACAGCGGTTGATGTACCTCTCATTTCCATCGTAAATCCTTCTACAGTCAACATCAAGGAGGTTGAAATGGACTTCCATGTCAACGTCCTCGATGTGGATCTTAAGAAGAAAGTGGCTCAGGAGGGATTCAATACTGGTGAAAAAGAAGTCGCCTTTGACAACCGTCTCAAACGTTCCAAACTTGAAGTAAGTTTTGATGGCAAGAATGACCATTCCAGCATGCACGTTAAAATCAAGTTTGAGGCAACCCCTATTCCGGAAGGATTGTCTCGTGTTGTAGATGAGTATGACAAGACCATCTCTTCATTTGAAATCGGAGACACTACAAACGAAAAACAATAATCCAAATATAAACAATTTTAACATTCAGTACTATGGCAGATAACAACAAGCAGGTTACTAATCCTGATCCAAACAGTGTTTCAAACAAATTTGTCGGTATTCCTATCGCAGAACTCGTAGCAGCTCCTTTGGTTGCAGTGTGCGATTCTCAGAAGAAACTTGCTCAGTCTGCCTATGAGTTCATGACTGAGATCGGTTTCAATGATGAAGGTAAGACCCGTATGGTCGAGTTCAATCTTCAGAGACCTATTGAAGGTTCACCTAAACCTCAAGATATAAGGGTTCAGGCCCCGTTCCTTGGACTTGTTCCTCTTCCAAATCTTTTGATTGATGATGTTCAGGTTGATTTCCAGATGGAGGTTACAGCCACAGAGACCTCCACAGATAAATCTGCCAGTGAAGGGAGCACCAGTGCCAATGCAAATTTTAAGTTCGGCTGTTTTGGTGGTGGTTCTGTGAATGTAAGCGGTAAGGTGTCTTCTTCACGTGAGAATACACGCTCAACCAACCAGACAGCCAAATATCAGGTGCATGTGTCTGCTCGTCAGCAGAGACAGACAGAAGGTCTGAGTAAGTTGATGGATATCATGGCTTCTTGTGTGGAGCCGTTGCCGGGGAATAAAGAGTAGAGTTGGTGATGACAATAATTGATAAACTTTATGCAGATCCCTCGTTTTTCCCTACACTTGCGAATGATTTATCAATTCGTGCACGGCGCGATAATGATGGAACACAACGTTGTTTTGGAGGAAAGTTTTGTACCTATGGTGCGTCACATACATTTAATGGATTAAAGGTCCAAGCTGTTTTTTGGGATGAGGCGACAAAAAAAATTGCTATTTATCCAGTCCTGAATGATGCTATAAGTTTTAATTTCACAGGCTGCATCATGGCTCGTTTTAGGATCTGCGAAACTTATTATGTTGCACATATTCACACTGATAGATGTCAGGACTTGGATTGTAGGAAGGCTTGGGCCGATTTTGTTCTAAAAAATAAGAATATTATTGATGAGCTGATAATGTTCAAACCCGGTTCAAAGGAAACTGAGCCCTTAACTGGAAAATGTCATGGAATTATTACCCGATCTGGGCAATGTTATACAATAATGATTGACCCTAATACCAATAGGTGTAGTAAGATTCATTTGCATAGACAAACTAAGAAAAGTGTTGAAGGTTATAAAGAGATTTTAGAATTAGCACATAATCAATGTGATTATAATAGTTTTCTGAAGATGAGGGACAGTTGGGAATTGTTTTGGAATAGTAGAAGTGGAGTTTATGACAATCTCAGTGCAAACGAAACAGATGATCAAATTGGTGGCGGTTCGTGCTGTATTCTGATTTAGGATTTATAAAAGAATTTATTTTAGTCAAAATCACATGGTCAGAAAGGTTGTGGTCGACAAAGGGCATAGCCCATGACTATAATAGCTTTGTGACAAAAATGCCAAAGATGTATAGCAGCGAAGATTTAGAGAAATTCGACTTCGATTACCAGACTGAATGGATGCTGCAAGGGATATTATCCAGACTTATTGTTCGAGAAACATTGTTCCTATCTATGTCATTGATATAAATTTAAATCCTATTAACTGGTTGAGCCGGATACATAGGCTCCCATATATTGTTAGAACTATATAATGCAGGTCATTCCGCTGTGGTAGTGGATAACTTGAGTAATAGTAATCCGTTTTCTTTGGGGAGGGTTGCAAAAATTATTGGAGTTGAGGCGATTCCGTTTTATGAGGTAGATATTAGGGATTGTGCTGGTATTGAGAGGGTGTTTGCTGAGCATAAGTTTGATGCATGTATCCATTTTGCAGGTCTCAAAGTTGTAGGAGAGAGTGTGGAGAAGCCTCTTGAATACTACGATAACAACATTGCTGGTACTCTTGTACTTGTTGAAGTGATGAGAAATCACGATTACAAGAATATTATCTTCAGTAGTAGAGCAACAGTCTATGGTGATCCTGTATAGATTCCAATTACCGAGAATTGTCCTAAAGGCGTTTGTACCAATCCTTATGGCTGGACTAAAAGTATGCTTGGGCAGGTGTTAATTGATGTTCAGGAGGCAGATAATGAATGGAATGTAGTTATCCTTCGATACTTTAATCCTGTTGGTGCTCACGCATCGGGTAGAATAGGCGAGAATCCTAACTGAATTCCTAATAACCTTATGCCTTATATTACTCAGGTAGCAGTTGGAAAGAGAGTAGAGTTAGGTGTGTTTGGTAATGGCTACCCAACCCATGATGGTACAGGTGTAAGAGATTATATCCATGTTGTTGATCTTGCAAATGGACATGTGGCTGCTCTTAAGGCAATTGTAAACAATTGTGGAGTTGGTATTTACAACATGGGAACTGGTCATGGCTATAGTGTGCTTGATACGGTTAATGCTTTTGTAAAGATTAACGATGTTGAAGTTCCATATAGTATTAAGCCTCGTAGAGTTGGAAATATCGCAACCTGCTATTGCGATCCTGTGAAGGCGAAGCCTGAGCTTGGATGGGAGGTGCAGTATGGTATTGAGGAGATGGTCAGAGATAGTTGGAAGTGGCAGAGGGGGAATCCGGAGGGGTATAGGTAAACTGTATTGGATCAATGTTTAAAGAAAATTAAAATACACTATATGAAAAAAGTTATGCTAGTCTTCGGCACAAGACCAGAAGCAATCAAAATGTGCCCGCTCGTGAAGGAATTTCAGAAACGAGCTGATGAATTTGAAACTATCGTATGTGTAACCGGTCAGCACAGAGAGATGCTGGATCAGGTGCTCAAGATTTTTGAGGTGACACCTGATATTGACCTTAACATTATGAAGCAGGGTCAGGACTTGACAGATGTGACAGTACGTATTCTCAATGGTATGCGTGACGTATTCAAGGAGTGTCGTCCTGATGTAGTGCTTGTTCATGGTGACACTACTACTTCTACAGCAGCTGCTCTTGCAGCATTCTATGCTCAGATTCCTGTAGGCCACGTAGAGGCAGGTCTTCGTACACACAATATTTATAGTCCATGGCCAGAGGAGATGAACCGTCAGGTGACAGGTCGTATTGCTACTTACAACTTCTCTCCAACACCTCTTTCAGAGAGGAACCTCATCGAGGAGAAGGCAATGGGACAGATTTTCGTGACAGGTAATACAGTGATTGATGCCCTGCATATGGTTGTTAATAAATTGAGGAATGATGAAGTTCTTGCCAAGGAGCAGGATGCAGTTCTTCTCAATGCTGGTTACGATGTAACACGTTTAACAGACGGAAAGAAGCTTGTGCTTATCACTGGTCATAGACGTGAAAACTTTGGTGATGGCTTCATACGTATGGTGACTGCTATGAAGGATCTTTCTGAGAAATATCCGGAAGTTGACTTCGTTTACCCGATGCACTTGAATCCTAACGTGCGTAAGCCTATACATGAAGTGTTTGGAGAAGATCTTACTCGTCCTAACTTCTTCTTCATTGAGCCACTCCAGTATCTTGAGTTCGTTCACTTGATGTCTAAGGCTACTATCGTTCTTACAGATTCCGGCGGAATTCAGGAAGAAGCTCCAGGTCTTGGCAAGCCAGTGCTTGTGATGCGTGATACTACCGAGCGCCCAGAGGCTTTGGAGAGCGGTACTGTACATCTTGTAGGTACTGACTACGATAAGATCATGAATGAGGTAAGCACTCTCCTTGAGGATGCTGAGGCTTATGCTAAGATGTCTCAGGCTGTTAATCCTTATGGTGATGGTTTGGCTTGTGGTAGAATTGCGGATGCGTTGAAGTAAGATTGTCTAATATTGAACTGTTGTTAGTTCCCGATGAGAAAAAATGAATTTCTTGCGGCGAATATTGACAATTAATGCACAAGACATCTTTTAATGAGTTCAATAAAGAAGAATGTAGTATATAGTAGTATCCTTACAGTATCAGGATATCTATTTCCCTTGATTACATTTCCGTACGTTACCAGAGTACTTGGAGTGAATAATATTGGTATCTGCAACTTTGTAGATAGTATTGTACAGTACTTTATATATATCTCTATGATGGGTATAACTACCATTGGCATTAGAGAAATAGCTCGTGTTAAAGGAGATAAAGAAAAACTCTCAAAAACTTTTAATAATCTTTTATTCCTCAACCTAACTGCTACTATAATAGCAATTATCTTATTACTGTTAGCAATACTGTTTGTACCTCAATTATATGAACATAAATCTTTATTCTACATAGGAGCAGCAAAAGTACTTGCGAACACGCTCTTGGTTGAATGGTTGTTCAAAGGGCTTGAGGATTTTAAATATATAACTACACGCTCAATAATTATTAGAGCTTTATATGTGGTTTCTGTATTGTTTTTTGTAAAGACTGCAGACGATTATTTGCTCTATTTCTTTTTGACTTCATTTATGGTAGTGGCTAATGCTATTGTAAATCTATTATATAGTAAGAAATTTGTACGTGTCTCTTTAAAAGAAATCAATTTTACCCCATATGTTAAATCCTTTCTTATTTTAGGTACATATATGTTGCTTACCTCAATGTATACAACATTCAATGTTGCATATTTAGGGTTTGTTACCAATACCGTTGAGGTTGGATATTATACAACTGCTACTAAGTTATTTGCAATAATACTTTCTTTTTATTCTGCATTTACTGGTGTTATGATACCAAGAATGAGTGCATTGTTGAGCGAAGGGAAGATTGATGAATTTAAGAAGCTTACGAATAAATCTGTAGATCTATTATTTGCGTTTGTCATACCTATTATTATTATCGCAGAGTTTTGTGCTCCAGAGATTATTCGTATTGTAGCAGGTGATGGCTATGAAGGAGCTATTATGCCTATGAGAATAGTCATGCCATTGATGTTAATTTGCGGATATGAACAGATATTGGTGTTGCAGATGTTGTCACCAATGAAGAAGGACACTGCAATTCTTCGTAACTCTATAATAGGAGCATCTGTCGCTTTATTAGGCAATATTATAATAGTACCATTATTAGCCTCTACCGGTACTGCTATCGTGTGGGTTATAAGTGAAATTGCCGTAATGATTTCTGCTCAGTATTTTGTATATAAATATGTCGGTTATTCTATGCCTGTTAAGGCAGTTCTCATTAGGTCGATTTATGCCATTCCAATAATATTACTATCATATTTATGTGTTCGTCATATTGATAATGGATTGATTGGTTTAGTGGTAATAAGTTTAATATCCTTTGTAGGCTGGATAGGATTAGAGTATTATGTTCTCAAGAATACATTACTAAGAGATAATTTGATTGCAATGTGGTCTAAATTCAGAAATAAATAATGACTAAGGTTTTATATTTAATATTGAATTTCAAAACTTACTCTGACACAATAAGAGTTACTAATGAACTTTTGCAAACAGACCGAAAGGATTTTAAAATACTTATCGTTGATAATGCTTCACCTAATGAGTCCTTTGAGGAAATTTCTAAAACTTTTGCTGATAACGAGTATGTAGACGTAATTCTTTCTCCAGAAAATGGTGGTTATGCAAAGGGAAATAACTTTGGCTTAAGGTATGCGAGGAAGTATAGTCCAGAATTTGTGTGTATCATGAATAATGATGTTCATTTTTCTTGGGATATAATAGACTCATTATGTAGCATTTATGGAAAATTAGAGAAACCGGCAATTATCTCTCCATTACAGAAATTACCTGATGGTTCTATTCTTTCATTCCCAGAAATGAGAGTACCAGATTTATGTTATGATATAGGAATGTATACTCATTTGTTTAGGCCAAAACAACATAAGTATCAATCGAACACGGAATTCAAAAATGTACAAAGGGTTGGTTTCGTTCCCGGTGCTTTTCTTTTTGTTAACTATAAAGTATTTGAAGATCTAGGCTTTTTTGATGAGAGTACTTTCTTGTTTGGAGAAGAAAGATTTACAGGAAAGATTGTTCAACTTGCAGGTTTAAGTAATTATTTGATATTAGATTGTGTTTATCTTCATGAACACTCTAAAACGATTAATTTAGAAGCTTCGCATAAGAGACAGCGTCTTATGATACATCGTGGAAGAATTCTATATCACAAACGATTTGATAAATATGCTGCTTTAACAGTTCCACTTCTCAATGCCCTGTATTGGTGGAGTGAATTTAAGTGTTTTATAGTGAGATGTGTAAAGAAATGATAAAAGTATCTTTTATAACAGTTCATGTTGGATTTAACTTTGGCTCAAAACTACAAGCAATCGCTACCTCTGAAGTTTTGAAGAAACTAGGATATTTACCTATATGTGTAAACTATGTACCCTCTCGTGTGACATATAAGCGATATTGGCAAACCTCTTTTTCTAGTATTCTGAAGTTTCTAAGAAGATTTTTATTTTTCCCGATACAAGTAATTACAAGGTATAAATTTGATAGCTATCTTAATAAGCATTGTAAAGTCTCAAAACCAATCTATGCAGAAGATGATTTTATAAAACGATGTCCAAAGGCTGACATATACATATCTGGCAGTGACCAACTTTGGAACTATACGCATAATGAAGGTAATGATACGCATTATTTCTTTGATGGTATTGTTGGGAAGAAAATTGCATACGCTTCTTCTATTGGTATGACTTCATTACCGGAAGATTATGCTGCTTATGTTAAAGAACAGTTATCGCAGTACGCTGCTATATCTGTTCGTGAACAGTCTGCAGTTGAGTTGTTAGGAAAAATGGGAGTTAATGCAACACATTTGTTGGATCCAACTTTTATGCTGAATAAGGAAGAGTGGAAAACTTTTGCATCGAAACGTCTTGTTAAAGATAAGTACCTCTTTGTATATCTCCCTTACAATATCAAGGATAAGGATTTGATATATCGTTCTGTCCGTAAGATAGCTAAGGAGAAGAATCTGAAGGTGGTTTCATATTCGGATAATGTAATCAAAGATAAGTATGCAGACAAGACAATTTACTTTGTAAACCCAGGTGAGGTACTTTCGTTGATTCTCCATGCGGAAGTGGTAATGACCAACTCATTCCACGGAACCGCTTTTTCAATTAACTTGAACAAGCAGTTTTGGACATACATGCCATCCAGCTTCTCTACTCGCATCACAAGCATCCTCAATCTTTGTGGATTGAACTCTCGTCTTTTGGAAGAGGAGATTTCAGAAGAGCAAATGAATGAAATTGCAGACTTCAGTCATACCAATAACGTATTACAGCAGGAACGCCAAAAGGCATATGATTTCTTAACTAAAGCGTTGCAATAATGTATTTCAAGACATTAGCTAAATCGGAATGTTGTGCATGTACTGCCTGTGAGCAGGCATGTCCAGTAAATGCTATCTCATTCAAAAAGGATGAGGAGGGATTCTTGTATCCTACAATTAACAAAGATAAGTGCATAGATTGTGGCCTTTGCGAACGTGTATGCCCTGTAGAGCATCCGAATTATAGCAATACCGAAACACCTGAGGTGTATGCTGCTATGGTGAAGGAGGTAGAACAACGGAAGATGAGTTCCAGTGGTGGAATGTTCTATGCTATTGCCACTTGGATTCTTAATCAAGGTGGAAAGGTGTATGGAGCAACCATGGACGAAAACCATCAGGTAAAGCATATAGGTGTTGATAATTTCGAAGATCTTAATCTGCTTCGTGGCTCAAAATACGTACAGAGCGACTTGCAGCAAGTGTTTGCCGACATAAAGAAAGAACTGAAGGCTGGACGTTGGTGCTATTTTGTGGGAACAGGATGTCAGGTAGCAGGATTGAAGTCTTTTTTGCGTAAGGATTACGACACTCTTCTCACCTCTGATCTTGTATGTCATGGAGTCCCAAGCCAGTGGCTATTTGATCAGCATATTAAGTATTTGGAAGAAAAATACAAGGGTAAAGTATCCGATTATCAATTCAGAAATAATGAAGGATGGGGAGGATGCGAGATTTTTTACCTTACTAATCATGAGGGAAAGAGAAAGAGGTATAAATTCTCATCATACGACCTTAGTCCTTACCTATATAGTTTTATGTATGGTATGACTTCACGGTATTCTTGTTATGATTGTCCCTTTGCTAGAATTCCACGACAAGGAGATATTACATTAGCAGATTATTGGGGTATAAAAGAGTTCTTCCCTGAAATGAATAGAAGGAATGGAGTGTCTCTGTTGCTGCTAAATACGCGAAGAGGAAAGACCGTCTTTAATATAGTAAAGAATAATTGTGAATTCTATATTTCTACTGTTGCCGCTGGTGCTAAGTATAATCGAAATTTAGTACAGGTATCTGAAAAAAATAGGAACAGAGAGGGTATTTATGAGCAAATAAAAATTAGAGGTTATAAATCTATAGCTTGTAATGAATTTAGGTCTCCTTATTATAACAGAATATCTTTCTTTAATGTTATTCAGGCTACTCCGGTTCTAAAAAGTATCTGGAAATTTGCTGCCTTCATTAAAAATAAATTCGTGAGATAATAGTCCGTATGGGAATATATAATAGTTATTGTAAACAGCCATCTCTATTCGCACGAATTGTGATGGTTTTGTTGTTACTATCTCCAATTCTTCAATGTTACGGATGGGGAAAATTTGATTTCTCGTTCATTGTAATATCATTCTTGGCGTTATGCCATTTGCTAAATCATGGTATAAGAAATACAAAAGTTCCCCATACTCTTATTTTCTATTTCGGATGGTGGTATCTATCACATATTTTATCAAGTTCATCATTAGTAGAATTTCTTCCTTTAGGCATACTAAGAATTATTATCACTTACATTATGTTTATTGATCTTTTTGATTTGGATTATTTTATATCTAAATATAAAAAGATAGCGGGATTTGTTATTATCTATTTTTATATACAAGAACTCGGAAGAGTTTTAGGTGTACATATACCATCTGTTTTTCCTTTCTTACCAATAGCGGTAATGGAAGATGGTCAAGAGTATATTCAGTTAACAATGGAGTGGAGTCGTTCAGCATCACTTTTTAAGGAACCTGCTGTTTTTGCACAGTATTTATTACCACTGTTGATTTTGGAATTATTCTATAATAAGAAAAAGAATTGGATGCTGATTTCCATACTTGTTTTAACTTTATTATGCTCTAAAACCGGGAATGGTATGGTCGGCTTGTTGGCATCGTTCATTTGTTATATAATTAATATTATAAAAAAACAAAAAGGTATAAAGTTGGTTTCATCTTTGGTCATGGGCTTTTTGTTGTCTGTTCTATTGTTAACTGTTTATTTTAAAACTGATGCTGGAATAGAAATGAATGAACGAATTAGTACAGTCGGTGTTGAAGATACAGTTGATAAAGGCTATGCAAGTTCGACATTTATGAGAATATATCAAGGATTCTTCATTTTTTCAGAATATTCAAATTTATACAAAATAATAGGTAATGATCATGATTCCTACATTCAGAGTTGTGCGTATAATTCGCCTGTAATATCTGCATTGTATGGCAAAAATGATATGGTTACATACTTTAATGCCTTTCAGAATGTCTTAATATATACTGGATACATAGGTATATTCATAATGTTTTTATTTTTTAGATATTTATGGAAAGGTAATACTCTATGCGGAAAATCTTTATTATTTACATTAATAGTTTTATCTATGGTCGCATCAGTCTATTTTACGAATACTATGGCTTTGTATTTATTGCCAGCGATCGCTTTGAAAAATAAATGTTTGTTCAATAATACATAAACAATGAAAAGAGTTTTTATCATCCTTAAAGAGGATATTATGCATTATCCTCCAGTATTGACAATACTACGGTTATTATCTCAGATGGGCACTAGGCCTGTTCATATTGGCGTATATTCAGATGTGGCTGCAAGGAAAAAATTCGAAAGTGAAGGTGTTGAATTTTGGCCTACTGTGGCATATAATGGTGAAGCTAATCTTATAACTAAGTTTAAGCAACAACTTCTATTTAAATCACAAGTAAAAAGATACCTTCAAAATGCCGATATTACCAAAGATGATAGGGTGTGGATTATACAATCTGAAACTATTGTATTGTTGAGTGATATTATCGGTAAGTATAAAACAATACTTCATCTATTCGAACATGTAGAGCCGAAACTAAATTGGAAATATAGACTATTAAATCCATCATATGATATAGCCTCAGTAATGTCAAAGGCTGATAAAATCGTGTGCTGTGAGTATAATAGAGCTCAAATTTTAAAAGGTATGCTTCAATTAAAAGAACTACCTATTGTGTTACCTAACAAGGTGGTTGTAGAAGATGAGGAATTAATAGATATACCCTCTGATGTTAAAGAATTAGTGGAATTTGTTTGTTCTAAAATAGCTAACAAAAAAGTGATTCTCTATCAAGGAATCTTCTTAGATGGGGAACGTAAATTGGAGGAGTTCTGTGAGGCTGTCAGCGCATTACCTGATGACTATGCATTTATAGCGATGGGTAAGGGAAGTGATATGTATGATAGACTGAAGAAACAGTATGAATCGGATAGAATAATATTTATACCTTTTATACGACCACCATATCATTTGTTGATAACAAAATTAGCTTCAATAGGAGTGCTTTCTTATTTCCCTCGTAAAGGACAAATCGCTTTAACGTTAAACCCGTTATATTGTGCTCCGAATAAGATCTTTGAATATGCAAAGTTTGGTATACCAATGATTTCTAATGATATACCAGCTTTAAAATATACATATCTTGAGTATGGATGTGGAGAATGTATTCCGTATCCAATGAGAGCTGATCAAATAATATCAACAATTGAGAAAGTAATTGATGCTTTACCTAAATATAAGCAAGGTGCAATGAACTATTTTGATTCTGTGGATATGAAGGGTATTATTGAATCGATTATATTATAAGAAACAAAACTGTAAATAGTTAGTCAATATGGGTAATACACAGACTATTAATAATTTAACTTTCGGGGGGGGGCGAGTTATTTACCTCGACTTTATAAAGTGTATAGGAATTATTTGTGTCATTTATGGTCATGTTGAATTGTTTGGGTTTGGACTTAGTGGAAGTATAGTAAGTGATTTGATTTACACATTCAATATGCCGGCGTTCTTCTTTGTGAGCGGATATTTAGCATTAAAGTCGCGTAAGGCAATAAGCGAATATCTCATAAATGCTTGGAAGAAAGTAACGATGTTATTGATACCAACGATTATTTTCTCGTTGTTTTGGGCTCTGTCTAGAAAGACGGGGATAGATTTTACAGAAGGTTTCGGAAAATACTGGTTTGGATGTGTATTATTGGAATGCTTTATCATATATTACATTGTTTGTCTGGTGACGAAAACAGAAAAACAGCAATTGATTTTTATGACCATTCTTTCTGTCGCTGGTATTGGCTATCTGAGCACAGGAGCTGGTGATAAATACCTTGAAGTAATTGAATTAAATCATCTGACAAAGTATTTACATTTCTTTACTTTGGGAATGTTTGCTAAATATTTCTCGAAGTATTATTTGCGAATACTTGATAGTGAATTACTGAGAACAATTTGTGTAGGACTGTTCTTTATAATCTTCTTCATGCTTAGATATGAAGAATTGTTCCCCAATATATTAGAACGTCTCCTAAATGATATACTACTTAGATATTTGGGGTTGTATATAGTAGTGATGCTTCTCTATGAATCTTCTAAGCAAGTGAAATCAGATGGAAGATGTGCTAAAATCATCAATCTGGTAGCAAAAAATAGTTTCGGAATATACTTGTTGCAGTATTTCTTTTTACCTGATTTTAGAGGACAGGGCTGGATTTCAAATGTTGATCCTTTTACGATATTTATAATTTGTGCGTTTTTTTCGTTAATATGTACACTTGTTTGTCTGATGGTGATCACTGTGTTATCCAAGAGTAATGTTCTGTGCAGGTATGTACTAGGAAAACGATAAAATTATATCACATGATGAATTTCAGGAAATTTAAAACTCTTACAGAATCTTGTGTGGGAGAACTAATAAAATTGGGATATAAATTATATACACCCAACTTTAAACCTCTCAATAGGCTAAGAGTAGAAGGTGAGGAAAGAGTTATAGTTTCCCTTACATCTTATGGGAGACGTGTAAATAATGTATTAGCTTATTCTATATATTCGTTATTAAGTCAAACTTATAGGCCTGACGAAATTGTCCTATGGCTTGATAGCGATAATTGGAATGATGAAAAGCTACCAAAACGTATAGCTAGTCTTAAGCAGAAAGGTCTTCTTACTGTCAAATATTGTGAGGATTTACGCTCTTTTAAAAAGTTGATACCAACTTTGGAAACATATCCAAATGATGTGATCATAACAGTTGATGATGATCTCTATTGTCGATGGAATATGGTCGAACGATTGATTGAAGCGCATAAGCAGAATCCAGGTTGTATAATCACTCATCGTGCACATAGACCTCATGCGGATGGTAATCAATTTGCAGAATACAATACCTGGGATGACACGATTAGTGATGTGCGTGAAGGTATGGTATTCCCTACTGGAGGAGCTGGCTGCCTATACAAGAAAGAATACCTATATAAGGATATCTGCAGAAAGGACTTATTTATGAGTCTTACGCCATTAGCAGATGATGTGTGGTTCTATTTTATGGGAGTTCTTAATGGAACAAGACAGATTGTTCTTAAACGTAATGGGTATACTTATATTGGCTTAGATAACTTTTATCAGTACTTTCATTATCATTCCTCCTTGGCTAGTCAGAATTGTCATGAAAACCAAAATGATGTGCAAATTAGAAATATGATGAAGTACTATAATTTAGAGATAAAAGATAATCGAGTGGTAAAAGTTACTGAGTAAATGAACGAATTAATATATGAATGAGTACGGCTTAGTGAGTGTCATCACCCCCACATGGAACTGTGCCGCTTTTATCTGCGAGACCATCCGTTCGGTACAGGCTCAGACGTACCAGAATTGGGAGATGATTATTTCAGACGATTGTAGTACGGACAACACCCGTGAGCAGATAGAGCCTTATCTGAAGGCGGATAGTCGTATTAAGTATATCTGCAATCCGAAGAACTCGGGGGCAGCTATTACCCGTAACAATGCGCTTCGCAGGGCTCAAGGCAAGTGGATCGCGTTCTTGGATTCGGATGATTTGTGGCATCCAAAGAAACTAGAGATGCAGATTCGTTTCATGGTGGAGAACGGCTATCATTTCTCGTATACAGAATATGTGGAGATGGATGAGATTGGCAAGGAGACGGGGGTGCTGATCAGTGGGCCGAAGCATGTGAGCCGTAGGGGAATGTATAACTTCTGCTGGCCGGGATGCTTGACGGTGATGTATGACCGAGAACATGTAGGTTTGCTACAGATAGCTGACATCAAGAAGAACAATGACTATGCTATGTGGCTGAGGGTGTGCCATAAGGCGGATTGTTACTTGTTGGCAGAGCCATTGGCAAAGTATCGTAGGGGGCGCGCTGGTAGTATCTCTACCCATGGATATGCTACCTTGATGAAGTGGCACTATAAGCTTTTCCATGAGGCAAATGGTAATAATGCCATTCATTCGCTTTGGCTGACAGCTTGGAATATGGTGTTCGGGGTGTATAAGAAATTGAAATATGTAAAGAAATATACTATATGATTCTCAAATGGATTTTCGATAGAGTAGCGGCTCTGTGTGGCTTGCTGCTGATATGGTGGGTGTATCCACTGGTGGCGATACTGATAAAGATTAAGATGCCAGGTGGGCCGGCGTTCTTCTGTCAGAAGCGTGTTGGCAAGGATGGTAAGCTGTTTACCTGCCATAAGTTCCGCTCTATGACAGTAAAGCATTCGGGCTCCACAGTATCAGTGGCTGGAGACAACCGTATCACTCCATTTGGGGCAAAGCTTCGTCATTATAAGATTGATGAGTTGCCTGGGTTGTGGGATGTGCTGATTGGCAATATGAGTTTCGTGGGACCACGTCCGGATGTTCCTGGTTATGCTGATAAACTTATGGGTGATGATTGTGATGTGTTGAAACTTCGTCCTGGCATTACAGGTCCAGCTACTTTGAAGTATCGTGTCGAAGATGAGATGATAGCTGAATTTGTTGCTCAGATCAAGGCGGGAAAGAACGAACAAGTGGCTAAGTTTGCCGAATTGCCTGATTTCTCTGTTATGACAGATCAGGAGATCGCTATATGGTATAATGATAATGTAATTTATCCAGACAAGGTTCGTTTGAATTGCTATTATTATAGAAATTATAGCTTTGTTAAGGATATTCAGATGATCTTTGCTACTGTGCTTGGTAAGAAGATTGAGTATGCTGGTGAGATAATATGATATTAAGTTCGATGTAAATTATGAATAGTACAATTGGTTCATATCCATAAAGAACAAATATTAGTTCTCAAACTCTCTTTCATTTTACATCCTCATATAATGTTATTGAAAAGATTCTTAATCCTAGTTCTGGTCGAAGAATAAGTGGATTCAAGTTTAGTAAGATCTATGAAAAGATAGCGGGAACGAAGTTGGCTTATTTTGTTGATAGTATATCATTGTCATTGTCTATGGTTAAGAATCATGTAAATTGGTATGGTGCGTATGCGATTGGAATTAAAAGATCTGCATTGAAAACATTAGGCGCATCTCCAGTTTTCTATAGCCACTCTAAAACAGGTGGAATCCCTCATAATAGTAATTCTAATAGCATAGATTTTTTTAAGTCTTCACCCTGGTTTACTTCTTGACTAAAGCAAGTATATGGAAAGCAGGTTTTTGAGAATGATGGTGAGCTATACTTTAAAAATCGAAAGTTCTACAATGAACGAGAGTGGAGAATTGTAGGAAATATTGAGCAAATGGAAGTGGTCTCATACAAAAATGAGTCAGAATTAATTCATTATAGAAAACGAATTGCACTAAGTTATCTTCCTAATATTGAGGTGGCGATAGATGCTATAGAATATATTATATTAGAAAAATCTACTGATCTACCAAATTTTGTCTCATTCGTTAGTACGCATTATCCAACTTTTCAAAATGAGTTGCTGACTAAGACTTCTGTATGATAAGTTAAAAAATGACTTATAGTTGGAAATGTGCCTTAATATAATTCGGATAATATAATCTTATATTTTACAAAGTTTTTAAAAATTTATGGTGTACTGTATCTCGTATGATATGAAGAATCCCAATCGTAATTTCGAAGAATTACATGAAAGTATTAAGTCATTTGGACCCTGGTGGCATCAAACAGGATCTGTATGGCTTGTTGCTTCATCAAAGACATCAGTTGAATTGCGGGATTATTTAAAGCAATACATTGACAAAGGGGATTTGTTGTTTGTTATAGCAGTCAAGCCTCAGTGGGCTGCTGTCGGATTTACTCAAGAAGAGTACAATTGGATTAAAGGTCTTCCAGATAATTATTGGGAATGATGATATGGATACATTTGCTTTAATAAATCTCATAATGGGAGTCGTATCTATCACACTAGCTATTGTGTCAATAATCTTTTCTGCGCTATTCTATCTATGGAGCAAAGAAGAAAATGAACGGACGGTGGCTCTTTATTCATCAATTAGCGAAAGTGTGAAGTGTCTGGAGAAATTATTCGATAAAATGTATAGTTCTACATATGATATTGTTCGCGAGAATAATAGAGCAATGCAAAACCAACTATTTCCAGGAAAATTTAGTGATAATTTAATACAGAGTAAGGATTTCGAGGTTTATTCAGTAATATTTGAGTCTCGTCAACCAAAAGTTAAAATAAGCGATATTGCAGATAAGGTTCAGATGACATCTGCAGATGTTTTCTATTGTCTTCAGGGAATGCAAAGTAGAGGAATTATAGAAATAGATGGCGAGTCCGTCCGTATTTGTCCTAAGAAGACTTATGAGTCAGAGATGTCATCATCGGAATGATTCCGATTCCGCAAAGGAAATACATGAATACGATATCAGTCCGTAAATAGACATGAATGAACAGTTTCTGTAGGAATTTCAATTGAGAATCGAGTAAAATCCCAATAATAAGGGAGTATAAGCTAAAAATGATATACCATTATACAACGGTAGAATCCCTCGCCCTTATACTAAAGAATAAGACCTTGTTGTTTAATCGTCTTGATTGTGTTGATGATCTAGAGGAAGGTAGTGTATGCTCTTCTGGTATTTATGTGGGACGATATGTGTTTGTATCGTGTTGGACAGAATCAGATGAGGAGAGTATCCCTCTGTGGAAAATGTATGGTGGTGATAAGTTTGGTGTCAGGATAGGTCTTGAGAAAGACATGTTCAAGAAGTACTTCATTAATGATCCGAAATGGGGCGGGCAACAGTGGGCAGGTAGCATGGTTTTATCGTTACCATCTGAAGAATTTGAGAACGAAGACTACTTTATTTTACCAAATCAGTCAATAGATAGTGATTACTTTTATCGTAAAGTTCAATATGTTGACAATGTTGCGACTAAGACAAGAGATTCTGTTATTATAACACCTAACGAAGACGGTACATATACTGGTAATATATCATTTGGTGAGATTGGACGTTATAAGCATAGACGCTGGGCTTTTCAAAATGAAACTCGCTTTGCTTTGACAATATTTCCGTTTAATCCTATAATGTGTCCAAATCAAGATGATGTTGGGACATTAGCGTTTAATGCGTGCCTGCAAAATAAAGAACTAGCTTTCACGAAGTATTTTATGAGTCTTGATGAAAGAATTCTTGATAAAATGGAAATTACTCTGAGTCCTAGCGCTACAGAAGGCCAAAGGACTATCGTTGATGCTCTAGTAAGACTTTATGCTCCTAATGCTATTGTAAAGTCCAGTTCGTTAGGACATTTAGTCAAAATATAATTGATTATGAAGTATAAACTATCCGCTAATAGTAAGAGTGTCCTAAATTCTGGCCTTACTGACGATTATAAGAAAGCTATTGCCGAATATATTTGGAATGGATTTGATGCAGGTGCTTCCTGTGTCGAAATTCGTTATTCTCGAAATGAACTTGGAGGGATTGATGGGCTGTGGATAATTGATAACGGAAGTGGCATTGATTATTCTGACTTACCAAACACGTTTGGTACATTCTTAGACTCAAATAAAGCTCAGACATATCAACGATTATCAGACACTAGAGGACGCAAAGGTAAGGGACGCTTCTCATATAATGTCATATCAGGCGGTGTGTTATGGAGAACACGATATAGAGATGATGATCGTTGTATAAAACAGTATGAGATTAAGATTTATTCGTCTGATAGATCAGAGTATGAGGCATCTGATCCAGCGCCTATCGCATGTGATGAGATACAGGCTACAGGTACGGTTGTACAGTTTTTAGAAATGCGCTCTAATCTATCAGAGAATAATTTTACAAATGATTCTTTTACCCATTATCTTGCGAGTGAGTTTGCCTGGTTCTTACTATTGAACCAATCAAAGGGTTATACAATAAAAATTGACGGAGTTGAACTAGACTACCGCAGTATAATTGGAGATGAAGAAGAGTGGAAACTGACAGTCGGAGAGTATTCGTTTAAGTGTAATTTTATTCGCTGGAATACAAAGATTTCTGATAAATACTATTATTACATGCTTAATTCCAATCTTCGTGAAGTGGTCAAGGTTTTGACTTCGTTCAATAATAAGTCCACAACATTTCATCATAGTCTTTATGTGACTTCATCTTATTTTAATAAGTTCACATGGGACAAAGAAGATGGAGAGCGATTTGATGGTTTGGTAAATCAGAGTGATGACATCTATAAAAAACTCATTAAACGTCTGAAGGAATATCTCGCAAAGAAAGAAAAAGATTTTATCAAAAAGGTTGGTGCAAATGAACTCATTGTTCAATATGAGAGAGATGGAATCTTGCCAACGTTCTCGGATGATAGATATGGAAAAAGTCGGAAAAAAGATCTAATTGGTGCTATTCAGGGCATATATACTGTTCAGCCAAAAATATTTCAGAAACTTACAACCGAGCAGAGAAAGACAATGGTCGGTTTCTTGAATTTATTGCTGGACTCGAATGAAAGGAGCAATGTTATAAATATTATTGAGGGAGTTGTGCGACTGTCTCCTGAAGAAAGAGAGGAACTTAACGCAACATTACGCGCCACGACTTTAAGCCGAATCAATTCTTCTATAAATTTGATTCGCAATCGTCTCATTGTGATAGAAGGGTTGAAGGAACTTGTATATGATTTTGAAAAATTCACAACTGAGCGTGATCATATACAGAAAATAATAGAAGAGAATTATTGGTTATTTGGGGAGCAATACAACTTAGTGTCTGCTGATATTCCATTCACTTCAGCATTGATGAAATATACTTACTTGTTAGATGGAGCTTCTAAGATGGGAGAATTTACTTTGGAAGATGCTCGTAAGAGACCCGATATTTTTATGTCCCGTAGTCAGAAATTACCGGGGTATGCATATTCATCTTTTTTGGAAGAAAATATAATAGTGGAACTTAAGCGACCGTCTGTTGTTATTGGTAAAGAACAATTGAGGCAGATAGAGGATTATAGAGATATAATATTAAACGAGCCCCATTTTCAATCCCACCAGCGCAAGTGGACTTTTATTGTAGTTGGAAAGGAGGTAGATAATTATATCAAAGGAGAATACCAGACCTTTTCTGATAAGAATAGAGCAATGCTCGTGCACTACAAGGATAATTTTGAAATTTATGCGATGACTTGGGATGACGTTTTCCTCACATTTGAACATCGGGAGAAGTTTATGCTTGAGAAACTACAGTTCGATCGGCAGGTTATTTATGACGAAGTCAATGCATACAAGAAGTCGAGAGAAGGGGCAGATGCATTATGCAGAGATATATTGAGTTTGAATACTAGATAGATATAGTTCTGTGCCGCTATGGGAAGCTATAATTGCATAGGATTTCTGTCGCGTCTGCCGGTAAGGCCGGGAGATGATATTACGTTGTTTCTTGGGTTGCATGTGACACCGCAGAAGATGGCAAAGTATGCTTTTGATCCGGTGGAGTTCGCACCAGGGCTGGACTTTACTCCAATTGCGCTGCCTATTATGTGCAAGTATGATGATGGACGTATGGTGCGTGATGTTGAGAGGGATGGGAATGTTGAGGCGATGGAACTGTTCTTCGGGCGGGGAATCGATGAAATCTTGACGTATTGCGATTACGATTATTACGAAAATGATGTGACGATAGAGTTGGAGAAGACGGTGAATGAGAAGCTGGGGCTTGAGGCTGGTGAGTATAAGTTGACTTATACTTTTGATCATCGTTTTGTGTATGATGAGGTGGTGAAGATGAAGTTGTGGTGGGATTATGAGAAGTCATATGAATTGACTAAGGAACTTTCGGATACTTCTGCAGGCTGCGAGATTCATAAAGTACCTGAGAGTTCGCGACTTCTGATGGAGCAGATGGATAATCTTGAAAGTGAGGCGGATAAGGAGATCGTTTGCAGGTTACTGAATGAGAAGCATTATGCAATGGAATTTGATATTGAGTTTAAGAAGCGATGCGAAGGGTTGTATGAAACCGTAGGAAATCTGAATCCGAAGTATACTGGGTCTTCGATTTTTCAGGATTGTGAGTCGTGTCGAGGAACGTTGCTACTGTCAATATATAGGTATCATTCAGATATTCTTTTCCGTCCTGATCAGAAGACGTCGCTTCTTGGCTTTCTTCAGTTCTATCAGGTTCTCCGTTACCATGGCTGGATGATGACGCTGCCAATATACGGAGGGCAGGATGACAAGTTGACGTTGATGGCACCGCTTTACCGCAGGATGGTGGAGTGGGTAGATAATGATAAATAAAAGAATAAAACGTGAACAGATGAGAAAGTCCAATAATTGAGTTAGATGTATACAAACAAGGATGCTCTGATGAGCATCCTTTAATCTTTGCTCCAGGAATACGCGGCGGATGTTTACCTTATGGTGAGGCTCGGGGCGGAGACTTTGCACGAAACGATTTACCTCATCTGAGACGCGACTTAATTCTTAACTGCGAAAGTAGATAAAATAATCAACAAAACAGCATAAATATGTCAGAAAGAAAAACAATTTACCTGTGCCTTGCTCATATGAGCGAGGAAGGTGTTGAACAGAAATATGTAAAGGAGGCTTTTGATACCAATTGGGTTGTGCCGATGGGACCGAATGTGAATGCTTTTGAGCAGAATCTTGCTGATTTCGCGAATGCTATGGACGATGGCAGTAAGCTTGACCGCAAGGTTGTTTGCCTTTCTGCTGGTACAGCTGCAGTGCATTTGGCTTTGATTGCTTGTGGTGTGCAGGCTGGTGATGAGGTGTGTGTGCAGACCTTTACTTTCTGTGCTTCTTCGCATCCTATCACTTATCTTGGTGCTACTCCTGTGTTCATTGATAGTGAGCGTGATACTTGGAATATGGACCCGGAGCTTCTTGAGAAGGCTATTCTTGATCGTAAGGAGAAGACTGGCAAGTATCCGAAGGCGATTATTCCTGTGGCACTTTATGGTATGCCGTATGATTGTGAGCGTATCATGGCTGTTGCTGATAAATATGGTATCCCTGTAATTGAGGATGCTGCCGAGGGTATGGGTTCTCGCTTCAATGGTCAGGTGCTTGGTACTTTCGGCCGTTTTGGTGTGCTTTCATTCAATGGTAATAAGATGATTACCACATCGGGTGGTGGTGCGCTTATCTGTCGTTCTGTTGAGGATGCTAATCAGATAATGTGGTATGCGACTCAGGCTCGTGATGCATATCCTTATTATGAGCATACTGCTATCGGCTATAATTATCGTATGAGTAATGTTTGTGCAGGTATTGGTCGTGGTCAGATGACGGTGCTGGATGATCATATTTCTCACCATAAGCATGTTCAAGAGTTGTATCGTCAGTTGTTGAAGGATATTCCTGGTATTACTTTGCATGATCAGCCTAATGACGGTCGTTATGATTCTAATTTCTGGCTTTGTACTGCAACTATTGATCCGTCTGTGAAGATTGTGGGGCAGGAGGATGCTTATAAAGAGGTGATTACTTCGGCCGTGGGTGGTGCTGCTGGAGTGATTAAGGCAGTTGATAGCGCTACTACAGATTGTCAGCCAAACGATAATGTGGAGGCTCTTCGCATGTTCATGCTTTCTAAGAAGGTTGAGGCTCGCCCTGTATGGAAGCCTATGCATAAGCAGCCGGTGTATGCTGCCGCTCCAGCATACGTGAATGGCGTGTCGGAGGAGATTTTCAAGGTAGGCATCTGTCTTCCGGCAGGTCCTTGTGTGACTGATGATGATGTTCGCTATATTGTCGATTGCATCAAGGAAGCGATAGTGAAATAATTTTCTAAGTTTCCATAGCCTTAATCCCGCAAGGATGCAGATTAGACACTAACCTAGACTAGTCATCGGTACAATCCGGTTGTATAAATGCAAAGAGTAACCGATAGAGGCGGTTATTCTTGAAAATGTTTGAATTTCAAATACTTTTCGTAACTTTGTTGTTGTCGTATAATTTTGGAATGTTTATTGATGAGTTATGAGTGATTTTGAGCGGTTGAATGACATTAACCAAAGAGTATGGAATGAAGGTTTTACAGATAAGAATTTATCAGATTTAGAATTAATAGCGGAGGATATTAAAAATGGAGCAGCAGTATTTGAACGAATTCCATATGCGCAACAGTCAGGCCTGTCTAAGGGATCGGAAATCTTGTGCGCTGCGTCCGTTATCTGTAGAGGATGTCCTTGCACAGAGTCTGAGACAAGGCAGATCTATGATACGGATGACCTCGTCGGCGAAGCGGCTATTCAAGAACATATAGTTGAGATATGGGCGAGATTGTCAGGAGTGTGGATTGAAAATCCGGAGGAATATCTTGACAATCTTTGTTTATTACAAGACAACGGATCTGAAAGTGTTGTCTATTTTGATGTCCATAATAGAATTGTCTATAAGTTAATTTCTTTGAAGCATTACACAGTGCTTCGTCTAGCGTTAGATAGAATCATTATACATAATGCCTTGTTTCCAGAGACGACCTTGAAGGTTATCGGCTTTGCGAGAGGTTGTAATGGAGATTTTGTCGTAGTTGTTTCCCAACCCTATGTAGTGGGAGATTTGATAACTGAATCTGAACGGATGTCATTTATGTATAAAATGGGATTCGAGGATGCTGGTATGGATTATGGGATGCATCTTAATTTTAAGACTGATTTCCTGTATGTCGGGGATCTTAATGAGTTCAATGTTATCAAAGGTGAATCTGGATTAAATGTTATTGATGCGGATTGCCGTTTGAATGTTCCATCCCTTGAATGTGGAGGGAATTATCAGTTTCCTCAGCCAGAAATCAATTTCTCCGACCCATTTTATGACTGGAGAGACTATATTGTCGGCTCTGTTGGGGTATAGGATTGATAACACTCTTAAAGGTTCTCGCTGTTAGTCAAATATATTTTATGAACAATTACAAATATCACATTTTTTCACCGTATCGCGTGTGTCCTTTGGGGGCTCACGTGGATCATCAGCACGGGCTGGTGACTGGTTTCGCTTTCGACAAGGGTGTGGATCTCTGGTTCACTCCGACTGAGGATGGTCTGGTGCATCTGAAAAGTCTTACTTTTGATGGTGAGGTCTGTTTTGATGTGACGAAGCCTGTTCAGATGAAGGAAGGGAATTGGGGCGATTATGCGCGTGGTGCAAAATATGCTCTGAAGAGACGTTTTGAATTGAGGCGTGGAATAAGTGGAGTGATTAAGGGAAGCCTGCCTGTCGGGGGGCTATCCAGCAGCGCTGCTGTGCTGACGGCATATGTTATGGCTCTGGCCAAGGCTAATGATATCACTCTTTCGAAGATGGAGGTGATAAAGACAGCAAGTCAGGCAGAAAGGGAGTATATCGGACTGACAAACGGTATTCTGGATCAGGCTTGTATCGTGCTGGGGGAGAAGGATTCGCTTCTTTTCCTCGATACGGATTCCGAGCAGTACCGCATCATCAAGAAGAATCCTCGCATGCCGGAGTTCGAGATAGCTATCATTTTCTCAGGGCTCACCCGTAGCCTTGTGAGCAGCGATTATAATCTACGCGTGGCTGAATGCAAAACTGCTGCCTGGAATATGATGGCCTATACCGGGATGCCTCTGAAGTCGTTTGACAAGACTTATCTTCGTGATATTCCGAAGGAGACTTATGATCTCACAAAGGAAAAGATGCCTCCGCGTTTTGCCCGTCGTGCGGAGCATTTCTATAGCGAGTACAAACGTGTACGCAAGGGGGTGACCGCTTGGGAAACAGGCAATCTTGCACTTTTCGGACAGTTGAGTTTCGACAGTTGCCAGAGTTCGATCAAGAATTATGAGTGTGGCAGCGAGGAACTCATAGCTATATATAACATAATGCGTCAGTGTGAGGGAATCTACGGCGGTCGTTTCAGTGGTGCCGGTTTCAAAGGGGCTTGCATTGCTCTTGTCGATCCGGCCAGGAAGGAGCAGATTCGTGAGCAGATTACCAGTGAGTATCTCCGAATGTTCCCGGAATATGCAGACACATTTGAAATCCATTTCTGCAAGACTGACGACGGTGCCCGATTTGTTTAGACCTCGCGCACTTTCAATATGAAAATGCTCGTGGTACCCTGCTTTTTGAGGGTATCAAGTGCAAGAACAATATATAACTGCTACAGGTATAATGAAGAATATCGTAATTGCTGCTGGATATGCGACCCGTTTAGGCGAACTTACCAGAAATTTTCCTAAGCCTCTCCTGCAGATAGGGGAGTCAACCATTCTCGGTCGTATGCTGGACGATATCGACAGGATTCCTGACATCGACGAGCATATAATCATCACCAACCATCGTTTTGCCCATATATTCGAGGAGTGGGCTGCAGCTCAGACTTATACTAAGCCAGTTACCATCGTTGATGATGGCACTTCGACAAACGAGACCCGTCTTGGGGCTGTGTGCGACCTTCTTTTCGCGATGGATAAACTTTCGATAGATGATGATCTGCTTGTGGTGGCGGCTGACAATATCCTGATGTTCAGTTTCCGCGAGTTCGTGGATTTTGCCATGGAGAAGGATTCCTCGTGCATTATGTGTCACGAACAACCGAGCATAGAGAGACTTCAGAGAACGGGGGTAGTCGTTCTTGATGGGGATAACAAGGTTCTGAATATGGAGGAGAAACCTCAGGTGCCTAAGTCGCATTGGGCTGTACCTCCTTTCTATATCTATCTGAAGAAGGACCTGGACCTTGTGCGTCACAGTGTGGAGAACGGATGCGGCAAGGATGCTCCGGGCAATCTTGCTCATTATATGGTGGATAATACG
Source organism: Bacteroidales bacterium (assembly GCA_017502125.1). Taxonomy (GTDB): domain Bacteria; phylum Bacteroidota; class Bacteroidia; order Bacteroidales; family UBA932; genus Cryptobacteroides. Next base: position 83,109 of record JAFVVN010000009.1, on the reverse strand, counting down.
GTCATGCATGCATGGCCGATGACTGCCGGTCGTTTTGATATCGGAAGTCTTGACAGTTACGAAGAAGCTAAGAAATTATTTGGATAATTATGACAATATTAGTTACAGGTGCAGCCGGATTCATAGGAAGCAATCTGGTGAAGGCAATCTATAAAAGATACGATAATCCTACGGTTGTGGGTATCGACAATATGAATGACTATTACGATGTCCGCTTGAAGGAGGAACGTCTCGCTCAGCTGGAGAAGTATCCCGACTTTACCTTCATTAAAGGAAATATCGCAGACAAGGAGTTGATTGACAAGGTGTTCGCTGATTATAAGCCTCAGGTTGTGGTTAACCTTGCTGCTCAGGCAGGTGTTCGTTACAGCATTACGAATCCAGGAGCTTATATCGAGGCAAACCTTATAGGATTCTATAATATTCTCGAGGCATGCCGTCATTCATACGGGCAGTATGAGGGTGGAGTGGAGCATCTTGTATATGCTTCTTCTTCGTCGGTTTATGGCTCAAACAAGAAGGTGCCGTATTCGACTGATGACAAGGTGGACAATCCTGTCTCTCTTTATGCTGCCACAAAGAAGAGCAACGAATTGATGGCGCACGCATACAGCAAACTCTATAATATCCCATCTACAGGTCTGCGTTTCTTCACAGTGTATGGTCCTGCAGGACGTCCTGACATGGCTTATTTCGGATTTACGAACAAACTTGTGAAGGGTGAGAAGATACAGATATTCAACTACGGCAACTGCAAGCGCGACTTTACCTACGTAGATGATATTGTCGAGGGCGTCATCCGTGTGATGCAGAAGGCTCCGGCAAAGCAGGTGGGAGAAGACGGGCTTCCGGTTCCTCCGTATGCAGTCTATAATATCGGTAACAATCAGCCGGAGAACCTTCTCGATTTCGTGACAATTCTTCAGGAGGAACTTCTCGCGGCAGGTGTGCTTCCTGCAGACTACGATTTCGAGGCTCATAAGGAGCTTGTACCGATGCAGCCGGGTGATGTTCCGGTCACATATGCAGATACATCGGCTCTTGAACGCGATTTCGGTTTCAAGCCGTCCACATCTCTTCGCGACGGTCTCAGAGCCTTCGCCAGGTGGTATAAGGAATATTATAAGTAAGACATTGACCCTTGCAGGTACTCTGGTAATAATCCCTGATTCAATTATTCCTGCAGAGTTTTGTAATAATTGAATATTACATTATCTTTGCTTCATGAAAGGAATTTATTTTGAGGAAAGGGGGGCGCTGCTTCTTGAACAGGTGGGAATGACCAAGGCTGAATTCGCCAGAAGGATGGGGATTCAGAGGCAGAACGTGAATGTGCTCTTTCAAACAAATAATCTGGAGACTATTTCGCGTGCTGCAGAGGTGCTGGGAGTCCCGTTGGAGATGCTGGTAGGCTATGTTGATGAGCCTGATGTCTTTGATTTGCCAATTCTTGAATCGGGTGCAGGAGAGCAAATTAATGAAAATTTAGAGATTCATCCGGAGGATGTGCCAACTGGTGATGCTGTCGAGGATAGAAGGAGTAGGAATCGTATAATCAGGAAGTTCTATTTTCAGTGGATGATCAGACACGAGGAAAGAAGAATTTTCAATAAGTCGTTGAACGACTATATTCACATAAAGTATATATCCGTTAATGAGACGGCAGGTCACGCATCATTACGATATCTTTCAACTCTTGCGGTTTTACAGTTGGATGCGATTTTGCCTAATGCTGTTTTGAAAGAAAGTAAGCCGATAAACCCTAAAACCAAGAATCAGAGAGGATTTAAACGTATGCTTATTATGGAATATAATTGTCCGGCTATCGGCTTGGTGAGATTGACTGTCGGTCAGAAGGGGAGTGATGGTACGAATGTACAATATTGTATTACAGCGATTGATGTTCATTCTTAAAAACAAGCAGCCTCGATTGAGACTGCTTGTATGAGATGCCCAGGGAATCGTGGTGGAATTGCTTTTGCGGGGGCAGATGGCGGGACTTTGCACTAGGACTTATTCCCCCTTCCAGGCCACGTTTTACTTCCTTAAGTGCAAAGATAGTTTATTTAAAGAAAAATAAAAATAAATTTATGAAGATAGCAGTAGCAGGTACAGGATATGTGGGTCTGTCGATGGCCACACTTCTGGCACAGAATCACACAGTTACAGCTGTGGATGTGATCCCTGAGAAGGTGGATAAGATCAATCGCAGGCTAAGCCCTATCCAGGATGAATATATTGAGAAGTTTTTTGCTGAGAAGGAGTTGGATCTGACGGCGACTCTTGACGGCGCAGCAGCGTATCGTGATGCGGAGTTTGTGGTGATTGCAGCTCCGACCAACTATGATGCAAAGAAGAATTTCTTTGACACTTCGGCAGTTGAGGCGGTGATTGACCTGGTTCTTGAGGTTAATCCGGATGCGGTTATGGTCATCAAATCGACCATTCCAGTGGGATATTGTCGCAGTCTTTATGTTAAGTATGCTCTTCGTTTTGCATACTCTGAGAATCTGCGTGGCAAGAAGTTCAATCTGCTTTTCTCTCCGGAGTTCCTTCGTGAGTCCAAGGCTTTATATGATAATCTCTATCCTTCAAGAATCATTGTGGGTACTCCAAAGTTGATCGACAATTTTGATGATGAGAACCGGGCCATTGCGATGATTGCGGATTTTGACCGTATGAATGCTGCGGCAAGGACATTTGCCGGTCTGCTTCAGGAAGGTGCGATTAAAGAGGATATTCCTACTCTCTTTATGGGCTTGAAGGAGGCTGAGGCGGTGAAGTTGTTCGCGAATACTTATCTGGCTCTACGTGTGTCGTATTTCAATGAGCTGGATACGTACGCGGAAATGAAGGGTCTTGACACTCAGGCTATTATCAATGGTGTCGGCCTTGATCCTCGAATCGGCAGCCATTACAACAATCCGTCGTTCGGATATGGCGGGTATTGTCTCCCAAAGGATACGAAGCAGTTGCTTGCGAACTATGATGATGTGCCTCAGAATATGATGACGGCCATCGTGGAGAGCAACCGTACCCGTAAGGACTTCATTGCTGATCAGGTGTTGGCTAAGGCGGGGTATTATAACTATACTTCCAATAATGAGTTTGGTGCGGCTTCGGAGCGTGAGGTTGTTGTGGGTGTGTATCGTTTGACGATGAAGGCGAACAGTGATAATTTCCGTCAGAGCGCGATCCAGGGCGTGATGAAGCGTATCAAGGCGAAGGGTGCGACGGTGGTGATTTATGAGCCGACTCTCGAAGATGGCACCACATTCTTCGGCAGCAGGGTGGTGAATGACTTGGCGGCCTTCAAGGCTCAGTGCCACGCCATCATCGCCAACCGCTATGATTCCTGCCTGGATGATGTGGCTGATAAGGTCTATACCCGCGACGTTTTCAGAAGGGACTAGCTATATAGAACGAATATTTATGGATAATGGTTTAAAGATATCTCAGAGGGGTCTGGAGATGCCGGAGTCGCCGATCAGGAAGTTGGCGCCTCTTGCTTATGCGGCTGAGGATAGGGGAGTCAAGGTGTACAGACTTAACATCGGACAGCCGGATCTGCCGACTCCACAGAAGGCATTGGATGTGCTTAAGACAATCGACAGGAAGACATTGGAATATAGCCCGTCGCAGGGGTATCTGTCTCTGCGTAAGGCGCTTGTGGATTATTATGAGAGGTATCAGATCAAGTTGACTCCTGATGAGATCATCATCACTTCCGGGGGTTCCGAGGCTGTGCTCTTTGCCTTTATGAGCTGTCTCAATCCTGGAGATGAGATCATCGTGTCCGAGCCTGCATATGCCAATTACATGAGCTTTGCCATTTCGGCCGGTGCTGTGATCCGCACGGTGACCACCACCATCGAGGAAGGCTTCTGTCTTCCTAAGGTGGAGAAGTTCGAGGAACTTATCAACGAGAGGACCAAGGCTATTCTTATATGTAACCCGAATAACCCGACCGGTTACCTCTATACTCAGAGGGAGATGAACCAGATCAGAGACCTTGTTAAGAAATATAATCTTTACCTTTTCTCAGATGAGGTCTATCGTGAGTTCATCTACACCGGCAGTCCATATATTTCTGCCATGCACCTTAAGGGTATTGAGCAGAATGTGGTCCTTATTGATTCAGTATCAAAGCGTTATTCTGAGTGTGGAATCCGAATCGGTGCCCTGATCACAAAGAATGAAGCAGTACGCAAGACTGTCATGAAGTTCTGTCAGGCAAGGCTATCGCCTCCTCTGATAGGTCAGATCATTGCTGAGGCTTCCATCGAGGGGACTGAACAATATTCCCGTGATGTATATGAGGAATATGTCGAGAGACGTAAGTGCATGATCGACGGAATCAACAGGATTCCGGGATGTTATACCCCTATTCCTATGGGCGCATTCTATACTGTCGCGCAGCTTCCTGTGGATGACGCAGATAAGTTCTGTGCGTGGTGCCTGTCCGAGTTTGAGTATGAGGGCGAGACCATCATGATGGCTCCTGCGTCAGGCTTCTACTCTGATTCCTCTCTTGGAAGGAATCAGGTCCGTCTGGCTTATGTATTGAAGAAGGAGGATATACAGAGGGCGCTTCTTATTCTGGAGAAGGCTTTGGAGGCCTATCCTGGAAGGACATTATAACTGATGACAGGACATGGCTGACAACTATCTGGAAAAGAAGATGGAGGACCTGCAGGCACGCAAGGCTAAGGAGGCACGGGCAAAGCAGGTTGCCTGGAAGAAACGTATGGATGCTTATCGTAAGCGTCTTGAGGAAGAGAAGAATAATAGCAAAGATTAGGTCCGAAGATGAATTCACATGTAGTGATTATGGCAGGAGGAGTGGGTAGCAGGTTCTGGCCCATGAGTACTCCGGAATATCCCAAGCAGTTCATCGATGTGATGGGCTGTGGGAAGACCATGATACAGATGACAGTGGAAAGGTTCGCCCCTTTGTGCCAGATGTCGAACATGTGGGTCGTGACAAGCGAGGCTTATGTGGGAATGGTCAGGAATCAGCTTCCTGAGATTCCTGAAGAGAATATCCTTGCTGAGCCTTGTGCACGGAACACTGCTCCATGCATCGCCTATGCCTGCTGGAAGATCAAGGCGAAGGATCCTGATGCGAACATCGTGGTCACTCCTTCAGATGCTCTTGTGACCGATGTGGATGAGTTCAGGAGAATCGTCCGTGCAGCTCTGGATTTCACGGCACAGGGCAAGAGGATTCTGACTCTTGGCATCAAGCCTACCAGACCGGAGACCGGATATGGATATATAGCTGCATCGGAGACATTGGAAGGAAGTGAGATCTGTGCAGTGGAGGCTTTCAAGGAGAAGCCGTCTCTTGAGGTGGCTCAGGACTATCTTGCAGCCGGGAATTATCTTTGGAACGCCGGAATCTTCGTCTGGAATGTCACCACAATAGTCGACTCGCTCCGTGCATTTGCCCCATCCATTGCAGATAAGATGGACCTTATGTCCGAGGCCTTCTTCACCCCTCGTGAGGCAGAAGTGCTAGGGGAAGTCTTCCCTACATGCGAGAAGATATCCATCGACTATGCCGTCATGGAAAAGGCTGACTATATATATACTTTCCCTTCTGACTTCGGATGGAGCGACGTGGGCACATGGGGTTCACTATGGACTCTTTTGCCTCATGACGAAAACGGCAATGCTGTGGTGGGGGACAATGTGCATCTTTATGGTTGCAAAGGTTGTATAGTCCATGCTCCTTATGCTGCAAGTGTGGTTCTGGAAGGTATTGAGGACTGTATTGTGGTGGAACGAGAGGGAAGGGTGCTGATCTGTCGCCTGAGCGAGGAACAAAGAATTAAGGATTTTGAGAAATAATCGGATATGAAACAATACGAGAAAGTGTTTTTCAGTGCTGTCCGCGCTGCCTTCTGGAAGACTCCGGTGGTAGTTCCGGAAGGGTTTTCAGAATGGGGACAGGTAATGGCTCTGGCCAAGATTCAGACTCTAACCGGGCTGGTGGGCGATGTGCTTATGCGCACTCCTGAAATCAGAGAGTGTTTGCCTGCCGGATTGCTCTCTAAGCTGAAGATGATTCCCGTCCAGAACCTTGGCTCCCACAACCTTCTGAACAGTTCCTTGATCAAGGTGGTGTCGACGCTTCGTGAGGCAGGAGTGGAGTCTGTGTTGCTGAAGGGGCAGGGAATTGCCCGCTACTATCCTGTGCCTGAACTTCGTCAGTGTGGAGACATAGACCTTTATGTCGGTCAGGAGAACTACTCCAGGGCATATGATGCTCTCCTTCCTGTGGTAAGCGGAATCGACAAGAGGTCCGCATTGGAAGTCGGCAAGCATTTTCATGCAGAGCTGGGGATTGTTACGGTGGAGGTACACAGATATGTTTCTCAGGATTCCTTCAGGAAACAGAATGAGATTCTCCAAAGATATGCCTATGAGGGTGTTACGAAGGATCTCAAGGTCTTTGATTTCGGTGGAGTCCCTGTGAACACTCCGTCAGATAATTTCAATGTTTTCTTTATATTCTACCATCTTTGGCACCATTTCATTAATGGTGGCATCGGTCTGAGACAGTTCTGCGACTGGATGATGATTCTTCATGCCTGTCACGGCAGCTTGTCTGTGGACTACCTTGAATCTATCCTCACAGAAATGCACCTGCTGAAACCGTGGAAGGCACTGGGCTGCGTTCTGGTGGACTATCTGGGACTTCCGGCAGAGGAAATGCCGCTTTACGATTCTCGTCTTAGCCGTAAGTCCGCCCGCATTCTGAAAAGGGTGCTGAGGGAAGGAAACTTCGGAAGACAGACAGCATATGGCCGTAAGCGCACCAGACATTATATCTATGAAAAGTTGTACTCGCTTATGTGCCACATATCACGCTACTTCGGTCTCTTCTTCCTCTTCCCCGAAATCGCTCTGCGTGAGTTTGGAAATACGTTCCGAACAGGTATAGTGCAGGTCTTAAACGATCTCACACATCTAAGTAAATAGTACAGAATCAGCCTCGCATTTGCGGGGCTGATTCTGTTATCTTCGTGGCATCACCGGCTGTGGAAAGATCCGTCGCCAAAGCCCTAACGGCCATCGGCGGACCGGGGTCAGGAACATCCATATGGCTGAATATATCCGCCATATCATGCTTTGAGGTGTATAAGTCCTGCCCTTGCGGGTGATGGAGTACATTATACCTATGATATTGTCCCATGTGGCTGTTTCCGTCAGCTTGACATTTCCGTCTCCGAGAAGGACCACTCTGTCCGGGTGAACCTCTATGATTCTGTGTATCAGGTGATTGCCTCTTGTGTCTCTGACCAGGGCCACAGTCCCTTTCCTGATGTCTTCCTTTCTCCACGGCCCAAGGGTCATCTGGTCTCTCAGATGGACTACAAACGGGTTCATGCTGTTGCCCTTGACTGTGATGGTCACGGTCTTTCCTTCAGAAATCAGCTGTCTGATTTCCTCCATCATTATGGCCTTGTCTATCGTTATCGTTCTGGTCATTTTCTGTCTGTATAGCGGTTCCGGCTGTTTTGCCTGTTCGATATGACATGGTGTTTTCCTTTGAAATACCGAACTTTGCAAAAGTACGGATAAATTTTCCTATCTTTGAAAAATATATGGAAAATATGCATAAATATGTTGTGGCTGGTCATGCTTTTGCTGTGACCTTGCCTGACGGTTTCTCCAAGGAGGACCATCTTGCTCCTTATGAGCCATTCCTTTGTGAAGATGACTCTGTGGCCCCTCTTTTTCACCTGAGGGTGGAATTTGCTGATGATCTTCACGAGATCGATCCTGGTGCAGTTAAGGATGTCATGAATGACGAGGCCCCGTATTTCTGGCTTTTCGAGGCTGAAGACGGACATTTCAATTTCGGTTTCTCATATTCCAAGTCCCGCCCGGACTGCATCCTGAAGCCATCTGAGGACTATTCTGACAATATAGTATATATCCCACGGGCTCATGCCTCCCGTCTCATGGAGTTCTCCCTGAGCAATTCCATGATGCTTCTGTATACTTTCAATACTTCAGCGTACGACACTTTGATGATTCATGCCTCTGTCGTGGCCTACGAAGGTGGTGGATATGTCTTCCTTGGCCGCAGCGGCACTGGAAAGAGCACGCACAGTCGTCTCTGGCTTGAGAATATAGAAGGTACCTGGCTCCTTAATGATGACAATCCGGTGATCAGAGTCATCGATGGAGCAGTGAATGTATATGGAAGTCCATGGAGCGGAAAGACTCCTTGCTATAAGAATATCGTCCTTCCTTTGAATGGGGTGGTACGGCTTTCTCAGGCTCCATACAATAAGATTTCCAAGCTTGCCCCTCTTCAGGCCTATGCTTCGCTGATGCCGGCTTGTTCCTGCATGAGGTGGGACCGTAGATCTACCGATGCCCTCCATAAGACTGTGGAGAGCGTCATCCGCAAGGTCGATGGCTGGCATCTTGAGTGTCTGCCGGATGCGGATGCTGCCCATACCTGCTGTGCTGCTGTTACTGTAAAGTAGTTTCCCCGATGGCCTTTGCCTGCTCTCATATGGGTGTTACCTTCCAGCAGCAGCGAGGAATTGATATAAAATAGACAATGTAGTTATGAAATATCTGCGATGGTTCTTTAAGGCTCTGCGCCCTTATTGGGCATCCGTCACATGTATGATGTTCTGCCATGTGATGCTTGCCGTGTGTTCCGTCGCTTTTGTGTACGTCAGCAAGAAACTTGTGGATGTGGCTGTAGCCATCCTCGGAGGCCGGCCGGTCGGGACCGGTCTTGAGATATGGGCTGTCGCCCTGGCTGTGGTGATAGTCCTGCGTATAATGTTCAATGCCCTGCGTACCTATCTTCAGACAAGAACGGAGATCGCACTCAAGAACCGTCTCCGATATAATCTTTTCGATGCCCTCATGCATGTACGCAACGATGGTGGTTCGCGTCATCATTCGGGTGATGTACTCAACCGACTTCAGGAGGATGTGCGTCAGGTGGCTTCCACTCTTGCCGGTTCGGTGCCGAATCTCTTCGGGACCATGCTGCAGTTTCTTGCAGCCTTTGGCTTTCTGGTCTATCTTGATGTCAGACTCGCCCTCATCGTAGTGGTTATTGTGCCTATTGGACTCGTGGTGGGCAAGTTCGTTACCTCCCGCATAAGGAATCTCACTCTGGACATCAGATCAAGTGATTCCAAGGTTCAGGCTCATCTTCAGGAAAGTTTCCAGCATCTCACTCTTCTACAGACTCTTGAGTATGTCGGGACGAGCAGTGACACACTTGGTGGTCTTCAGACACGTCTGTATGGTAATGAGATGCGCCGCGCCCGCTTCACGATTCTTTCAAGGATCGTCATTTCCCTGGCCTTCTCGGCCGGTCATGCGGTTGCCTTCCTGTGGGGAGTATGGGGAATCAGTTCAGGGGCAGTGACATATGGTATGATGACTGCCTTTCTTCAGCTTGTCGGACAGATCCAGAGACCTCTGGTCGACCTGAGCAGTCAGGTACCGGCCGTCATTCATGCCACGGCATCTATTGACCGTCTGATGGAGCTTGAAGCCCTCCCTCGTGAAGAGAAGGGGGAGACCAGGCTGCTCGATGCGCCAGCCGGAGTGCGTTTCCAGGATGTCACATTTGCATATCCTGATTCTGACAGGGATATCCTGGCTGGATTTTCACATGACTTCCGTCCAGGAAGCCGCACAGCCATCGTCGGACCGACTGGTGTGGGAAAGAGTACGCTCATCCGTCTTATGCTTGCCCTGCTTAGACCGGACAAAGGTTCCGTACACCTCTACTCTTCCTCCTCAGATGCTGCTCAGCAGGGGGACTCAGCCAATCCGTCTCCTGATACCCACCCGGCAGCACCTACTCCGGAGGCTTCACCTGCCACCCGCTGCAATCTGGTCTATGTCCCTCAGGGCAACACTCTGTTCAGCGGCACCATCCGTGAGAACCTCCTGATGGGAAATCCCGACGCCACTGAGGAACAGCTCTGCAAGGTACTGCACACCGCAGCGGCAGATTTCGTGTTCGAACTCTCTGACGGTCTTGACACTCAGTGTTTTGAGTCAGGTGCAGGTCTCTCTGAAGGCCAGGCTCAGCGTATTGCCATAGCCCGTGCCCTTCTTCGTCCCGGCAGCATCCTCCTTTTGGATGAGTTCAGTTCCGCCCTCGATGCCCAGACAGAATCTACTCTGCTGGAGCGTCTCACCTCAGAACTCCCTGACCACACGATGATCTTCATCACCCATCGCGATCGTATCATCGATTTTTGCGACTCCGTCCTCCGTCTCGGCTGATCCCAGATGAAAGCCCCGCTTCATCTGACTGGGAAGGGTACAATCTGACGCAGATCTCATTCTGTAGCTTGTTATCCATTCTCCTGTAAACCAGCACCTTACGTTAAATCGCCTGCTCCATTTTACACAGGTGATTTATCGTAATCGACTGTGTATCAGCTGTATGCGTTTCTGCTCTGAGGCGTTAAAAACCTGCTGCGGATGAGGCTGCTCTCAGGCGATGGTGCAACAAACCATGCTCTCAGTCGATGGTTCACAAGCAACTGTCTCTGTCGGTGGAGTACAGGTCATGATATAAAATAAGGCAGTGACCGAAGCCACTGCCTTGATATGAATCTGTAGTCAGTTCAGATTAGAGAGCTGGACCAGCTGCTACGAGAGACTTACCGAGGTCGTTACCAGTGAACTTAGCGAAGTTCTTGATGAAGCGGCCTGCGAGGTCCTTAGCCTTCTCCTCCCACTGGCAAGCGCACTCGTAAGTGTCGCGTGGGTCGAGGATAGCTGGATCAACGTTAGGGAGTTCTGTAGGAACTGTGAAGTTGAAATAAGGGATCTGCTTTGTAGGAGCCTTGTCGATTGAGCCATCGAGGATAGCGTCAATGATTCCGCGGGTGTCCTTGATGGAGATACGCTTACCTGTTCCGTTCCATCCTGTGTTAACGAGGTATGCCTTGGCACCAACCTTCTCCATTCTCTTTACGAGCTCCTCACCGTACTTGGTTGGGTGGAGTGAAAGGAATGCTGCACCGAAGCAAGCTGAGAATGTAGGAGTAGGCTCAGTGATACCACGCTCTGTACCGGCAAGCTTAGCGGTAAATCCTGAAAGGAAGTAGTACTGAGTCTGCTCTGGAGTGAGGATAGACACTGGAGGAAGAACTCCGAATGCGTCAGCTGAAAGGAAGATAACCTGCTGAGCGTGAGGACCCTTTGAAGGAACTGCGATGTTCTTGATGTGGTCGATAGGGTAAGAAACGCGAGTGTTCTCGGTTACGCTCTTGTCTGCGAAGTCGATCTTACCGTTTGCATCAACTGTAACGTTCTCGAGGAGAGCGTTTCTCTTGATTGCGTTGTAGATATCTGGCTCAGACTCTGGGTCAAGGTTGATTACCTTAGCGTAGCATCCGCCTTCGTAGTTGAATACACCCTCGTCATCCCAGCCGTGCTCGTCGTCACCGATAAGCAGACGCTTAGGGTCTGTTGAAAGGGTAGTCTTACCTGTTCCTGAAAGACCGAAGAAGATAGCTGTGCTTGTACCCTCCATGTTTGTGTTTGCAGAGCAGTGCATTGAAGCGATGCCCTTGAGTGGGTTGTAGTAGTTCATGAGTGAGAAGATACCCTTCTTCATCTCACCACCATACCATGTATTGAGGATAACCTGCTCGTTAGTCTTGATGTTGAATACAGTTGCAGTCTCTGAGTTGAGGCCGAGCTCCTTATAGTTGTCAACCTTTGCCTTTGCAGCGTTGAATGATACGAAATCAGGCTCACCATAGTTTGCAAGCTCCTCCTCAGTAGGGCGGATGAACATGTTCTTTACGAAATGTGCCTGCCATGCAACTTCCATGATGAAACGTACCTTAAGACGTGTAGCCTCGTTTGTACCGCAGAATGTATCAACTACATAGAGCTTCTTAGCTGTGTTGAGCTGCTTGATGGCCTTTGCGCGGAGGTCTGCCCAAGCTTCCTCAGAACATGGCTTGTTGTCATTCTTGTACTCCTCTGAAGTCCACCATACAGTGTCCTTGCTTGCCTCGTTCATCACGAAGAACTTGTCCTTAGGAGAACGTCCTGTGTAGATACCTGTCATTACGTTGATGGTATCAAGCTCTGTAAGCTGGCCTTTCTCGTATCCCTCGAGGCTTGGATCTGTCTCCTCAGCGAAGAGAACCTCGTAAGATGGGTTGTGAAGAACTTCCTTCACGTCGGTAATACCATACTTGGTCAAATCAATTGTGCTCATAATTCTTTAAAATATATTAAGGTTTAACTCTTTTTTCTATATCCACGCAAAATTAAGACTTTTTTATGATTCTACAATCATTCGCGTGCAATAATTTTGCTACATTTGCTATGCTTTTCGAGCGGCATCATTTATATGGAAAATATGTCAGGAAATACGCCGATTGATGTGCTGAGGGAATACTGGGGATATGATTCCTTCCGTCCGATGCAGGAAGACATAGTCCGGACTGCTTTGGAGGGAAGGGATGTGCTTGCCATCCTCCCTACAGGTGGTGGAAAGTCTGTCTGCTTCCAGGTTCCGGCCATGATGAGGGAGGGGATTGCCATAGTGGTCACTCCATTGATAGCCCTGATGAAGGATCAGGTCCAGAATCTGACTGACCGCGGCATCAAGGCCCTCTGTGTCAATGCCGGAATGAGCCCCCGTGAAGTCGAACTCACCCTGAATAATGCCGCCTACGGTGATTTCAAGTTCCTGTATGTCTCACCGGAGCGTCTCGGAACCCGGCTCTTCAGGAATTATCTCCAGGAGATGAAGGTGAGTTTCATAGTCGTCGACGAGGCTCATTGCATTTCCCAGTGGGGTTATGATTTCCGCCCCGACTATCTCAATATCGGACAGATCCGCGAAATGGTCGATGCACCGCTGATAGCCCTTACAGCCACAGCCACGCCTAAGGTGGCGGAGGATATTATGGAGAGGCTTTGTTTCCAAGATAAATGCCTGATTAAAAGCGGTTTTGAGAGACCGAACCTGTCATATATAGTCCGACATACCGAGGATAAGCTCGGGCAGCTTCTTAACATATGCTCAAACGTGTACGGCACAGGAATAGTCTATGTCCGCAACAGGAAGAAGACAGAGGACCTTGCTGCCTTCCTGACTTCCAACGGTATATCTTCATCATTCTATCATGCCGGTCTCGGAACTGACTCCCGTTCAGATAGGCAGGCCGGATGGAAGGACGGAACCATCAGGGTGATGGTCTGCACGAATGCCTTTGGAATGGGCATAGACAAGCCAGATGTGCGTTTTGTCGTGCATTTTGATGTTCCGGACAGCCCTGAGGCATACTTTCAGGAGGCCGGTCGCGGAGGTCGTGACGGAAAGAGAAGCTATGCTGTCATGCTATGGAATTCCTCCGATCTGAAGCGTCTGCGCCAGATTGCGACAGTCTCATTCCCTTCACTTGAATATATAGAGGACATATATCATAAGGTACATATATTCTATGACATCCCTTACGATGCCGGTGCCGGACGTCAGCTCAAGTTCGACCTTGACGAGTTCTGCCGTCATTTCAAGCTCCAGCGTGCCTCGGCCTATTATGCCATAGTATATCTTGAACGTTCAGGCCACTGGACGCTTTCTGAAGATGTGGACATTTCCACGAAGATTCAGATACGTCTTGACAGAAGCGAGCTCTACGACGTTCAGCTGCCTGATCACAAGATGGTCCAGCTCCTTGAAACCCTCATGCGCCGCTATACCGGCCTGTTCTCATATCCCGTTCCCATTGATGAAGACTTCATTGCATCGCGGATCGGTGTGCAGGTACCTGCCCTGAGGCAGCTTCTGTATAAGTTATCCCTGGAGCATGTGATACGATATGTCCCATGCGACCATGCCACCGTCCTCTTTCTTCATCATGACCGTCTCCGTCCGAAGAACGTGAATCTGGATCCCGAGAAATATGACCTCCTGAAGTCTTCAAGCCTGGAAAGGATGCAGAAGATGATCGATTATGTGTCTGAGGATGACACATGCCGCAGTTCATATCTTCTGGACTACTTCGGTCAGACTGAATCTGCGGACTGCGGAACCTGCGACATCTGCCGTTCCCATGCAGCCAAGGCAGTTGACGGACCTGATTCCTTGAGTGATGCCTTGGTGAGGTTCATAAATGTGGACAAGGCAGGAAAGTACACGTTGGATGATATAAAGAAAAGGTTTACCTCTCCAACGGTCTGCCCCACAACGGAAGTCATCGAGTTGCTTAGAGACTTGATTGACAAGGGCCTTGTTCCAAACAGTCGCCCTTAGGCCTTATCTGTCAATATATTACAAGACCGTCATATGCCGGTTCCACTCCTTCCGGCAGTTCCGCCAGAAGATTCTCGTATCGTGGCAGCTGGTGAGATAGATGGGTGAGCCATGTGTGTCTTGCACCCACCCGGGCGGCAACTTCCAGTGCACCCTCCAATGAAAAGTGAGATATATGTCTGCCTCGCCTCACGCAGTTTATAATGAAGTGGTCAAGCCCCTCAAGTTTTGCGAACTCTTCGTCGGGTATACGGTTCATGTCCGTGCAGTAGGCGATGTCTCCGAAGCGGTATCCAAGTACAGGCAGGGTGAAGTGCTTTCCCCTGATGGGGATGATTTCCACTCCCTCTATGCTGAAAGGCTTGTCGTCTATAAGGTGAACCTCCCACTCCGGTGCTCCTGGATATTTCTCCTCGGCAAAGGCATAGGAATATTCCTTACGCAGGGATTCCTCCACATATTTCTCGCAATATATCTGGGTCGCCGACTTTTCCAGATAGTTGAACGCCCTGATGTCGTCCAGACCCCCGGTGTGGTCCTTGTGGTTATGAGTCAGAAGGATAGCATCGACATGTGACACCCCTGCACGGAGCATCTGCTGCCTGAAATCAGGTCCGGCATCCACCAGAAAGCGTTTCCCGCAGTAGTCCACCAGCACGCTTGCCCTCAGCCTCTTGTCACGCGGGTCTGAACTGCTGCACACCTCGCAGCTGCACCCGATCATAGGCACACCCTGCGATGTTCCGGTTCCTAAAAATTCCAGTCTGACCTTTTTCATATGACAATCATTTTCTTGTGCAGCGTATCTATCTGATTCTCATTGCTTTACGTCTTTGGCTCGCTGTCAAATGACTGCGAGCTAAACCTCTAAAATCGCTGAGTATTACACAGATATGTGTCACGGCTATTTATTGAATTTCGATTTCGATGATGTTGTTGATGGCGGTGCTGTCGTATGGCGCTGTCACCCTGATATAGTTCTCCGTATATCCCTCCATCATTCCGTTCCTGTCAGTGCTCTCGAACAGAACCTTTCCAGTCAGCCCTTTATGCTCCCTTACGAACTTCTCATGCAGTTCCTGACACAGTGCCTCCAGCCTCTGGACCCTGAGAGTCTTCACAGAATCCTGCACCTGGTCTTTTCGTGCAGCTGCCGGGGTTCCCGCACGACGGGAATATGGGAATATATGGATGAAGGCTGGGCGCACGACATCACGTAGGAAGGTATATGTCTCCTCGAACAGTTCGTCAGTCTCTCCCGGGAATCCGACTATCACATCTATCCCGAAGAAGACCTTCAGCCCGCCGGGCTTCTCTGACCGTTCCCTTATATATTGTATCTTATGGGCAAATGCGGCCGTGTCATAGCGGCGTCCCATCTCACGGAGGATGGTGTCACAGCCTGACTGGAGAGGTATGTGGTAGTGGGGGAGGAACTTGGTGCCAGATGTTATCCAATCTATCATCTCCTCTGTGAGAAGATTAGGCTCGATGGATGAAATGCGGTATCTCTCAATGCCTTCCACAGCATTAAGCTGCCTGATGAGTTCAAAGAATGTATCTCCTGTGCTCTTTCCGAAATCTCCGGTGTTCACCCCGGTCAGAACAATCTCCTTTATGCCCTCTGCCGCTATGGCTTCCGCCTGCGGGATTATCTCGGCAATCGGAATATTACGGCTTTCGCCTCGGGCATATGGCACCGTGCAATAGTGACATTTATAGTCGCACCCGTCCTGAACCTTAAGGAATGAGCGTGTCCTCTCTCCGCTCGAATATGCAGGAAAGAATGTACCCACTCCATGACCGCAGCATTCCTCACCCCTCATGTCTGCCAGAATCGTAGGCACGACAGCACTCTTTTCAGTAGCCCCGAAGACTCTTTTGACTCCTTCAATCGCCTCATAATCAGCGCGTCGCAACTGGGCAGAACAGCCTGTTACATATATAGTAGCCTCAGGATTCTGCCTGTGCAGCTTCCTTATGATATTGCGGCTCTTCTTGTCGGAATGTTCTGTCACGGTGCATGTGTTCACGAGGAAGACATCCGCCCCCTTGGTCCATGGAACCGCCTCAAATCCTGCCTGTGCCAGCTCCCTCTCATAGGTCGAAGTCTCCGCATAATTCAGCTTGCACCCCAGCGTAATATATGCTATCTTATACATAATTCAGTGTTGCCGGTAATGGTATACAGATCAGGCAGAACCATTGCCGCCCGTGGCCTTGTGAACGGGAGGGACCCGCGACGAAGTCGTAGGAGGGATTTAGTTTTGTCAGGTCTGTATACCATTACATGATTATAGATTTGAATATAGTGTAACCCTGGACCACTGTGCCACTCCATCCACCGGCGGTTTCCTCTTGGACACCCTGACAGAAAAGGAAACCAGCTGAGGAAACCTGCCTTCTATGGCCTTCACGATCCTTCCCGCCACATTCTCCAGCAGCTCCGACGGCACCGACATCTCCTCAGCCACGATGTCATATATCTCCCCATAATTCAGGGTGTCGGACAGCCTGTCGCTCTGGGCTGCGGCAGAAAGGTCCAGCTCCGCACGGAAATCCACAGTGAAAAGATTCCCGCGGACCTTTTCCTGTTCAAGACATCCGTGATATGCCTTGAACTCCATTCCTTCAAGTTCTATTACTCCTATATTGTTCATATCACGCTAATATCAGAAATACACACGGTCTTTTGCCTATTACAAGCCCGGCCTTCTTCCACTGGGAGACCTTCATGGTCTTGATGTATGCGTCCGGCATGGTGATATTGCATGCAACGCAGACCCTTGTGGATGGGCCGCACACTGCCAGAATGTCGCTGAACAGAGAATCGTTCCTGTATGGAGTCTCAATCAGGATCTGGGTCTGCCTGAGCTGGCCTGACACTTTCTCCAGAGTGCGGAGACGGCTTCTGCGTTCCTCAGTCTTAGCCGGTATGTATCCGCAGAAGGCGAATGACTGGCCGTTCAGTCCCGAAGCCATGAGCGCAAGCATGAGAGATGAAGGACCGACGTACGGAACCACCTCAATCCCATATCCGTGTGCCAATGCGACCAGTTGTGCGCCCGGGTCAGCCACAGCAGGCAGACCGGCTTCCGAAATGAGTGCTACATCATTGCCCCCGTCGAAAAGCTTTATGTAACTTTCGATGGTCGCCTGGTCCGTATGCTCGTTAAGTTCGTGGAACTCGAGTTCGCCGATATGTCCTCGCAATCCGGCACGTGAAAGATATCTGCGTGCCGTCCGCACCTCTTCCACCACGAATGTCCTGAACCTGCCGAGAGATTCAAGAACTGGGGCTGGGATCACTTCAGCCGGGTCATTTTCCCCGAGAGGGGAGGGTATGAGATAGAGTTTTCCTTTTGTTTCTGTCATTTCTTTTTAGGTTTTTCCTGTGGTGCCTCGATCTTGATCTCGACCTTTCCTCCGTCTATCATGGCCTGTTCCTCCGCCATCCTGGCTGCCTGTCTCTTGGCCTTGCTCATGAACATGTTCCTGAAGAACTGGCCAATTCGGTTGAACTCGGTCTGATAGGTGAGACCCACACCGTTTCGCTGAGAGTTGTCAAGATAGTTCGTGTATGTGTCCGCTGAGTGCGAGAACAGGTTCAGTCGGAAAGAGCCCGACCTGTCGATCTTGATTTCTATATCCAGGTCTCCCACCACGTCTTGCGTTCCTCCGCTGTTGTATTGCTTGTTTCCTACGCTTCCGTTCACGATCACCCTGTTGTTGAACAGCTGGGTAGAAACGGCCACGTCGAATATGTCGTTTCCCTTCTCGTTCGGCTGATAGTTCAGTCCGAGGTCAAGCGGGATGTCGAGTTTCTGGAATATGTTACTCAGCTGGTTGGCCAGCATCTCAGTCACATTGGAATAAAGCATAGAGGAGTTGTTCACGATTCCGGACTGCTCGTCAGGTAGGAAGCTGTTCGAGAGAATCAGCGAGAGGAACTGCTTCTGCACCTTGTCTTCCGTGCTGAGGGCACTCTCCACTCGTGACTTGATGGTAGGGTCAAGGTCAGGAATCTCTATCGAGAAACTCAGCCGAGGGTTGCTCAGCTGGTCAGTGATGCTGATTCCGCATTCCACGGTGCGCCTGTTGGCGACAGATGTAGTGTCCGCGATGAGGGTGGAAAGGGATGCCTTGGTCCTGTATAGCGCGTCGATGTCCAGAGTACTCTCCATGATATCTCCCTTGAACCTTATCGAACTGCCCTCCTGAATCTCAAAGTCCCTGCTCACCAGTCCCATTGCCACGAACTTATAGTTTCCTCCGGTGAGGGTGTAGTCTCCGTTTATGTTGAACACGTCGGTCCCCACTTCCAGGTCGATGATTCCGCTTCCTCGTCCGTTGAGAACGTTTCCGCTTGACTTGTCTATCTCCACGAAGGCCTCGACTGTCGGCTGTGCATTGACCCTCAGCCTGAGATTGAAATCACTTTCCTTCTCTTCCTTCTTCCTTATCGCCGTCATCATTGCCTCGTATGGATCTATATGAACCTCCTTCTCCACTTCCTTGAATTTCAGGAGGTTGGTCCTTCCGGCATCTTCGCCGGCGGTGAGGGGGATATGAAGCTGTCCGGTCTTTGCCGTCACGGCATCTATATTCAGGTGGATTGCGCTTACCGGTCCTGTTATAGCTACGTTTCCGGTTCCGAATATATTGCCGTAGAAGGTTTCGCTCATGTCTTCGGTGAGGTTTACTCCTTCGATCTGGTCCACTCTGAGCCTTGTGTCGAACGAGATGTCTCTGAAATGGTCCCAGTTTATGCTTCCGGTCACTTCTCCGCTTCCGTTGTATCTGTCCTTGACCTTTATGTCGTCAAAGTATACGCCCTTGCTGTCGATATGGAACGTTCCGTCAGCATAATACGGAACATTTGTATATGCAATCTTTAGCAGACCTTCTTCAAGTTTGCCGCCCATGCTGCTGATCTCCATGTTATCGAACGGCCCCTTCAGACTTATTCCTCCGCTTATGAAACCGCCCATTTCGCTGAATATATCTCTCAGAAGCGGTTGTATATATCCCACATTCAGTCTGTCCAGTCCTGCCTTGGCATCTATCTTTCTTTCCTTAGGGAAGATGTTTCCGTCGGCGATCACACTTGTCCTGCCGTCCAGATCGTTACGGAGATTGATGTGCAGTCGTTTGTCGTTGTTCATCCATTGACCTCCTATCTGGAGCACTCCAAGAGGAACGTCAGCGATATATGTGGAGTCACAGAGCAGGCCTGCGTCTATCTGCATCTTGTCCATAGGCGAAGTAAGAAGGGCTTCTCCACTCAGAGCTCCTTTCAGACCGAACTCCGGAAGAAGCGAGTTTAGAATGGATATGTCGAATCTCTGCAGATTCAACGTGAGACTGTCCTTCCTGGTTGCCGATGTCGCTCCGCTGATCCTTATTTCCTCTTCTCCTGAACTGAGACAGAACGAATCCACGTCAATATCCTTGCCTTTGATCTTCAACGATGACGGAAGTATGTTCCATTCTCTTGAATTGAGGTAGAGCACCGACTGCATGATGTTCATTCCGAGGGCGAGAGTGTCGTTCTCTCTCTTCAGGTCTCCGTGTACCACGAATTCTCCACGGTTGGTCAGGTTGCTGTGATTGTCATAGGTGTATCCAGTTCCTATGTGATTGTCGTTGGCATAGATCTGAAGGTGATTGTCGCTCAGTCTGAGTGACGAAACCTGGATCTCATCGCACAGGATGTCTCCCGTAAGATTGTCATCCAGATTGTTTACCTCTGCTGAAAACCCTTTGAGATAATGTTTCTTGAAGGCAAGTCGTCCTGAATTTATATGTCCCTTGAGCAGCCCCTCCTTGTCTATGCCGGCAGTGAGGGATGTTCCTGATTCTATATACAGTCCCGGCAGGGCAAAGGCCAGAAGGTCAATCATATTGTTGAACTTGAAGTCCACATTGTAGACGTTGCCTGTCCACTCGTATTCCGCATTCCTGAAAAGAGCCGGGAGCTCTCTGGTGAATGTGATCCCCTGGGCATCCTTTACGAACTGGGTCACCGGAGCCGTTCCTGTGTACGTGCCTTCTGCAAATGATGAAGTGAAACTTACCTTGAAATCATCATCGCGCCCGAGTGACCTTAGGTTCAGGTCACCTATGTCATATTTGCCCTCGGAGTTAGCAAGAGACATGTCAGTTATGTCGATATTTCCCACCAGTTCACCTCCACCAAGACTCTTCACATCCGCCTCCGTGCGGAGTCTGACTTCAGATTTCCCCCTCTTGTCTATGTTCATGGCATGAAGGTCGGCGTGGGATATGTCGATGAGAAAATCATATTTTGCATTTCCGTCCTCAGGTGCCAGTGCAACGTTTCCGTCAAAAAGGAAGTTCAGGCTCGGGTCGTTGCATATGACCTTGCCTGTGAATGTCTTTGATGCCACTTCGCCGGTCGCTGCCAGGCTTCTGTAGTCATATCCGTTGAGAAGGAGTCTGTCCACCTTGAGTGAGTCCAGCACCACCTCAGGGAAGTCCAGATTTCTGCCCAGCTTCGCTTTGAAGCCGCTCTCCATGCTCACCTGATGCACAAGATCGGTTCCGATGATTCTGCCGGCATCAAGATCGACGGTGGATACTGTACCTGAGATTCCGAACGGTCTGCTGTCTGTGATTATGTTGTCCAGCTGAAGGCTGGCATTCGCCTTTCCTATAAGTGATGAAATGTTCACGCTGGTGCTGAGGTGATCGAGAAGTCCTCTTGCCCTTCCATATACAGCAAAGGAGATTCCTTTTGCGAATCTGCTCATATCCAGTTCTTTACCCTCGCTCCATTCGCTTATGAACTTGCCCAGCCCGTCGGCGGTGATGATGCATTTGCTTAGTCTTGCATCAATCCTTGTCTGTTCTATTTCAGGAAGTCCTGTCATCCTTCCGCTCACGGTTCCCGAGAAACCGCCGGCACATGAGGCCACTGACACGTTGCTCACCGTGAAGTCATCCACGAATCCGGACATGCTTCCGGACACCCTTGCCTTGAGCCTGTTGTCTCCCAGTTGTGGTGCAAAATACTGCAATGTGCGGAAGTCCAGAAGGCTCGGAGCTATCTCGCCGTCCATCTTCACCTTTGAGATGTAGTCGGAGAAATCATTGGACGATTCGAAACTCATCATGTACAGCGGGAGGTGCAGTTCAGACCATCTGTCCTTCAGGTTCAGGTCGCTTATGATGGCCTTGCCTCTTCCCACCTTGGCGTTTCCTGAGATGGACAGGCATTCCCATCCGCTCTTTTCCATGAATGTGGCTTTCTCGAGGATTCCGTCCATGATTCCTCCCTTGAACCGGAGATCATGAGCATTTATATTGATGTTCCTGATATCCATGTCGTTCCAGTTGATGCCACCTTCGAACTTGATTTCTTCTTCCTTATGGTTGAACATATGGAAGCCCATGTTGTGGATTTCCACCTTCCTGATATGGAAAAGTTCCTTCTCGCTGTATGTCTTCCCGCCGGTCTTCTTTATGCCGAAGATTCTGGTGAGGCATTCTCCGGACTTGTCTCCGTCTCCCATGTCGGGGCGGTCCTCCAGCACGAGATTCATCTGCGCGTTGCTCAGGAATACCTTGTCAAGATGAAGTCCGTTCTGCCGGAACAATCCCTCAAGAGTGAACCTTGCAATGATATATTGGGCTGTGAAGAAGGTGTCTACCTGTTCACCTGTCCTTGGGTTCGGAACAGGATTCCTGTCGGTGATCCGGACATTCTTGAGGATGAGGGTGGTGAATGGCTTGAAGTGTATCTTTTCGAAGTAGATGTCTCCCTCAAGCTTGTCTGAAACGGTGCTTACCACCTTGTCGGCAATGAAAGTCTGTACCTGCGGAAGCTGCAATGCAAGCGATGCCGCAAATACGATGGCGAGTGTGGAAACCACGGTCAGCCAGAATATTTTCAATGCCCTTTTTATATGCTTTTATTTTTATAATGTCCAACCTGCAAAAATAGTAAAAATATCGGATAAAATCCGTATTTTTGCCCCCGTAAATGTGGGTTATCTGCCATTATACATGACAATCTGCATACCAAATAAATTCAACGACATGTCAGAAATAATTTTGGGAATAGAATCTTCGTGCGACGACACTTCGGCTGCGGTCATAAAGGACGGCTACCTGCTGTCCAACGTGCTTGCGAGCCAGGATGTGCACAAGGCATACGGTGGTGTGATTCCGGAACTTGCCTCCCGTGCCCACCAGGTGAATATAGTTCCGGTGGTGAGCGAGGCCATAACCCGTGCAGGAATCAGTGCATCAGACATAACTGCCATAGCCTTCACCCGTGGTCCCGGTCTTCTGGGCTCACTTCTGGTCGGAACCTCCTTCGCCAAGGGGCTTGCAATGGCTTTGGACAAGCCGCTTGTTGAGGTCAACCACCTTCAAGGGCATATACTCGCAAACTTCATCAAGCAGTATGAAGGTGAAAACCGTCAGCCTGAGTTCCCTTATCTTTGTCTTCTGGTTTCAGGTGGCAATTCGCAGATAGTCCGCGTTAACAGTCCTCTTGAATATGAGATCCTCGGTCAGACCATCGATGATGCAGTCGGGGAGGCCTTCGATAAATGCTCCAAGATGATGGGACTTGGGTACCCCGGAGGTCCTGTCGTGGACAGACTTGCCAAGCTGGGTGATCCCCTCCGATTCAAATTCTCAAAGCCGCATATTCCTGGTCTCGACTACAGTTTCAGCGGCATCAAGACCTCGTTGCTGTATTTCGTCCGTGACCAGATGGCCCTGGATCCCAATTTCATGGAGAAGAACAAGGAAGATATATGCGCCAGCTTCCAGAAGGCCCTGATCGACATCCTGATGGACAAGCTGATCAAGGCTGCCAAGCAGACCGGCATCAAGCAGATTACGATAGGCGGTGGAGTATCGGCCAACAGCGGTCTCCGTTCACGTATCGAGGAAGAAGGACGCAAGCGTGGCTGGACGACCTTCCTGCCGGAGTTCAAGTTCACCACGGATAACGCTGCGATGATAGCCATTGCCGGCTGGTTCCACTACCTTAACGGTGAGCGTTCTTCCCTTGATGTCGCACCTGTCAGCCGTCTTGCTGAATTTTAGACAGGGGAATATCCGGCCGCTGTGACGTGAAACCAGTCAGATGTAGCACAGTGGTGCATGAATTTGAAGATTATATGGGATTTTGCGGACCACTGTGACGTGAATCCGGTGAATAGTTACACAGTGGTAAACAATCGGAATAAATGAAAGAGATAGAAGTAACCACCAAGTTAGGCAAGGAACTGACTGCCGATGAAATCCAGACAGCTGCCGTGAAGGCTCTCGGCATATCTCCTAAGATGAAGGATCAGGTCCGTTACAGGGTCATGCGTCGCTCGATCGATGCCCGTAACGATATTCTCTATCGTTATCGTCTGGAACTCTACAGACCCGGTGAGGTGATGGAGGACTATGTTCTTCCGGAATATAAGGACGTTTCTGACGCAGAGCCGGTGATCATTGTCGGAGCCGGTCCGGCCGGAATGTTCGCTGCCCTGCGGCTTCTTATGAAGGGACTCAAACCGGTGATTCTCGAGCGTGGAAAGGATGTTCATGCGCGCAAGTTCGACATGGCTAAGCTTTCCAAGGAAGGTGTTGTCAATCCCGATTCCAACTATTGTTTCGGTGAGGGCGGTGCCGGCACTTTTTCTGACGGAAAACTCTATACACGTTCTTCCAAGAGGGGAGACATCCGCGAGGTTCTGCACCAGCTGGTGCGTTTCGGGGCTGATACGTCCATCCTTATAGATGCCCATCCTCATATTGGAAGCGACAAGCTCCCGATTGTGGTGGAGAATATCCGCAAATGCATCATCGAACATGGGGGAGAGTATCATTTCGACTCCCGTGTGACAGATATTCTCAAGAAGGCGGACGGCACTTTCGATGTCTGTGCGGGAACCGATATATATTCATCCCGCAAGGTGATTCTTGCGACAGGTCACTCTGCCCGCGACATATACGAACTCTTTGACCGCAAAGGATGGGAGATCCAGGCGAAGGGCTTTGCCCTCGGAGTCCGTGTCGAACACCCTCAGTCTCTGATCAACAAGATCCAATATCATGGGAAATACCAGCCGTACATGCCGACTGCTGAATACTCCTTCGTGACCCAGGTTCTGGATCGCGGTGTATTTTCGTTCTGCATGTGCCCCGGAGGTATCCTGGTCCCTGCTGCTACATCTTCTGGAGAACTTGTCCTGAACGGAATGTCCAACTCACAGCGCAATTCCAA
Organism: Bacteroidales bacterium; assembly: GCA_017502125.1. Lineage (GTDB taxonomy): Bacteria > Bacteroidota > Bacteroidia > Bacteroidales > UBA932 > Cryptobacteroides. Next base: position 58,558 of record JAFVVN010000009.1, on the reverse strand, counting down.
ATGGGCCAATTCCGGAGTGGTTGTCCAGATCGAGCCTGAAGACTTTCCGGAATATTCCAAATATGGTCCATTGGCCCTGCTGAATTTCCAGAAGGATGTCGAGAAGACCATGTTCGAATACACAGGTTCCCTCAAGGCACCGGCTCAGCGCATGATGGACTTCTGCCGACGTATTCCGTCAAACGGTCTTCCGCAGACTTCCTATCATCCTGGTGCTGTGGCAGCTCCTCTTCATGAGCTGCTTCCCGAACATGTGTCACTTCGACTGAAATATGCCTTCCCGGAGATCGGAAACAAGAAGATGCACGGCTACTACACCAATGACGCCCTCCTTCTCGGAGTCGAGTCCCGTACCTCATCTCCAGTGAGGATTCCGCGTGACCCTGACACTCTGGAACATACCCAGGTGAGCGGCCTTTATCCATGTGGTGAAGGTGCAGGATATGCAGGCGGAATCGTTTCCTCTGCTCTTGACGGCATCAACTGTGCCGCTAAAATATAAGCCCATGGACCTGCCCCCCCCCATACGCATCACCCCCCCATACGCATCACCCCACCGTACGCATCACCCCACCGTACGCATCACCCCACCACACGCAGCACTACGCCGTAATGCGCTGACTAATAGTAATTTAACAATATTCGCCTGCGCCAAATGCCGCATGCGTTTTCTGATAATATATTGATATGCAATGTTTTAAATACTGCGGAATTATTGTTCTGCTATGTACTATGATCTCTGCCCGGACAGCTGGGATTGCCGAAGCACAGGAACTCTCCGATCTGTCGTCGAACCCTTCCCGGACCCTCAGGGTAGACTACATCTTTTCCGGCACCGACCGTAGTCAGGAGATTTCCCTGGACGAGATGTCATGCTTTGACGGATGGGCTGGAAGGACTGTCAATATGGATATGGTCCCTGTGAGAGGAAACGGACAGATTTCCCTGACAGATGCAGCAGGAGGACAGGTGCTCTACCGTCAGTCCTTTTCCACATTGTTCCAGGAGTGGCAGACCACGGAAGAGGCTACACGTCTTCGCAAGTCATTCGAAAATGTCTTCCTTCTTCCGATGCCATCATCCAGAGCGGTTGTGAAGGTGGAACTATACGATTTCAGAGGAGGAGTGTCAGCATCTCTGTCCCATGTCGTGGATCCTGCCGACGTCCTCATAAGGAAACAGGTCCCGGGTAATGTCCCGAATGAATATATACTTGAAAGCGGTGACCCTAAGGAATGCATTGATGTGGCTATAGTCGCTGAAGGATATACGTCTGACGAAATTGAAACCTTCTATGAAGATGCGCGGAAGGCAGTGGATGCCATTCTTTCGCATCGACCTTTCGGTGAATACAGGGACCGTTTCAATTTTGTCGCCGTCGCCCTCACGTCCAGTGAAAGCGGAGTAAGCGTACCGGGGGAAGGGGATTGGAAGGATACTGCATTGAAGTCCCATTTCAACACCTTCTATATGGATCGTTATCTCACGACTCTGCGTCTGAAGAATCTGCATGACCGCCTCACAGGCATTCCATATGAACATATCATAATACTCGCAAATACAGATACTTACGGTGGTGGAGGCATATATAATTCATATACTCTTACTACTGCTCACCATAAGGCCTTCGAGCCAGTTGTAGTACATGAATTCGGACATAGTTTCGCTGGTCTTGCCGATGAGTATTACTACGATGACCAGTTTGTGGAGTACTATTATCCCGACTGTGAGCCGTGGGAACAGAATATCACCACTCTTTATGACTTCGCTTCCAAATGGGAGGACATGCTGCCGCGCACCGTTTCTTTACCGAGCCCGACTCCGGAGATTCCGATCTGGGATGAAACCGGAAATGGAATGAATTCATTGATAGGTGTTTATGAAGGTGCTGGCTACCAATCCAAAGGTGTATATCGTCCATATCCGGACTGTCGTATGAAGACCAATTCTCCTAAGGCGTTCTGTCCGGTCTGCCAGCGTGCGATAGCACGAATCATCGATTTCCATACGGTCGGAGAATAGGGTACGAAAAAAGGGAAAGCTTAGTACATCGCACCGCTACGACCTCCTACCCTTGCTACGGTCAAGTCCTGGGGGAATTCGGAGGGAGCTGGTCGTGTACGACTTTCCCGACTGCAAATGTAGTCATTTTTTCTGCTTCTGCAAAAAATATATATCGAAAGATGCCTCTCTCTAATGTTGGTGCAGTTTTCGGCTCTGAGATCAGATGCTGTCGAATATAAGAGGAAGCAGGTCATCCACCTTCTCGAATTTCCATACCTTGGTGGCTCCTACAAGCAGGACTGACATTGCCTTTCCACTCTTTGTCTGATATTGTGCCATCACCTGGCGGCAGGCTCCGCATGGAGTTGCCGGCGATTCGCAGAGTTTTCCGTTCTGGCCGGCCGCTATGGCAATCGCAGTCATAGCCTTGTCAGGTCGGCTTGCGCTGGCGTAGAAGAGGGCAGTGCGCTCAGCACACAGACCGGATGGATATGCGGCATTCTCCTGATTGGCACCCTTGACGATCTCGCCATCCTCGAACATGACCGCTGCCCCCACATTGAAGTTGGAATATGGTGCATAAGCCAATTCAACAGCCTCAATTGCGGCATCAGCCAGAAGTCTGTCCTGTGACGGAAGTTCATCCACTGATGAATATTCCTTATAGGCGATTTTTATCTCTTTGTTTGTCATAACGGTTCAATTAAGTTATCTTTGCGCCTGTACAAAACATACAAATATAATCTTTTTCTTTTAAAAAGGTGCATTTCACCCTTTGACTTGCAGTATTTTACATGTTTTGTAATCAAAAATCGGGCAATTTTATGGATAATGGCAATATCAAGGTGTGTGTAGGTCTCTCCGGAGGCGTGGATTCGAGTGTGGCTGCACTTCTTCTGAAGCAGCAGGGCTATGACGTGTTTGCTCTGTTCATGCAGAACTGGCACGATGCGTCGACCACTCTCCATGGTGACTGTGAGTGGGAAGAGGACAGGTTTGTGGCCGAGATGGTTGCCAGGAAGATAGGCATTCCTTTCTATTTCGTGGACTTAAGCAAGGAATACAGGCAGCGTGTTGTGGATTATATGTTCAGCGAATATGAGAAAGGACGTACTCCTAATCCGGACGTGCTGTGCAACAGGGAGATAAAGTTCGATGCCTTTCTCAAGTGTGCTGAAAAGCTTGGCGCAGATATGGTTGCCACGGGCCATTATTGCCGTAAGGATACCGTGACAGTCACGGGTGATGACGGTCAGGTCAGCGAAGTGCATAGAATTCTGGCAGGATCAGACCCTAACAAGGACCAGAGCTATTTCCTCTGCCAACTCAATCAGGAACAGCTTGCCAAGGCTATGTTTCCGATAGGCGATATCCTTAAGCCCGAGGTGAGGAGACTTGCACATGAGGCGGATCTTCCGTCAGCAGACAAGAAGGATTCACAGGGAATATGCTTTGTCGGCAAGGTCGATCTTCCGACCTTTCTTCAGCAGAAACTCAAGCCTTGTGAGGGTGATATAGTGGAGGTGTATGATGCTTATTATGCTGATTGTGAACAGTATATGGAGCAGAAGGCTATCCTGGAGAATATCTACGCAGGCGGTCATGCAGATTTATCGCGAGTCACGGATGAACAGCTTATGAAGCTGTCGGAGCCTGTGGAATATAAGATTGAATTCCAGACCGAGACTTACAGGAGCGGAAAGAAACATATTAAGAAGACAAGGTATAAGGCCCATCCTCATGGAAAGATAATAGGCAGACACGATGGTGCACAGTTCTATACCATCGGGCAGAGAAAGGGACTCAATGTCGGGGGGCATGAGGAACCGGTATTCGTCATCGAGACAGATGTGCAGCGCAACATAATATATGTAGGTGAGGGACATGGCCATAAGGGCCTCTCACGCCGATGTCTGAGAATCATCCCGGAGGAAATTCACTGGATTCGTCCTGAACAGAGGATGGAGGTGGGGGAGACCCGTCGTTACAGCGTGCGTATCAGATATCGTCAGCCGCTTCAGGAGGCTACTCTGATAATGCGTGAAAGCGGTCTGTACATACTTTTTGATGAACCTCAGAGAGGAATTACAAGAGGGCAGTTCGCAGCCTGGTACACTCCAGTGGAAGCCTCGCTTGCGACAGGTGCTCACGATACATCAATGGAAATGATCGGTTCAGGTGTCATCTGATACTCCGAACCGATCATTCCTATATTTCCGGACGCAGGGAACCCGACTTATTCTACCTTCTTCACAGGATCACAGGTGAGTCCCACTCCAAGCTTCTTGAATACCTTGTGGTCCACTTCGCTCAGCATCACGGTGGAATGTACCTGGCATCCCTTCAGCTTAGGAAGCTGGTCAAGTGCCTTGCGGCAATTATCATCCTTGATGCTCAACATGGAAAGTGCCACCAGAACCTCGTCTGTGTGAAGGCGAGGATTGTGTCCATGAAGATATTCCACCTTTGTCTTCTGAATCGGGGCAATCATTTCTTCCGGAATGAGCTTGACTGAATGAGGTATTTCAGCGAGATGCTTCAATGCGTTGAGAATCAAGGCTGCGCTTGGACCCAGAAGCGAACTTGTACGCGATGTGATTATGGTGCCGTCCTGAAGTTCTATGGCTGCTGTAGCTACTCCTGAAAGGTCTTTCCTTTCGTGGGCAGCCACCGTCGTCCTTCTGTATTCTGTGGTAAGCTTTGCCTGCTTGAGAATTAGGGATATCTTGCTTACCTCATGCTCATTGTCTCCTTTTGATGCAAGTTTGCACAGGGCATAGTAATATCTTCTTATGATCTCTTCCCTTGCTGCGTTGCAGCAGACATCCTCATCACTCATGCAGAATCCTATCATGTTGACTCCCATGTCGGTAGGGGACTTGTAAGGGCTTTCGCCATATATGCCTTCGAAGAGTGCGTTCAGCACAGGGAATATCTCGATGTCCCTGTTGTAGCTCGAAGCGATGGTCCCGTATGCTTCCAGATGGAACGGGTCGATCATATTGACATCGTTCAGATCGGCGGTCGCAGCCTCGTAGGCGATGTTCACAGGATGCTTCAGCGGGAGATTCCACACAGGGAAGGTCTCGAATTTAGCATATCCTGCCTTTATGTTCCTCTTGTTCTCATGGTAGAGCTGGCTGAGGCACACTGCCATCTTTCCGCTTCCCGGACCCGGAGCAGTCACAACGACGAGCGGACGGCTTGTCTCCACATAGTCGTTCTTTCCGAATCCTTCGTCGGAATCTATGAGGGCCACATTGTTAGGATAACCTTCGATGGTGTAGTGATAATATACCTTGATTCCCAGTCTCTCAAGACGCTTTCTGTAGCTATCTGCACTGGCCTGACCGTTGTAGTGGGTTATGACGATGCTGCTGACATAGAGGCCTACATTTTCGAACTCTTCACGCAGACGCAGGACATCCTCGTCATATGTGATTCCTAGATCTCCACGCACTTTGTTCTTCTCGATGTCGATTGCACTGATGACAATCAGAATCTCAGCTTCTTCTTTAAGCTGAAGAAGCATGCTGAGCTTGCTGTCAGGATTGAATCCCGGCAGTACACGGCTGGCATGGTGGTCATCAAAGAGCTTTCCTCCGAACTCGAGGTAAAGCTTGTCTCCAAACTGAGCGATCCTCTTCTTGATCTGCTCAGACTGTATCTGAAGATACTTGTTATTGTCAAATCCCGTTTTCATACGGAATGCAAAGATAACCATTATCCTGCTACACTGCAAGCCCTTTTTTGCACATTTTTATCAACAGATATGAAAAAGGGCTGGCGATCTGCCAGCCCTTGGTGCAACAGGTGGAACCGTAAGCCGGTTTCTGTTTTATCCTGTCATTTATCTTCGCAACCTACCCCCCGGAAAGGACGAGCAGTCCTTTTGCCCTTGCGGACGCTCCGGTATACATGGTCTTGCTGGCCCTGGTGCCGTCACCGTCATATGTCACCATATGGCGTCGTGAGCTCTTGCCTCACGGTTTCACCCTTACCCTTGCGGGCGGTCTGTTTTCTGTTACGGCATCCCTAAGATTACTCCCACCTGTGCTTTCCACAGCAGGGTGCTCTTCCAGTCCGGACTTTCCTCAGCCGCATAGCGACCGCGACAGGTCGTCCCACCTATTTCTTATATCCGAGCTTTCGCTCCATTTTGTCGTTCTGTCTGTTGACCTTCTCCACTGCCTTCACGAGACCTGGAGTGATGTCTTCGCATTTCTTGTGGCACTGCATCGATCTCGAGTACATGCGTCCGATGCAGAAATTGCTGTGCTCGCATCCGCTGCAATGCTTTTCGTCAGCCTTCATCTTGTTCACGAAGTCCGTATCCTCAAGCACGGCCCTGCCCATCTGGAGCATAGGAAATCCGTTTTCCATCACTTCGTCGGCGGTTTCACGAGATATCACTCCGCCCACATATGTGAAAGGATATCCTGGCATCGCAGCCTGGAACTTCAAGGCGTCTTCCATAAAGAACAGCGGCTTGAACGGCACGGTCGGTGCTACTATCTTTCCTGCGAGTCCCACTCCTACCTTCAGCCACCATTTGCTCCATGGAAAATAGTGCACAATGGCTCTGGTCGGGAACTGTCCGCGCATTACGTACTGAGGATGGCGGCTCACAAATCCTCCGGAAAGCACGATGGATTCGATTCCCATGTCTCTTAGAACCTTGGCTACCTCGATCAGTTCGTCAGTCTCCTGACCTCCCTTGAAACCGTCCCTTGTATTAAGTTTGGCGAATAGGGCAACCTTCCCTTTTCCTGCCGCCACAACCTTTTCGACGCACATCTTCATGAACCTCATCCTGTTCTCAAGACTGCCTCCGAATTCGTCGCGACGATGGTTTGTATATGGAGAAAGGAACTGGGAAATCAGATATCCGTGTCCGGCGTGGATCTCAACTGCATCAAATCCGGCTTCGATAGCCAGCTCCACGGCCCTTCCATATGCCTCGGCCACCTCATGAATCTGTTTGATGTTCATCTTCTGGACGAAGGTAGGGGAGTATAGGTTGAAGCCCCTGCTGGCTCCATATGGCATGCATCCGCATATGCTTCTGTGAGACATGTTTCCGCAGTGTCCGAGCTGGATTGAGGCCTTGGCTCCTTCTGCGTGAATGGCATCGGTGAGCTGCTTCAACTCGGGAACTATCTCCTCACGCATCCAGAGCTGGTTTTCAAATGAAAGTCCGCTCCTGCAGACTGCAGCATATGCCACAGTGGTCATGCCAATGCCGCCGCGCGCAACCGCGGTGTGATAGTCGAAAAGTTCCTTTGAAGGTCTCTGGCCGGGACACATTGCCTCAAAGGCAGCCGACCTTATGGTTCTGTTCCTAAGCTCTATCGGTCCTATTTTGTAGGGTGTAAATAATTCGCTCATAGTCTTTGTTTACGATTCCGGACATCTTTTACCACACAAACGGTATGATATGCTTTTTGTTCAATTCTTTATATTCATCTCCGAACTCCTGCTCGTATTTCTCTGTCAGTGACTTGGCACGCGGACCGAGGTTCGCGAATGTCCATACGGCAAAAAGAACTCCGGCAGGTGACCAGGTCAGGATGGCATAGCCTATCCATTCAGTGAATTCTCCAAAGTAATTAGCTGATGTCACATATCTGTAAAGTCCCTTGCGTGGGATATAGTGCTTTGTGTCGCCTGGTTTGCGGAGGCTGCGGATTACATGGTCGGAATGAAGGTTGATGCCCATTCCTGCGAAGAATACAATGGTACCTATAATGAACTGTGGGCTCGTGAACCAGCTGAGTTCATACATTCCTTCAGGAGCTTCGCCATATAGCCATCCCCCTATCATATATGCGTTCAATGTGTTGAATACCAGTCCCATAAGCATTACGGCTATCGGCATTGTGCTCTTGCCTCTCATGAGGAACGGGAATATGAAGGACCTCTGGAAATAGTGGAGAAGGAAAAGACCGGCCATTACATAGAGGACAATCTTGCTGTTTCCTGTGTCCACTCCTGAGAATGCGAAATCCAGAGTGTAGTAAAGCATAAAAATGAATGCCGGAGCCTCCATGAGCACCCATGCGACCTTGTTGTTGATCTTAGGTCCCCATTTGGATGTCGACAGGTATCCATATCCCGCTTTTAAGAAGAACAGGGCAATGAATACGATGACTGCCATAACAGCCATTCCTGTCATTATCGCATAGTATATATTCATGTTGCAGTCAATTGTTACTATATCCCCGCAAAGTTACACATAATTTTTGCAAAACGTATTTTTTAGTTACTTTTGTCGCCCTATCAATATATATAGTATGACAAGATTTTTTCATTTAATCCTTATATCGTTGCTCTTTGTTTCGTGCGGTGACAAGTCTGTCAAGGAATACAGGGTGGAAGTTGTGGAGAAGTATCCTCATGATACTGAATCATATACGCAGGGTCTTTTCTTCAGTGACGGCCAGTTGTACGAAAGTACCGGAATCAAGGGTAAGTCCACTTTCCGGAAAGTGGACCTGATGACAGGTGAGGCTCAGAGAAGGCTTGATTTCGATAAGAAATATTTTGTTGAAGGTTCGGTCATGTTCGACGGGAACCTGTATGTACTCACATGGGAGTCCAGGATTGCCTTTGTCTATGATGCTGAGACTCTGGAATATAAGTCTTCTTGGAAATATCCTCGTGAAGGTTGGGGACTGACCACTGATGGGAAGAGTCTTATCGCTTCTGATGGCTCTGCAACCCTCTATTTCATGGACAAGGATTTTGCGCTTCAACGCAGGCTTATCGTAAAGCATGAAGACCGTCCGGTACGCTGGCTTAATGAACTGGAGTACATCGACGGAAAGATATGGGCAAACGTATATATGACAGACGAGATTGTCATTATCAATCCGAAGGATGGCCGCGTTGAAGGTGTCATTGACTGTCGCGGACTCCTCCCAAATCATCTGAGGACTCCGATGACAGATGTCCTTAACGGTATAGCCTACGATGCCGGGTCAGGAAAAATTTACCTCACCGGAAAGAACTGGCCGGAACTTTACGAGGTGAGGCTTGTGGAAAAATAATCCGTCTATGAAAGAGGTTTCGCTCCGTTTCTGCTGAGCTCGACCTTGTGGAATTTATATCCGAGTCTGCGTAGCTCTATGGCTGCACCGATTCTGTATGTCACCTTCACGGTGCGCGCGAATATGTGGAATGCCTTGACTGTCTGGTGCTCAATCTGCTCGTGCCTTATGAAGTCGACTGCTTTCTGAGCGCAGCAGAGCATGATGTTCATCAGCTGCTTTGCATCAGCCGAGTCCAGTGTAAGGCCAAGTATGTTCTGGACTATGTGTTCGTCCATGTCGTCGAAACCTCTTGGACCATGAAGACTTTCGTATTTTGCACCGTGGTGTTTTCCCCAGTCCTCATCCCACCATTTTGCAACTGCCATTCCTGTATATCCTGCACATGCTATAGCAAATTCAGGATAGCTGTTCACTTCAGGAAGTGCTTCGGCTATATATTCCGGAGCCCACTCCTTCCATTTCAGGTCAATGTCCTCGGAACTGAGCAGTTCCTTGTCAAGCATACCGAGGCTGGCGCACATCTTCATCATCTCTTGAAGAAGATTCGCCTCATATGTGTCATAATATTGTATGTTTTCTTCCATTTTGATCGCTATTTGTTATTTCCGGCTGCAAATATAGTAAAAAAGCTCGCATCCCACTGCCACAGCAGTCACGACCGGCTTGAGTGGATAATCTAGGCATGATTCGTAATGCATTGTGTATCAGTGGTTTTAGTGGTTTGGCTCGCATGTCGCGGACGTCGAGCAAAACCACTTAAATCCCTGTAAATCTATGGTTTATACATCCCAGCGCCGCGGCAGCCCCGACCTACGGGAGCGGGCGTAGTTCCCCTGAAAGGGGATGTCACGAAGTGACAGGGGTTGAAAAGCAGTAAAAAAGCTCGCATCCCTGCGAGCTTTTTTGGTTAGTTAGTAGTGTAGTGTATTCCCTTTTGGGATGATTAATTATTAGTGGTTAGAAACGTCTTGATGACATAAAATCGTTATGTCGAATGCAAATTTATGTAAAAAATCGTAACTTCCAAATAATTCTCGTCCAAAATGTATAAAACGCTTGTCTTATTCGCTCAATAATCCCGGTCTGAGTCTTTTTGTCCTCTCGATTGCCTGCTCGTCCTGCCATTCCCGGATGAGTTTCGGATTTCCGCTCAGCAGCACTTCAGGAACTTTCCATCCGTTGAATTCCGCAGGTCTTGTATAGATCGGTGCTGAAAGGAGACCATCCTGAAAACAGTCACTCAGGGCAGATGTCTCATCGCTGATTGCTCCTGGTATAAGTCGGATGATGGAATCTGCGAGGATGGCTGCCGGCAGTTCGCCTCCGCTGAGAACATAGTCTCCGCATGAAATCTCCCTTGTGATAAGATGTTCGCGGATGCGGTGGTCGATTCCCTTGTAGTGTCCGCAGAGCAGGATTATATTCTCCTTCAGGGAAAGCTCGTTTGCAATGTTCTGGTTAAGGATTTCTCCGTCCGGAGACATATATATGATCTCGTCATAATCCCTCTCTGCCTTCAGCTCCTGAATCATGTTGTAGACAGGTTCGAGCATAAGAACCATTCCTGCATCGCCCCCATAGCTGTAGTCATCCACCTGCTGGCGCGGTCCCTTTCCATATTTTCTCAGATTGTGGACATGGATTTCCACCAGGCCTTTGCTTATGGCGCGACCTACGATAGAGTGGCTGAGCGGGCTTTCAAGGAGTTCCGGAACGACTGTCAGAATATCTATTCTCATTATATTTTTGTTCAAAAGGTTAAATCCAGCTGCAAAAATAGCATTTTGATATGAGTTTTGCCAAGAAGTTGCAAAAAAATGGTATATTTGCGGATTGTATTATTTATAAACCAATAACTCCGTTATTATGAGTGAACAGATTGTCCCTGATGTTGAACTGACATCAGATGTAGTAGTGGCTGAGGCTGCAGAGGCAGCTGAAACAGCTGTAAATTATTCAGAAAAGACGCTTGCTGAACTTGTTGCCTTGTTTGAGGAACTTGTTCGCAGTGAAGAAAGGATGACGCTTTCGAAGGAGGCTGAGGTCTTGAAGTCGGCTTTCTACAAGAGGCTTCAGAAGGAGAAGATGGAAGCTGGAATCGTAGTGCAGGATACCGTTGCTGAGCCTGAAGATGCTCCTGAGCAGCCGGAGCAGGAGGAAACAGAAAATCCTTTCGTGGAACTTGAAAGAGGATTCAAGGAATTATATGGCACATATAGGAAGGAACGTGCAGAATACAACAGGAAGCTTGAGGCTGAGAGAGAACAGAATCTCGCTCTTAAGGAAGCTGTGATTGCAGATCTTAAGGCGCTTCTCGAAAAGCAGGAGGATGTGAATGCCACTTTCCCAGAGTTCCGTGAGATTCAGAACCGCTGGAGAAATGTAGGACCGGTTCCGGCTCAGAACTATAGAAACATCAACGAGACTTACCAGCTCTATGTGGAGCAGTTCTATGATATGGTGAAGATCAACCGTGAACTTCGCGATCTCGACTTCAAGAAGAACCTTGAGGCTAAGGAGCAGTTCTGCAAGCAGGCAGAGGCTCTTGCTGAGAGTGAAAATGTGGTGGAGGCTTTCCGTGAACTTCAGAAACTTCACGAGCAGTGGAAGGAATATGGTCCAGTGGCAAAGGAGTTCAGAGAGCAGATCTGGGACAGGTTCAAGGCTGCTACAGCAATAATCAATAAGAAATATCAGAGTCATTTCGAGGGACTTAAGGAGCAGCAGGCTGAGAATCTCGCCAAGAAGACTGCCCTTTGTGAAAAGGTGGAGGAGATAGCAGAGAGGGAAGTGACCGATTCCAATCAGTGGAATGCCTTCTCAAAGGAGATAGAGGATATTCAGAAGGAATGGAAGACCATCGGTTTCGCTTCCAAGAAGGAAAACCAGAAGATATATGACCGTTTCCGTGCAGCGTGCGACAAGTTCTTCGGACGTAAGCGTGATTTCTACACCGAGTATAAGGACAGCATCAACGCGAATCTGGACAGGAAGGTGGCCATATGCGAGCAGGCGGAGGCTTTGAAGACCAGCACGGACTGGAAGAAGACCACAGAGCAGCTCATCGATCTTCAGAAACAGTGGAAGGAGATAGGTGCGGTTCCGCGCAAGAAGTCCGAGCAGTTGTGGAAGAGGTTCCGCGCTGCATGTGATGAGTTCTTTGCAGAAAGGGACAAGCATGCCAAACCTGAGAACGACTTCTACGGAAATCTTAAGGCGAAACAGCGTCTTATCGAGGAGATCAAGGCATATGAACTCAAGGGTGATGCATCTGATGCCGAGGCACTGAAGGCTTTCCAGACCCGTTGGAATGAAATCGGTTTCGTTCCGTTCAAGGAAAAGGACAATATCGCTCAGGCATATAAGGCGGCAGTTGCCGAGAAGTTCCCTCATCAGGGACGTGGCGGTCAGCGCAGAAATAATGCACGTCCGGTAAGACAGCTTTCCGAGAAGGAACGTCTCATCCAGAAATACCATGCTCTTGAGCAGGATGTCGTGACATACGAGAACAACATTGGCTTCTTCGCCATGTCGAAGAATGCAGAGCCGCTCATAAAGCAGATGCAGGATAGGATAGATGCGGCAAAGGATGAACTCAACACTCTTGCCGAGCAGATCAAGGCACTTAAGGAAGCAGAGAATAATTAATCGTTTGACAGAAGGAGAATATTTGGACAATGAATAAAAACAATATTATAGGTTTTGTTCTGATAGGTGTGATAATGTTCGGATTCACATGGTATCAGTCGAGACAGTATGAAAAGCAGATGGAGGCTCAGGCTCAGCGTGACTCCATTGCATTTGTGGAGCAGATGGCTCAGATGGCCCTGGACTCCGCAAAGAGGGCTGAAGGCGTTCTTGACGAGACTTCTGAAGTTCAGGTAAGGACCTTGCAGATGTATAAGGACAGTGCCCTCAATGAGGCAAGGTTTGCTGAGGCTCAGGTATATAAGCTCTCTAACGACAAGATGGAGATTGAATTCACCACCAAAGGTGCACAGCCATACTCGGTGATGATAAAGGACTATATGACATATGACAGTACTGCCCTTTATCTTATCAAGCCTGAGCAGAGCCAGTATGGAATTACAGTTTTTGCTGGTGAGAACATCAACACCAAGGACTTTGTCTTCGAGGTTGCCGAGTATAATGATTCAACCATCGTCATGCGTCTTCCTTTCTCTCAGGGTGGATATATCCAGCAGGTTTATGCGCTTTCCGAGGGAAGCTATATGGTCAGGAACGAGCTTTCGTTCGTGGGAATGGAGAACGTCATCCCACGCAATGTGTCGATGCTTGACATCGACTGGAATGTAGTGATTCCACGTCTTGAAAAAGGATATAAGAACGAGAAACAGTACTCTAAGCTCGATTACTACTTCACTGGCGACAAGAAGTGCGAGGAAATCGGACGAGGAAAGGATGACAGCGAACGCATCAGTTCGAAAATGAAGTGGTTTGCATTCCAGCAGCAGTTCTTCTCTGCCATCATGACCGCAGGCGATGAATTTGCTTCTGCGGACCTCTCCGTCAAGTATTTTGCAGAGGATGATCCTTCACATAACCTCATGGCCTGCTCTGCAAGGCTCCGTTCTGACTTCCAGGGTGGATCTGATTCAATATCACTCCCATATGAGTTCTATTTCGGTCCTAATGACTACCGTACCCTCAAGAGCTATGACCTTAAGTACGAAAAGATAGTTCCTCTCGGCGGATGGATGGTGGCATGGTTCAGCCGTCTGGTGATCATCCCATGCTTTGACCTCCTCGGAAGGTTCATCCATAACTACGGACTTGTGATCCTCCTGATGACTCTCCTCATCAAGCTCATTATCTCGCCTCTGACCATCAAGTCATATAAGTCTTCGGCAAGAATGCAGGTGCTGAAGCCGGAAATTGACAAGATCAATGCGAAATATCCAAATGAAAAGGACGCTATGAAAAAGCAGCAGGCCACGATGGAACTTTACCAGAAGGCCGGAATCAGCCCTATGGGCGGATGTCTCCCGATGCTTCTTCAGATGCCTATCCTCTTCGCGATGTTCCGTTTCTTCCCGGCATCAATCGAGCTCAGACAGCAGAAATTCCTATGGGCTGACGACCTCAGCGCATATGACTCCATCCTTGATTTCGGATTCAATATTCCGCTTTTGGGAGACCACCTTTCTCTGTTTGCCCTCCTGATGGCAGCTTCGATGTTCATCTATTCGAAGATGACTTCAAGCCAGATGTCGGACGATCCGAATATGGCGGGAATGAAGTTCATGAGTGTCTGGCTCATGCCGATCATGATGTTCTTCATCTGTAACAATCTTTCCAGCGGTCTCAGCTACTACTATCTCCTTTCGAATATCATCACCATGGGTATGACGTGGTATATCCGCAAGTTTGTCGTGACTGAGGATAAGGTCCGTGCAGAGATGATGCTCAGAGCCAAGCAGCCTAAGAAGAAGTCAAAGTGGCAGCAGAGGCTCGAAGAGGCGCAGAAGATGCAGGAGCAGATGAGAAAGCAGCAGGGCAGATAATTTGAAGGAACCGGGAGGTGAAATAATACCATCCCCCGTTTACTCATATTCATCTGTGGTAAATATAGTGTATATGATTGACATTGTAATCAATAAATTGAACAGGGAACTGCCGGCGACCGTAAGGTTGGTGGCAGTTTCTAAGTTTCACCCGTTCGAAGCCATAGAGAAGGCTTATTCTGCCGGTCAGAGGATCTTTGCCGAGAGCCGGCCGCAGGAACTTCTGGCCAAGGTCAAGAGACTGGAAGAACTTCGCCTTGAGAGGGGAGAGCCTGATTATATGTCTGATATTCAATGGCATTTCATTGGACATCTTCAGACAAACAAGCTCAAGATGGTGCTTCCGTTCGTTTCTTTGGTGCAGTCCGTTGATTCTCTTCGTCTCCTGGATGCCATCAACAACTGGGGTAAAGCTAACGGCAAGAGGGTGAATGTGCTTCTTGAACCTCATGTTGCTGCTGAGGACACCAAACAGGGGTTCTCTGCGGAGGAGATATATTCGATTCTCAGGAACTCTTCTGAATATCCACATGTCAGTTTCTGTGGTATTATGGGCATGGCTACATTTACAGATGATGAGACCGTGATCAGAGCCGATTTCTCCGCTATCCGTGCAATCTACGATGAGTGTCTTTCTCAATTTCCTTCTCTCTCTGCTTATTTCAAGGAACTTTCGATAGGCATGTCTGATGACTATCACATCGCCCTCGAATACGGTACCACCATGGTCCGCATCGGCTCAATGATCTTCGGGGTACGGTCATACTGATTCTTAAAGTATATGGAGGAAGTATTCGGCAACCTGTTGCGTTATATATGTAAATCAGTATACCGCAAAATATGCGTGTCATCAGATGGCACGCATATTTTGTAGTATATCGGGTGATAGTGGGCTGTATTTCGCTTTATTTGTTGGCAGCGCTGCCGACCATATTGTATTTCTCGCAAAGGAGATCAACGACCGGGGCGATTGCCTTAGGGAAGACCTTTCACAGGTCGATTTCGTCGCTTGTGGTCAGGACTGCTGTCTTGTCTGCCTGGCATTTCTTAAGAAGTTCCTTAACGTTCTTGATATATTCGATTATGATTTATTCTTCAATTCTTCAATCAAAGTCTTTGCTACTGCCGCTGAGGCTCCGGATCCTCCGAGGAGAGTCCTTATCTCATTGTATTCAGCTAACATTGCGTTCCTACGGGTAGGGTTCTCGATCAGATCGCGTATTTCTGTCGTGAGGGCTTCTGCATTGCAGTCTGCCTGAATGAATTCTTTGAAGGCAAGACGGTCGATGATGAGGTTTCCGAGGCTGATGTATTTTACCTTGATTATATGCTTCGCAAGCCAGTAGGTCAGTGGATTGGTGATATATCCCACCACCTGTGGCGTGTTGAACAGGACAGTCTCCAGAGAAGCTGTTCCCGAGTTGACCACTGCTGCTTCCGCCTGCCGGATTATGGACTGTGTCTCCCCGAACAGAATCTTTATATATTCCCTGTTTTCATCTGTCAGCCATGCTTCATAGTCCTTTATGCTGCGGGCCGGGGCTCCTGCGATGATGAACTGGTATCCCGAATACTGAGGAAGGCTGTGCATCCTGGATGCAAATTCGGTAAGCACAGGCATCATGGTGCTGATTTCCGGTTTACGCGACCCTGCCAGCATTGCAATGACCGGTTTGTCTTCGAGTTTGTTACGATTCAGAAAATCCTCTCGTGATTCCAACATGGCTTTCGATCCGTCCACAGCATCCACGAGTGGATTTCCTTTGTAGATATAGCTGACTCCTTTTGCATCGAAATATGGTTTCTCGAATGGGAAGACGATAAAAAGGCGGTCTACATATTTCTTGAGTTTCTTTATGCGGCCTTCTCGAGATGCCCAGACTTTCGGTGCGATGTAGTAGAAAACCTTGAAACCGGCTTTGTGGGCGAATTCCGCTATCTTGAAGTTGAAGCCCGGGTAATCTATCAGAATCACTACGTCGGGATTCCAGGCAAGGATGTCCTTCTTGCAGAATCTCACATTCTTGAGGAGTCTTCCTGCCTTCGCTAGAACCTCTACGAATCCCATCACCGCTCCTTCTTTATAATGACGTACCAGTCCGGAGGATGTATCTGTTTCCGGTACAGCCTCTTCCACTCCTTCGGAGCGTGCCTCACCCCCTTCGGATTTCTCAGCCGCGGATTTGCTCTTCCAGACTGATGCCATCTCATCACCGCCCCAGAAACGGATTTCCGCCTGAGGGTCTTCTGCATATATGCCTTTCATGAGGTTGGAACCGTGGAGGTCGCCTGAGGCTTCACCAGCAATGATGTAGTATTTCATTCTTGTTTATTCTTTCTGTGTTTTCAATCAAAAAACAGGTCATTATTTTGATTTGAAAGCCTGAATTTACCCTGAATAAGGGGGAATTGTCCATTTTTTCGGTTTACAATCAAAAAACTGCCGGATTTTTTGATTGAAAATTAGTTGAAGTCTTTTTCCAGATCGGTCTTGGCCAGTCTTGCGGTCTCTTCGTAGTCGGTGCAGTCGACATTATGGGCTACCACGCTGATGTATTCGTCTGCGACCAGTCTGTGGTCTGCATTTTCGGGATTACGCGGATCGTCCAGGAACTCTCCGACCATCATGTACAGGTCTTCTCCTTCTTCCAAGACAGGATTTGAACTCTGACCGAGCAACTCGGGAGTGATTCCGTATTTTGCATAATGCTGAAGGTCCCATTCCTTGAATTCGCGTATCCAGCGTCCCATGCCCTGTATTCCGACGCGAACCCCTTTTATCTGCTCTGCTGGTATGTCGGGGAAATTGACGTTGTAATAGACTCCGTGCTTCTTCGGGAAGTCGGACATCAGTTTCTCGAATATTTCTCCGAAATATCGCTCGACGCAGCTGAAATCGGCATTCGGATGGAGGGTGTCCAGTGATACGCCTATCGCAGGTATGCCGTTCAGTGCAGCTTCCTCAGCCGCACCCAAAGTGCCGGAATAGCATGATGCGGTGGCTGCATTTGAACCATGGTTGATTCCGGATAGGACCACATCCGGGAAATTGTCCAGAAACATTGTGTTCAGTCCGAATTTCACGCAGCTTGCAGGAGTCGCATCAACATAGTGCCATTCTGCAGAGCTGTCATCCTTCTCTCTTGCGTATGGATTGGGATTCGAAGTTCCGAAACATTTGTGTGCAATCTGCTTGAATCCCAGAGAAACTGCCATGGACATGCCCGACTGGTGATGTTTAGGTGCAATTACTGTTACTTCTCCGAACTGTTTCATTATCTCGGTGAGAACCTGTATTCCCTTTGCCTGATAGCCGTCGTCGTTGGTTATAAGTATACGCATATCTACCTCATTTATTAACCAGGCAAAGTTAAAAAATAATTTACTAAAATGAGTAGACCTGCTCCATTTGCCACAGGTCTTGTGGGGTAATTTGATGATTGTTAGTCAGATATATGAAATTGAGACTATTGTGTCATATTTCTTGCCCTAAATCGGATGTAATTTCAATATTTTTTCTAAATTTGCAGCGATTTTGTGAAAACGGATATTTACAGGATTTAAAAGACTTAAAGTATAACTTTTATATAAATTATTTAAGACAATGATTAAAGTAGGTATTAACGGTTTCGGCCGTATCGGACGCATGGTTTTCCGTGCAGCTGTTGAGAACTTCTCAAACGACATTCAGATTGTAGGTATCAACGACCTTCTCGAGCCTGAGTATCTTGCATACATGCTTAAGTATGACTCAGTTCACGGTCAGTTCAAGGGTGAAGTTGCTGTTGCTGACGGCGCTCTCGTAGTAAATGGTAACAAGATCCGCCTCACTGCAGAGATGGATCCAGCTAACCTCAAGTGGAACGAGGTTGGTGCTGATGTAGTTGTTGAGTCAACTGGTCTCTTCCTTGAGGATGAGAAGGCTCGCAAGCACATCCAGGCTGGTGCAAAGAAGGTTATCATGTCTGCACCTTCAAAGGACGCTACTCCAATGTTCGTATACGGTGTTAACCACGAGACTTACGCTGGTCAGGACATCATCTCTAACGCATCTTGCACAACCAACTGTCTTGCTCCTATCGCTAAGGTGCTCAACGACAAGTTCGGTATCGTTAAGGGTCTCATGACTACAGTTCACGCTGCAACTGCAACTCAGAAGACAGTTGACGGCCCTTCACGCAAGGACTGGAGAGGTGGTCGCGGTATCCTCGAGAACATCATCCCTTCATCAACAGGTGCTGCTAAGGCAGTAGGTAAGGTTCTTCCTGTTCTCAACGGTAAGCTTACAGGTATGGCATTCCGCGTTCCTACTTCAGACGTTTCAGTTGTTGACCTCACAGTGGTTCTCGAGAAGGAGGCTACAATGGCAGAGATCTGCGCTGCAATGAAGGAGGCTTCAGAGGGCGAACTCAAGGGTATCCTTGGCTACACTGAGGACGCAGTTGTTTCAACTGACTTCCGTGGCTGCTCTAACACTTCAATCTTCGACGCTAAGGCAGGTATCAGCCTCGACGCTAACTTCGCTAAGGTTGTTTCTTGGTATGACAACGAGTGGGGTTACTCAAACAAGGTTCTCGAGATGGCTCGCGTTATCGCGAAGTAATCTGAACCTGTTCAGTACTTTAGGTCGCTTCCTTTCGGGGAGCGACTTTTTTTATTATCTTTGCGGGAGTTTAGTAGTTAGTGTCATATGGTGACGTTCAAGAAGTTGGAAAAACCCACATGGTGGGTCTCTCTGCTGCCCTTCCTTTTTCTGGTGGCAGCACTCTCGGTAGTTATATATATATTCGGTTCCGATGCTTTGTCTGGAGCAAGTCAGGTCGTTCTCCTTTTTGCGGCCGGATTCACGGTCTTCCTGGCAATGGCCCTTTACAGGACTCCATGGAAGGTCCTGGAGGATGCGATTCTTGATAATATCACTTCTGTCGGAACTTCCATAGTCATCCTTCTTCTTATCGGTGCCGTATCCGGCTCATGGATGATCAGCGGAGTGGTTCCGACAATGATCTATTATGGAATGAAGGTTATCTTTCCCAGCATATTCCTCTTTGCTACCTGCATCATATCCGCTCTGATTTCCGTGATGACCGGCAGTTCATGGACGACAATAGCCACTGTGGGTGTTGCACTTGTAGGAATCGGAACCGCACAAGGCTATGAACCCGGCTGGATAGCAGGTGCAATCATTTCCGGAGCATATTTCGGTGACAAGGTCTCTCCTTTGTCTGACACGACGGTTCTTGCCTCATCTTCAGCCGGCACTCCCTTGTTCACTCACATCAGATTCATGATGGTGACAACAGTCCCGTCGTTCATCATCACGCTTATAATATTTCTGATTGTCAGCCTTCTGCATTCTGAGCCGTCATCTGCCCAGGCAGCGGATTTTTCCAATGACCTCAGGAATACCTTCAATATATCTCCGTGGCTTCTGCTTGTGCCTGTCCTTACTGCCGTGCTTATCATACGCAAGGTATCTGCCATTGCGACACTTTTCATCGCGGCTGTCATAGCCGGTGTGGCTGCCCTTATATTCCAGCCTCATATACTTGCTGCTGTAGCAGACGGGGTACCGACAGATTCAGCCTCATCACTGACATTTGTCGATGCATTCAAGGGACTATGCATAACCTATTATGGAAGCACGTCGATAGATGCCGGAAATGACGCTTTGAATGCACTTATATCGACTCGTGGAATGACTGGCATGCTCAATACTGTCTTCCTTATCATTGCGGCGAGCTGTTTTGGCGGTACACTTGTCGGAAGCGGAATGCTTCAGAGTCTGACTGATACGTTGGTGAAGTTCGTCCGTAGAAGAGTTACAATGGTGGCATCTACAGTCGCCACAGGTATATTTGCGAACATGATCACCGGTGACCAGTATCTTTCGATCCTTCTCACCAGCAGCCTATACAAAAAGCTCTATCAGGAGAGGGGATACGAGAGCAAGCTCCTGAGCCGTTCGGTGGAAGACTCGTCAACAGTGGTGTCGGTGCTCATTCCTTGGAACTCCTGCGGAATGACTCAGGCGACTGTACTGAAAGTGAGCACTCTAACATACCTTCCGTATTGTTTCTTCAATCTCATATCACCTTTGATGTCAATATTTATAGCTGCAATAGGCTATAAGATTGTTCGCAAATCCAAATAATTTTCTAACTTTGTGAGGATTTGGACGTTGTTTTGCCAAATAAGATTTAAAGAATTACTTAAATATAAAATTATGAAAGAGTTGAAAGGAACAAAGACTGAAGCTAACCTTCAGACAGCATTTGCCGGTGAGTCACAGGCTCGTAACAAGTATACTTACTATGCTTCAAAGGCTAAGAAGGATGGTTTTGTCCAGATTGCAAAGATCTTCGAGGAGACTGCAAACAATGAGAAGGAGCATGCTAAAATATGGTTCAAGCTTCTTCATGGTGGTGAAATGCCAGATACCCGCGACAATCTTCTTGATGCAGCAGAGGGCGAAAACTACGAGTGGACAGACATGTATGCAGGTTTTGCTGTAGAGGCACGCGAAGAAGGCTTCGATGAGATTGCCGACCTCTTTGAGAAGGTTGCAGCAATCGAGAAGATGCATGAGGAGCGTTATCGCAAGCTTCTTGCAAATGTAAAGGACGGCCTTGTATTCTCACGTGATGAGGATATGATGTGGGAGTGCTCAAACTGCGGTCACATCGTAATCGGCAAGAAAGCTCCTGAAATCTGCCCTGTATGCAAGCATGCAAAGAGCTATTTCATGATTCATCCTACCAACTACTAACAGACAGCAACAGGATTCATATGATAATGGGCAGCCCGACCGGGCTGCCCATTGCCTTTATTTCTTCTTTTCAAAAATCGTGAGAACGAACCTGATCAGGTTGTGGAATATGTAAAGTGTGAAGATCAGCAGAGGTATGAACGACCAGTGAATCTTCAGCAACAGGCAAACTGTCGCGAATAATACGCATGTCACCAGGAATGTCAGCCTTGTCTTATTGTAGATTGAACCCTTCTTGAACTTGATGGATATCATGGGGATCTCGCAGACAAGGAGAAGTGCGAGGACTACAGCTGCAACCGGAATGAAATAGTGGTTGTGCAGAAGTTCCGTTCCTGACGAAATTCCGTTGTCTCCGGCATAGATGAGTGATGCACACCACATTGCACATGCAGGAGTGGGGAGACCAAGGAAATTCTCAGTCTGTCTGTCGTCTATGTTGAATTTGGCAAGACGCAGTGCTGAGAAAATCACGATTATCAGAGGTATGTATGATGCGAATCCGGTCATACCTCCTTCAATCATCCTTCTGTGCAGCATCATTGATGGAAGGAGCCCGAAGCTGATCAGGTCAGCCAGTGAGTCAAGTTCCTTTCCCATGTCTGAGTACGCTTTGAATGTTCTCGCGGCGAGACCGTCGAGGAAGTCGCAGACAGCTGCACCGATCATGAGGTAGAATGCGATATTCAATTCCCCTCTGAATGTGAATATTACACCCAGAGCCCCGCAGAGGAGGTTCATGGATGTAATACTGTTAGGTATGTGTTTGGTAATGCCCATCACTTGTTTTATTTGATTCCGAGTTTCTTGGCTATATGCTTAGGAAGAGCATCCTTGTGAACCACGATATTCATGGTCTTATAGCGTACGAATGCATCAGATGCATACCATATTCCCTTGTACTTTCCGGCTTCACCCCATGAGTTCTTCACCATGAAGTATTTTGTGCCGTTCTGGTCCTGAGCCAGACCGTATATGTGCATTCCGTGGTCGTCTGTTGTGGTCTTGCGGTCGTATCCGTCCTGACGCATCTCCTGGGTGATCTCCATTTCCTTAGGAAGTTCAGCCTTCACCTCTTCCTTAGGCTCGTCCTTGGCCTTTCCGACCCAGCGCTCCTGGTCCGATCCTGCTGCAACCTTCTTTTCCTCCACAGGCATCACGGCAAGTCCGTTACGTGTAAAGCCCTTCTCGCTTACATCTGAACCCCATGCGATGGTATAGCCCTTGTCGATGGCATTGTACATCACTTCCATCATTTCATCCATAGGAAGGTTGTATGCGCTGTCCCATCTCCAGTTGTCGCAGACCTCGATGATGAACGGCTCATAGAACGGATGGTGGGTGAATGATGTTATGTTCACGTAGTCGTCATAGTTGAATCCTATATGGTCTCTGTATGACTCAGGAGTGTATTCAACGCCGTTGACTGTGAATGTCTCGGGATATTCACCGAAGTATGCCTCGATGATTCCGTCAAAGCCCTTCAGCCATGCAGTGGAAAGCTTTCTGTTAGGATTCTCCTTGATTCCGTCCACATATCCCTTGAGTGCGGCATCCAGCTCGAAGTGCTCAGGTTTGTCGGTTCCGTAGTTGAAGCCCGGCATCGCATCCTGTGGCACGATTCCATAGTCATTAATCACGTGAAGAACGTCACCGAACGAACTTCCGGCAGCGAAATTGAGATGACCGTCCAGGCGTACATATTTCACGGCTCTGTCCCTGTATGACTTGCCCACAACGAACATTTCGGAAAGGTCCAGGCTGTCACCCTTCATTCTGAGTATCTCTGATTCTACGAACGAGAGTGCTGAAAAACACCAGCATGTGCCTGAACGGTACTGGTTCTTGATCGAGGTCACCGGATTCTCCTTGATGGTGGTGAACTCATAATCAGCAGCCTTTTGTGCTTCCTGAGCGGAAAGCGTGAATGCTGCGGATAGGGCAGCTAAAGCAATTGAAAAACTTTTGATATTCATGTCTTATAAATTTTGTTTCTTCCGTTACTAACACACAAATATATGGATATTTTCCCATTATTCAAATACAATGATTTTTGTATATTTGTGCCCGATGATCAAAGAGCATGTCATATTGTACATTCACGGGATGGGTGGAGGCGGAGATTCCCGTATCCCTTCCGTTCTTCGTGATTATTTTACCTCTTCACCGCACTGGTCTGAGAAATTTCCCTCCGATTCGGTTAAAATCCTTTGCAGGACCTATTCTTTTGACCCGGAAACTGCTCATTCTCAGATTGAATCGTGGGTAGACGATGTTAAGCCTGATCTCGTCATAGGGGAGTCACTGGGCTCTCTTCATGCACTGAGGATTCCACATGTTCCGTGTCTCTTCGTGTCACCAGCCTTGAATGCTCCATTATATTTCGAAATTATGGCCTGGCTTTCCCTGATACCAGGCATGACATGGATCTTCGACAGAATCTATAAGCCAAGGGAAGGGGACCGCCAGCCCCTGCATTTTATATTCCGTCTTCTCAGGAAATATCTTTCCCATAGAAAGGCAGCACTTCATTGCCACGATTTGTCCTCTGTCCATACTCCGGGGCTGCATGCTTTCTTTGGAACCCGGGATCACTATCGCAGGAGCGGTGTCGTGAGTGTAAGGACATGGAGGAAATACTTCGGCGATACCTTTTCAATGTATGAAGGCTCTCATTTTATGGAGGAAGAGTTTATATTTTCTGCCTTGATTCCTGAAATTTGCAAAGTGTTGCATATTAATAAATAAAACACAAATGTTCACGAATGTAACATTTGTGTTTTTGGCTTAATTCCACCTATTGTAAGGCTCTTTTGCTATATAGTCCTGCCAGGGTAAGCCTTGAGACCTTCCTCAAGGATTCTCAATGCCTTCTTCATTTCATCCACCTCAAGAACATATGCTATTCTTGCGTGATTCTTTCCCTTGCCAGGTGTCTTATAGAATGAGGCGGCAGGGGTTACCATAGTCGTCTCGTTGTCAATTCGGAAGTTTTCAAGCATCCACTTGGCGAATTTCTCTGTGTCGTCCACAGGAAGTTCAGCTATCGTATAGAAGGCACCCATAGGAAGCGGAGTGTACACTCCTTCAATTCTGTTCAGGCCTTCAATCATGAAGTCCCTTCTCTTAATATATTCTTCCTTAACTGCATCGAAGTAATCATCAGGTGTGTCCAGGGCTCCGATTGAGGCCATCTGACCGATTACAGGCGGACAGAGACGGGCCTGTGCATATTTCATCGCAGCTGTCATCACCTCCTTGTTGTGTGAGACTATGCATCCTATGCGTGCACCGCACAGATTATATCTCTTGGATACGGAGTCGATAAGGATGACGTTCTGCTCGGCACCCGGAATGTTCATTGCGGAGAAATGCGGCTCGTCAGTGTAGCAGAATTCGCGGTAGACCTCATCTGAAAGGATGAACAGGTCATGCTTCTTGGCAATCTCTCCTATGGCAAGCATGCTTTCCTTGGAGTAGAGCGTGCCGGTCGGGTTGCCAGGGTTGCAGAGGAGGATGGCCTTGGTCCTGTCTGTGATGGCTTTTTCGAATTCCTCGACAGGTGGTACCTGAAATCCTGCCCTCATATCGGTAGGGATGGCTTTCAGGGTGATTCCGTTCATGAATGCGAAGGTGTTGTAGTTCGTATAGAACGGCTCAAGTACGATGACTTCGTCACCTGGATCGCATGTGATGGTAAGGGCAAGATTGACACTTTCGCTTCCCGCCACGGTTACAATGAGTTCCGAAACCTCGATGTCGATTCCTATCTTCTTATAGTATTTCTCCACAAGTCCTTCGCGCAACTGTATCAGACCTGCCGAATGCGAGTATGATACATGGTCGAGATTGAAGTTCCTGATGGCATCAAGGGCACATTTAGGGGACTTTATGTCCGGCTGGCCCAGATTCAGATGATATACCTTTACTCCCTCCTTCTTTGCTGCATCTGCGAAGGGAACGAGTTTTCTGATGGCAGAAGCAGGCATCTGCTGTGCGGTCTTGGAGATATTTGCCATTTCTTTATGTTTTGTTTCTTTGTTATGGATGCAAAGATAGTCATATTTTTAAAGAACTCTCCTTTGAATTTATTATCTTTGCGCCCGACTTGACAAATTTTACCTTTAGATTATGGCTACTTTCAGACATCGGGCTTTAAATGAGGCCGCATCGCACGTCACTTCGCGTCATTTTGAAGAGAAGGGAACTGTGTCCTCATATTTTGGTCAGAATGTGCTTGATCTGGAGAGGATGAAAGGATATATGTCCCCTAAGGCTTATGAAGCCGTCCTGTCGTCCGTCAGATTCGGTGCAAAACTGGACAGGAGTGTTGCAGATCAGATAGCTGACGGAATGAAGGCCTGGGCCCTTGATATGGGAGCCACACATTACACCCATCTGTTCCAGCCTCTTACAGATTCGACAGCGGAAAAGCATGAAGCCTTCATATCCGTTAAGGACGGTAAGGCATTTGAAAAGTTCAACGGATCTGCACTGGTACAGCAGGAACCGGATGCTTCAAGCTTCCCTAACGGTGGTCTCCGTAACACTTTCGAGGCACGAGGATATTCAGCCTGGGATCCGTCCTCGCCGGTTTTCATTATGGATGGTACATTGTGTATCCCGTCAGTGTTCGTTTCGTATACCGGAGAGGCTCTTGATACAAAAGTCCCTAACCTGAAGTCGCTTCAGGCTCTCAGTGTGGCTGCGACTGACGTTGCCAATCTGTTTGATGAGAATGTGAGGTCGGTGAAGGTTAATCTTGGAATCGAACAGGAGTACTTTCTTGTGGATGAGTCCCTCTATAATGCACGTCCTGATCTGATGCTCTGCAACAGGACTGTAATAGGCCATACTTCTGCGAAGGACCAGCAGCTTGAGGACCACTATTTCGGTGCCATCCCTTCCAGGGTGAGTTCCTTCATGAAGGACTTCGAGACTGAGGCATATAAACTCGGAATTCTGCTGCAGACAAGACATAACGAAGTGGCTCCCAATCAGTTCGAGTGCGCTCCGGTGTATTGTGAGGCCACTAAGGCAATAGATCAGAACATGATGCTCATGATCGTGATGCAGAAGGTGGCTGAGAAGCATCATCTCAAGGTGATATTTCATGAGAAGCCTTTTGACGGTGTTAACGGTTCAGGAAAGCATTGCAACTGGTCGGTCGTGACTGATACTGGAGTGAATCTGCTTTCTCCGGGCAAGACCCCGACCAAGAACCTTCAGTTCCTGTCTTTCTATGCATCGGTGCTCAGAGCTGTTCATAAGCATAACTTCTTGCTGATGACCTCGGTAGCTACTCTCAGCAATTCTTATCGTCTGGGAGGGAACGAGGCACCGCCTTCAATCATGTCAGTCTTTTCCGGTTCCACTTTGTATGGAGTCTTCCAGGACATCATGGGGCTGACAGATGCTCAGGTGGCTTCCGGAAAACTGGACAGCATAAAGATCGTCAATACGATTCCTGAGATATTCCCTGACAACACTGACCGTAACAGAACATCCCCATTTGCCTTCACGGGTAACCGTTTCGAGTTCCGTGCGGTGGGATCTTCACAGAATGTTGCATCTGCAGTCTACGTCGTCAATTCCATAGTGGCTGAAAGTCTCAGGGATTTCCGTGCCGAGGTCGATGCTCTTGAGGCAGCCGGTGAGGAAAGGTCTTCAGCTGTGATGAGCGTAGTGCGTCGCTTTATAACGGAAGCACAGGATATAATGTTCGAGGGCAACGGATATAGTCGTGAGTGGGAAGCCGAAGCCGGCCGCAGGGGATTGAAGGCTGTGAGGAATGTGCCGGAAGCTTATGATATATACCATGATCCGTCTGTGGTCAATCTTTTTGACTCCCTTGGAGTTCTTGCTCCGAATGAGGTGGAAGCGCGTTACGGCATCCTGAATGAGACATATGTGAAGAAACTTCAGATTGAAGCCAGAGTCATTGGTGACATATGCATTAACCATGTGATTCCGGCTGCCGTCAAATATCAGAATGTGCTGATCGAGAATGTGAAGGGAATGAAGGAAATATTTGGCGATATATATGTGGACTATTGCTCTTCCGAGATAGAGACTTTAAAGCAGATATCATTGTATATCAGTAATATATCGAGGGATGTTGAAGCTTTGGTGGAGGCTCGTAAGAAGGCCAACAGGGTGGAGGATATAGCGGCAAGGGCAAAGATGTATTCGCACGAAGTCAAGGATATGATGGATAAGATAAGGAAGAGTGCAGACAGCCTTGAAATGCTGATTGACGATGAGCTCTGGCCATTGCCTAAGTATAGGGAACTTCTGTTCTTCTAGTATTTTTGAATTATGTTTGTTGAATGTATAACACCGCAGGAGATCGAGAAGCTGGAATATGCTTCGTTTCCGGGGAAGATATATGTCATTGATTCGGTAGGAGCCGAGTTCAACAGGGCCATTGCCTATCTGCGGTCGCAGAAGGTGATCGGCTTTGACACGGAGACACGTCCCACCTTCACTCCGTCGCAGCCGCGGTATGGAGTGGCTTTGCTGCAGTTGTCCGGACATGATAAGGCCTTTCTTTTCAGGGTCAAGACCATAGGTATGCACAGGAGATTATGTAATCTTCTTGCCAGTCCGAAGATAATAAAGGTGGGAGCTGCGATTCATGATGATATCCGTGGTCTTCAGCGGTACAGGGACTTCGTTCCTGACGGATTCGTGGATCTGCAGAAGATAGTCTGGGAATGGGGAATACGTGATAAGAGCGTGAAGAAGATGGCTGCGATCATCATGGGAATACGGATATCCAAGACACAGCAGCTTTCCAACTGGGAAGCAGAGACTCTTAATGAGGCACAGTGCAGATACGCCGCCACAGACGCTTGGGTCTGCAGGGAGATGTACCTGAAGCTGATGAGGGAGGAGAAGAATCCGCTGCCACCCGCTGAACCTCCTGTGATGAAGTGATTTCCTTCCCCTTGTCATTTCGAGTGACGCCTTCACTTTGTCATTTGGAGCGAAGCCGAGACATCTATAAACCGAAAATTTAAAGTTATGATAAAGATAATACTGAAAAGAGGCAGGGAAGAGTCCCTGATGCGTTTCCACCCATGGGTCTTCTCCGGAGCCATAGCTGATGTCCAGGGAAATCCCGCTGAGGGAGACCTCGTTGCAGTTCATGCTGCAGACGGTGGATTGCTGGCCTATGGTCATTATCAGATAGGATCCATCGCTGTCCGTGTGCTGAGTTTCGATGACAGCGCCCTTCGTCCTGATTTTTGGGAAATCATGCTCTCACGTGCTCTGCAGGTGAGGATTTCATGTGGTCTTCATGCTGTTGGCAACTCCACTGACTGCTATCGTCTCGTTCACGGTGAAGGAGACAATCTGCCGGGACTCATCATAGATTATTATGACGGTGTCTGTGTCATGCAGGCACATTCAGTGGGAATGTTCAGGGCAAAGAAACAGATTGCATCTGCCCTTCAGACAGTTTATGGTGAAAGTCTGAAGGCTGTCTATGACAAAAGTTCAGGTACTGCGCCGTTCAAGGCTGGTCTTGAACTGGTTGACGGATATATGTACAGACGGCCGGACTTCACTGATGATGAACAGGTCGTTCTTGAAAACGGGCATAAGTTCCTTGTCAACTGGACCGAAGGTCAGAAGACGGGATTCTTCCTCGACCAGCGTGAGAACAGGGCTCTTGTGGGAAGTCTTGCTAAAGGTCGTAATGTGTTGAATCTCTTCTGTTATACAGGTGGATTCTCAATATATGCTTTAGCAGCTGGAGCACTACATGTAGACTCTGTTGACAGCTCAAAGAAAGCGATGATGATGGTGGATAGAAACGTTGCTCTGAATGGTTTCGATCCCTCGTTGCACACCAGTCTTTGCTGTGATGCCATAGACTATCTCCGAGATGTTCCGGAAGGTAAATATGACCTCATGATTGTCGATCCGCCTGCGTTCGCCAAGCATAGGGGAGCCCTTAAGAACGCTCTCCGAGCCTATCAGCGTCTGAATGCAGCTGCAATCTCAAAAGTAGCTCCAGGAGGATTCGTATTCACTTACAGTTGCTCACAGGTCGTTGACAAGGAGGCCTTCGCTTTGGCAGTCTTTTCGGCAGCAGCCCAGTCCGGTCGCAGCGTCCGTATCCTCGACCGTCTGAACCAGCCATGTGACCACTCCGTAAACATATACCATCCCGAAGGTGAATACCTGAAAGGACTTCTTCTATATGTGGAGTAAAATCTCTTAAAATAAATTTGTAATTCAGATAAAAGTCCCTATATTTGCAGTCCCAAAACTGAAATGGTGCTTTGGCCGAGCGGTTAGGCACAGGTCTGCAAAACCTGCTACAGCGGTTCGATTCCGCTAGGCACCTCACTAATCCCCTTCAGATATGCTTCTGAAGGGGATTTTTTAGGGTCAAACGTAACCACATTGTTCAAAAAGGAGAAACTTACGCGGGCAGTTTCATGTTTATTTTCAGGCGGGGTGGATATTTAGTAGGATAAAATCTTTGCAATGAGTTGATTACCAATTCTTTATCGATGGTCATTGCTGAATGCGACCTTTCTTTGCAAACCCATGTTAAAAATACCTGTTTGAGCGCACTCTGAAGCGATTTTTTACATTGTTAATAACTTGTTATTAAATCTGCATACTACCTAAATGATTATTTTGTATTTTTGTAGAATGGGTATCTAGTATGTAGTTTGAAACGATTGATTTTCATAGTGTTCGCTTTGAGCTTGCTGAGTTTTGGCCTGACCGCCGAGGCACAGCCCGGTTTTGTGTGCGATACACTCGATATGTACAATATCCATTTCAGGCAGGGTAGAACCGTCATAGATCCGAACTACCGTAGCAACGGTACGACCATTTCGATCATGAAGCGTGAACTTGCCGACCTTATCGAATATGCCCCAGGATCCATTGAGTCAGTTCTGGTACACGGATATTCATCACCTGAGGGTAGGGAACGCTATAACTACCGTCTGTCCCTTCGTCGTGGAAAGGAGATGCAGGCCCTTCTGCGTTCCATGCCGGGACTTTCCGATGTGGAAATGGAAATCCAGGCAAATGGTGAGGACTGGGAAAGTTTTGTCAACAAGGTCAGGGCATCTTATCGGGGAGCGAACCGTGACCTGCTACTGAAGATTCTGGATTCTGAGGTCTCTTATCAGCTCAAGGAACGCTGGCTCAAGATTCTGGATGAAGACGGGTCCACATGGAGGATGCTCGTGGATCATTTCATGGATGATTCCCGCAGGGCGTCTGCAGAGGTCTCTGTCAGGAGACATCGCAATATGGATTTCCTGCCTGCACTTCCGGCAATCAAATCCCAGGCTGCAGTGCAGTCTTATGACTGGTATGTTGAAGAGAAGTCTGTGGAACCTGAAAGAACGCGGTACTATTATAACGAGGATGGGTACTATGATAGCGAGACTGAGGTCGAATATCGTAAGAAGAAGGTTAAGCCACAGTCAAACATGGTTCCAAAAATCGCTTTCCGCTCCAACCTCCTGGTACCTGCGCTTAATGTCGGAATGGAGATTCCTTTGGGCAACTCATGGTCCGTATCGACTGATTACTACTACCCATGGTTCTGGCCGAATCAGCGTAACAGGAACTGCTTCGAGTTCCTTGGTCTCAGTCTGGAAGGCCGCTATTGGTTCGGTCGTGACAGGCAGCCTCAGCAGCGTCTCAGAGGACATTCTCTCGGATTCTACCTTGCTGCAGGATACTACGACTTCGAGAAGGACTACCGCGGAATGCAGGGCGAGTTCGTCAGCCCTGGACTTGATTACACATATTCAGTCGCAGTCGGCAGGAAGAAGAGGGTCAACCTTCAGTTCATGATAGGTATCGGCTACATCCTATCTGCTGGCAAGACATACAATGTCTATGGAGACTATGGTGCGCTGTATCCTGATGAGGGTACGGTCGTATGGAATTATATCGGACCAACCAAGGCTGCTATAGCCATTTCGGTGCCGCTTTATGGACAGGAGGGCAGGAGATGAGAAGGTTCGTATATATGATCATGACTATGGTGATGGCGGTTCTTATGCTGGGAGCCTGCCAGAGACGTCCGTTTGCCGAGAACCGCTCTCAGGTCTACATTGCCCTGAAGATCAACACGGATATAGTCAACCACACATTGCATGAACTGCCTGAAAATATGCGCGTGGATCTGTACGATCCTGAGACTGCAGAACTGGTCTTCACCGATTATGTGGGGCCGGAAGGCGGAATCATCCACCCAGTTCCGGGCATATATGACATGATTGTCTACAGTATCGGTTCAGAGAGCACTCTGATTCAGAACGAACATAACTATAATACCATCGAGGCCTATACCAACGAAATATCAGCGCAGCTCAAGTCACAGATTTCACAGTTCATGGCAAAGCGGGCAAAGGCGACCAAAGATCCTGTGCCATATACAGACGAACCTGTTGTGAACCAGCCTGACCATATCTTTGTGGGATGGTATCATGAACTTGAAATCCCTGTCACATATGTAGATGAGCCTGTCAGGGAAGTGTATGTGGAGGTCGATGCCCACACTCTCGTGGAGACGTGGCAGGTGGAGATAAGAAATGTGGAAGGCTCCGAACTCGTCACCGAGTCCTTGTCCCTTATATCAGGCCAGAGAGGCTCAGTGCATATAGGACCTAATGTGGCATCAGAGAAAATCGTGAGTGTCTTCTTTGAAATGCACCTTGAAGACAGGCCGGGCGGAGGAAAATGCCTGAAAGGAATGTTCAACAGTTTTGGAAGGCATCCGGACAAGGCTGGAGATGTCAATATAGACCTCAGCGTCAGAAATCGTGGCGGAGGAGAACAGATATTCCATTTTGATGTCACAGACAAGTTTGATGACAATCCGCAGAGGTACATCCTCATCGAGGACCCGATTACGATTATAGAATCAAGCGGTGGTGGAGGAGGTTTCAAGCCTGTGGTCGATGATTGGGAGGATATAAATACCGATATTAAACTGTAGAGAGACATTCAGAAGATTTCGATACTTGATATTTTTGAGGATGACAGTATAGAGAACAACAAACAAAACAATACAATAACAACAAACAATTTTTTTACTAACACTTTAAACAAAAAACATTATGAAAAGGTTTTTTATTCTTGCATCAGCAGCGATAGTTGCTCTTGCATCATGCGCAAAGACTGAGGTTCGTTATGACAATGCTGAGCCTCAGGAGATTGCGTTCAAGCAGATCACCGATGTCATGACTAAAGCATCAGACTTGGCAACAACGGTTCCTCTTGGAGTAATTGCACATTACAACACAACTGGTAATCTCTATTTTGATAATACTTCATTTGCATATGAGGCAGATCCTGCGGCAGCATGGCAGGCTGACAAGTATTGGCCATTTGAGGGAAATCTGGACTTTACCGTGTATGCTCCGTATGGTACAGCAGAATATGTATCTAATGTGTTGACTATTGATAACGTTACTGCAGCTGATGGGCTCTATTATGGAAAGCAGAGATATGTGAATACATCTAAGATTGCCAAGGTGCCAGTTGTGCTGAAACATGCTAGTGCAAAGATTACAGTAAAGATCAAGGGCTCTAATCTCTATACCCTGACAGATTTGAAACTTAACGGACACAATAAAACAGGAAATGTAAAGGTTACCTACGGTACATCAGGCAATTATGATGCAACTTCTGTTGAGACAGAAAGCGGCGCTACAACTGCAGATTACCAATTCTTGTCATCTGGAAGTCAGGGGCTGACTGCAGATCCGGTTGCGGTCGGAACTGAATGCTATGTACTTCCTGGTGCTCAGACTTCTTTTACTCTTACTTTCACTCAGGCTGCTGCAACCCCTATCACTTTTACAAAAAATATTAATCTTAGTGACAACTGGGTGGCTAACCATCAGTACCTTTATACAATTAATATAACAGCTGATGAGATTTATTTGACTGCAACTGTTGAAGCTTGGGAGCCTGAAACTCCAACATCTATTGACAAAACCAATACAGATTTAGTATAGGTACCCCACAACCCCCAGGCACCTGACCGTGCCTGAGGGTTCAAAAATCAAGATGATGAAGACAACAGGCAACATATTTCTGACTATTGCAGTCCTTCTGTGCTTCTCCTGCACCAAGACAGATCGTGTCTATTCAGGTGAGCAGCAGGAGATTGCGCTTAAGCCTATAGGTGGCCCTACTCTCAAAGCCGCAGGGGATCCTGCCCCTTATCCTGATGCTGGAGTATTTGGCCTGTATGCCTGTTATTCTGCATCCAGTGGCGAGGTGGCATGGGATGCCTTGGATGCCTGGCCGGCATCTTCACTCTATATTGACAATGCCGCTTTCGGAATGAACGGTGAGGTCTGGGCTGGATATGATCCGGAAACCTCTGGCCACAAGCCATATTACTGGCCTTTGGATGGTTCGCTGATGTTCGTCGGCTATAGTCCTCATATTTCCCAGAATGGTGAAACTGGGGTGACAAGCGTGAGCTTGAATAAGAACTCTGATGATATCCTTCATGGAGTGAACCCATACCTTCAGATCGGATTTACGCAGAGTGCTGCTGTCGCAGAAATGGTGGACCTTCTGTGGTTTGATGCAAAGGATGTAAATCTTGGTAAGACCTTATCCAAGACTGCCGATGCAGTTCCAGTACTTTTCAAGCATGCCCTTTCGAAGGTTTCACTGAAGTTCAAGGATTCTGAGAACTATTATCAGATCAAGTCCCTCTCAATGAAAGGTTGCGTGAATTCCGGAACCTTCTATTCGGGAAAGACTGCAGGGTGGTTGCCAGTGATTACGGCTTTGGCTGATTATGCTCCAGTTATCGAGTCAACCATAGAGGATGGAAAGACAAAGTATCCGACTCTCAACAATTGGACCTCACCCGACATGCTTATCATCCCTCAGTACCTTGACGGAGTCTTCCCGACATTGGGAACCGGTACACAGGACTCAGGAGTGGATGTGGTCCTCGAATTCGTTGTCACTGACGGATTCGGAGAACAGAAGATAGAGATCCTCATGAAGGAATATACTGACAGGTGGGAGCAGGGCAAACACTATCAATATAACGTCACCGTGAATGCTGACCCTATTGACTTCGGTGCCCCAAGTGTAACGATCACCACTCAAACAATTTCAATGTAATGAAGAGATTCATCATATATGTATTCCTTATTATTCTTTCTGCTGTATCCTGCAGGAAGGAGACTGTCATGACCGACAATACGTCAGCAATAAGGTTTGCCACACCTGATGTCATTCCTACAAAGTCCATACTGATCAAGGATATAAAGGATATGAAGTCTGGGGATAATGAGTTGGCTTTCAGTGTCTTTGCATCCCGTTATATCCCAGGTGCCAATGGCGAGATCACAAATCATGACCAGTTCATGAATGATGTGAAGGTCAAGAGCACTGATAACGGGGCGACATGGACTTATGATGGAGATTATCATTGGTCACCAGGTGCGGCTCACAAGTTCTTTGCGGTATATCCATATTATGACACTGTATCTGACACATATGACCTCGGACTATCTTTCGCAATCAACGAGGCGGAACATGCTGTTCAGATGACTGGAAAGCACACGATAACTGAAACGGTTGACGGTAACTCTGTTACTAAAAAAGTAATCTGCACCGGTACTGATAATAATGGAGTGAATCTGTGCACAGATATTCTTTACGGAGTCAGGACCTATGATGTTCCGTATGCATTAGGTGAGGACAGGGGGCCTGTGGAATTTTCCATGAATCATGCTCTCGCGGCAGTCTCATTCAGACTGAGAAATGCCTCCGAATATACCATAGAAGAAATCACGACCACTCCTATATCCGGTTTCAAGAACGGCTCAGAATATCTTCTTCTCTCGGAGCGTGGCCCTGAGTGGAAGGAGCCCCTGTTTGAAATTACTGACCATGGACATAGCTTTGAGGTTCCGGAAGTTAGAACTAAAATCAGCTCGGGAGCATATTACGAACCCGATGGAAAGACCTACTGGTACACAGCTCTGATGATTCCACAGAACTTCGGCCTATATGCGACAAGCCCACAGTTTCAGTTTGATGTTACGATGGAGGAGACAGCCGAACCGAAGACATATACCATTGATTTCAAGGACTATGCGGTGAGTGAAGTTGCTGAATATGGCTTCACATACCGACCAGGATACCATTATGTATACAATCTTAACGTGACTTCCCGGATTGTTTCATGTGACGTGGAGGTTGTGCCTTGGATTGAAGATGAACCAATAAAGCTGAACTGATGAAAAGAATATTATATATAATCATGATATTGGCTGTCCTTTCCTGTGATAAGGAAGGACGATCTGGGCGCGCAGGGAAAGTCATGGAATTTTCCGTGATTACCCCGGACATGGTGTCCACAAGAGCAGAAGTCCAGGATGCTGATCTCAAGACATCAAAGCTGTTCATATATGGAGAAAAGTCCCAGGGTGCCACTTCTGAAAATCTTGTTGATGCTCCTGGAGCCAATCTTGTGTATAATGAAGATACCAAGGTGTGGAATCCAAAAGTCTGGGTGTATAAAAATTACGCATATACTGAAGCAGATCTGGAGTGGGAAGATGATAGTTACTATAGATTCTACGGATTTGCTCACAGTTCAAATGCAAATCAGGCAGACAACGGCAGCATCTCGATCACAAACGACACCTATGGACGTCAGTTCACCGTGACCCAACCAGCTGACGGTAACGGAACTGCTACAGTGGATTATCTGCTTTCATATCTTGTGAATGTCAATCCGAACACCTTCCCTCTGGTTCCGATTCATCTTGAGCATGCCATGGCAAGGGTGGATGTGGATGTTCAGATTGCAAATGCGATGTACAACAAGGATGATGGGGGAAATATAACGGATTGTCATGTTCAGGATATTTCGGTCAGTATAGAGGGAATACGACGAAAGGCAACAATGCTTTGCCTTCAGCCGAAACTATATGGTGAGCAGGGAAGTCATACATGGTATATTTCCTTTGATGACTCCGAATCCCGTGCCATATACACATCAAGCAATATAGATAACTCAATCAATAATCTTGAAGGAACGGAAAACGGAATTTCCCCGGATATGTCTTTCATTGCAGTGCCAGTGACCAATGATGAGATGGAAGACTATATTCTGACATTGAAATACAAGGGCAATTTGTCCAATACAGATTATACATACGAATTTTCGCTCAAGGACTTTTCACCGCTGGGCTGGCTGAACGGCCATAAGGTGAAATATGTTCTGACAATCGATAACAGCATCCATCTCACAGGAAAGATTCTGGATTACGAGGATGTGGACTATATTGAGGCAGTGATTGTTCCGGATGTACCCGGTACGAAATAATGAATGATGATGAAAAGAGATAATAAATATCGGTTCCATATACTGTTCATGACTCTCATTATGTTCATGCTGGTTCTTCCTGCTTGTAACACAATGGAGGATGAACTGAACTTTTCTGATGAGGTGCGTCTGAAGGCATCGCTGTCATCTGCGCTTTCGTCTGTCTATACCAAAGGAGAGGGAGAAATCAAGTCAACCCATAGTGAAGACCTGCGTATCGGATTGGCTAAGGTTATAGGTGAGGGCAATTTCGATAATGCGGAAAATTCGGCCTTCAGTGCTACTATGAGTGCCCCTTCTGCAGAGAATCTTGGACTGAGGGATGTCGCATTTGATCAATTCCAGGGCTTCCCGAATGCTACTGACAGTGTTCACTATGTGGGCTGGTACCCATACCAGGATGCCGTATATGCCAATCCTGCCGGAAGCGGTAATACCACGGTCACATTCACTGTCCCTGATGATGCCTACACTGATATCCTCTACAGCGATGTTGCCTCCGGAACGAGACAGAGCGGTTTCAACACCCTCACTTTCCGTCATGCCCTTGTGAAGTATTCCATCAAGGTCTACGCCATGGAAGTGGGTGAAAACGGTGAACTGATCAATGATGTCTGGGGTAAGATCAAGGCTGTGGAACTTGAACAGATGCCTTCTGAGTGCATTATTTCCCTGCCTGAATCATCTGGCAGTCTTCCTGTGGTTTCCTACTCCAGTGAGAATAAGTCCCTCAGGAGAGAAGCCGTTCTCGAGAAGCTGCCATTAGGTTTTTCAAAGGCAGCAGATCTTACATATTTCCTTGCTCCGTGCCCGTCAGATAATATATTGAGGCTTAAGATTACTACGGAGAAGGACAATGTGGAGGTTGTTACAAAGCAGACCCTATCCATTGCGAGGGATTTCCAGCCGGGAAAACATTATCAGATATATCTTCGCTTCACCACCCACGGAGTCATCAGTGCGGAAATAGTGGCAGCCCAATGGATAGATAACAATGATTACCTTAATGTGGAGCATAATTCTGGAGTGTATTATGACCTTAGCGAGAATCACACAGCCAACACCTATATAATTTCTTCAGCATACAGCTATTGTTTTAATGCCACTGTCCGTGGAAACGGATACACCGGAGTGGCGGCTGTTCCAGGTGCATCTGATGGTATATATAAGGTAGAAAATCCTGTTACGGCTGAGATCGTCTGGACCGATCTGGTAAGTGGTACAGATCAGAACCTTGACGACTTCTTCAAAATTAATCCTAATGTTGTTGACGGCAGGGTGTTTTTCAATGTGATTCCTGTTTCTGCCACAGATTTTGGTCTTAAGAAGAAGGGAAGTGTCCTGGTCGGTGTGAGGGATGTGGATGGGAATATGTTGTGGACATGGCATATATGGTTGACCGACAGACCGTTGGAGCAGGGATATAAGAATGGCTTTTCCGTACTTGACAGGGATATGGGTGCGACCGCTTATAATCCGGCTGATGTGACAGGAACAATTGCCGGTTTCTATTACCAGTGGGGAAGACCCACTCCTCTTCCTTTGGATAAGGATGTATATAAGCCTGAATACAATGCAGATGGAACATGGAAAAGCAATTCTCTCGTTACTTTTGTAAAGAACGATGACATCGTTCCTGTGATTGATCGTGTAAAGTCTCCTACACACTTTTTTACTCAGAAGGCTACAGCCAGCGACAATACCATCACAAAGAGCCTCTGGGGCTGGAGAGCCGAAGCTGATGAATATGCGAAGACCATCTATGATCCGTGCCCGCCTGGCTACCGTATGCCGAGCAAGAGGCTTTGGCGTGACCTTGTGATCATGGACAAGGCTAAAGTCGTTTCTGGACATGATGCCGTAAAGGCGGCTGAATTCAAGGTGGGTGTCAACCATGTGGAGGTCTTCTATCCGATGACAGGATATTACGACCTTACGACTCATCAGGAGTATAATGAAGGTGCTTATATGTGGGCTGCGACCTTTGATCTGGGAGTCCTGAATGATCTTGAAGATGATCTCCCATATGGTCTTGACTTTGTCTTGAAGAACACAGATGAATTGGAGGAAATGCAGACTGTGACAAAGGCTTCGTACCACGCCATGCCTGTGCGCTGCATATCTCGTATGAGTAAGGCTCATGTAACGGATCTTAGTGATTATCAGACTGCCAACAGCTATATGGTGAATGATGTCGGATACTATAAATTCAAGGCTACTGTCCGCGGAAATGGCGTGGGACAGCTTGTGTCTCCGGGAACCACATCCACCATAGTACTTACAGAGCAGCTTAATACTGTGGATATCAAGAGCCAGCTGGTGAAGGTGGAACCCCTGTGGTGGCATACATATGCATCTCCAGTACCGACTAAGGATAAACTCGATGCCGGCAGGCATTTCGCCTTCCTGAATGACGGTAAACCTGATTCAGACGGATATGTATCCTTCAAGGTAGATGAGTTTTTCGAGGGAAATCTCGTGCTCGCCGGACGCGATGCCAAGAATGAAATAATATGGAGCTGGCACATCTGGTTCACTGATGATCCTAAGATGATGAAATCCAATTCCTTCGTTGTGATGGACAGGAATCTTGGTGCTACTCATGCTCCGGTCAATCCTACAGAACCGACTGGCGATGAGTTGTCACAGACGTATGGTCTGTATTATCAATGGGGCAGGAAAGACCCGTTTGCGGTGCCCGGGACTCCTGTATATGCATACAATGGAACGGAGTATGTCTTGAATGCATCCGCTTTTGTCGCTGAATCTGATGACAGTGGTGTGGAAAGAACCGTGATACATTCCGTGCAGAATCCTATGCACTTCCATAAGGCTCCTACAGATGATACCGGTGTCTTTAATACAAATGATATCATTGGTAATTTCAACATCACCTCCACAAACAATGAAGCGAATAAGCAATGTTTCAGTAATATGACCCGACCGGATGACAGGCAGTCTCTTTGGGGCTATTCTGCATCTTCCGGATATGGAGTTACGACTACCAAGACCATGTACGATCCATGTCCTCCAGGATATATCGTGGCACATTATCTTGTCTGGACAAATACTGAAAGGGACTCAAGCCCATCCAAATTGTATTATTCAAATCTCGATGGCGGATTCAAAAGTCACGGAATAACAGGTAACAAAAATGCTGGAATATTTCTAACTAATCATTCCTCCAGGTTTGATAGTGCGTGGTTCCCGTATTCCGGATATATCGAAGGTGATTCATTTACATTAAAGGAGCAGGGAAACATGGGAATGGGAATGTTCCATACATCCACACCGGCAGGAAATGGAGCAAGGAGCCTCATGTATGATGATTATTATAGCGGTCAGGGAGTCAGTGGAAATTACTGGGGAATGCCTTCTACATTTGCCTATCCTGTAAGATGTCAAAAAGAGTAAGAAGATGAAGAGATTGTTATATATGATTTCGGCAATTGCTTTAGTTGCCTGTGCCAAGGAGACTTTTCCTGAGGTCGACTCTTCTCCGGTTCCGACCGGATATTCCTCAGAGATTTCGCCCGTGGCCTATGTTGATCCTGCGACTCTGCCTCCAGGGGCTACCAAGGCGTTGATCGATGTGAATACAGTCGTGTCCATGGAAGCCAATGCATTGAGGATAGATGAAAAGAAGAATGAAGATGAAGGCACATATCAGTATGACGGGTGGGACCAGGCATATCTTACTGAGGCTAATGTCGCATCTTCCCCGTCTGCGACAGGTTTGCGTTCAATGTTCCTGAATCCTGTCCAGACTTATGACTATAAGGTTTTAAGTCAGGAGGATACCATATTCTATCACACCCGGATGATCAGCTGGTACCCGAGGACATGCAACCTTCATAAGAACGAACAGGGTAAGGCAACTGTCATGAAATTCTATGACTTTAATGAACTCAGGAATGGAGAAGCCTTTGATATGCAGGATGGGAATGTCGTCCTGAAGTTCAAGAATCTGGATGGCAGCAAGGATGTAATGGTCAGCAATATCGCCGAAGGACAGCACTGGCATGGCAACAGAGGAGGAGATGGACACGATATGCATGGGTCGACAGATACTTACACCTATCCGTTCGGTCATAGTAATGCCCACCCTATATACAGCAATACCATGACCTACAAGCACTATCTGTCTGCTGTCAAGGTCTATGCCTTTGCTGAAGAATCCTATCAGGATGTGGCCATGTGGGGTGCGCTGAGAAAGGTGTATGTCAAGAATCAGCCTTCAGGGGTTTCGGTTCAACTTCCGTCACCGGCTGAAATGGAGGATGCTGGCATCAGCGTTAATGTGCAGAACAATATCCTTCATTACGGTGAGGCGACATTTACCGGTAAGACTGACTTCCCATTGCTGAAGACACCTATGTTCGGTTCAGATGTTAATGACCCTGCGAATCAGGAAGTGGCGGATGAGGCTCCTCATCTTGTGCAGGGACAGAGAATATATCTGGGTTATGCCTTGATCAAGCCTAATGTTGACGACAATCAGAAATTGGAACTCGATGTCCACACTGATGCAGGTGTTCTTTCTGTCGCCGTTCCTATGACTCAGGTCGTGGATGATGTGACAACAGACTATTTTAAGGCAGGATATATATATCATGTTGTCATCAAGTTCAATACGGAAGGCGCGATTGCCGGAATTATCATGCAGTCAGGTGATGAACATTATTATGATCTCTCGTCCGGAAGCGAGTTCGAAGGCGGAGTCCATGACTATCAGTTTGCCAACTGCTATATAGTACATCCTGGTATCAAGCGCTCGAATGGAGACTATTATGACGGCTATGCATTCAGTGCAACCACTGTCGGCAATGGAGAATCCGGATTATATCCTGAATTTTCATCAGACCGCACGTCTGTGGAAATAGATCCTGTCCGAGCAGGCCTTCTCTGGGAGAGTTCCCCTGGTCTGATTACTCAGGTGGAATTGCTTTACGGCTATGTGAGATTCAAGGTGCAACCGCCTGATAGTGAATCCTATAAGGAAGGAAATGCGGTAATTGCGGTCTATGACTCTCGAAGGATGGTGTTGTGGAGTTGGCATATCTGGGTGACAGATAAGCCGGAAGATGTGTCCTACACTGTCGGATCGAAGACAATAAAGCTGCTGGACAGAAACCTTGGAGCTAGACATGCCGGTGTTCCTGAAACCGACTCTACTACGCTTGAGACATATGGACTTTATTATCAGTGGGGAAGAAAGGATCCGTCGATGGGGCCGCCATCCCATAATTATCTCCCGCAGAGTACGGCTACGATGAATTATTACGATTATTATGGCTATCTGTGGAATTATGCAGGAGTGGTGACCATGGCACAGCCTACTATCAGGGACGGTGTGGAAAATCCGATGTATCTTCTGCTGCCGACTGATTTTTCCATGACAACCTACCAATACGACTGGCTTTATACTGATATTGATAATCTCTGGGGTGACTATTCTCATGACAGTGTAGGATCGACCAGTAAAAGATTGAAGACCATATATGATCCATGTCCGTTCGGATATATGGTGCCTCAGGATGAAATTGTGACATTGTTTACAGGCAGCAGCACATCAGTAACAGACGGTACGGGTAGGACCATATCAGGTACCAGGAATGGCAGTCCATATGAATCATTTTTCCCATATGCCGGATTTAAGGGTGTGGATAAGGGAGTTTCGTCATTGACCGGTGCTTGGAAATATGTAGGTGCCAAGGGCGATTACATGTCTTCCAAGATTGATCCTAACGGTCATAGAACAAGGACATATATCTCAGAAAGTAACTATTGGGTGGAGTATGGCGCAGATGCTGATAATGACGGTGATGGTGATGCGAGCCGTACATATAGTTCGAATGTGTTTGCTGATGATGTCGCCAATAGAAGGACAGCTGCGTCAGTGCGCTGTGTAAAGAGAGATGCGGCACTCAATGCTGCCCTGGCTGCAAGCTTCACCGGTGACAGGCTTTATGCGTTTGTCGGTGATGGCCAGATTACGTTTACATATGATGTACAGGCATTGATGTCAGAAGGATCTGTGAAGAGTGCGTATATTGATCTGAACGAAAACGAAAAGATTGCTGTTGACCTCGCTGATGGAACTAATCATATATCTGGCAATGAATCATTTGATCTTCCATCAGATTATGGTGTGTATAGATATAGGCTTGTGTCGGAATCTGCAAATGGAGCTATCTCCCGAATAGGATATGTGCTTCGAATGTTTGATATTAAAAATCTTAAGGTGAAGGCAGCCGGGGATGCAAAATATGTCGACTATAATGCTGATGGTTACAAATATGACCATGGAAAGGAATATTCTGTCTCATTTGATTTGTTGGGAAGTGTGTCAGATTATACGGTGCTCGTCAATGGTGTTCCCGCAG
Organism: Bacteroidales bacterium; assembly: GCA_017502125.1. Taxonomy (GTDB): domain Bacteria; phylum Bacteroidota; class Bacteroidia; order Bacteroidales; family UBA932; genus Cryptobacteroides. The sequence goes on along the minus strand of JAFVVN010000009.1, from coordinate 15,455 downwards.
TGCGCGGTGATGTTGACGGACCTGAGGAAAAGGCTACAATTCCATACGCCATCGATATGGATAAGGGAGACACCGGTATCAATGTGCCGGGACATATTCATATCCAGATTCTGAATGCTGAAGGACAGCTTGCGTGTGAGAAGTCTTATTCGGTTGAGATGAATGCGGTTACATCATACACAGTGCAGGTTGACAGTCCGGTAAAGAAGGCAGATGATCTTAAGGCAGGTGGTATGTATGTGATATCTCCTTATCCTTATTCGGTCACCAGCAAGTACTATTGTCTGGCATATGATTCCAGCAAGGAATATGATTTTTACATGAAGGAACATAATATAGGTACAAATCCTACTGTTACTGCTGATATGGTCTTCCTGTTCCATAGGGATGATACGAAGGCAGGTGGTGTGTCTGGCTATCAGAATGTGTGTGCTGGTGCGTGGGTAAGCGCTTCTGATGGTAAATTCCTTCAGGAAGATTTCACTTTCGGCTCTGAGCAAAGTGCCGTCTATATGACAATAGCATGCAGGAATAATCAGAGATGGTACTTCTTCCTGCGTGACACAGGTCAGTACTTCTACTATAATAATTCCGTTCCGATGTGGGGACCATATGGATTCGCATATACATCCCAGTGGAATATCTACCCGGTGACGCCAAACTGATAATGCGTTGCACTTATGGTTCAAGCAACTGATGCTGAGTAGTTTGTGAAAAATGGTCCGGAGTCGTTTTGACTGTCGGACCACTTTTCCTTTATGACGGAGTGTCGGATGTTACAGATATTTTCGGATCAGATAACGGCCGATGTATGTGAAGACAAGGCCGGCAAGTGCACCGACTAAGCTGCCGACGAGCACATCACCGAGGTAATGCTTACCTACGAAGATACGGCTCACACCGACCATGAATGCCCAGAAGAACATCCAGGCCGTATATGCTTTCCCCCACGGGCTTGTTGCAGATCCATTTGCCGGGAACCATTTCCTGTCGAGCCTGAGGCCGATGCATGTGCTGGTGGCAAGACCGAAGGCATTGGCCGCATGAGCTGAGAAGAAACTGAAGCTTCTGGTTGCCCCTTCAAGGACATTCAGACCACCAGCGAGCATGAATTCATCGTTCAGAGGACGGACTCTGCACACCAGATTCTTGATCAGATTCGAGAACTGATCACAGAAACCGAAGGTGGCCACAGCTGCCAGAGTGATGATCAGACCGCGCTTCCAGCCCAGTCTCCATATGAGCAGGGCAACGATGAGGACATACATAGGAATCCATACAGGAATCTTTGAGAAGAATTGCCAGATGGGGTCTGTCATATAACAGTTCCAGCTGTTGATCTCCAAGGTCAGCAGCTGGTCAATGTGGTGTACTTCTTTCCAGAACATATCAGTATCGGGAATCTTTAAATTATTGTCTCGTTTTCAGAGCCGGGGAAGAGGACGGTGACTTCTTCTTCAGGTGTCACATCTTTCTGAAGTGCCTCCCAGAGCAGGTCTTTCAGCTCTTTGAGGCCTTCCTGAGTGAAAGAGGAAATGAACACATGAGGAAGGTCTGTGGGAAGCTGTGCCTCAATCTCCCTCTTGAGCTGGTCATCAAGCATGTCTGACTTGGTGACTGCAAGCACACGGTCTTTCACAAGCAGTTCGGGATTATATTCTCTGAGCTCGTTCAGAAGCACTTCATATCCCTCTCTGATGTCGTCCTGGTCGGCTGCAACCATGAAAAGCAGGATTGAGTTGCGCTCGATATGCCTGAGGAATCTCATTCCGATTCCTTTTCCTTCGTGCGCTCCTTCGATGATTCCAGGGATATCCGCCATCACAAAGGACTTGTCGTCATAGTAGCTGACGATTCCAAGGTTGGGTTCAAGGGTGGTGAAAGGGTAGTCTGCGATCTTTGGTCTTGCAGCAGAAACCGTTGATAGGAGGGTAGACTTGCCGGCATTGGGGAAACCTACGAGTCCCACATCTGCAAGGAGTTTCAGTTCGAGAATGAACCATCCTTCTTCATATGGCTCACCCGGCTGCGAGTATCGTGGAGTCTGGTTGGTGGCTGTCTTGAAATTGTTGTTGCCAAGACCTCCACGTCCTCCTTTTACAAGGATACGCTCCTCAAAAGGCTCCACAAGCTCGAAAAGGATTTCTCCAGTCTCAGCATTCTTTGCAACGGTTCCAAGCGGAACATCGAGAATGATATCCTCTCCGTTCTTTCCTTTCTGAAGCTGACCGCTTCCGGCGCCACCATGCTCAGCCATGATGTGCTTGCGGTATTTCAGATGGATCAGTGTCCAGAACTGCGGATTCGCCCTTAGGATGATATGTCCTCCGCGTCCACCGTCTCCGCCGTCAGGACCGCCCTTCGGCACATATTTCTCTCGTCTCATATGAGTCGAGCCTGCACCTCCGTTTCCTGAACGGCAATATACCTTTACATAGTCTATGAAATTCGAATCCGCCATAATGCTGTCTTGTTTTTTCCGCCGCAAAGATAGTCAAATTCACTGATATACGAAAACAGCCCTCAAGTGAGGGCTGAGATCATTTAGAATTTGTCCATTACTGAGAAGATTCGGTCACGGACTTCGTCAATGGTGCCGACACCGTCTATCTCGTGGTATTTGTCCACTTTTGTATAGTATTCGATAAGTGGCTCTGTCTGATTGTGATATGTCACGATTCTGTTGTTTATTATGTCTTCGCTGGCATCGTCAGCACGACCTTCCTTCAAAGCGCGTCCCTTGATGCGCTCCATGATGAGGGCATCCGGAATCATTATGGACACAGTGGCTGTCACATCCTCAGAACTCTTTGCAAGAATCCTGTCAAGGGCTTCTGCCTGCGGAAGGGTGCGTGGGAATCCGTCAAGGAGGAATCCGTCCACTCCTGTCACTGTCTTGAATTCGTTTTCAATCATACCTTCGACCACTTCATCAGGTACAAGGCATCCCTTCTCGATCAGGACCTTTGCCTGTAGTCCAAGTTCAGTCTCTGCTGCAATCTCCTTGCGGAGCAGTGCTCCTGTAGAAATGTGATGAAGGTTGTATTTTTCAACCATTGCTGTGGCCTGGGTGCCTTTGCCTGCACCGGGAGGGCCGAAAAGAATATAATACTTCATTATAGTTTGGTTATTCGTCCAGAACGTAAATGTCCTTATAGTTGCGTCCCAATTCGTCGTAGTCAAGTCCGAAGCCGACAATAAAGTCGTTAGGTATCTCGAGGGCTGTATAGTCTATCTTGATATCCTTCTTATATGCTGCTGGCTTGAGCAGAAGTGTGCATATATACGACTCGGCAGCCCCTTTTCTCTTTAGAATCTCCTTAAGTTCCACGATTGTATTGCCCGAGTCGACGATGTCTTCCACTACGATGACTCTTCTACCTGTGATGTCCGCAGTGAGTCCCATGGCCTGCTTTACATTTCCGGTCGTGTTTGTACCCTCGTAAGAGCTAAGCTTGATGGAAATCACCTGACAGTTGAAGTCAAGTCTCTTCATGAGTTCGGCCATGAACATGATGGAGCCGTTGAGCACGCACAGAAGTACTGGAATGTCTGTGCATCCTCTGAAGTCGGCATTTATTTTCTCGGCCACTTTGTCGATAGCCACCGACAAGTCTTCATAGGAGATGAAGGTCTTGAAGGTTTTATCCTTGAGTGTTATCTTTTTCATAAGAGACATTTATAACATTCGACAAAATTAAGCATAAAACGAATAAAAAAAAGAAAAATCTGGTGTTGTTTTTACCAAAAACAACAAGTTTGCATTCTTCCTGATATATTTTTGCCCTGAATTGAAATCTTGATCGACATGAGGAGGAGAATAGCTGTGTTTTTCGTCATTATGACGTTTTTGCCTGTAGCATTGTGCGGACAGACCGATGAGGAGATTGAAGTTGTGGCCAAGTGGTCCGGTTCAAATGTGGAGGATATGGATGGGGAAGAGGTCGAGAGACTATGTGTTCTGATGCGTCGTCCCATGAGACTCAATGTCAGTTCGCAGGCAGAGCTCCTTGAATGTGAACTTCTAAGCCGCTATCAGGTGGCCTCTCTTCTGGATTACAGGGAAAGGAACGGATGGGTGATGTCGTTCATGGAACTTGCGGCAGTCGACGGCTTCGGACAGGATTTCGTTGAACGCATAAGACCTTTTGTGTCTCTTGACCTGCCATCTGCAGAAGGCAGCTCGAAACTCGATAATGAGATTCTTCTACGGACTGTCATGAAGACAAAAGATGGAAATCTCAGGTATTCCTATGCTTCCCGCTATCATATTGAGTCTGGGAAGTCATGGTCTGCAGCGGTGAATTTCTCACGTTCGTTGGATGCATCCCGGTTCCGTCCGGACCTGATCGGGGGTCATTTTTGCTGGAGACTGCGTAAAGTTCCTCTCAAGCTCATAGTCGGAGACTTCAATGCACGCTTTGGTCAGGGACTGACCTTATGGAATGGTATGATTATGAGTGCATATGAGTCGCCTTCATCCTTTATGCGCCGTCCTTCAGGAATTACGGCATCAGGCTCATTGACAGGTAAATATGCCTATACAGGACTTGCCTCCACAGCTGAATTCGGGAACTTTGTCTTTTCTGCCATGCTTTCTGTGCCGGGAATCAAACAGGCGTGGGACAGACCTGATGAACTGGCTTTGATGCCGGCAATCAATCTGACCTACAACTGGAGAAACGGTCAGGCCGGTATTACCCATTATTCTGTTTTTGCCGGTCCTGGCAGCCGGCCTTATCTTCCGGATATGAAGACGTCTGCAGATATGGCTTTGTGCGTCAGGGGAATAGATGTCTTTTCAGAACTGACATATGACTGGGTTGCCCGCGGTCTGTCAGGAATGACTGGAGTGGTTTTTCCTGTGGGAGAAAAGCTTGATATGGCAGCTGCGCTGCGACTGTCGAAGAATGAATATGCACTTGCTCTCAGTGCTGGAGTTTTGAGCGGTAAGTGGATGAATACCAGGGGAACCGATGGCTCTCAAAGGAGAAATGAAGTCCTTCTCTCCGCAGATGTCACGTACTATCCTGAACCTAAGGATGATGCCAGGAATCATAGTCTTCAGATGAAATTCCGTACTCAGTGGAATTATATTGTTACCGAGGCAATTTCTGTGATTGTCAGGCTCACGGAACGTGCTAGAAGCTGGGGCGCAATGTTCCGTACCGACCTTCGTACTGACCTGAAGTGGAGTTCGGAATATTTTTCCTCCTCGATCCGTATGAATTTTCTCCGATGTGTCGGAACATCCTTCATGAGCTATGCTGAAGGGGGATTCCGTAGGAGCAAAGTCAGTCTATATCTGCGTCAGGGAGTCTTTCTGGTGGATGAATGGGATGACAGGATTTATGTATACGAACGTGATGTCCCCGGTGCATTCAATGTCCCTGCATGCTACGGTAGGGGACTGTGGACCTCTTTCGTATCCGCGTGGAAACCTGCCCGCGGGCTTAATTTCAATATAAGGGTCGCCTATACGGCCTATCCCTTCATGAAAGAAAGGAAGCCCGGCAGAGCCGAGCTTTCCTTCCAGTTTGTGTCCCGTTTTTAGCGCTTTGGTATCTTAATCTTCATGCCGGGCCTGATGTTAGGACCTATCTTGTTGTAGTCCATGATATTCTGAGCGCTTACTCCTGGATATTTCTTTGCTATGAGATAGAGGGATTCTCCAGATTTTACGGTATATACGATGTATCCCGGATCACTCGATGACTGACTCTTTGATGTAGAGCTCTGTGTTGTTGCCGACTTGGTGGATGTGCTTGAAGATGAAGCACTTGACGGTGCATTCCCTCCTCGGTAGATGATAAGTCTCTGACCCACGCGTATATTATTGCTCTTGAGGTTGTTCCACTTCTTGATCCTGGCTACGGTTGTACCGTATCTGCTGGCAATCTTGCCAAGGTAGTCTCCACTCTTGACTCTATAGACAATTCTCTCACCGTCTCCTCCGTCCTTTATCTTCTTTATTGTTACAGGGTTGAAATAGACGTCAACCTTGTGTCGGTAGACGCTGTCCTCATATTCAAGGAACGCGTTTGTGTATTTGTAGGGGAGTCTCAGGATATAGTCCCTTTCGTTTCCAGGGATAATTTCATGCTTGTACTGCGGATTCAGGTTCTTGAGCTCTTCGATGGGTGCTCCTGTCAGTTCGCTCACCTGTTTGAGATGGAGCATCTTGTTGATGTGGAATGTGTCCACATGCTCAGGCATAGCCGCTGAAACCGGTTTGATGCCATGCTCCTTGTAATAAGTCATTGTATATAAAGCTCCTACGAAGGCTGGTCCATATCCGCGGGTCTCTCTTGGCAGGTATGGCCAGATGTCCCAGAAGCCTCTCTTTCCACCGCTGCGACGTATCGCCTTGCTTACATTTCCTGCACCGCAGTTGTATGATGCAATCGCAAGATTCCAGTCTCCGAAGATCCTGTACGAATCCTGAAGGTACTGAGCTGCTGCATGAGCCGATTTGATAGGGTCAAAGCGTTCATCTACGAATGAATCCACATGCAGACCATATGGTTTGGTCATGGAATACATGAACTGCCACATTCCCTTTGCTCCCGCTCTTGAAACAGCAAGCGGGTTGAGAGCTGACTCGATCACAGCCATGGCCTTCAGTTCCAGAGGCAGATCATACAGGCAGAAGATTTCCTCAAATATCGGCATGTAGTACTCACAAAGGCCGAGAATCTTTCCCATGGTCTGAGGCATCTTCTCAGAGTACTTTATGATATAGTTCTTCACGATGTCGTTGTATGGCAGCGTGATGAAGGAATTCATCTGTTTTATTCTTGCTATATAGATTGAGTCAGGTACATTGGACTCAAACTTCACTGAATCCATGTCGTAGTAGTCCTCTTCACTCTGATTCACTTTGTTGTGCAGATACCATATGCTCAGCAGACTGTCTGAAACAGCAGGAGTGTAGTTCTCGGGTGCGATTTCAGATGCAGATGGTGCATTCTCACCGGTGTATGAATCGAGCATTCCGCTTGCGAGGCTGTCGGCATAGCTTATCTCAGTACGCATCTTTTCCAATTCCTGTTTGAGAGAGTCGAGCTCGTGGCGGAGTCTCTGATTCTCCTTCTGAAGGTGACTCTTACCAGGGAACAGAGCCTTGTTCTGTGCTGAAGCCGGAGCTGTGGCTGCAAGAAAAGCAGCCGCAACCGCGACTGCAATCAGTTTTGTCAATTTCATATATGTTTTGTGATTCAAATCGTTAGTCTGTTAAAATGTAAATCCAAGTCTAAGTCCGAAGGCATTCTGCCCGTTTTGTGAATTATGTGGAGTGTGGATGGCATAGGCATTGTCCGGCGGTAATATGACTGCGGGTTCTATATTCATACTTATGTCGTCGCTCACTTCAAAATCATGCATATATGCGAAGATGTTGGCATCCAGCACCTGAAGGAAATAGAAGAGGGCTGTCGCCACTATGGAGTAGTCCCTGTAGCGGCGGTACACGTCCCTGTACCATTTTGCCGTTTCTGCATTGATCGGGCTCGATCCGGTTCCCATTGATGCCTCGTTGTGTATCCTCTTGAACCTCTTGTAGTTTGTGTTGTTGTTCACCAGGAAGTGTGTTGCTCCTAAAAGACAGCCCCAGTATATCGGTACCTTGAAAAGCTCTCCATTGTATATCTGTCCCAGTCCGGGGAGCAGGGCAGAGTAGAGAGTGGCGCGTCCCGGATCAGGCTCCTTTTCGCTTTCATAGCAGATGACACCATCCAGGAGTGAGCCCCAGTAGAAGAGACCGGCTCCTACAAGCAGCCATGTACCTTTCTTCTTTGAATCCAGATCAAGGACCGGAGCTTCGAACGGATAGTCCAGATTGCCATATTTGAGTTCGAACGCCTCCTTGTCGGTCTGGAATCTGTCATATGCCTTCTTGGTCTTCATATACTTGTTCATATAGTATCCTCCGCTACCTGCAAAGGCTCCCATTCCGGCATAGAAGACAGGCATTTTCCAGTAGTCCTTATTGTAGAATTGAGCTGTTCCCGGCATGATTACCGATCCGGCGAACATGGTTCCAATCTTGATCGTGTGCTTATGAGACATACCTCCGGCCCAGTCCTTGAAGGAAAAGAGCTTGGCAGCAGTATCAGCCAAAGCAGTCGAATCACTCTGACTGTTATATGTCTGATTGAAGGCCTCCTCCTTGAACTGAGCAGAACTGTCCGGTGCGAAACCGGCCAGACAGATGATTAACGCAAATATGTACTTATAGAGTCTCTTCAGCATTATTCTTATGTTATTCGCGTCCTTTTCCGAACTGTGACTCCTCGAGAGCCTGCAGGAAGCGTTTCACCTCGTCGTCTGACTTGAAATGTATTGTCATTGAACCCTTTCCGCCATTGCCACGCTTAAGGCTGATGTTGTTCTCGAAATATCTTCCGACAACCTCAAGAACCTGAAAATATACGTCAGGCAGTTCCTGAGTCTCCTGATGTTTCTGTTTCTTGGGCTGATCAAGCTGACGTATCTTATCTTCGAGCTGTCTCACTGACAGTCCGTCCTTGATGGACAGGTCGCATAGATACTCCTGAAGCTTGATGTCGTCCAGACCTAGCAGAACCTTGGCATGACCCACGCTGAGAAGCCCCACCTTGAGGTCGTGCTGGATCTTTGCAGGAAGCTTGAGCAGTCGCAGGAAATTGGTGACTGAAGCACGTTTCTTGCCGATTCTGATTGCCATCTGTTCCTGGGTGAGATTGCACTCTTCAATAAGTCTCTGGTAACTCATCGCAATCTCGATAGGGTCAAGGTTCTCTCGCTGAATGTTCTCAACGATGGCCATTTCCAGCATTCCCTGATCATTAGTGTCACGGATATATGCAGGAACCATATCCATGCCAGCCATCCTGCAAGCCCTGAAACGGCGCTCTCCACTGATTATCTGATATTTGCCACGTGATGTCCTTCTGACGGTAATAGGCTGAATAAGCCCCAGGCTCCTGATTGAGTCAGTCAATTCTTCGAGAGCCTCCTGATCGAAACTCATTCGTGGCTGGAACGGGTTAGGCTCGACCATGTCCACAGGGATGCGCAGAATGTCTGCAGTTCCCTGCTTCGGCTGTTCCGCGGTCACGACTTCCTTGTTCACGTAACCGACGGGCTTCCTTATGCTGCTGAGGTCAGTGTCACCTCCGAGAAGGGCACCGAGACCTTTTCCAAGTCCTTTCTGTGGTTTGCTCATAATCTTCTATAGATTGGGGCTTTAACTGTTCTTCTCGATAACCTCTTTGGCAAGGTTGAGATAGTTTGTGGTTCCGTTGCATATCACATCGTAAAGAATGATAGGCTTTCCATGTGATGGGGCTTCGCTCAGGCGGATGTTCCTCTGGATGATGGATCTGAATACCATACCTCCGAAATGCTCTTTAAGTTCTCCCAAAACCTGATTGTGCACCTTGGTGCGTCCGTCGAACATGGTCACCACGAACCCCTCGATGGTTAGTGCCGGGTTTGGACCGCTCTGGACAAGACGGATGGTCTGAAGAAGTTTGCCGAGACCTTCAAGGGCGAAAAATTCCGGCTGGACTGGAATCATCACTGAATCGGCTGCTGTGAGCGAGTTCACGGTAATCAGTCCGAGGGAAGGGGAGCAGTCTATGATGATGAAATCGTAGTTGTCGCGGATCTGTGCGAGAGCATCCTTAAGTATCGACTCCCTGTTGTCGTGCTCAAGCATTTCGATTTCAGCACCCACAAGGTTGATATGTGACGGAATCATGTGAAGTCCGGCCACTTCAGTCTGAATCAGTGTGTTGCTGATGTCAATCTTGCCGATCATCACCTCATATAGCGTTCTCTTCTGGTCGTCCTCGGGGGAAAAGTTAAGTCCGGAGGTGGTGTTGGCCTGAGGGTCGGCGTCAATTATGAGCACCTTCTTCTCAAGCACCGCCAACGAGGCTGCAAGGTTGATTGCGGTTGTGGTCTTGCCGACACCGCCTTTCTGATTCGCAATTGCTATTACTTTTCCCATACCATTTTTCATTAGGACATAAACCTCGCAAAATTACAAAAAAGATTTCATACATATTCTTTATTTATTACTTTTGTTGATAAATTATATGCCCGGTGAGTTTGGGATACCTCGTCTCAGACTTTTCTGGACATTGCTTATTGAATTATCGATGAAGGAAATGCAGAATAAGTGGCTTGCCTTGGTCAATGTGTTTGCTGCCTCCCGCAAGGCAGGTTCCATATGGAAGAAGGCTGCAGTGAAGCTGGAAAACGCTGGGATAGACTACAAGGCCAGATTTACAGGCGGGAAGTATAACGCTATGGAACTCAGTAGAATAGCAGCTTCTGAGGGATACCGTAAGTTTATAGCTGTGGGTGGTGACGGTACCATCCATGATGTGCTTAATGGAATTGCTGAATATGTCTTTTCAAGCGATACTGAAAAGGTGCGTCTGTCAGATTTTACCCTGGCTGTAATTCCTGTCGGTTCTGGAAATGATTGGGTCAAGTCTGCAGGTGTGCCACGCGATATAACTTCAGCAATCGATGTCATTGCTTCCGGCCGTACAGGTGTCCAGGATGTGGTGAGAGTGAGCATATATGAATCTTCCGATGATGCGGTTCAAGGCGGAAATGCCATAGCGGAGTCCTATATGGCAAATGTCGGTGGTGTCGGACTAGATGCCCGTGTCTGTGAAATCGTGAACAGGAAGAAGGAGCAGGGGTATAGGGGCAAGCAGCTGTATGTCAGTGCTTTGCTTTACTGTATCAGACACAGGGTTCCAGTTCGCGCCAGAGTTTTATGTGACGGCAATCAGATCTTTTCCGGGAAGTATCTTTCAATGGCCTTTGGGGTCGGACGGTATTCCGGAGGAGGAATGCGTCAGACTTCTCTTGCAGTCATGGATGATGGTCTTCTTGATGTGACAGTCATACCTGATATCCCTCTTCTTGTCATTGCACGCGAAGTACCCAAGCTGTTCACCGGAAACTTCCATAAAGTCGGCGTGCTGACCCAGTCGCGTTGCCGGTCAGTTGTTATCCTGCCGGACAGTGCTTCGGATGCAGAGCCTGTGGAAGTGGACGGAGAGGTGGTCGGACGTGCGCCAGTCAAAATGGAAGTCCTTGAAGACCAGTTGAATATTGTCATCTGACGGGTGTCTTAGGATGGGTCGACGTTTATTGTTATATGTTCATCGTACCTGTTCTCTCGCGCGAAATCTGAAATAATGCTCCTAAGCTGTACTTTTGCCGACTTGAGGTTCCGGTCCTTGCGAAGACCTGTTCTTATGGTGCGTATATGCATGTCTGCCTGTCTGTCCACAACAGGAGCATAAGGTCCTGTCACCTGTATGCTTTCGTGCCTCCTTATCGTGTCGGCGAGTTTGACAGCCATTCTTTCTGTCCTGTCTTCGAATCTGTCCCTGATGGTAAGTTCCACTATTCTTGTAAATGGTGGAAACATGAAATCCCTGCGCTCCTGCATAAGAGAATCTGTGTATAGACCGACTCCTCCATGAGAAAGATTTGTGTATATCGGATGCTCTGGCTGCGATGTCTGGATCACCAGAATTCCCTTCTTGTCACGTCGTCCGCACCTTCCTTTGAACTGTTCGAGCAGTTGGACTGCCTTTTCGTCTGCGCGGAAGTCCTGCATTCCGAGAAGCGAGTCGGCTGCAATCACTGCCACAAGTCTTAGATTCTTGAAATCAAAGCCTTTGGCGAGCATCTGTGTCCCTATCAGGATGTCTATATTCCCTTTTGAAAACTCCTTGATTATCTGCTTTTCATTGTTCCCTGTGTCGCTGTCCAGGCGCGCTATGGTTGCGTTCGGGAAGAGTCTTGCAGCCTCTTCTTCAATCTTTTGAGTACCGGCTCCAAGTGGTTTCAGAGGACCGCTGCATTTGTCGCATGTGGGTCTATAGGCAGTCCTGTATCCGCAATAATGGCATTCAAGTGTGCCCTCTGATTGATCTGATGTCTTCTTGTGGAGACTGAGACTGACATTGCAGTGCGGACATTTTACTATCTCTCCGCATGCATCGCACTGGATTACAGGTGACCATGCTCTCCTTGAACGAAGAATCATCACCTGTCCGCCCTCTGACAGGGTGGCTTCCATCTGAGCTGTCAGTCTGCGTGAGAAATTGCCCAGCATACCGTTCTTTCGTCGTTCCGACTTGGTGTCGATGATTTCAATGGCGGTTTCTGGCGCTCCATGGTATCTTTCCTCCAGATTCACCTTGACATGACGTCCGACATGGCAATTGTACAACTCTTCGAGCGAAGGAGTGGCTGATCCAAGTATAATATTGCAAGGCTTGTCCTTTGGTTGGACCTGGGTCTGGATAACTGACAGCATCAGAGCTGTATCCCTGCCGTTATATCTTGGAGCAGGGGAGTCCTGCTTGTATGAACTGTCATGTTCCTCATCGACAATTATGAGTCCCAGATCATGATGAGGCAGGAAAAGAGAAGATCTTGTTCCCAATACTACATATCCCCGGACGCTCTCCCTTACGGCTTCTGCAGTGTTCCTTCTGCTGACTGCCGATTCTCCGGAATGGAACACCAGCAGGCTCTCTCCGAAATGGTTCCTGAGTCTTTCCTCCAGTTGACGGCTAAGGGCGATTTCCGGTACGAGATACAGGACGTTGCGACCCCTTTCAAGATTCTCCTTTGCAAGTTTTATGTATATTTCTGTCTTTCCGGACCCTGTCACTCCGTTCAGAAGAACCGGCTTGCCGGCCTGGAATCCTTTGATAATTCCGTCATAGGCACGTGACTGGGCATGGTTGAGTTCAAGTCTTCCGGCGGACTCATGATGGACGACATGAGTCTCCAGAGTGTCTTCAACATGTCTTTCTGCCTTTGCAAGGGCTTCCACGGCCGTTGTAAGTTCCTTTTCGATACGCTTTCTCTCTTCAAGATGCTTTAGTCTGGCTTTTGTGCCCTCCTTGTCCTTGGAAAGCATTTCATCCTTTCTGGCAAGTCTGCACCGGATCTTACTGACCTTCGCCCTCATGCTTTCAATAAGCCTTTCCCTGCGTTGCATAACCTTTTGCCTGGCCGCTGCCCTTGCTTCTTCGAGGCTGACCTTCATGGCAGGGTATGCTGCCTTATACACCTCTCCCACCGTGCACATGTAATATTCAGCTACTGATCTCCACAATGCAATCTCTTCAGGAAGAATGCTTTCCAGCTCCTTTTCCACTGTCAGGACTTCCTGTATCTTCGCAGGGTCTATCTCCGGCAGCACATCGGTCGCGCTTACCACCCCGATATATTGATGATGGGCAAAAGTCACCCTAACCCTGTCTCCGACTTCTGGATCCATGCTTGAATATATTTCCGCTTTCACGGCATAACATGGTTCCCACTCAAGCTTGAGCGGAAGGATGACTGATATGTACCTCATCTTGTCCATAGAACTGCGAAGTTAACAAAAAGTGAATATTTTTAAAAGAAAAATTTGCAGGTTCAGAAAAAATGTCTACCTTTGCAATCCCAATCGAAAGATAGGGTAGTTCTAAACAAAAATTGGTGCCATAGCTCAGTTGGTAGAGCAAAGGACTGAAAATCCTTGTGTCCCTGGTTCGATTCCCGGTGGCACCACGACAAAACCGCAATAGAAGTGATTCTGTTGCGGTTTCTTCTTGTTTTACGGTGATTTTTTGGGTAATGTTGCCCCCCCCAAAAAAAAACAGAGTTGGGGACAAAGGCAGCTCGCTCCCAACTCTGCATAAATTTAGTGTTGCGTTGTTATGCCAATAAAGGTTCTTTCACGAAACTTTCATTATTATTTGAATATACGCACTATCCATCTCTTCTGTTACTTCAAATAATCCATTCCCATTCTTTAAGATCTCAGCAACGACTCTTGATGAAGGATGCCTAAATGTGTTTTTATTACCAAAAGACACAAAAAACATTTTAACACTATTATTAATAGCAAATATATCATCATTGAAATTATCTATTGCTCCATGGTGAGGTACATGAATTGTCCCAACACGCTCAACTAACGAGTTTAGTTTATGTTTCAAATCATTTAATATATTTGCTTGATTTAAGTCGTTGTCACCAAAATACAAACACCCCTCTTTATCACACCAATAAAAATGTCTGTGATATAAACTAGGATAATAACACATGCAGCCTTGATATTGCCAACATTCATATTCTCCTTCAACACCGCCAGAATACAAAATTAGAGAGGTTTTATTTGCTCCATCAGTAACGACTTTCTTATATGCTTTTTTAATACTACTAATATTTTGGTCTATAATGTCCCAGCCACTAATTAGCTCATTCTCGGATATTCCATTCTTTGCCAACTCATTTTTTAATATATTAAGTCTGTTTTTTTTATCGTAATTGAATGGTATGTAACACCAGTCTATACTTCTTCTTAATGAAAATTTAGTGGCATTCTGCACCTCAAAACTACCTTCCTCGCTTTCTGACAAATCTATCAAACCAATATCATTTAAGTGATAGTATTTATCATCTTCGCTTGCAGGCCTGACTTTATATACGTTATTGGCAAGTTCTGTCAACGAATTATAAAAACGCTCAAATTTATTATTTTCAATACTATAAAACCAGAAATCTTCTTGTTCAATAAGCGGTACTATGACATTTTTAATCTCAGAAGTATGCCTCCTTAGTTTATTTATACCATTAATATGGTCATTATCAAAATGCGATATAAATAAGGCATCTATAACATCATTCTTTTTATAATATGATGTTATTTCACGTTCCAACAGTTTTGGTGCCTTATTAAAATTACCCGATCCACAATCATATACAATGTTATATGTACGATCATCACACTCAATACGCTCTGAATAAAACGCACCTTGTCCTATAGGGTGTATAACTCTTGTTACTTTCATTGTTCTAATATCTTACCATTTAACATATCAGTATAATTCTCTCGGCAATGATAGCCTTAAAAGCCTCTTTCATTTCGTCTGGCAAGAAAGATAGGTCGATAAACTCAAACCATCTATCTTTGACCTTTGCGAATTTGGCAAAGATGTTATTTATAACTTTCTCCTCCAACCCCGATGCTTGCATTGAAGCCACGAAATCTGCTTTCTTGATTTTGCGTTTCTTGCCGTTAATGGTCAATGCCAACTCTTCGGTGTCTTCGGGCATCACCAATGCGGTGGAGAGCATATCGTATGCAGGCGTAAGCACATATTTCCCCTGCTCCTTGCTATATAGCGAAAAGTTTTTCAGGTGCATATCGGCATTGCCCATTATCCACGAGAAAACAACCTGCTCCCAATAGTTTACCATGTCCAACTTTGGTACAGCCGAAAATCGCTGTATCGCCTTTGCAATCTGCTCATACGAGCCTTTGTACTTATGTTCCGTAAGTCTTTCCGTTAGCTGGCACATATCCTCCATCGGGAGTTTGTCACCTGTGGCTGTACGGTCGATACGGCGGGTTATATAGCACAACTCAC
>JAFVVN010000059.1 GCA_017502125.1 Bacteroidales bacterium | reverse complement strand
GCCATACAGTGCGGATGTTCCGGCTCCACGACCGGAGGTCTCAAGGTAGACAGGGTGGTCATCGCGTTCAAGGCCATTATGAATGAACTCCGCCATAAGCTGCATCCTACCTCCGTATCCAGACTTAAGATGGGACGGCAGTATCTTCCTGACAGTATGATAGGTGCGGTGTGTCTGTACATCGTCCTGTATATGATTGTAGTACTGATATCCTGCATACTTGTGATGCTGACAGGAGTGGAAGCAATGGAGGCTGTCTCAGGCACATTTGCGTCCATCGGCAACATCGGTCCCGGACTTGACAAGGTCTCGGCCATGTGCAACTACTCGATGCAGCCGGTTATGGCCAAGCTGATCTTCACCTTTGACATGTTTTTGGGACGATTGGAGATATTTCCTGTCCTGATAGTCCTGTCCTTCATATTCAAGCGTGACAGGTAATGGGAAGGGCTGATTTCTTGTATAGAGGCTTCCTGTCCCGTCTGAGATTCGAACCGACCCCATGTCAGGACAATCTTCTCAGAAAGCTTTCCGACTTCGTCAGTTCGGACGATGATGACATATTCGTCGTGAACGGATATGCAGGAACGGGTAAGACGACTGCAATAGCCTCTGTGATCGACACTCTTGCGGAGTTCAAGACAAAGTGCGTGCTTCTGGCACCGACCGGCCGTGCTGCCAAGGTGCTTTCTTCTTATGCAGGGCGTCCTGCATTCACGATCCATAAGCATATATACCGTCAGCGCGCTGTCGGGGGAGATGGATTCGGACAGTTCTCCCTGGCTCCGAACAAGGACAAGGAGACTCTTTTTGTGGTGGATGAGGTGTCTCTGATAGGAATTGACGCAGGTCAGCAGCAGTCCACGGCGGCTTTCGGTACAGGAAATCTCCTTGAAGACCTGATCACTTTCGTCCGTTCGGGGGTGTGCTGCAAGGTGATTCTGATAGGGGACTCGGCTCAGCTCCCTCCTATAGGTCTGGATGCCTCACCGGCACTTTCGAGGGATTATATGGCCATGATGGGAGGAACCGTCTTTGCCGAACTTACTACGGTGGTGCGTCAGCAGCAGGAGTCGGGTATATTGCACAATGCGACCCTGATCCGCAAGCTCATCTCGGAACTGGACTATGGTCCGGGAGTGATGGACCTGTGCAATCTGGGACTTGAAGTGTCCGGGTTTGACGATGTGCAGCGCATCGGAGGGGGAGAACTGATAGATACGATTTCTGATGCCTATTCACGTTATGGTGAGGATGAGACAGTGATCCTGTGCCGTTCCAACAGGCGTGCGATCAAGTATAATCTCGGAATCCGCTCGACCGTGCAGTTCAAGGAGGAGAAGCTGGTCCGCGACGACAAGCTGATGATCGTCAGGAACTGCTATCAGTTTGTGGAGAATATAGAGGGAATGGACTATATCGCAAACGGTGACATCGCCAAGCTGGTGAAGATTTCGAATTATGAAGAGCGCTACGGCCTTCATTTCGCCCAGGCCCGCATATCCTTCCCGGATTATGACGACCAGGAGATAGTCGCCAAGGTGATTCTGGACACTCTTGAGTCGGAGAGTGCGTCCTTGACCTATGAGCAGTCCAACATGCTGTATCAGGGTGTGAATGAGGACTATGCACACATAACGACCAAGAAGAAGAGATATGAGGCTGTCCGTGAGGACAAGTATTATAATGCCCTGCAGCTCAAATATGCCAATGCCATAACCGGGCACAAGTCGCAGGGAGGCCAGTGGAAATGTGTCTTCATAGACAATCCTTTCTGGCAGGAGGAACTGACTGTGGACGATCTGAAGTGGCTCTATACCGCCATGACCCGCGCAACGGAGAAGGTCTGTCTGGTCAATTTCAAGGATGAGTTATTCAGTGAGTGTCAATGTATAAGGAACAGCATATGAGAAAAGTTGTATTGATGATCGGGGTGATGCTGCTGGCTGTGGTGTCCGGCGCTCAGGAGTTCAACAAGGTGCCGCGTGCATGGAAGTGGGTGAGTGACAGGGAAGTGGTCTTTACTTATGACGGAACATACCAGGACAGCACAGCCTTCAAGGTTGATGCCCGCAACGGTCGCCGTACGGAAGGGGTCAAGGCACCGGAGAAGTATTCCGACTTTCCGGTAAGGCCGGAGGGTGCGGTGAACCTCACCTATTCTCCCGACTCGACAAGACTTGCCTTCACGAGGGACAATGACCTGTATGTGGTGGATATCGCTTCCGGAGAGGAGACCCGTCTGACTCACGATGGCAGTGACCTCATCCTGAACGGCTATGCCTCGTGGGTGTATTATGAGGAGATTTTCGGCCGCCCGTCACGATACAGGGCATTCTGGTGGTCTCCTGACAGCAAAAAGATAGGATTCTACCGTTTCGACAATTCCCACGTGCCGCTTTTCCCTATATATTCCGCATTTGCAGACAGCACTGCGGCGGCAACACGCTATAGCAGTCCTAAGGTGACTGACCTTGCTCTCGGCGGTTCCCTCAGCGAGACCCGCTATCCGAAGGCAGGTCAGACCAATCCTCAGGTCCGCATAGGCATCATCGACCTCGACCTCCCTTCTCAGACGGTATGGGCCGACTTCGACTCCGCTGAAGACCAGTATTTCGGCATCCCGTTCTGGAGCCCTGACAGCAAGGAGTTCTTCATAGCCCGCATGCCGCGTCTGCAGAACACCCTCGATCTTTACAGCGTGAATGCCGCGGACGGCTCGAAGACGCATATATACAACGAGACCTACAAGACCTGGCTCAACTGGATCAATCCGGTGATATTTACCGAGAAAGGCCTCTATATGGCCCGTGAGTTCGAGACCGGATGGCAGCAGATATATTTCCTTTCGTATGACGGAAAGGAGTTCCGTCGTCTGACAGACGGAACAAACTGGTCGGTGAATCTCCTTCGTGTGGATGAAAAGAAGGGAGATGTGTATTTCACTGCAAAACGTGATGCCACAGTCCGTCAGGCATTGTATAAGGTTGATGCTAAGGGTGTTGTGACTGCTTTGACAGACCCTGCATATCATGTGACAGGAGTCAGGTTTTCTCCAGACGGAAAATATTTTGCCGCTTCTTATTCGAACGTCACCACACCTGCCCGCATCGCGATCTTCCCGACTACAGGAGGCATGGTCTCTGAAGGACATTGCGGTGATATAGCTGCCGCAAACCTCAGAGGTCCTCAGCCCGCACCAAAGAAGGGTCATGGGCTTGAGGGACTTGTAGTTGCAGATATGAAGGGACCAGACTATGACGCTTCGAAATATTCCCTCGGCAGCCTTGTCCATATGACGACTCCTGACGGATTCACTCTACCGGGAATGATAGTCTATCCTTATGACTTTGATCCGTCGAAGAAATATCCTGTCCACGTGGATATATACGGTGGACCTGACACTCCGCTTGTGCGTGACAGATGGGTGACTCCGAACGAGAATAATCAGTGGTACTCCGCAAACGGGATCATCCAGATCACTGTGGACCCGCGTGCCGGAGGCCATAACGGAAGGGAGAGCCTTGACATGATATACCGCCGGCTCACCGTCCATGAAGTCAAGGATTTCTGCTCATGGGCTGACTGGCTCATGGAACTTCCTTATGTACAGGATGATAAGATAGGAGTCGAGGGTTTCTCCTTCGGTGGAACCATGACCTCGATGCTGCTTATGCAGGCTCCTGACAAGTTCCATTACGGAATCGCAGGCGGCGGTGTCTATGACTGGGCTCTGTACGACTCACACTACACAGAACGCTATATGGACACACCTCAGAACAACCCCGAGGGCTATGCCGTATCCAAGGTGCTGAATTATGTCGACGGCTATCCGGTGTCTTTTGAGACTGCCGTCCCTGTGTCCTCACCAGAAGATGCCCGGACGACAACTGTGTCGAATGCCCAGGCTACCGCTCCGGTCATGCTGAAACTGACCCACGGTACCGGTGACGACAACGTCCACCACCAGAATACCCTTCAGCTCCTGGATGCCCTGCACAAGGCGGGAAAGAACTTCGACTTCATGATCTATCCCGACGGCATGCACGGCTATTATGGCTACCAGGGCGACCACTTCCTGAAAGCCAACCGCGCCTTCTGGCTGAAATATCTTAAATGATCACCAGCGTCCGCCGGCACCACCTCCGCCGAAGGAACCTCCTCCGAAGCCACCGAAGCCTCCTCCTCCGAAGGAGCTGCCGCCACCGAACGATCCTCCGCCCGGTCTGCCGATTATGATCGGGCCGGTGTGTACCCAGCGTCCGCCACTTCCACCGTTTCCTCCGTGACCCCCTCCCTTGCCGTTCTCATGGGCAAGGATGATCACCAACACCAGAATGCAGATGACGGTAATCACCACAATGCCGGCGACAAGTCCTGCTTCGTCGTCATCCTCACGCAGCTCGCTGATCTCTCCGCTGGCAAGTTTCATCAACACATCGCAGCCTGCAGACACGCCTTCAAAATAGTCTCCGTCCCTGAAATGAGGAATGATCACCTCCTCGATTATCCTTTTTGCATATGCATCCGGAATCACTCCTTCAAGTCCGTAGCCGACAGCGATGAATATTTCTCCGTCCGAGAATGCAGTCTTCGGCTTGACCAGCATCACGACTCCGTTGTCGAATTTCTCAGAGCCGACCTGCCAGTCCAGACCTATCCTTGTGGCATATTCGGATGCATCATAGCCATCCAGATTCTTCACCGTCACGACAGTTATCTGATTCGAGGTCGTGTCGTCGAAAGCCACAAGCACACGCTCCAGTGAAGCAGTCTCTCTGGCACTGAAAAGCCCGGCGAAGTCATTGACCAGACGTGGTGGGGCGGGACGGGACGGAATGGCTGAGGCCCCCAGTATGAAAGCGGCCCCGATTATCATCAGGGCCACGGTTCTGTATATTGCAGATGTCTTTTTCATAATCAGAATTCCACCTTAGGTGCTGTTTCCGCTCCCTCCTGTGCTTCGAAATATCCTTTCTTCTCAAAGTCGAACATCGAAGCTATGATGTTGTCCGGGAATCTGCGGATCAGTGTGTTATAGCTCCGTGCAGCTTCATTGAACTTCATCCTTTCTGTGGCTATCCTGTTCTCGGTGCCTTCCAGCTGTGCCTGAAGGTCGCGGAAGTTATCATTGGCCTTGAGGTCGGGATAGTTTTCAGTAATCATGAGCAGACGACCGAGGGCAGAGGACAGTTCGCCCTGCGCCTTGTTGAAGCGTGCTATTTCCTCAGGCTCGAGATCGCTTGGGTCCACGACGACCTGAGTGGCTCTGGAACGTGCTGCCGTCACATCCTCGAGAGTGGCAGCCTCGTGCTCTGCATAGCCCTTTACGGTGGCAACGAGGTTAGGGATAAGGTCAGCCCTACGCTGGTACACGTTCTCCACCTGGGCCCAGGCCGCGCTGACACCTTCATCTGCAGTTACCATTGAATTGTATGTTCCTTTGATCCAAAGGAAACCACCCAGCAGTACCACTGCTGCAACGATGGCGATGATTAGTCCTTTCTTCATATTAAAGTCCGTTTTCAGTTGTTCATCATACATATGCCGGTCAGGCTATCTTCTTCTGCCACGCATCGCTCCGCGCATCATGTTGCCCATATTCGCACCCATGACTGTCTTCATCATCTTTCGTGTGCCCTCAAACTGCTTCAGGAGCCTGTTCACTTCTGGAAGGGATGTGCCCGATCCATCAGCAATCCTCTTGCGGCGGCTTCCGTTTATGATTTCAGGATGTTCACGCTCCTGAGGGGTCATGGAGAGGATGATCGCCTCCACACTCTTGAATGAGTCGTTGTCCATATCCACATCCTTGAGTGCCTTGCCCATTCCCGGAATCATTGAAGCAAGATCCTTGATGTTACCCATCTTCTTGATCTGCTGGATCTGATTGTAGAAGTCCCAGAGTGTGAACTGGTCTTTCGCCAGCTTCTTCTTGAGTTCGCGTGCCTGAGCCTCGTCAAACTGCTCCTGAGCCTTCTCAACGAGTGATACGACGTCTCCCATTCCGAGGATTCGGTCTGCAATACGGGTCGGGTGGAACACATCCAGTGCTTCCATCTTCTCTCCGCTGCTGACGAACTTGATAGGTTTTCCTACGACTGCCTTGATGGAGAGCGCAGCACCGCCACGTGTGTCGCCGTCCATCTTGGTGAGCACTACTCCGTCGAAGTCGAGCCTGTCATTGAAGGCCTTGGCGGTCTCCACCGCATCCTGACCGGTCATGGCGTCCACTACGAACAATGTTTCAGTAGGCTGGAGTGCATCCTTGAGCGCTGAAATCTCATCCATGAGTTCCTGATCCACAGCCAGACGTCCGGCAGTATCGACAATCACCACAGAATATCCTTCAGCCTTGGCCTTGGCCACAGCGCCGTTTGCAATCTTGATAGGGTCCTTCACTCCTTCCTCGGAGTATACTTCCACACCGATCTGTTCTCCAAGGACCTTCAGCTGGTCAATGGCAGCGGGACGGAAATAGTCGCAGGCTGCAAGCAGAACCTTCATTCCCCGCTTGCTCTTGATGTTCAGGGCCAGTTTTCCTGAGAACGTGGTCTTACCTGAACCGTTAAGACCTGCCACGAGCACGACTGCCGGAGATCCCTTCACATTGATGTCTGCCGATTCACTTCCCATGAGGGCAGCCAGTTCGTCGTGAACGATCTTCACGATCATCTGCTGAGGCTTCACCGCTGTCAGCACATTCTGTCCGATAGCCTTCTTCTTGACTTCGTCGCAGAATGTCTTTGCTATCTTGTAGCTTACGTCCGCATCAAGAAGTGCCCGACGGATGTCCTTCATCGCCTCCGAGATATTGACCTCGGTTATCTTTCCTTCGCCTTTGAGGATCTTGAACGATCTCTCCAGTCTTTCGCTTAAATTCTCAAACATATCTAAATTTCTTTATTTTTCTATTCAAATCCCGACCATGAGGGATTTCTTCCTGTCATTGCCGGCCCGACCGGCAATCTATGCAAAATAATCCACAGCAGCAGTTGCCTCTTCCAGACTATCGCTGAACACTGCAGGAGCAATATCCTTCATGTTGTATCGGCTGGCCATGACCTGACCATATGCTCCTGCGCTGCGGATTGCCATGAGGTCACCCCGTACGCTGAGAGGCAGGAGTCTTCCTGCTCCCCACACGTCGCTGGATTCGCACACCGGTCCCACGATGTCGTATGCCTGATGTGTCGGGAAGAATGTCCTCATCCGGGCAGAAAGATTCTCTATCTTGTGATATGCACCGTAGAGAGCAGGCCTGATAAGGTCGTTCATTCCTGCATCCATGATGAGGAAGTTCTTTGTCTCTCCGCTCTTGACGAATACGACCCTGGAAATCAAGGTCCCGCACTGTGCCACCATGGATCTTCCCGGCTCCACATGCACTGCCTGATCTTCGCGATGGACTATGTTTCCGGCTATGGTGTCGAACCATGTATCAAAGTCTGCAATCGGATTCCCGTCCGGGTCGTCATAATCGACACCAAGTCCTCCTCCTAAGTTTATGTTTCTGACTGTCAGACCTTTGTCTTCAAAATATCGGACTATGTCATTGACCCTGCTGCACTCAAGAGCAAAGACTTCACTTACTCTTGTTATCTGAGAACCGATGTGGAAATGCAGACCGAAGAAGTCTATGTGTTCGCTCTTCCGGATTATTTCTATCAGTTTGTCAAACTCGTGCTGGGAAATACCGAACTTGTTCTCATATAGTCCCGTAGTGACATATTTGTGCGTGTGTGCATCGATGTCCGGATTGATTCTGACAGATATGCTGGCCTTCACTCCATAGTGATGTGCCATTTCGTTTATGACGAATATCTCCTGGAGTGACTCGCAGTTGAATGCTTCTATCCCTAACATCAAGGCATTATAGATTTCCTTATCGCTCTTGCCCACTCCTGCATACACTATCTTTTCAGGTCGGAAACCGCATTCATGTGCATGAAGAACTTCGTTTCCGCTTACACAGTCGGCCCCGAAACCCTTCGAACTTATATATTCGAGCAGCCGCTTCTCAGCATTGGCCTTGACTGCATAGTGCACCTTCAGGTTGCGTTGCGCGGCCAGCTCCGCCACATGGTCCACTGTCTTGTAAAACAGGTCCATGTCGTAGTAATAGAATGGCGTTGCAATCTTGTCCAACTGCTCTATTGTATTGAAATCCAGCATTTTGTCAAATAAATGTTTGTCAAGTTCCGTGTCTTTTCCCTAAATGATGGAAAAACGGTTGCAAAAATAGCGAAAAAATCCGTAATTTCGCAGCCGTATTCTTAAAACCGAATTGCGCACATAAAATGTTGTCACTTAGTGTAAATACTGATACTCTCGTCCAATTGATGGTAGGAGTGGGATCTGCCGTGCTGGCGATTCTTCTCATGCTCATCAAGATCCCTAATTCAGCATACAGCGGGAAGTTGGCCACTTCAAAGCTTGCCATCGTGGTCAGTTTCCTGATCTGCAGCTTCATGATGTTCTACACCATTTCCGAATACGGATCGGAAGATATCTGGGACTGGGAGATGTTCACCATGCTCACGATATACATCGTGGTGCACTTCTCCACCTGCATCATTTCATATTCCATGCTTGCGCTTCTCAAGACGGAAAGGCATAAGGGACAGAATCTCTTCATGCCCGGCCTTCTGGTTTCCGCAATCGTGGCCTTCATGCTTCTGGAGTCGTATAAGTCTCAGAATATGAGGTATTTCGGTGTCGTGTGCCTTATTGCTGCAATAGCATTCCTGATACAGACAGTCACGTATATAGTATACTTTGACAAGGCCTATAAGCAGTCCCTTATGGACTTGGAGAACTATTATGACGAGGATGAAAGCCACAAGATCAAATGGGTCCGCTTCTGCTATATCATTTCGATGCTGACCAATGTGTTCTTCCTCGTATATCTATGCCTGTTCTGGTTTCTGGACTACAAGATGGAAATCGCGGCACTTTATACTTTCTGGTATCTTCTTTATTTCCTGTACCTTACATCAAATTTCCTCTCATTCCTCAGCACTCACAAGCTTGTCCTGGATGCGGTGGCCCATAAGGTTCTGACCGGACAGGACCTGAATCTTCCTATAGGAGGCGAGGCGAGGAAGGCAAGAAGAAACAGGCGTAACCAGCCCGATGAGGCTACCCGTAAGGAGACGGAGTTCAGAAAGATAGAAAAGGCCATCGAGACTTGGGTGGAGCAGAAAAGATTCTGTGAATATGACAGGAGTCGTGATGAAATAGCGCGTGAGCTGGGAACGTCCACTGAAATGCTTCATGTGTATTTCAACACAAAGGTGGGAGTCGATTTCAAGACATGGAGGACTGAGCTGAGAATAGCGGAAGCCAAGCGTATACTTCTTGAAAACAGAGAGATCTCCACCAGTGTAGTAGGGGAGATCTCCGGTTTCAGCGACAGGTCGAACTTCCACAGACAGTTCGTGAAATTCGTGGGTTGTTCTCCTAAGCAGTGGCGTGATTCTGACGGAAGGCTTGGATAAGGCTTTCTTCAGAAATGTCTAGCAGCTTCATCTTACGTATCATAAGGGGCAGTTCTTCGCTGAGGAACTGCTCTTTCTGCGCTTTGAGCACCTTCTCACGCGCGTCCGGACTGATGAAATATCCGATGCCCCTCCTGTTGTATATGATTCCTTCAGAAGTCAGCTTTTCATAACTTCTCATGACCGTATTCGGGTTCACGCCTATTTCCGCACCATATTCTCTCACAGAGAGGATGCGCTCGTCAGGTCCCAGCCTTCCGCTGAGAATCTGCTCATAAATGGCATCGCAGATCTGCAGATATATTGACTTGTTTTCGTTGAATTCCATTGTCCTAATGCTTTAAGGTCTTGATTCTGAAAAATATGCATGCGAGCAGGAGAAGATTGGCGACTGTGTCGTTTATTGTGTCGAACAGGGCGGCATGTCGCATTATCCCCAGGTTGAAAAGTCTGTCTACAGCCTCTGCTGAATCCATTGCTGTCATTCTCATGGCGAACTCCTTGAAGTAGGTGCTCATGAACGGAGTGGCAGCTATGCTTATTATCATCGAGAATGCAAAGAATGCAAGTATTGTCTTTGCTGTTTTCCCGGATTTGAATACGACAGCACCGGCAAGGAACCAGAGTGAAATGCCGATCACATCATCCACATAAAGCCATGGATTGCTGATTTCCTTCACGAAATGTGCGATGGCAGGGAATTGCTCGATATCACCTTCTGTAGCAAATGAGGAGCTGATGAAGAATTGGTACAGTTCCTTCAGGGACGGGATGATAGCTGCACCGCAGGTCTTGTCGACGGCACACAGGAAAGCATCACATGCAAGATAGATTCCACCGCTGATCAGTGGCGCAACGAAGATGGTCATCAGCACCATGCTCAGAACCTTTTCAAAGGTGGATGCTGGAATCATCAGCCAGGATGTACCGAATCTCTTTTCGGTCACCTTTCCGTAGCACTTCACAGGCATCGTCGTCATCAGCACAAACATTGACACGCCGAAAGTGAATACCCTGAAAGTCTTGTCCGGTCCTCCCCATTCCCCGGTGAATGCGAGTCCCATCAGAACCGTACCGATGTATATGACCACTCCCATGAGGCTGATCAGGAGCATGCTGAGCCAGTAGTTGGCAGTACAATTCCTGAAGTCGGAGACGAAGTATCTTCCGAACCTGTTTAAATTGAATATATCGTTTGTCTTCATGTCTTCTGTGTTTTTATGAGAATAATCCTTTGATAAGTTCCTTATGCATATGCACTGTATTGAAGAGCGCCTCAATATTTACCTTGCTTTCCTCTTCCTCCGTGTTCAGGCTCACCTGGACATTTGCTCCAGGAATCATTTCGCTGTATAGGGCTCCCTCCCTTTTTTCGCTGCTGTAGTCGAAATGCAGTTTCTTCGAAATTTCTTCAATCGATGCATTAAGAAGCACGTCCTGCTTGTCCAGAATGATGATCGGGTCTATTATATTCTCGAGATCCCTCACCTGATGGGTGGAGATGAGCAAGGTGGAATCCTCGCGTGTGTATTTCATGACAGCTTTTCTGAACTGAGCCTTTGAGGGGATATCGAGGCCGTTTGTGGGCTCGTCCATGAATATATACCTCGTGTTGCATGCAAGGGCGAAGGAGATATAGGTCTTCTTGAGCTGTCCGAATGACATCCTGTTCATCTTCTGATTGATGTCATTTTCCAGTACGCCCATGATTTCCACGAATTTGTCCAGATTGAACTTCTCCCAGAACCTGCCGTAATTGACAGCATAGTCGATGGCCTTCATATTGACTTCCGCAACCTCATCGCAGAGGTAATATATTTCGGAAAGCAGTGACGGCTCCCTTTTGTAAGGGGTATGTCCGTCGATTTCGATGCTTCCCGCTTTGGGATCCTTCAGACCGCTGAGCAGGGTCAGAAGTGTAGTCTTTCCGACTCCGTTTTCACCGAGGAGTCCGTAGATGCGCCCTTCTTCGAGCGTCATCGTGATGTCTTTCAGAACGATGCCTTCACCGTAGCTGAATCCTAGATTCTTGATGCTGATCATGTTGTTATACCTTTGAAGTGTTTATTTGTTATAGTGTATTACAAAACTAATACACTGCAAAGGTAACAACAATTTTCAAACCGTCAATACTTTTTTCAAAAAAAAACAGATGGCGGCTAAATTGATTCACTGATAGATGTATACCTGCTGCGGTCAGTGTGTGATATGGGACCTGCGAAGAAATGCGGATATGTTTTCCTCGAGCGTGCAGTGCTCGTCTTCGGGCAGGGCCCAGTTCAGGAAGCGCTCCCGGATGTAGTTTACTGCCTGAGCGGAAGGATGGCACATATCCTCTGCGTAAAATCTGTAATCACGCAGCTCGTCCATCATGATCTCATAGGCGGGAAAATAATCAGCCTTTATGCCGGCTCCTTCTGATGAGTCACCCTGTTGCAGGACCCTGTCTATTCCCACCAGTAGCGATGCCTTGCTTATCTGGTTGCCATGCGCCCCGTCCTTGAAATGCCGGATGGGACTGACTGTGAATATGAATTCCTTCCGGCACATCCCGTCTGCGGAATTGCAGATTTTCATGATTTCGCGGAGAATCCAGGCAGTTCTGTCGGTTGGAAGAAACTCGCGTACATATTCCCTTGCGGGATGTTTGAGACAGTTTGAGACAATCATGTCCTTCTCGATATGCCTGTAGCACCAGCTTGTGCCAAGGGTGATGATGACCTTGTTGCAGTCTTTGAAAAAGTTCGCAGCCTCGTCTAATGACAGGTTTGCATCCCTCAGAAAATCCTCCTGAGATGTGCGGGCATTGGAGGTGTGGTGGAAGAAGGAACATGTCCTCTGGTCTCCTGCTCCTATCTTCACGCAGTCCTTTTCCGTGAAAGGCTCTCCGCTGACCAGCCTTCTGATTGCTGACAGAATGGATTCCGGGTTATACAATGTACCGAAAGGATTCACCCGCACATTGAACCCTAAGTCCAGGAGCTGTCTTCCTATGTTGTCTGAAAAGCAGCTTCCCAGCATCATTATCCTGTCCTTGTATGATATCCCGACCCTGCAAGGTGCGTCGGCCACCGGTGTCTGTAGTTTCATTCCGCAAAAATAAGAAAAATATACTACCTTTGGCAGAACTTATCCAACTGATCGGCTATGAGAAGGTTTATATATACGGTGGTGTCTCTTTTTCTGCTTGCTGTAGCAGCTGATGCCCAGAAAAAAGATGTGAAATTCGCGTATGACGTGGACTTTGAAATGAACTTCGACAACAGGGAGTTCTACAGGAGTGCCTTTACAAATTCAATGACCATATTCGGTGCCCGTCTGACTCCCTCTGTCGGCCTGGAGCATGTCGGCAAGGACGGATCTCATCACAGACTGATGGCCGGGATAGATGTGATGAAGGATTTCGGCGCCTCTCCGATATCCGAGCTTCTCGCCGGCGGCAAGACGGATGAGACTGCCCTCAGGCAGAACAATCTCAACCTTTTCAGGGAAATCACCCTGTATTACAGGCTGCAGAAGCAGATCAGGAACACGGAAATGACGATATATGCGGGAATCTTTCCGCGAAAGAATATGGAAGGAAGATACTCCCAGGCTTTCTTCTCCGACTCCCTGAAGTTTTACGACAATAATCTTGAAGGTCTTCTTCTGAAGTTCCGCCGCCCAAAGGCATATTTCGAGCTGGGGTGCGACTGGATGGGACAGTATGGGGTCGCACGGAGAGAAAGATTCATGGTGTATACAAGCGGAGAGGGTGTAGTGGCACCGATGCTGTCGTTAGGATATTCCGGCTATATGTACCATTTTGCCAATTCGGCTCAGGTTCAGGGACTTGTGGACAATATTCTGATAAATCCCTATGCCCGTCTCGACCTTTCGGACAAGTTGCCTCTCCAGACATTTTCGCTGACTCTTGGCTGGCTCCAGGCCTTTCAGCATAACAGGGAACATGTAGGATATTATGTATTCCCTTGTGGCGGGCATTTCGATCTGGAAGCACGGAAGTGGAATGTCGCAGTGAAGAACATGCTTTTCTACGGAACTGACATGATGCCGTACTATGACTGGAAGGATGAAGGCGGGTTCAAGTACGGTACCGAACTGTATCCGGGTGATCCGTTTTACCGTATTCATGACGACGGCATGAAAGGCGCGGGGCTATATGACCGACTTGAACTGTCCTATGAACCTAAAATAGGCAGCCATCTCAGGCTGAGAGTGGCTGCACTATTCCATTTCCATGATTTTCATTACTCAGGCTGCCAGCAGATTGTCGGCTTGCTCGCCTCTTTCTGACGAATCAGCTTGTCATTCCGCGATTCCCGCATCCATCCATGACCGGCATAGGGCTGCAGAGTCCTTCAAGGCCAGTTCCATGTCGATGCCATACTCGTCGACAAGCATCTGAGCCATGCCCTCTACTGTGAACTCCTTGCCTGCCACGGCATTCCATAGGAAGGCTGCTGTGGAATTGAGTGATATCAGCTTGTTGAAATTTATATGTTCGAGGCCTTCGCCTGAGATTATGTACTCTCCGCACATCTCGCGGAGAACGAATCCGTCCTTGGTCTTCATGTCTTTCCTTTGTTTTTTTTTGAGCAACCAAAGATAGATATTTTTTATATAATTACCTATATTTGCATGTTTTGATTCATTGCGTACTAAAAAAATCGATATCATGAAGAAATTATTGTCACTTCTGACTTTTGCAGCCACCTCTGTGGCTGTGGTGTCATGTCTTGAAATTGCTGTGAAGCCTGCGATTCCTGTGGACAGGGAATTGGAGAAGAAGGTGGAAAACACTCTCAAGGGCATGACCCTCGAGGAAAAGGTCGGTCAGATGACCCAGATCACGGTAACTGCGATAGCAAATGGAGTGGAACTGACTGAAGTTGCGGATTCGATGATCCGCGTCCATAAGATAGGTTCTGTCCTGAATACTCCTGACGGAAAGGCACAGACCCCGCAGGATTATGATGCGATGATCCGCGAACTGAACCGGATTTCACTGGAGACCATGGGCATCCCTTGTCTCTATGGTCTTGACCATATTCATGGAGTCAGCTATGTGACAGGGGGAACACTTTTCCCTCAGGAAATCAACATTGCAGCCACATTCAACCGTGAACATGCTTTTAACATGGGTAAGGTGACGGCATACGAGAGCCGTGCAGCCAATGTTCCTTGGACCTTCTCTCCAACCATGGACCTTGGACGAAATCCTGAGTGGCCGCGTATGTGGGAGAGTTTTGGAGAGGACGTATATATGAATGCCCAGATGGGTATCGCCGAGACTCATGGAATGCAGGGTGAGGACCCTAATCATGTCGGCCCATACAACATAGCTGCATGTCTGAAGCATTTCATGGGCTATGGAGTTCCGGTTACCGGTCAGGACCGTACTCCTGCTTCGATCGCTCCTGCAGAATTGAGAGAGAAGCATTTCGCGCCTTTCAAGGCTGCAATACAGGCTGGTGCGCTTTCGCTGATGGTTAACTCGGCCAGCAACAACGGCATGCCGTTCCACTGCAACACCGAGCTTCTTACCGGCTGGGTGAAAGAGGAACTTAACTGGGACGGTATGATAGTGACCGACTGGGCTGATATCGATAATCTCTATAACCGCGAACGTGTCGCTTCATCCAGGAAGGAAGCTGTCAAGCTCGCGATCAACGCCGGCATAGACATGGCTATGGTTCCATATGACTGCCAGTTCTGCCTTGACCTCATCGCGCTCGTTCAGGAAGGTGAAGTTCCTATGTCCCGTGTGGATGATGCGGTGCGTCGTATTCTCCGTCTGAAGTATCGTCTCGGCCTCTTTGACACTCCTGACACATCATTGGAAGCTTATCCGGAATTCGGCTCGGCAGCTCATGCAAAGCTGGCCTACGAGGCTGCAGTCGAGTCTCAGGTCCTCCTCAAGAATAACGGAATCCTCCCTTTGAAGAAGAATCTCCGTATCCTTCTCACCGGTCCTAACGCAGACAATATGCGTACCCTCAACGGCGGATGGTCATACACATGGCAGGGAGATGGTGCAGCAGATCCTTCATATACAGGTCAGTACAATACCATATATGAGGCACTTTCGCAAAAGTTCGAGAATCTCACCTATGTACCAGGTGTGAGCTATGATTTTACCGGAACCCATGGATGGCAGTATGACGAGGCTGACATAAAGCCGGCTGTGGCAGCTGCCAGAAGGTCCGATGTGATAATTGCATGTGTGGGAGAGAATACATATTGCGAGACTCCGGGCAACGATAACGATCTCGACCTTTCCGACAATCAGAAGGCGCTTGTAAAGGCACTTGCTGCCACGGGGCGCCCTATAATACTCATTCTGAATGAAGGCCGTCCTCGTATCATCAATGATATAGAGGGATACGCTTCAGCTGTTGTCGACATCATGCTTCCGGGTAATTATGGTGCAGATGCTCTTGCTGCACTTCTTGCTGGTGAGGAGAACTTCAGTGGAAAGCTGCCGTTCACTTATCCTAAGTACACCAACAAGTTCGCTGTCTATGACTACAAGCCGTCAGAGAACCAGGGAACCATGGCGGGAGTATATAACTATAATGCCGTGATGGATGTTCAGTGGCCTTTCGGACATGGATTGAGCTATACCACTTTCTCATATTCCGATATGAAGGTTTCTAAAGATGAATTTTCAGCAGATGATGTCCTGAAGGTGGAAGTCGACGTGACAAATACGGGTAATGTGACAGGAAAGGAGAGCGTGCTTCTCTTCTCATCAGACATTTACGCATCCCTGACTCCTGACGTTCGCCGTCTTCGCGGATTTGAAAAAGTCACTCTCGCTCCAGGTGAGACCAAGACTGTTAAGTTCACACTTCCGGCTACCGACCTCGCATTCGTGAATTATTATGGAAAGTGGACTCTTGAGGAAGGTGAATTCATCCTTTCATGCGGCACTCAGGCATATGAGATATATTGCACAGAAACCACTCTTTGGGACACACCGAACATAAGATAAAGGCATTATGAAAGTTCAGATAGTAAACAGATCGGCTTATCCCACTCCGGCATATGCGACAGAAAAGTCGGCCGGAATGGATCTGAAGGCAAATATAACCGAACCGGTCACTCTGGGGCCGCTCGAACGTGCCATGATTCCCACAGGACTCTTCATCGCTCTTCCTGACGGGACTGAGGCGCAGGTCCGTCCCCGCAGTGGACTGGCAGCCAAATTCGGCATTTCCGTCCTCAATTCCCCGGGAACCATAGATGCAGATTACCGCGGTGAAATAAAAGTCATTCTTGTGAATCTGTCCAATGAACCGTTTGTCGTGAATCCGGGAGAAAGGATCGCCCAGATGGTGGTTGCCCGCTATGAGAAGGTGGAATGGGATGAGGTTGAGGTCCTTGACGAGACTGAAAGAGGTCAGGGAGGTTTTGGCAGTACGGGGCGTTGACACTTACTTTACAGACAGATGAACAGACTGGCAGATATCTATAGAACATATAAGGAATGCGGTGGGGTAGTGACGACTGACAGCCGCGCCATCAAGGGTGGGGAACTCTTTATCGCCCTCAAGGGAGAGAACTTTGACGGTAATGAATATGCCCTCAAGGCTTTGGAAGCCGGAGCTGCATATGCCGTTGTGAACAAGGACTCTGCTGTGGCGGCTCAATCCGGAGAAAATCCCAGGCTGATTACGGTGGATGATACCCTGAAGACCCTTCAGGAACTGGCGCGTTGGCACAGGTCCATGACTTTTGTTGACGGCAAGCCATTGACGGTCATTGCTCTGACAGGAACCAACGGCAAGACTACCACCAAGGAGCTTATCCGTGATGTCCTTTCTGTCAGATATTGTGTGACAGCCACGGAAGGTAATCTGAACAACAGCATAGGAGTTCCGCTGACACTTCTCAAGATCAATGACCGGACTCAGATTGCAGTCATCGAGATGGGGGCGAGCCATCCTGGAGATATAAAGGAACTGGTGGATATAGCTTTGCCGAATTACGGACTGATCACCAATGTCGGAAAGGCGCATCTTCTGGGCTTCGGAAGTTTTGATGGGGTCAAGAAGACGAAGGGAGAACTGTACGACTATCTTCGTCGTACCTCTGACAAGGTCTTCCTGAATGTAGACAATCCTCATCTATGTGCTATGGCTTCTGAACGTCATCTCCAGAGTGATCCGGAACGTCCATATTCGCTTGTGATTCCATATGGTCTGGAATATTCGGGGGCGACTGTCCTCCCGTCTTCGCCGGTGTATCCGTTCCTGCGGATAGAACTGTCTCCATCCATGACTCTGTCCACGAATCTGGTCGGTTCATACAATGCGGATAACGTGATGGCAGCTCTGGCAGTCGGCTCTCATTTCGGTATTGCTCCGGAGGATGCAGCGGCTGCAATAGCTGCATATGTTCCTTCCAACAACCGCTCCCAGATGACGGATACCGGGCGCAATACGCTGATTGTGGATGCATACAATGCCAATCCGACCAGCATGGAGGCTGCTTTGAGCAACTTCTCGAATGTGGAGGCATCTGAGAAGATAGCACTGCTCGGTGATATGCTGGAACTTGGAGAAGATTCGCAGACCGAGCATGTGACAGTCATAAAGAAGGCGCTTTCCTCTGGTCTGGACATGATATGCCTGGTCGGTACCGAGTTCGGACAAGCTCTTGATAGTCTGAAGGATGACCGTCTTTCCGGGGAGACTGTCAAATGGTTCGCTGATTCCCAGACACTTGCAACCTGGCTTGAAGGTCAGGATATAAATGGTGCCACAGTCCTGATAAAAGGCTCCCGTGGCACGCGTATGGAAAAGACCGTCCAGTCGCTTTAGTAATGTCGGCCATTCCTTCATATTCCTTCGCAGGCTCTTCGGGAACATGGACAATTCCTTGTCATTCCGTCTTTCAGACGTGCATAAGGCGGACCGGTCCGGTATCTTCGCTTGAGACCATATGAAAAGAATAAAGCATATTCTGCTGTTCTGCCTCTTCTGTATACTGGCAGCTGGCTGCACCGGAACCCGTACTCCAGCAAGGTCCGGCTGCGGATATGCCGCATATTTTGATATATGCCGTGTGGGAGAGGACAGCCTGACGGCAGTCGTGGCGATTTCTCCTCATGATGGAAAGTCAGATACCCTTGTCCTGACCCGTCCTTTAGAAAATGTGATATGCATGTCTTCCTCGCAGGTGGCAGGTCTTGCCGCAATCGGGGCAGATTCCGTCATCTCTGCCATCTCCGGGGTCAGATATGTTTCCAACCCTTCTGTCAGATTGCGTGCACATGACATCGGATATGATTCCTCCCTTGACTATGAACGCATCCTGACGCTGAATCCCGATATAGTCATGGCATATACCGTCTCCGGGGCCGAACCTCAATATATACCCCGTCTTCGCTCGCTTGGGGTACGTGTCCTTATCCTCCATGACCATCTGGAGAACCATCCTCTTGCCAGAGCGGAATATATAAGGCTTTATGGTGCCCTTACAGGCAGGGAGGAAACCGCTGACTCGCTTTTCCGGGAAATAGCCTCCAGATATGACTCGTTGGCTTCTGCATCATCCGAAGATTCCAGAAGGGTCAAGGTACTTGTCAATGTTCCGTATGGAGATGCCTGGTATATTCCGGGAAGTGACAGCTATATGGCTCGTCTTGTCATGGATGCCGGTGGGGAAGTGCTGGGAGCGGTCCCTGGTGCAGTTTCTTCCACAGTGAGCCTGGAACGTGCCTATGAACTGTCCCAGGAGGCTGATATATGGTTGAATCCAGGACCTTTCCGCACAAGGAAGGAACTGGAGGCTTCTCATCATGCCTTCCGGATGTTCGGTCCGCTGAAAGAAGGAAAGCCAATTTACAACAACACCCTCAGGACAACTCCCGAGGGTGGTAATGATTTTTGGGAAAGCGGTTCTGTCCGCCCCGACCTTATTCTGGAAGACCTTATCGCAATATTCTCTTCAGCGTCATCCACGACCTCTGCTGACAGACAGGCCGGTCATTCGGATTCTCTAAAATATCACTTTGAAGTCAAATAGGACGTTCTCACATAACTCTCCCTTGAACCCGATTTGTCCATCTGTTCTTTCTGCCAGTATCTTCATGGGCTCAAGTTCTACAGCGACAAGGTCACCGATTCTGAGCGATACTCTTCTTGACGCTTCACATAAGGCATTTTCAAGTCTTTCTCTGACACCCTCCAGGTTTCCTGTGCAGTCGCCTGCCCTCCAGATGTTCTCTGTATTGTCCAGGACGACAGGGTCATAGAGGGGCATCGGGAGGATGGATGTGTGGTCCGCACACGAAGAAAAGGCCAGCTCGTCATCGTTGCAATATAGCAGGGCTCCGATTCCGAAACTGTCATAGTATCTTGTCACAAACTTTCCGCTGATGCATTTTCCTGCCTTGCAGACACGTGCGAAGACCACCGGAGTCCATAGAAGCCTCTCGACTCCCTCCGGTACATAGAAATCCCTGCTTTCCTTTTCCCAGGTCGTGTCAGGACGGCAGTAGCAGAGATCCCTTCCGTATGGCTTTATGACGATGTTCATTATTTGTCCTGTGAGAAAAGATCTCCAAGGCCCTCAAACGGAGTATATCCCTTTGTTCTTGGGATAGGTGCCGTACGTGCCGGCATCGCAGCTTTTTTCTCCGCTTCGAACTTAGCCTTGAGGGTGTTGAACTGTCTCTTCGTGTCAAGAGTGAAGTCTCCGTTGTCTATCCATGCAAAATATGACGGCTCGCTGAAGTACACCTCGCGTGCAGTTTTGCCCTTGTGCTTTCCGAAACTGATGGTAGGTTCGTCCTTGTCATTGAGTATCAGACGTCCTGCATAGTCCACAGTGCGCTGCTTTGTGGAGAACTTTGCAAGTTTGTCCACATTGTTCTCGATGCGAGGATCACCGGCATATCTGTCCAGCTGTCCCTTCAGCACCTCATACGTAGCCAATGTATCAGCTTCAGCAGCATGTGCGTTTTCCAGCTCAAGTCCGCAGTAGAACATATATGCAGCCTTCAAGGTACGCGGCTCCATCGCGTGGAAGATGTTCTGCACATCCACCATCTGCATCGAATGAAGGTCGATTTCAGGCTGCTTGTCAGTATATCTGCGTACCCTTTCGATTTCCTCAGCCAGCATAGGCAGGTCAAATTTGGCTGAGTTGAATCCTGCCAGGTCGCTTCCACTGAGCCACTCGCACACTTCGTCCGTGATCTGATAGAAGGTCGGACAGCCGGCAAGGTCCTCTGCAGATATTCCATGAACGGCCTGGGCAGAAGGGTTGATCTCCCTCTGGCACTGACGCTCATAGTCCCATGGCTTGACTCGCCATGTCTTCACACGCTGTTCGCCTCCCGGCATGATCTTGACAAAGCAGAGCTCAATGATCGAGTCTGACGCGATATTGAGCCCTGTACTTTCTATGTCAAAAAATAATAATGGTCTTTCTAGATTCAGTTCCATATTCTTTATTCAGTGTTTTCTCTGTGGAGGCTGCCTTAAGAAATCATGATAGGCATGATGATTCCACAGATCTTCTCGCTCTCTTCCTCCTCTTCCGCCGGAACCACCAGTGCAGCCCTCTTGCTGTCGAGGAACTTCATCACGAGTTCTCCGCAGTTCATGTTCGAGAGTATCTCGATGATGAACGGAGACTTGAAGCCGATCGTGAGGTCTTCACCATCGTACTGGCACTGCATGGTCTCGTGTGCAGCAATCGAGAAACCGAGGTCCTGTGCTGACACCATGAGGCTTCCGCTCTTGAGGTCAAACTTGATATGATTTGAAGCCTTGTTCGAGCATACAGACACGCGGCGTACGGTGTTGAGAAGCTGTACCCTGTTGATTCTAAGTATGTTGGAATTGTTCTGAGGTATTACGTCGCGGTATTTTGGATATTTGCCCACTACCAGACGGCAGATCACCTCAGTCTGTCCGAATCTGAATACGGCATTCTTGGAGTCGAACGCAATCTCCACATTGTCGGCATCCTTTCCGATGATGGCCTTGAGGATGGCTGCCGGTTTCTTGTGAAGGATGAACGAAGCCTTCTCAGAAGCCTGTACGTCAGTTGTGGTATAGCATATGAGCTTGTGTGAATCGGAAGCTACAAGTGTTGTCGAAGCCAGGTCGATGTCGAACAGGATACCGTTCATGGCAGGACGGATCTCATCGTCAGCAGTAGCATAGATTGTGCTTGATATTCCGTCCACGAGGCTCTGGGCAGGGAACTTGAGAGTGACGGCTGTGTCATCGGTTCCGGTGATTTCAGGATAGTCCTCAGCCGGGAAGTATGGCAGTGTGGACTCTCCGCTTGCCCAGCTGCATACGAACGAGCTGTCGCTGGTCGTGCTGATGGTCAGCGGCTGGTCAGGAAGTTCCTTGAGCAGGTCCATCATATGCTTTGCCGGAACTGCGATTCGTCCTTCCTCTGCCGTGTTCTCGACTTCGATCTGAGTCTTGAGTGTGAGCTCTGAGTCAGATGCGGTGATCTCGAGCACATTTCCCTTGAGGTCAAAAAGGAAGTTCTCCAGAATTGGGAGCGGTGATTTTGCAGGAATAGCTTTGGCAACGGCCATTACTCCTCTGAGCAGTTCTGAACTTGAAATGATAAGTTTCATAATTATGACGTTTAAATTTTTTCCTACATGGCTCTCTCCCGAGGGAGGAGGCGATATTAAGCCAACAAATATAATCAATTTTTGTGAAAATGTCAAAAATGTCACCTTAAATCGGGATGATCCGCTGGCATTATTTTTGAAATCACTGCGCCGGATTTTAATAGAATATAATTATAGTACATAGCGTTATGAAGAAAGGTATCTTGATTACACTGCTTTCCGCACTTGCAGGAGGGCTGACAGCCTATGCTGTCGTGAAGACAATGGACAGGGTTCCGGAATATGAAGTGTCTGAGTCACAGGTTCATGGAGCCAAGTTCCGTACTGTCAATCTGTCACAGGATAATTGGCCTGATTTTACATATGCTGCCGAATCAGCAGTGGACGCAGTGGTATATGTCAAAGTGACATCCACCCAGACCATGCAGTCGCAGGCTCCGAATTCCATATTCGACTTTTTCTTCGGGCTCCCTCAGCAGGGTGCTCCGCAGCAGCGTGAAAGAGTAGGAAGCGGATCTGGTGTGATTATACGCGAGGACGGATATATAGTGACAAACAATCATGTGATCGACGGAGCCACCAAGATAGAGGTGACTCTCAACAACAACCAGAAATATCAGGCGACTCTTGTCGGCACAGACCCGGCTACCGATATCGCTCTCTTGAAGATTGATGCTCAGGGACTTCCTGTAGTCCCTTTCGGTGACTCGGATAAGCTTCGTCTGGGAGAGTGGGTGATTGCCATCGGGTCTCCGTATGATCTTCGTTCCACCATTACCGCCGGAATCGTCAGTGCAAAGGGACGTTCCATGCCGAATTACACGGGTGAGTTCAAGATCGAGTCCTTCATTCAGACTGATGCTGCAGTAAACCCTGGAAACAGTGGTGGAGCGTTGGTGGACAAGGCTGGAAACCTTGTCGGAATAAACACCGCAATCGTTTCCCAGACAGGCTCGTACACAGGTTACTCATTTGCAGTTCCAGTGAACATCGTCAAGAAGATTGTCTATGACCTGATGGATTACGGAAGTGTTAAGAGGGCTATCCTCGGAATCACCATGCAGGAAATTGATGATAAAATTGCTGATGAATTGAAACTTTCTTCAAGAAACGGCGTATATATTGTTGAGGTTTCGAAGAGTGGAGCTGCCGACAAGGCGGGAATCAAGGCCGGTGATGTGCTGGTTGCCATAGATTCCATAAGGCTCACCAATTCCGCTTCCGTGCAGGAGGCTGTCAGCAGATTCTCTCCAGGAGACAAGGCTGTAGTGACTGTGATAAGGGATGGAAAGGAGAAGAATATGGAGGTCGTGTTCAAGGGAACATCCCAGGAAAACGGTACACTGTCCGATGATGGATCCGTAGCATTCTATGGCTCATCCATCAAGGCAGCTGATGATGAGACTCTGAAGAAGTTCGGGCTTAAGAGCGGAGTGGAGATAGTCGAGCTAGGACCTGGAAAGATGATGGAGGCAGGAGCTACTGAAGGATTCATCATCCTGTATGTCAACGATCATCCGGTCAAGACCCCTGAGGATGTCATCGAAATCGTCAAGAAGTCGAAAAGGACAGTCTTCATCGAAGGTGTGACTCCATCCGGAAGAACCGGCTACTTCGGCTTCGGAGTATAAAGTGTATAGGCGTATTGCATATGTTATTCTATTGATGAATGACAATGAATCAGGAGCGAAGCGACAAAGTCCCTTTCCCGAGGAAAGGGATTCAAGAAAAAGTGCGGTGGGAAGAAGTTTCGCAAGCCGCACTTACCTTGAATAATTAGATAAACCAGTATTGCGAAACTTGAGAATATGAGACAGTTAAAGATTACCAAATCGATCACAAACCGTGAGAGTGCTTCACTTGACAAGTATCTTCAGGAAATCGGAAGGGAGGAACTCATCACAGTAGAGGAAGAGGTAGAACTCGCGCAGCGTATACGCAAAGGAGACCAGGCGGCTCTGGAGAAACTCACAAGGGCAAACCTGAGATTCGTGGTGTCTGTGGCAAAGCAGTATCAGAATCAGGGCCTCAGCCTTCCTGACCTTATCAACGAGGGTAACCTCGGACTGATCAAGGCAGCTGAGAAGTTTGACGAGACCAGAGGCTTCAAGTTCATTTCATATGCCGTGTGGTGGATCCGTCAGTCCATTCTCCAGGCTCTTGCAGAGCAGTCGAGAATCGTGCGTCTTCCGCTCAACCAGGTCGGTTCACTCAACAAGATAAACAAGGCTCTTCAGAAGTTCGAGCAGGAAAATGAACGTATGCCTTCAAGCGAGGAACTTGCAGAGATGATTGACGTCCCTAAGGAAAAGATCGCCGACACCCTCCGCGTATCAGGTCGCCACGTGTCTGTAGACGCACCTTTCGTTGAAGGTGAGGACAACAGCCTGCTTGACGTGCTCGTGAACAACGACTCTCCAAGCGCAGACCGTGGTCTTGTCAACGAATCTCTCAACAAGGAGATCGAGAGGGCGCTTTCGACACTTGCTACCCGTGAGCGTGAGATCATCAAGTCGTTCTTCGGAATCGGTTGTCAGGAGATGACCCTCGAGGAGATCGGCGAGAGGTTCGGACTTACCCGTGAGCGTGTGCGTCAGATCAAGGAGAAGGCGATCCGCAAGCTCAAGAACAATTCAAGAAGCAAACTTTTGAAAAGCTATTTAGGATAATATATACCAAGGTGACTCTTTTGAAAGATCCCCCCCCGCAAGCGGGTACCCTCCCTTTTCGGGAGCCAATGTCTTTCAAAAGAGTCACCTTGGTGTCAATAATATATACTATGACCCCAGAACAATTTATTATAGATAAGGCAGTCGTTGCGATCAAAGAGATTTATGCAGCTGAGGTAAACGCAGCGCAGCTGCAGGTGCAGGTGACCCGCAAGGAATTCGAGGGAGACTACACTCTTGTGGTGTTCCCGCTCCTTAAGGTGTCAAAGACCACTCCGGAGAATACAGGAAACGCGATAGGAGAGTGGCTCAAGACAAACGTGCCGGAGATTGCAGGCTACAACACCGTCAAAGGCTTCCTTAACCTTTCATTCTCGGAGGTTTATTGGAACAACGTCTTTGCAGAAATTGCTGCGGCGCAGGACTTCGGCCAGCTCGCTCCGACCGGCAGGACCATCATGGTGGAGTACTCTTCGCCTAACACCAACAAGCCTCTTCACCTGGGACACATCCGCAACAACCTCCTCGGCTGGTCAGTGGCCAAGCTCCTCGAGGTCTGCGGAAACAATGTAATGAAGGTGAACCTCGTGAACGACCGTGGAATCCACATCTGCAAGTCCATGTATGCATGGAAGGTCCTCGGAAACGGTGAGACTCCTCAGTCCAGCGGCAAGAAGGGAGACCACCTTGTGGGAGACTACTATGTGGCTTTCAACAACCTCTACAAGAAGGAAGTCGACGAACTCGTGGCCGGCGGAATGACCAAGGAGGAAGCGGAGAAGAACGCTCCTTCGCTCAAGGCTGCCCAGGAGATGCTATTCAAATGGGAGAACGGCGATGCTGAGGTGGTGGAACTCTGGAAGACCATGAACGGCTGGGTATATGAGGGCTTTGACAAGACATATAACGATCTCGGAATAGACTTCAACAGAACATATTACGAGTCACAGACCTACCTTTTCGGAAAGGCTCTCGTCCAGAAGGGACTCCAGGCAGGTATCTTCGAAAGACAGGAGGACGGCTCCGTATGGTGCGACCTCACTGCTGACGGACTTGACCGCAAGCTTCTTCTTCGCGGAGACGGAACGTCGGTCTATATGACCCAGGACCTTGGAACTGCAGAGCAGCGTTTCTCTGAATACAGCCTTGACGAGCACATATATGTGGTTGGAAACGAGCAGAACTACCATTTCCAGGTGCTCAAGCTTATTCTTGGTAAGCTCGGCTTCGACTGGGCGGACAACATCTACCACCTCTCATACGGAATGGTGGAGCTTCCGGAAGGAAAGATGAAGTCACGCGAGGGAACTGTCGTGGATGCAGACGATCTGATTGCAGACATGTACAACACTGCCAGGGAGACATCCCTCGAACTCGGAAAGATAGACAATCTCAGCGAACAGGAACAGGATGCCCTCTTCAAGATGATAAGCCTAGGTGCCCTGAAGTACTTCATCCTCAAGGTGGATCCTAAGAAGACCATGCTCTTCGACCCTAAGGAGTCCATTGACTTCAACGGCAACACCGGTCCGTTCATCCAGTATACCCATGCGCGCATCAAGTCAATTCTCCGCAAGGCTGACGAAAGGGGAGTGCTCCATACGGCTGATGCTGTGAAGGCTGATTCTGCACTTACGCCTAAGGAAATCCGTATCATCAAGATACTCAACACCTTCCCAGCAAAGGTAGCAGAGGCAGGCGCGGCACATTCGCCAGCTGTGATTGCCAACTTTGCCTACGAACTGGCAAAGGAGTTCAACCAGTACTATCACGACACCCCGATCCTTCGTGAGGAAGACCAGGCACTACTTCAGTATCGTCTCGTTCTTGTGGAAACCATAGCAAGAGTTCTCTCAAAAGCTATGTCCATCCTCGGA
Organism: Bacteroidales bacterium; assembly: GCA_017502125.1. Lineage (GTDB taxonomy): Bacteria > Bacteroidota > Bacteroidia > Bacteroidales > UBA932 > Cryptobacteroides. The sequence goes on along the minus strand of JAFVVN010000059.1, from coordinate 10,667 downwards.
ATCACTCTTCCTGAAAGGATGTAAGACCATCATATATTTCGTCAAACAGCTCCCTGACTCGAGCGCTGTCCTTCAGAAGTTCCTGAAAGGCGCGGAGTCGGGGAGCATTTGGTGATTCCGGTATCCAGAGTTTCAGATATCCTCCTTCCGCATATTTCTCGCTCAGATGTTCCTGAGTTCTCAGCCAGTGTCCTTCCTTGTCCAGCCCGGGATAATGTGAAAGACCGAACTGGATTGTTCTACGCAGGATCGTCATCCCGTCGATCTGCCTGTCTGCTTCAGCCACGATCTTGCCGTAGATGCTTCTCGGCTCATGGTCGCTGGATGCTCTATGGTCTTCGACAGCCTGTGCCATGGTCTCGATCTGGTCGGCTGTGAACCATTCGCTCAGCCTTCTGTCTTCCCTCACGATTCTTCCTGACTCCAGGTGATGTGTCTTGCGGTCTATTGCAAGCCCGGTGTCATGATATGCGGCAATCGCATACACCATGTCCATATCCACGTCATAGTGCCTGGCCAGCTCCAGACTCTGCCTGATCACATAGTCTGCATGATCCCTCCGGTGTGCCTTGTCAAAGTGGTCGTATCGTGACAGGATCTCGGTTTCGATATATTTCTTCATAATTCTCCCATATTCTCTCCGCAAGATAAGCATTTCCGTCCATCTTCAAAAATATTGACTATTTTTGTGCCTGCTACTATAATGATATAAACTTTCGCAAGTGCGAAAGTACCTTGTTTTTGAGACCTTTAGGTCGATGGCAAGTCCTCCTCCCGAGGAGGAGGATTTAGGAGGAGGGTAACGGCAAGTCTCACCAATCTTCAATATATCAATAACTTATGACTTGCGAAACTTGAGTAATGATTATGGCAGAAAGCAGCGCATATATGATTCCGACCTCGATAAAGGAGGTGAAGGCTTTAGGATGGGATTATATTGATGTCATCCTTTTCACGGGAGATGCATTCATAGATCATCCCTCGTTCGGTACGGCGGTAATTGCAAGATGGCTTCAGAAGCATGGTTATCGTGTGGCGGTCGTGCCTCAGCCCAACTGGAGAGATGACTTGAGGGATTTCCGTAAGTTGGGAGCTCCGAGGCTCTATTTCGGGGTTAATGCCGGTGCGATGGATTCAATGGTGAATCATTATACTGCAGCAAAGAGACTCCGCAGCGATGATGCCTATACACCTGAGGGTAAGGCAGGTCAGCGTCCGGATTATGCCGTCACTGTGTATTCCAAGATCCTGAAGCAGCTATATCCTGACATCCCTGTGGTCATAGGAGGTATAGAGGCATCACTCAGGAGGGTGACCCATTATGACTATTGGCAGGATTGCCTTAAACCATCCATCCTTGTGGACAGTGGTGCAGACTGGCTATGCTACGGAATGGGGGAGAGGACTATGTTAGAGTTCACCAAGGCTGTCGAGTCCGGCCGTAATGTCAACGATATCAGGAAGATACCGCAGCTGGCCTTTTATATGGACGGTCGTTGCAGGACAAAGGATGCCGTGATTCTGAACTCCTATGAAAGATGTTGCAGGGACAAGGTGGCATTCGCTGAAAACTTCCATGTGGTCGAGACTTATGCGAATATGCTTCAGCCTCCTGTAATTGTAGAACCGGTAGGGAACGGCTATGTCCAGATCAATCCGACCTGGCCGCCAGCCACACAGCAGGAGATGGATTCCTTCTGGGACCTTCCTTTCACAAAGCAGCCTCATCCAAGATACAAGGGAAAGCATATTCCGGCGTTCGAGATGATAAAGTTCTCCATCAACACTCATCGAGGTTGTTTCGGAGGATGTAACTTCTGCACCATAGCGGCTCATCAGGGCAAGTTCATCCAGTCCCGTAGCGAGGACTCTATCCTTAAGGAGATCAGGGAGTTGAATGATCTTCCGGGATTCGCAGGAAATATATCGGATGTGGGAGCTCCGACAGCAAATATGTATGGCATGCGTGGAAAGAATGCGGAATTATGTCAGAAATGCCGCCGCAAGTCATGTCTCTTCCCAAGTCCGTGCAGAAATATGGACCGTTCCCATGCCCGCCTTCTGAAACTCTATGAAAGCATCTCCAAGGTGAAGGGAATACGACATTCCTATATAGGCAGTGGAATCCGATATGATCTCTTTCTGGATGAAAAGGGTTTTGTCGACGAGACCTCATATCCATATCTCAGGGAACTCGTTCTGGAACATACGTCAGGCCGTCTCAAGGTGGCTCCTGAACATACCGAGGATTCCGTGCTCAAGCTTATGGCCAAGCCTTCATTCGCTCTTTTTGAGCGACTCAGGATGGAATTTGACAGTATCGTACGTGGCAGCGGGAAGAAATGTGAACTTGTCCCTTATTTCATATCAGGGCATCCTGGGTGTGGAATGAGGGAAATGCAGAAACTCGCGCGCAGACCTGCCCTGAAGGGACTTTATATGGATCAGGTGCAGGATTTTACGCCTACTCCGATGACAACATCTTCTGTGATGTTCTACACCGGGCTGGACCCTAAAAACCTTGAAAAAGTGTTCGTGGAACGCGATATTGAGAGAAAAAAGGAGCAGAAATCGTTCTTTTTCAGAAGAGGCCGATAAAAAAATCATTTTGATGTTGCTCAATTCAAAAAAATGTCCTACACTTGCACCGTATTTCAGTAAAACAGAACTAACATAAAACAGATATGTCTACAACACCTAAGAGAAGAGCTGTATGCAGCTATGAGAACATGTCAGAGGAGCTGGCTGCTGCATTTGCGGAGAAGTATCCGAAGGGATATAATGACTATTTTCAGGACCTGGTGAAATATGATAAGCCGGATGGAACAAACTTTTATGCCGTGACCGTAGAGATTCCGGATGCGATCTACCTTGTCAAGATCAAGGTGAAGACGGATGACGCTGAAGATCTGGAGCGTTGGCTTGATGGGGAGGACGGAGAAGACTCAGATGGAAACGAGGGTGAGAGCCTTCCTGATGACAATATCTCTCAATATTCAAGCGGAGATGACGATGCCACAGACTCGGAGTAATGACAATGTGATATATTATGTAACCGGCCGGAAAATCTCCGGTCGGTTATTTTTTGCTTCGTCCCGTGTTTTTGCTACCTTTGTATGATTGACTTGGCCTATATGAAATCGATATCTTCAATAAAGAGCATTTTGACTCCGTTGAGGAAACTGCTGATGAAACTGTCGGAAAGGGATGTTATGATGGTCCTTTCCCTGATTGTCGGCGTCCTTTGCGGTCTTGCTGCCGTCTTTCTCAAGTCATCCATACAATTCATTCATCACCACCTCACTTCCTGGTTTGACTCTGAAGCCTACAATGCCCTATATCTTATATATCCGGGTGTAGGTATGCTTCTGGCCATGCTTTTTGTCCGTTATCTTGTCAAGGATAACATAGGTCATGGAGTGACGAAGGTGCTGGTGGCTGTCTCCAAGAACGAGTCCAAGATCAAGCCTCATAACATGTGGACCTCATTGGCGGCCTCCTCCGTGACAATCGGATTCGGAGGTTCCGTGGGAGCCGAGGCACCTATAGTGTATACCGGTGCGGCAATCGGCTCGAATGTGGCGAGATATATGGGCCTGTCATATAAGAACATGACCATCCTTCTCGGCTGTGGTGCGGCCGGTGCTGTGGCCGGAATCTTCAAGGCTCCTCTTGCAGGTGTCCTGTTCACGCTTGAGATCCTGCTTTTCAATATCTCAATGACATCCATCCTGCCGCTGCTTCTTTCAACAATTTCTGCAACGGTGATATCATACATATTCCTTGGTGACAAACCGCCGTTTGAGTGTACGCTATCTCCATTTGAACTGGGAAATATACCTTTCTATCTTATTCTTGGGCTTTTCTGTGCAGCATGTTCAGTATATTTCACCAGAATGACGCTCTGGCTTGAGGATAGGATAAAAAGCATAAAGAAGCCTTTCGTCCGCTGGGGAATATCTGCAGGTTGCCTTGGTGTCCTGATTTTCCTTTTCCCTCCTCTTTTCGGTGAAGGATACGAATACCTCCATGAACTTCTCAACGGTGGAACAATCGACCTTGAGGGGCGTACGGTTCTGGACTTTTTCCTCAGGACTCCGTGGCTGGTGCCGGTATTCTTCATTCTGGTCCTGCTGCTGAAGGTCTTTTCGATGTCCTTCACAAATGCCGGAGGTGGTGTGGGAGGAACATTCGGTCCGACTCTCTTCATTGGTGCAATTGCCGGCTTCGTGGTATCCAGGGTCATCAATCTTGTCGGTGGAGGTGCTGTGGTTCCGGAGCAGAATTTTGTGCTTGTCGGTATGGCTGGTCTCATGGCCGGAGTCATGCAGGCTCCGATGACGGCCATCTTCCTTATCGCTGACATGACAGGAGGATATGAACTTCTGATTCCGCTCATCATCACAGCCACACTCTCATACGGCGTAGCCAGGACCGTGGAGCCATACTCAATCTACACGAAGCGAATTGCCAAGAGGGGAGAGCTCCTCACCCACGACAGCGATCAGGCGGTCCTTACCCTTTTGAAGACAGATGAGCTGATAGAATCGGATTTCAGAACGGTCAAGATAGATGCTTCTTTGGGAGAACTGGTCGGCGTGGTGGCTGATTCCAAACGCAATATCTTTCCTGTACTAGACTCCCGCCAGCATTTTCAGGGCTATGTTTCCCTTGAGGATATACGCAGGGAAATGTTCAAGACCGAACGATATGACACCCTGCATGTCTATAATTTCATGAGGTCTGCGCCTGCATATGTCTATGTGGATGAAAAGATGGACAGCGTGATGAAGAAGTTCGAGACTACGGGTGCATGGAATCTGCCTGTGGTCGACCGTGACAGGACCTATGTGGGTTTTGTGTCCAAGTCCAAGATATTCTCTGCATATAGAGACCAGCTCAAACAGGTTTCCCACGACTGACAATCAGATGCCGTTATGAAGACAATATATATAAAGAGCATAGCCGACCGCCTTCAGGTGAAGGATTGGCAGGTAGAAAATTGTGCAGCTCTCTTTGAGGAAGGTGCCACCATCCCTTTCATCAGCCGCTATCGCAAGGAACGCACAGGTGGGCTGGACGACGTGGCTGTGGCAGAAATCCGTCATTGGGTGGATGTGTATGCAGAAATGGAGAAACGTAAGGAGACCGTTATTGAGACCATCAGCCAGGCCGGTGCATTGACCGATGAACTTCGTAGGAAGATTGAAAATTGTGTCGAGTCTCGTGAACTTGAGGACCTCTATCTCCCATATAAGCCAAAGAGACGCACCAGAGCCACGGCGGCCAAGGAACTTGGACTGGAGCCTTTGGCAGACAGGATGTACTCGGTCTCAGTGAATGATCCGTTCAGAGAGGCCAGGGCTTTTCTGAATGACAAGGTGAAGACCGTTGATGAAGCCCTTGCAGGAGCGAGAGATATAATTGCCGAACGCCTGAGTGAAACGGCCTCCGTGCGTGAGACTCTCAGACAGATATTCAAGACCAGACGCCTTGTGACCAGGGCTACCAAGAAGGCTGTCGGACCGGAAGCGCAGAAGTATAAGATATATTTCGATTATTCGGAATCTCTGGAACGCATTGCTCCTCACAGGCTTCTGGCCATTCTGCGCGCTGAGGAAGAGGGTTTTGTAAATGTTCGGATTGATGCGGATCCGGAAAAATGCGGAAAGAAGATATATTATGATTTCTGCCAGGAACACCGTTATCCCGGACCGGCTCTTGCCGAGCAGATTCATGAAGCATTTGATGATTCTTTCAAGCGTCTTCTGGAACCTTCCATTTCCAACGAAGTGATCAAGGAGGCAAAGGAGAAGGCCGATCTGGAATCCATACGTATATTCGGAGAAAACCTGCGTCAGCTCCTTCTGGCACCTCCAGTGGGACAGAAGAGGGTGCTTGCAATAGATCCTGGTTTCAGAACAGGCTGCAAGGTGGTCTGCCTTGACGAACAGGGCAATCTCCTGCACAATGAGGCCATATTCCCGCATCCTCCAGTCAGTGAGAAGATAAAATCAATCCAGGCTGTGTCCGGAATGGTCCGGAAGTTCGGAATAGAGGTCATAGCCATAGGAAACGGTACGGCAGGTCGTGAGACTGAAGAATTCATAAAGCGTGTTCCGTTGCCTGAAGGAGTCCGTGTATTTACTGTAAGTGAAGACGGTGCATCCATATATTCTGCATCTGATGTTGCACGTGAGGAGTTTCCTGACCATGACGTAACAGTCCGAGGCGCAGTCTCCATCGGTCGCAGACTTATGGACCCTCTTGCAGAACTTGTAAAGATTGATCCGAAGTCTCTCGGTGTGGGACAGTATCAGCACGATGTGGATCAGACCCTTCTGAGAGAGAAACTGGACAATACGGTAGAAAGCTGCGTGAACAGTGTGGGAGTGAATCTTAACACTGCCAGCAGTTATCTTCTAAGCTATGTTGCTGGTATCGGTCCTGCTCTTGCCGACAACATCGTGGAATACCGCGCCAGCAATGGTGCCTATACGTCACGTAAACAGCTTCTGAAGGTTAAACGCTTGGGAGACAAGGCATTCGAACAATGTGCCGGCTTCCTCAGGATCCAGGGAGCCGAGAACCCTCTGGATAATTCTGCTGTCCATCCGGAGGCGTACCATGTGGTGGACAGAATGGCCAGGGACCTCAATGTGACCACCAGAGAACTTGTTGGCAATGCTGAACTGTGTGCTAAGCTCGACCCTCAGAAATACATAGACGACAACTTCGGACTTCCTACCATAAATGATATCATAAGTGAACTGAGAAAACCAGGAAGGGATCCTCGTGAATCTGCCCAGGAGTTTGAGTTCGCGCATGACATAAGAAGCATTGAAGATCTCAATGCAGGAATGGAACTCCCTGGAATAGTCACGAATATAACGGCTTTTGGTGCCTTTGTGGATATAGGCATCAAGCAGAACGGTCTCATTCATGCAACGCAGATGGGAGTCAAGGGTATGGCTGATCCTTCGAAGATTCTTAAACTGCATCAGCAGGTGAAGGTTACTGTCATTTCTGTTGATCTTGACCGTGGCAGAATAGGCCTGCGTCTTGTGAAGTAAGTCTATGCTTTCTTGAATGTGTATTGAGAGAGAATGACGCCCAGAGTGGATACAACGATGCCTGCCCATTGGCGGGCATCAAGTATTTCATGACCAAGAACCCAGGCAATCAGAGCGGCAACCACCGGTATGAGTGCCGAGAATATGCTTGATTTGGCAACTCCAAGATTCTTGATTGTGCTTACCCATAAGGAGAATGCCAGGCTGGAGCATAGTATGGACAGGCAGATGATAGGGTATAGTACATCGCTGCTGAAGTATAGTTCTGCGTTGAATCCCTGGGTCCCCTTCCATAAAAACAGTGGGAAAAGATATATGGAACCTATCAGAAACTGATACATCACGATGACCTGGCTGGAATAGTTGCCGGCCAGACTTTTTGTAAGGGAGGCGTGTCCCACCTCGGAAATCACTGCGATAAGCAGGAGCACGATTCCCCAGATGAAATGTTCTCCCACTTCTCCCTTGGCGCTGACGACCATCATGATTCCGACCAGAGAGAAAAGTATTCCCAGTATGTTGACCCATCCAATCTTCTCTTTGAAGAATAACATTCCGGCTCCAATCGAGAATATGGGAATGGTTGCTATCACCATTGCACTCAAAGTCGGAGAACCGGTCATCTTCAGTCCGACTGTCTCGCATATGAAGTATATGAAGGGTTCGCAAAACGCCAGAAGAAGAAACTTGGGCCAGTCCTGCTTCTGTATCCTCTTTATTCTTCCATACGCCGTGTTGAACAGAAAAAGAATGATTCCTGCAACGAATATACGGGCAAAGACGAAATAGAACACCGGAATTCCCAGTTCTATCAGACGGCTTGTCCATATGTATGACATTCCCCACAGGGTAATGGCAAACATTGATGCTATATAAATCAATGTCATGCTGGGCTTTACTCTAGGTGCCATGTTCCTGGACTTATGTTGTTAGGGGAGGTTTTGTGACGTTCGTTGTCTTTCAGCTGAAACTTAGAAGCTGACCATGCTTGGTTCTGCTTGCCTGTCCGTCCCTGAACGCTGTTTCACCGTTCACAAGCACTGCTTCTATGTATCCTCGGAGCCTTTCTCCTTCATACGGACTCCAGCCGCATTTGCTGAACTGGTCTTCAGCTTTCACGGTGAATTCTCTTTCCTTGTCGAATATCACCAGATCGGCAGCATAACCTTCTACAATCTTCCCACGTTTCAGCCCGTAGAGATCGGCAGCCTTCTCGGAGAACACCTCCGCAATTCTCGTGAGCGGAATGTCCTCCTGTCCCGCTATTGTCAGAAGGACCGGCAGACTCTGCTGGATTGAGGGCAGACCTGAGGGCGCCTGAAGGTACTTTGCGTCCTTCTCTGTCAGAAGATGCGGCGCATGGTCAGAACCGATAGTGTCGATGATTCCGTTTGCAAGCCCGTTGCGAAGAGCTTCTCTGTCGGAGGTTGCTTTGATAGATGGATTGCATTTTCCCCGACTTCCTAATCGATCATAGTCTTTGTTGCTGAACCACAAGTAGTTGCAGGATGTTTCCGCTATGATTCCAGGATTGTTGAGTTTGGCGGCGCGTACCATTTCCAGCTCCTCCTTTGTGGAAATATGACAAAGCACCAGACGTGTTCCTTCCTGAATGGCTTTTTCCAATGCCTTGAGGCTGGATTTTATGCATGCCCTTCTGCTTCTGATGTTTTCATGTTCTGTGAAAGGAATATCCTCTCCATATCTTTCCACAGCCTTTTCCAGGTTCTCTCTTATTGTCCCCTCATCTTCGCAGTGTACGAGTACGGGTCGTCCCTTTATCTTGAAGAATTCATCCAGTGCTTCTCCGGAATCGACCAGCATATTCCCGGTGGAAGATCCCATGAATACCTTCACTCCTCCGACATGTTCTGCAGGAATCGTAGTCCGTCCTTCCAGCATCTCCAGGATTTCCTTGTAATTTACATTGGTGGCTCCTATGTTGAAGCCTATATTGGCAGCTATCCTGCCCTGAGCCATCTCCAGCTTTTCCCTTAATGTAACAGCCGAGGTGGTGGCAGGTGAAGTATTCGGCATGTCAATCACGCTGGTTACTCCTCCTGCGACTGCTGCCATGGATTCAGTCTCCATATCAGCCTTGTGGGTGAGTCCTGGCTCCCTGAAATGCACATGTGCATCTATTCCTCCCGCCATCAGCCATTTCCCTTCAAGGTCCCATACTTCAGGATTCTCCTTCCTTATATTATATATATGGAAATCGTAGCCCTCACTATCCTTATACAGGATTTTGGCAATCTTGCCATCCTTGACCAGGATACTCCCGACCGCCTCCTTTTCAGAAGTCACTATGTTGGCATTATGCAGCAATATGGTTTTCATCATCTGGTTCTAGGTTTGATCTTTCTCATCTTCAAATTCAGCACACCCCAGAAAGCTTCTCCGAATATTCCACTGCTCATCTTTGATGTACCCTCTGTCCGGTCGACAAAAATGATGGGAACCTCCTGCACCTTGAAGCCAAGCTTATAAGCCGAGTATTTCATTTCAATCTGGAATCCATATCCCTTCATCTTCACCTTGTCCAGATCGATTGTCTCAAGAACCTGTCTTCTGTAGCACTTGAAGCCTGCGGTGGTGTCGTATATCTTCATTCCAAGCACGGTCCTCACATATACTGATGCATAATATGACATGATGACCCTGCCGATCGGCCAGTTTATGACACTGATTCCTTTGCAGTAACGGGACCCGATTGCCAGGTCGGCTCCTTGCTTGCATGCCTGATACAGTTCGGGCAGGTCGTTCGGGTTGTGTGAGAAGTCTGCATCCATTTCGAATATGTAGTCATATCCATGTTCGACCGACCATTTGAATCCGGTGATGTATGCCGTGCCGAGACCCAGCTTGCCGGTTCGCTCTATCATATGCAGACGACCCGCAAACTCTTCCTGCATTCCTTTCACAATTGCTGCTGTCCCATCAGGCGATCCGTCCTCAATAACCAGAATATGGTATTCTCCCTCCAGAGCAAATACGGCCCTTATGATTTTTTCTATATTCTCCTTCTCGTTGTAAGTCGGAATTATGACAACTTTCCTGTCCATATTGTGTGTTATTGTTAGTCTTTATATTAAAGAGTAGTCAAACATGCAAATTTAACAAATTCCCTTAAAGTTTGCAACCTCGTTTAGGCTGTTTCGTATTGCCCCTATATTCAGACACTTACGAAAATGATGCTGTTTTTGCTTGAAAAAAGTTTGCCAAATTCTCAATAAAAATTTGGAGATTAATTAAAAAGTCGTACCTTTGCACTCCCTTTGAAAAGCGGGTATGCTTGGAAGGTTAAGAGTTCTTTACGAGACTGGCGCTTGAAAAAAGATTTTCAAAAATTTTTGAATAAAAATTTGGAAGTTCAAAAATAAAGCGTACCTTTGCAGCCCCGTTCGAAAAACGGGTCCTCGAAAGAGGGATTGAGAAGTTCATTGAAAAGACTGATTACTGTACAAGAAGCAAGTACCGAGAAAACAATTTATCGAGAAGCGTTAATTCTTTTTAAGAGTTATAAGTGTCAGTGACAAGCTAAGAAATTTATAAGAGATTATACAATGAAGAGTTTGATCCTGGCTCAGGATG
>JAFVVN010000004.1 GCA_017502125.1 Bacteroidales bacterium | reverse complement strand
CCCACATAAAGTTTGAACTTATCATAATTGGCTGTTGTAGGCAGACCGACATTCGGATCATCAGCATGATGAGACATATTTACGGTCTTGCTATCTTCCAGACTCTTCAGAAGTTCCATCTCCTTATTTTCTTCCACCTCGCCTATTACAGATGACGGAACATAACGAGAAACATTACGAGCTAAGATAGACGGTATTGACATAAACAACTTTGAGACTCTCTCGGTTGGATCTATTTTGATGAAATCTTCCTCATATAGCCTTATGATTCTCCTCTTTGCCTCATCGACCGCCTGCAAGTTATTGGTATCAAGATAGGCGTTGATTGCCTGTGGCATTCCTCCGACAAGCATATAAAGCCTCAGATTCTTCTGAGCCTCTCTATGGGCTGCACCCAAAGGCATCTTCTTATCCCAAAATATCTGCAATAAAGGGAAGGTCGCAGTATCTCCCAAAGCCCACCTGAACTCCTCGTAGTCCATCGGGTACATCTGAATACGATCTTCTTCGCTCGGAATTGTTATGCCCTCCGTATTCTTCTTGATGCTTATTAAAGATCCTGTCTCGATATAGTCATATCTTCCGTCTTGAACCAGATACTTGATTGCCTGTCTCGCCTTAGGACAAGTCTGCACTTCATCAAATATGATTACAGACTGCCTGTCATAAAGAATCTTAGAATAGATCTGCTGCAAACGAAGGAAGATGAAGTCCAGGTCCATCAAGTCATTGAACAAAGACTTCACCTCCTGGCTTGCCTTATTAAAGTCAATCAGGATATATGAGCGATATTCTTCCTGCGCAAACTTTTCAACTATAGTAGATTTACCAATACGACGAGCGCCTTCAATCAGAAGCGCAGTCTGGCCATTGCTCTTACGTTTCCACTCTCCGATGGCATTATAAATCTTACGTTTAAATACTCTTTTTTTCATATCGCTCATATTTGCCAGCAAATATAATGATAAATTACAGATAATCAACAACTAACAAAAATATCTCCCGATTCCCCCGAGATTTTATTTACCCAAATCCCCGATTCCCCCAAGATTTTTTCTATCAAAATCCCCGGTTTCCCCGAGATTTTAGGATTTCTCTGAACAATGGTCTAATAAATCCCTTGTGGAATATTGATGGCCACAGACGGAGTAGGCGTCAGCCCCGGCAACCGGCCTCCGATCAGAATCTTATGAGGCTGTCTCGTCATGCAGCGACGAGATCAAGGTATATAAAATTATACATTTAGGGCGGAATTTCATATCTTCGTGAAAACTTTAGAGCATAGGAGCCTTATGATATATTTCGATTCAGACTATATGGCAGGTGCCCATCCGGAAGTGATGAAGCGGCTGATGGATACCAACTTCGAACAGACCACAGGATACGGCAGCGATGCCTACACTGCGAATGCGGCCGAACTGATCCGGGAAGCATGCGATGCACCTCAAGCACGCGTACATTTCCTTGTAGGAGGCACTCAGACCAATGCCACCGTGATTGACGGTATCCTTGCCCGTCATGAGGGCGTGCTTGCCGCTGAAAGCGGACATATAAACGTGCATGAGTCAGGAGCGGTAGAGGCTACCGGACATAAAGTCCTTACACTTCCCTCCTATCAGGGAAAAGTCTCGGCAGACGACGTAAAAAACCACATATGCTCCTTCTATAAGGACGACTCCTATGAGCACATGGTCGCTCCCGGCATGCTGTACATATCCTTCCCCACCGAATATGGAACCGTATACAGTCTGAAGGAACTTGAAGACATAAGTTCCGCTTGCCATGAAGCCGGGATTCCGCTTTTCATAGACGGAGCGCGTCTGGGATTCGGACTGGCCGCACAGGGTAATGATGTGACGCTCAAGGACATCGCACGTCTGGCAGATGTGTTCTATATCGGAGGCACCAAGGTGGGGGCACTCTTCGGTGAGGCCGTAGTGGTGACCAACCCTTCCCTTCTGCGGCATTTCACTCCGCTGATCAAGCAGCATGGGGCTCTTCTGGCCAAGGGCAGGCTTCTGGGTCTGCAGTTTGAGGCACTGTTTGCGGACGGACTGTATTTCAGAATAGGCAGGGAGACAGTAGAAAGAGCTGTCAGACTTAAGGCTGCATTTGAAGATCACGGTTTCAAGGCTGCGATAGACTCCCCTACCAACCAGCAGTTCTTCACACTTCCCAATCCTGTGATAGACCGTCTCAAGGAGAACGTGAGCTTCGAGATGTGGGGACCACGAGGAGAGAGGGAAAGCACTGTGCGGTTCGTCACAGGATGGTCAACCACTGACGAGGACATAGACAGGCTTGCGTCCTACCTGTCCTTCTGACAGGCCTCGCGGGGATACCGAAGTCCTGCCCGAGACCTCTTCAGGCAACGCTGGCAGAGTCCGGTGTCACGATACAGCATTGATTTCAGGATGTCGCACAATTTATGTATCTTTGTGAAAGTTGCCGGCGGACGACTGTGCACTTTTCATTCATCGAGTTAATGATTAAGGAAAGTATGGGGAAAGATAAGAACAAGAGTCTTGTTGAGACCATGAACTACTCTGAAGAAGATGCGAAGTTCATGATGATGGCTATAAAGTTGTCAGAAGACAATATTGATTCCGGAGGCGGTCCTTTCGGGGCTGTGATCGTGCGGGATGGAGAAGTGATTGCGACCGGCACCAACAGAGTGGTCCCGAATGCGGATCCCACAGCACACGCCGAAGTCATGGCCATCCGCAATGCCTGTGCCGCTCTCGGCACCTTCCAGCTGACAGGCTGTACGGTATACAGCTCCTGCGAGCCTTGTCCTATGTGCCTGAGCGCCCTGTATTGGGCCGGTGTCAGCAGGATATGCTACGGAAACACCAAGGATGATGCAAAGGCAATTGACTTTGACGACTCCTTCATCTACGACCAGCTGGAGCTCAATTATGAGGACCGCTCCATCAGATGCGAGCATTTCATGCGTTCAGATGCATTGAGGGCGTTCCGCAAATGGGATGAGAAGACAGACAAGACACCGTACTGATCAAATCCGGCAGCTCTCATCATCTGAATGAACTTTTCCGGAGCCGGGAAGCGGATATATCCTGCGCTCCTTCAAGCTATTCCATATAACTGCTGCAATCCCAGCAATGTGTGCACAGGTCGCATTTCGGGAGTCCGATAGCGGCCACAAGGTCTTCCAGACGCTGGAACTTGAGCGATGTGAGCTGGAGATGCTTCCTCATTATATCCACCATCTCCTTGTGTTTCGGGCTGTCGGGATCCACATACTGCATGCACATCTCGTCAGTGAGATTGTCCGTACCCTCCATATCTCTGATGACCCTTCTGGTATACAGGTCGTATGTGCTGCGGGAAGTCGAGAAGTTAAGGAACTTGCATGGGAAGATCAGCGGAGGACAGGCAATCCTCATGTGCACCTCCTTGATGCCCGTGTCGTGCAGCTTCACGATATTGTCCTTCAGCTGGGTGCCTCTCACTATCGAATCATCCATGAACACGACCTTCTGTCCGCGAGTCAGCATCTCGTTAGGCAGCAGCTTCATCTTCGCCACAAGGTCCCTCATCTTCTGGTTCTGAGGCATGAAGCTCCTCGGCCAGGTCGGGGTATATTTCACGAATGGCCTCTTGTATGGAACGCCCTTTTCATTGGCATAGCCGATGGCGTGACCAATTCCCGAATCAGGTATTCCGGACGCATAGTCTATGTCGATATCAGTATCCCTCCTTGCCATTGCAGCACCGTTCTCATATCGGGCATTTTCCACGTTGACACCTTCATACCAGGCTGAAGGGTAGCCGTAATACACCCACAGGAATGAGCACACCTGCTTGCGGCATCCCGGCGGAGCGACCTCACGGACACCATCCGCACTCATCTGAACGATTTCTCCCGGACCAAGGTCCCTGACATATGAATATCCGAGATTAGTATAACTCGAGCTCTCGCTTGCACACACATATCCCATGTCATTCTTGCCTATCGATATGGGAGTCCTTCCGAACCTGTCACGGGCGGCATATATGGCATAATCCGTCAGGACGAGCATAGAGCAGGATCCCTTGATCTGACTCTGTGCATATTCGATGCCTTCCTTGATTGTGCTGCCCATGCCGATAAGCATGGCCACCAGTTCGGTTGCGTTGATGTCTGAGCCTGACAGTTCCGCGAAATGCATCTTCTGCTGCAGGAGGCTCTCCGTCAGCTCCTTTATATTGTCTATCCTTGACACCGTCACCACCGAATAACGCCCGAGATGGGAGGTTATGGTTATAGGCTGCGATTCGCTGTCCGAGATCACTCCCACACCCATCTTCGATTCCCCGAAGCGTGGCAGCTCGTCTTCGAACTTATTCCTGAAATATCCGTTTTCCAACGAATGGATGGAGCGTACGAACTTAGTTCCGTCGTAAAATGCCATACCCGCACGTTTGGTTCCAAGATGCGAATGATAGTCTGTGCCATAGAACACGTCACTGACGCATTCTCTGCGGGATATGCAACCGAAAAATCCTGACATATGATTGTTACTGTTTATTACAGCCTGCAAAAATACATTTTTTGTCCGGATTATGATTTATTATATTAATTTAGCGCATAAAAATAATCCACCAATCCTATGAAACAGCTGAAAGAACGTATATTGAGCGACGGAAAATGTTTTCCGGGAGGCATATTGAAGGTCGACAACTTCATAAATCACCAGATGGATCCTGTACTGATGCGCGAGATGGCGAAAGAACTTGTGAAAAGATTTTCGGGCCATCAGATCAACAAAGTCATCACCATCGAGGCCAGCGGCATAGCACCGGCAATCATGGTGGGAGCCATTCTTGACGTTCCTGTCCTCTTCGCCAAGAAGAAAGTGCCCAGCACTATGGAGAACATGCTGGTGACCGAAGTATTTTCCTTCACCAAAGGACGCTCATATTCGGTCTGCGTAAGCGGCGACTATCTGTCCAAGGAGGACAAGGTGCTTTTCGTCGATGACTTTCTAGCCAACGGCAATGCGGCCAAAGGCATCATAGACCTTGTAAATCAGGCTGGAGCATCGCTGGAGGGAATGGGTTTCCTCATTGAAAAAGGCTTCCAGACCGGAGGTGACGAACTTCGAGGTCTTGGAATCCACGTCGAATCCCTCGCGATAATAGACAGCCTTGATGATTGCACCATTAAGCTGAGATAAGACATGAACGACAACGGACTCATTTACGGCCTGGAAGAAAGGCCACCTCTGAAAGACACTCTGTTTGCGGCACTTCAGCATCTTCTGGCCATTTTCGTGGCCATCATCACCCCGCCTCTCATTGTTGCCGGTGCGCTCGGACTTGACATACAGACCACGAGCTACCTTGTCTCGATGTCTCTTTTCGTGTCAGGTATAGCGACGTTCGTTCAATGCAGGAGAGTAGGACCGGCAGGCTGCGGCCTCCTCTGTGTCCAGGGAACAAGCTTTTCATTCATCAGCCCCATCATAATGGCAGGTGCGATAGGCGGACTGCCGGCAATATTCGGAGCCACTATGGTCGGAGCTCTGGCCGAGGTATTCATCAGCAGGATACTCAAATATGCCATGAAGATCATAACTCCTCTGGTGTCCGGCATTGTCGTAACCCTCATCGGAATGAGTCTGATCAAGGTGGGAATCACATCGTGCGGAGGCGGTACGGCAGCTCTTGAAAACGGAACCTTCGGTTCATTTCAGAACCTTGGAATCGCAGCCCTGGTATTAGTGCTGATAGTACTGTTCAACAGGAGTTCCAACAGGTATCTCAGAATGGGCTCGATCATAATCGGCATAACCATCGGCTACGTCGTGTCATATTTCTGCGGAATGGTGGACTTCAGCAACATGCCTGATTACTCGCTCTTCAATGTGCCGTTGCCATTCAAATATGGAATATCATTCAACTTTTCGGCAATCCTGGCATTTGCCATCGTGTATATAATAACCGCGATTGAAGCATATGGAGACATAACGGCCAATTCGCTCATATCCGGAGAACCTGTTGAAGGAGAGAAGTTTCTCAAAAGAGCCCAGGGCGGAATCCTTGCTGACGGTGTAAACTCGCTTCTGGCCGGCATGCTCAACTCCTTCCCCAACTCCATATTCGCGCAGAACAACGGCATGATCCAGCTGACAGGAGTGGCAAGCCGCTATGTGGGCTATTTCATCGCCCTGTTCCTCGTTCTTCTGGGATTCTTTCCTATAGTAGGTGTCATTTTCTCATTCATGCCTGATCCTGTGCTCGGAGGAGCCACTCTCCTGATGTTCGGCACTGTGGCTTCTGCTGGAGTGAAGATAATAGCATCACAGAAGATAGACCGCAAGGCCACTCTGGTCATTGCAATCAGTTTCAGCATGGGACTCGGAGTGGAGCTTTATCCTGAGATCCTGTCCCAGTTCCCTGAGACCATAAAGAACATATTCTCTTCAGGAATCACTACAGGAGGTCTTGCCGCAATCATCTCAAACATGGTCATCCGGATCAAGGAGGAATAGGCACCCTGCAAGATGCGGACGGTCACTTCACAGACACCTTAGGGATATCACTCCAGAGGGTGGTGTAGTGTGGAGACTGTCTTTCACTTGAGGATTTTATGCGTCCGCTTCCTTGGACTGCCAGCTTCACAGCGCCTCTTCCGAAGGTTCCGTTGATGGCATCCAGGGCCGATGTCAGCCGCTGTTCACGCTCCGCCACAGAGGTGTCTTCAAACAAGGAATGCACGAGGTCTGACTCCGGGATCAGGTGAGTTGCAACCACTCCTGCCTTCTTATATCCATATCCCTGCCTGAACAGTTCCTGTGCAGCTGCGACAGCGCCGGACACTATTGTCCTCTGATCACTGACCGGCTGCGGGAAATGCACCAGGGAGTTGCCGTAGGTCTGTGGTTCGTTATCCTTGAAGCGGTTGGTGTAGGCGAACACCGCCATTTCAGAAACAAGGGATTTCTGCCTTCTGAGCTTCTCAGCCATCGTTGAGGCGAAGTTGGCAATCTGTTCGACAAGTTCCCCCACTTCCACCACCTCCCTGGAGAAGCTACGGGAGACACATATGGACTGCTTCGCCTCAAAACCATCCTCGAATTCGATGCAAGGCTCACCCCTGAGCTCCCGCCATGTCCTCAACCCCGGCAGTGCAAATATCTTCCTGACAGAATATTCCGGCAGTTGGGTATAATCCCAAGCCGTCCTGACACCCATGGAATGCAGCTTCGCAGCTGTCCTGCGACCTATGCCCCAGACATCCTCTATCGGGAACCTGCGGAGCACCTTCTCTATATCCTGAGGTCTGTGCATATAGCATCCGCCACGAAGCTTGGGATACTGCTTGCAGAGCTTGGATGCTATCTTTGCAAGGGTCTTGCTCGGCGCTATTCCGACAGACACCGGGATGGAAGTGAGCCTCCAGCACTCGGCCGATATTTTCTTGGCATATGCATCGAAATCGATGTCCTTCATACCCCTCAGGTCGAGGAAAGCCTCGTCTATCGAATAGACCTCTATCGCAGGGGCAAAGTCCTCAAGGACCCAGCGTACCCGCTGAGACATATCCCCGTAGAGGGCCATATTGCCGGAGAATACAGCCACATCATTCTTTTCCACGATATCTCTTATCTTGAAAAAGGGATCCCCCATCCTGATGCCGAGAGCCTTTGCCTCATTGCTCCGCGCCACGGCACAGCCGTCATTGTTCGACAGGACAATGACCGGCTTCCCCTGCAGTTCCGGACGGAAAACCCTCTCACAGGAAGCAAAGAAATTGTTGCAGTCGGCAAGAGCAAACATATCTAAATCTTCTTGATGACGTAAGTGACCACACCCCAGACCATGAAGTTGTTCTCCGGGGTGACCTCTATCGGCTGATATCGGGTATTCTTCTCGTTTGCAGGCATCAGACGCACCTTCCCCTCTCCCATCTCGATTCTCTTGACCGTATATTCGCCATCGATGAAACAGACCGCCTTGCAGTCGTTGTAAGGCTCGACTGCCCGGTCCACAATGATGATGTCCCCTTCATCCATATCGGCATCCACCATCGAGACACCGCTCACGCGGAAAAAGAAGGTGGAGGCCCTATGACGCACCAGAAGCTTTATCAGATCGAGCTTCTCACGTATATCTTCAGCCGGCGAAGGAAAGTCCGCCTTCACTTCACCCAGCATATCCCCCTGAGAGGGAGTGTCATAATCCAGACTGTAAGGTTGAAATTTGTCCATACCGCAAAGTTAAACAATATATGGAACAATCTCATTCCCTGATTTAAGCATGCCACTGCCGGCACAAGCAAAAAGTATCAATCTATGAACTCCACTTTTTCTAATTCTTCAACCAATCTTGCCTGCTCCTCATCTGTTATACCGAATTCCAGGTCTGAAAGGGAGCGACGATATAGTCGCCATGAGAGACCATTTTCATTGATTGCATCATGCAGGATCTCCAAGTACTCGCTTTCGGATATTTCATCATTGAGAATGGCGGAGATGATTGTGTTGCTTTCCGAGATTTCTGTTTGCAGATATTTCTTGTACTTCCTGATGATGTTGCGGACTGATATATGATATTTGTCATATCTCGGGTTTTCCTTTATCAGCATCTTCAGAAGAGTTATTCCGTCTGCTGTGCCGCATAATTCCGAATGCAGGATTGCTCTACGGTAGTAGAATTTGCGGAAGGCGGTTGAATCCATACCATTATCCACTGCCTTCTTGATAATACGGGCCATATCGTCAAGGCTGTCTTTCAGTTTTTCTGTGTTTCCTTGCAGTTCGTAGGTTCTTGCCAACAGATACATTGCTCCGAAATGCTCCGGATTGAAAATAAGGAAATTCTCAAACAATCTTTGTGCATCGAGAACATGACCAGAGTATAGATATCTGACAGCATTCAGAAACACGCCTTCTCTATTGTCGTTTGATACAACTGGCCATGACACATTTCTCATCAGGCAGTCATCATCAGCCATATTTTGCAGAGCTCTGGAAACAAGGTCATAAGCATAGCTGATGTCATTTGCCTTTATGGCTTTTTCCGCAATCTGGCATAATGTAGTGGCAAGTGCGTCATAATCTTTCGTGGCTTCATGTTGACTGATGGCCTCACCTATCTCCAGTTCGGTTGCAATGATTTTTTCATCATTGTATTCTTTTGCAAATGTGAGGATATCTCTTGAAACCATAACGGAGTTCTGGTTGACATGCTGCATCAGCTCAATTCCTGCAAAAGATCTCGCACGGCTCAAAGCCACGTAGGTCTGACCATAGGTAAATGCACCTTTGCCAAAATTGATTGCAACCTTGTCAAAAGTCAAAGACTGGCTTTTGTGGATTGTAATTGCCCATGCAAGTCGTAACGGATACTGAGTCATTATTCCTATGACTTTTTTCTCAACGACCTTTGCAGCTTCATTATACTGATACTCAAATGCCTCCCAGACTTCTGTCTCAACTTCACACTCGGCACCATTTTCCAACCGTACCTTTATTAAGTCCTTACCAAGTTCTGACACTACGCCAATGGTACCATTAACGCAACCGTTTTTCCTGACATTTCGGATAAACATAACCTGTGCTCCCACTTTCAGAACAAGTTCCTCCTCGGCAGCATCCTTGCACTTGGAACAATCGCCGGAGTACGCAGCCATATATGTAAATGAGGGGGCATCAATCTCGGCCAATCTATTGTCATTTATAAGCGCCGCATCATCTCTCCTTGTTGTAAGGGTTATACGAAAACTGTCATCTATGCCGATAAGATCCTCATCAACAACACGAGTATTAAGTTTGGCAATATCAGATGGCTGAACCGCTCCAACCCGAAAACGGTCCAAAAGTTCGATGAATGCCGGATCATCCTGACGATAAACCTTTGTAAACTCAATCTTTGGCAGTTTCACGTTACTGAGCACATTAGAGTCATAGAAATAGTACCCGGT
>JAFVVN010000058.1 GCA_017502125.1 Bacteroidales bacterium | reverse complement strand
GCCCAGCCTGTTGCCGTTCTTGAAGTTCCATGCGCCATAGATGTCGAACCTGTCGCTGAATCTGTGTGAGACGGTTATGGTCACCTTATGACGGTTGTCATTCCAGTTCAGGAACCATTCAGGGTGCAATGTGTCGAATTTCCTCTTTGTCCATGAAAGGGTGTATGCGACGGAAATGTCAGTCTTTTCTGTATCATAGTTCAGCGCCACGTCTGCTCCATAAGCCATGCCCTTTCCTTCCGGGTAGTTCCTTTCCCATTGCTCCAGAGGCGGATACAGCATAGCGTGGCCGCCGTATTCCCTCAGATGGTCCATGGTCTTGAACCATCCTTCCACCTCAAGGCTCAGGCCTTCCGGCAGCATGGCGTACACGCCTGCGGATGCCTGGCGGGAATGGAGCGGAGCGACAGCCGCCGTCGACGGCATCCAGGCGTTGGTCGGAAGGTCCAGATTGCTGGTATTCAGATTATGGGCGAACTGGTTCATCTCGACATAAGACAGTTTCAATGACACGTTCCTGCCCGGTCTGAAGTTGAGACAGGCGCGAGGCTCCACCCTGTGGTATGTCTTTCCCGGCACGATGAACATAACATATCTGAGTCCTACGTTGGCCTTGAACCAGTCTGCAGGGGAAAGGTCATCTTCGATATAGACCGATGCCTCGTGACCCTGGC
Source organism: Bacteroidales bacterium (assembly GCA_017502125.1). Classification (GTDB taxonomy): domain Bacteria; phylum Bacteroidota; class Bacteroidia; order Bacteroidales; family UBA932; genus Cryptobacteroides. Next base: position 3,102 of record JAFVVN010000058.1, on the reverse strand, counting down.
TCGCCGCCTTCTGTGTCTTGGTGACAATCTGCTCCGATGGCTCTGTCGCGTCGATATGCTCGTCATGCCTTCTGAAGTTGTTGTACATATGATATTCATATGCTCCTCCGAAGCGGATGTCGTGCATCTCGGAAGGCTTCCACCTGAAGTCTCCTCTTGCCGAAATGTCGCGGATGCCTCCGTTATTGTCTTCTTCATATCCTTCCTTGTGGAAGGCCTCTTCCTCATACATCCACCATATGGACATATAGTCCATGCAGGAGGTATACTGTGTGTAGTATGCCTTGATGTCTGATGTCAAGGTCTCGGTAAGCCTGTTCTGCCACCTTAGCGACGCCAGCAGGTTGCCCCATCTGAACTTGAGCCTGTCGCTGTCCTTTAGATCCTCGCTTCCCGGGATGAGCTCACCGTCTTCATATTGTCCGTAATAGTCGAAGCCGTAAGTGAAACTGTCATTGCCGTAATATACGCTTGCAGTCAGCTTGTTTTCCGGAGCGAAGAGGTGGGTGACCTTGGCGTTGAAGTCGCCGAAGGAGTAGTGCAGCCGGGTCTTTTCGTCCCAGTACCTGCTGTTTACTATTGCCAGTACCGGAGCTGAGAATACGTCAATCCAGCTTCTTCTCATGGCCACATTGAAAGATGTCTTTCCCTTGACAATGGGTCCTTCGAACTGCAGCCTGCCGTCGAGAAGGCCTATTGAGAAGAGGCCTGAATACTTGTGGAAGTCTCCGTCGCGTGTGCTTACGTCCACCACCGATGACAGGCGGCCGCCGTAGCGTGCCGGGAATCCGCTCTTGTAGAAGTCCACATTGTCGATGATGTCCGTATTGAATGACGAAAATAGTCCTGCAAGGTGGCTTACCTGATAGAGGGGGACTCCGTCCAGAAGGAAAAGGTTGTCATATCCCGTGCCTCCGTGCACGTACATTCCGGAGAGCAGTTCAGTGCCGGAAGCGACTCCCGGAAGCGCTTGAAGCGTCTTTATCATGTCTGGGGAGCTGAGCACTGCATAGCCTCTGTTGAAGGCAGAGGCGTCAATCCTTTCCATTCCGGTGTTCGAGGAATTCATCTTGTCCCTGAACATGTCGGAAACGACTCTGGACGGGGCGAGGGTGTCTCTCATCTCTGCAGGCTCTGCGGGGATCTGCACTGCAGGAGCGGCCTTGCTGAGAACGATATGACCATCCTCTTCGATGTTCCATGATATGTCAGTGCCGTCGAACAGGGCCTTCAGGTCCTGTTCCAGGCTCTTGTGCTTCAGTTTCCCTGTGAAGCGGCCGGCTGTCTCGAGAGAAGATTCATAGATAAATCTGACATCGTACCTCTCGCTGATTTCCTCCAGCATGTGCTGAAGCGTATCCCTGTTCTGCGCCATGCAGAACAGGGACATGCTCAGGCCGAGTATCGAAATTATCAGTGTCTTTGTCAATCTGTGTTTCATCATTTTCTGTCCGTTTTCGACAATAAGACGGAGGTCGGATGAAAAAGTACTATTCCTCAGATGAAATTATGGAATACCTGACAAGTGCTTCCAGGAAATAATAATCAGCGTAGGTCAGCGGTACATCGATTTCAGTTCCTCCCGGAATGTTGCCCACTCCGTGTTTCAGGATGAAGCATCCGTTCCCGCCCGGATTCGCGAGATATTCCTCGCTGCCGAGAGTCAGAAGCTGTCTGCGGGCGGTTTCCAGATAGCGGCTGTCGCCTGAGAGCGAACTTAGTTCTATGAATGCAGACGCCATTATGGCTCCTGCGGAAGCGTCCTTCAGTGCTTCCGGTATTGCCGGGTCATCGAAGTCCCAGTACGGGATGCCGTCTACCGGCAGCCTGTCCATAATCATGTTTCCGATATTCCTGGCAGCCTCCAGGAATTCCTCCATGCCTGTTTCACGATACATCATAGTATATCCATACAGGGCCCATGCCTGCCCACGCGCCCATGACGATCCGTCCGAATATCCCTGGACTGTTTCCTTTGACCGGACGGCGCCGGTCTCCGGATCATAATCCACGAGGTGCCAGCAGCTCCAGTCTTCCCTGAAATGGTTATTCAGAGTGGTCTGAGCGTGTCTGACGGCAATCTCTTTCAGACTGTTGTCTCCGCTCATCTCCGCTGCCTTGATAAGGATTTCCAGGTTCATCATGTTGTCTATGATCACCGGATAACGCCAGTCGTTCCTCAGGAAGTTCCAGCTTTTGGTCACTCCGGTCCCCTCCGTGAACCTGTCTGCCAGGATGCGGGCACATTCTACATATAGCGCAGCATCGGTTGAGTCGCCCGTGAGGCGCATGCCGTTACCATATGAACAATTGATCTGGAATCCTATGTCATGGTCAGTGTCCCTGTCCTTGAGGACTGCCAGTCTGCGGGTATGCTTCCAGGCTATATCCCGGAAAGTCTCGTCTCCGGTATACTCATATATATACCATAAAGAACCCGGATAGAATCCAGAGCACCACCATCCTGCGTCCGAGGTCACCAGATTGCCCTCGCTGTCTGTGCTCTTGGGAAATTGTCCGTCGCCGAGGGCCTCGTCCATCTGCGCATACTGTGTCTTCGCAAGGGAGAAGACCCTGTCTGCCAGCAGGTTGACTTCGTCGGTCCTGCCGCATCCGCTGATGATTGCAAGGAAGTATATCAAAGGCAGAAAATATTTCATCATCGGTTTGACTCTTTGGTATTCACAAATATAATCTTTATCTTTAGATGTTCAATCTTTTAAACACAAAGCCATGAAAGCGAAGTATATTCTGATCTCATTGGCGCTGCTGATTGCCGCGTCGGTGTGTGCCCAGGATCGTGACTTCAGAGTCACAGGAGGTGACGGCTACCGCTATGAAGGCGAGTGGCCGCAAGGCAACGGAATCCTTTATTCATATGAACAGGGACTTGTGCTTGGAACTTTCCGTAAGGGAAAGCCTCACGGAAAGTGTGTTTGCTACAAGCCTAACGGAGAGGTGTATTGGGGTCATTTCAAGAAAGGAAAGGCGACCGGAAAAGGCCGCATATACAGAGATAACGGCATAGTGGTGACCGGAGATTATAAGAACGGAAGATACCATGGTCTGGACACTCTATATAGGTCTAACGGAACCATGCAT
>JAFVVN010000057.1 GCA_017502125.1 Bacteroidales bacterium | reverse complement strand
TGATGAGATCCTCAAGGAGAATAATTTGACGGTAGGAGTAGATGTCGGATTGATTGCATATAATGATGTTCCTTTGAATTCTGTTGTCCTGGGAGGTCTTACTACAATTTCTACTGATTTTGTGAAGATGGGAAAGCTTGCAGCGGAGATGATTTTAAGTGGGGAAATGACTAAGATCCATAACGTATTCAAGATGATTCGTCGTAATACTTTCTAAAAAAAATTTGTGTTTTTATACAAAACCTCTACCTTTGTGGCTATTAACCGTGGTATAGTTAGGTTAGGTGTCTATGAAAAAACATGATATTCTACATTTAATAAGTCTCCTGGCGCTCTCGGTCGTGATGTCATGTGCAGGAGTTGATGAGTCGACCCATCAGTCTACTGTAATTAATGTGGTAGCCGGATATCAGGATAATGATCCGGATACGAAGACTCTGTTTGCAGATGGTGGTGCTGTCCTATGGACTGCGGGTGATGTGATAAAGGTCCTGGCAGATGATGTCTGTATGACTTCATCTGAATGTACCGACGATGCCATGAGTTACGATTTTTCGGTAAACGGCTGGCCGGCTGATAAGGAACCGCTCTATGCTGTTTACTGTGGAGATTACAGTCCTCGCTATGATGACGGTCTATATCTGTGGCTGGATGATGCCCAGGAAGTCCGTTGTGAGAATAGTCTGCATGCCAATGTGGCAGTAGGAATCCTGACCAAGAAAGATGACGGCTCATATAAGACACAGATGAAGAATGTGTGTGCTGTTCTCCGATTCAGGTTTGCAAAATATGATGATATACGCTCGGTGGTAATATACGACCTGAATGGGAATCCTCTCGCAGGTGAGTTCCATGTGGATGCGAAAGAAAATCCGTTGGTGAATAAGGTATTGGATCCAAAGGAATCTGTTTCGATTTCAGGTGCATTTCAGAAAGGTAAATATTATTGCGCATGTATACTTCCTGGAGAGCATCTGTTTAGGATTACGCTTATACGTCAGAATGGCGAGAGGCTTCAGGCAAGTTTGAGTGAGCCGGCCAGGATTGAAAGAAATCAATATGTGCCTATCTACGACATTGACAACTTTGCAAAGACTGTTCTTGACGGCGTGGAAAATGAAGGTTTTAAGGAAAATACAAATTCCCTGCTGCTTGGAGAGTATATCGATTTCAGCCGTGTGGGATACCATTGGGGTGAGGAGGAACCGTTATACGTTCCGGTAGGGACTACTTTGGAACCTTCTGAGGGAGACAGGACTTCAGATATTCAGAATGCAATAGATAATACTTCTGCAGGCCATGCGGTGCTTCTGAAGGAAGGAACTTATAATGTAAGCGGACAACTCGTTATGAAGTCGGGTGTTGTGCTGCGTGGAGAGGGAGAGGGTAAGACTGTTATAGTGGCGACAGGCACTTCCAGATATGTAGACCCTGATGCTGATTCCAAGGAAGACCGTGTACTGATATCGATAGGCAATGTAATTAACTATAAGGATGTGGAAAATGACTGCATTTCTCCATCCCGAATAATCACTGATGCCGCTGTGGGGCAGATGTATGTGGAAGTCGCGGATCCAAGTAACTTCAAGGCAGGAGACAAGGTTGTGGTGTGTCGCCCGGGTACGGATGCGTGGATATCGGCTTTGAAAATGGATGAAATCCCTCAGAATGACGCTGGCTCAGTGATACAATGGAATGAAAAAAACTATGATGCAAAATATACCATGTATTGGAGCCGCAGGGTAGTGAGAGTGTCGGGCAGCATGATATATCTTGATAATCCATTAGTCATGGAACTTACCGATGATTATGGAGAAGAGAATCGTGGTATACTCTATAAAGAAAAAGGAAACGTTGCAAGAGTCAGAGAGTGTGGTATTGAAAATATGACTTTGCGCTCGGAGTATGCTTTCAAAGAATATGATATTTATGCCAATCATGTTGATGAGGACCATTGCTGGACAGCAATCCAGGTAAATGCTGCAGAGCATTGCTGGATCAGGAATGTGACTGCCCTGCATTTCGGATACAGCATGGTCAATCTCTGGTATGGGGCAAGGTATATAACAGTGTCTGACTGCTCGAGCAAGGATCCTGTGTCCGAGTTGAAGGGCTCCAGAAGATACGCTTTCCATAATTATAAGGGTGAGATGTGTCTTTTCACCGGGTGTACTGCGGATAAGGATCGTCACGGATGTGTCACAGGTGTGAGGACACCGGGCCCGAATGTCTACCATGACTGTCATATGACCAATTCATTTTCCGATATGGGTCCTCATCAGAAATGGGCTACAGGAATTTTGTATGACGGATGTACTACCGATGGACTTCTGGCTGTGCAGGACAGGGATAATTATGGAACCGGACAGGGATGGTCAGGTGTCAATTTCGTGTTATGGAACTGCGAAGCTGCCTCCATCGTGTGTCAGAGCCCTTGGGTGAGCGGCCACAACTGGTGTGTGGGATGTATAGGTGAAAAGTTGCCATCCAGTCGCGAATACGGCTTGTATGGACAGCGTCCTGACGGAATATGGAAATCTCATGGAACCAAGGTGTCTCCACGGTCCATGTATGAGTACCAGTTGCAACATAGAAGTCAGAATGGAATCATGCTTAAAAACAAGTTGCTTTAGGATATGAAAGTTTTTTTGCTGAATAGAGCAGCAACGTTGTTGCTGGCTGCTGTAGTTCTCATGTCGTGCTCAGAAAATGAGCAGAGGCTTGTCGAGAAGGGCTTTGAGCGTGCGGCCCAGCAGTATGAGCTTATGTACGAGGCTACCCCTTTGGGGATGTATCCCCGTACGGTGAACAACTCCGGTGAGACACGTCTTATCGGCGCTGAGCCTCTGAAATCAGGAGCCAACTGGACAAACGGTTTCTATCCTGGAGTTCTCTGGATGCTTTATGCACATACCGGTGATGTGCAGTGGAAGGCTAAGGCCGAGAATGTGACCCGTGCACTCGAGGTGCAGAAGAATCAGATTTATCATCATGACATCGGTTTCATCATCATGGCTTCGTTTGGTAAGGCGTATGAATACTGTCCGTCCGAATATTATAAGAACGTTATAGTGCATGCTGCTGGTAGTCAGCTTTCCCGTTTCTCGGAGATTACAGGCACCACCAAGTCCTGGGATCAATGGACCTCACGTGGTGGTACTTACACTACATATTACCCTGTGATTATCGACAACCTGATGAATCTGGATCTCTTGTTCAAGGCATACGAACTTACCGGTGACGAGAAATTTCTGAAGCCGGCTCTCAGTCATGCGGACAAGACTATGGCCAACCACATTCGTGAAGACGGTTCCGCCTTCCATCTGGTAGCCTACAACCCAGAGACCGGTGAGGTTGATGCACGCAAGACTTCTCAGGGATTTTCGGATTCTTCTGCATGGTCACGAGGCCAGGCATGGGCTATCTACGGGTTCACCATGTGCTACAGATTTACAAAGAAGCCTGAGTATCTTGAGACGGCTATGAAGGCTGCCGATTTCTTCATCAACCACAAGAACCTTCCTGAGGATTCCATCCCTTACTGGGATTTCAATATCGGTGAGTTCACGGATTATGAGTGGGCATACGATCCGGAGCGCTTTGAAGAAGAGCCTCGTGATGCCTCTGCGGCAGCGGCTACAGCATCGGCCCTTCTTGAACTGAAGATCTATGTGGATGATCCTGCAAAGGCACAGCAGTACCGCGATGCGGCAGTGAAGATGCTTTCGTCCCTAGCGAGTCCGGCATATATGGCAGAAAGGGGAGAGAATAACTATTATCTGCTTATGCACAGTGTGGCCTCTGTTCCTCATAATTCTTCTATTGACAAACCGGAGACATATGCGGATTATTATTTCCTTGAAGCTCTTCTAAAACTTAAAAACGACCTATAATGAAACTGGTTCATCTTTTTTTCGGCGACAAGCCTGATGTGAAGTGGCAGTTGGTATCCCAGATGGGTATCCGCTATGCTTTTGCGAAGCTTGCTCCCGAACTTACCGGAAAGAAACCTATAACCGACTTTGAGACTCTCAATGCTCAGAAAGAGCTTTTTGCAGAGCACGGATTTGACCTTATCGGTCTTGAAGGAGACCAGATAGACATGATGCGCATCAAACTAGGCCTTCCCGGACGAGAGGAGGACATAGAACAGTATAAGCAGATGCTGCGCAACATGGGCAAGCTTGGCATCACGACTCTTTGCTACAATTTCATGCCTACCGGCTGGTTCCGCACCTCAAAGGGACTTCCTGAGAGGGGTGGCGCTTTTGTGACCGGATTCAGCAAGGAGGACGGCGACAAGCTGCCTATGACAGAGTATGGCGAAGTGTCGGAGGAAAAGATGTGGGAAAACTATGAGTGGTTCATCTCGCAGGTGATGCCTGTGGCCGAGGAAGCCGGAGTGCGTATGGGACTTCATCCTGACGACCCGCCTGTAAGCCCTCTGCAGGGCATCGCCCGTATATTCACGAATCCTGATGCGATCCGCAGGGTTTTGAGCCTGAGTGACAGTCCATCGCATGGACTGACCTTCTGTCAGGGTACTTATATGACCATGGGTGCTCCTGTGGCTGATGTGATCCGCGAGTGGAAGGACAGGATCTTCTTCGTGCATCAGAGGGATGTGGCCGGAGGAGCGGAGAATTTCCACGAGACATTCCACGACAACGGCCCGACAGATATGCCTGCAATGCTAAGAGTTTACAAAGAGGTCGGTTATGATGGTCCTCTCCGCTCTGACCATGTCCCTACGATGGCAGGCGAGGATAACAGCCAGCCGAGCTACGGCATCAGCGGCACCCTCTTCGGAGTGGGATACCTTAAAGGAATGATGGACGCAATAGGAATCGAATATTAATATGGAATTACATCTTCAGAATCTTGACTACGTCTCAGTGGCGGTCTATGTGGCCCTTATGGCTGTCATAGGTCTTTCATTCGGCTGGTTCATCAAGGACAGCGGAGCATATTTCAAAGGTGGCGGAACCATCCCTTGGGTTATGGCCACCATCACCAACTTCATGGGTCTTTTCTCGACCTTCGTTTTTGTTGCCTATGCTGGAATAGCATATGAATGGGGTGTTGTGTCGATTACTGTCTTTTGGGTGACTGTGCCGGCTTGCATCATAGGCGGTGTCTTCCTTGGCAAATTGTGGCGAAGGACCGGTTGCACGACCCCTATGGAGTATCTGGAGCAACGTTATAGCCTTCCGCTCCAGCAGGTGATGACATGGGTGAGTCTGGTGCTGAGAGTACTTGACAATATGGTCCGTCTTTATGCGATCGGTGTATTCATCGCTGTGGTCACTCCTCTTTCTCTTGAGTGGTCGATTGTCGTTTCTGGAATTATTGTGACCGTATTCAACCTTATAGGAGGTATATGGACCGTGACCATAATGAGTACTGTGCAGTTCCT
>JAFVVN010000056.1 GCA_017502125.1 Bacteroidales bacterium | reverse complement strand
TGTCTCGGTGAGAAGGGAGAAACCGTATTTTCCGTCAAGAGACTGCACATATACAGTCCTCTGAGAGACAGTATAGTCGATTGCGGAAGCACTGATCTGCTCGTTCTCACCGGCATTTCCACCCTCGGTGTTGCTGACTACGATTCCCTCGAGGATATAGTCTTCGGTCACTTCTCCGCCGCTCGGATAGGTGCTTCTGATCTCGGCGAAAGACTTGAGCACACCAAGGCCTTCGTTGGAGTTCTTCTGCATCACGATCATGTCAAGCGCAACCTTGTCACCCCATCCGTCCACGAAAGAGAGGTTGAGGGATGCCGTACGGACAGAAACGTCATCCGGGTTAGGCTCTGTCCAGATGCTGAGGATCCTGTCCGGACCATCGCCGGACATAGACACCTTTTCAGGATCGAGCCATCCTACATTCTCTGGATCGTTATAGTCGACATTCACCTTGAAGTACTCGAACGGGATGTTGGTGGAAAGCGAAGCCTTTGACTCACCGCCTGCTCCAGGCACCACCATAGAGGTGTTGCCCATCGAAAGACTTGCCTCGATCTTACCCTTCTGCTTCACGTATACTGTGTCACGACGCTCGTCCACGTCGCTGCACAGTGCGAACGAAGTCATTCTCTTGAACTCATCATTGCCGGTGGATGTCAGCGTCAGAGTGCCGTCTCCGCTTCCCTTCATAGCGCTGAGAGTGAGCCAGCTGCTCTGATCGAGCATCTCTATATGATAGCTTCCGTTGGAATAGATCTCAAGTGCGTATTCTCCACCCTCGGCCTCGATGATGCAGACATTGTCTTCAAGCGGAGTTCCCAGCTCAACCAGCTTTATGTCCGCTGTCTCGTCAAGGCTGCAGGACAATGCCGCAAGGCAGACCACCGAAGCGGAAAACGCTCTAAATATATTTCTCTTCATATTCATTCCTGTTATTTAGTTGACTGGATTACTGTAAACTTGCCGTTGATGATCTCGCCTGCGTCAGAGACGTATGTCAGGGTCAGATTCTGCTGACGTGGGCTGCCTGTCTTGTTCTCGGTGAGTGTAAGGCTGAGACCTCCCGGAACCATATGGGCATCGGTGATCCAGCTCGGGTCCTGAAGCGTAATGGTCATATTGTCCTGATAAGGCCAGATTGTATTTTCCGAAGTCTCGACCACAAGAGTCTGGGCATCAGGACCATAAGAGCCATATCCGAGAGCCGGGAGCTTGAATGCGGCCTTGCCTTCGCTCTGGGTGACGGTCACATACTTGTTGAATATCATACCGGTAGGATTGGCAATGGTGATCCTGAGTCTGGCAGTCCTCTGAGCTCCTGAAGCGTTAGCTGCCACACCGAAACGGAACTTGTCGTGTTCCGCCTCGAAAGATGTGATCCAGTGCGCCGGATCGGCATCCTGGCCGTCGATAAGCACGGTCTCTTCTGTGCCGTCCGCCTCGGTGTATACTGCATATGCATACACGGCATCAGCACAATACAGAAGGTTTCCGACCGCATTGATTACAGCAGTACCTGCAGTATTGAAAAGAGGCACCTGAGTAACCTGAGGCTCATATATAGGAGTACTTACCGGACCTGCCTGGGTCATCACGACGGTGTCGCGGAGCTCGTCCTTGGACAGGACGATCCCCACTCTTCGCGCAATGCCGTAGTTGGCACTGTAGGTAAACACAAGGTCGCTGTTTCCATATCCGGACACTTTGTTCAGACTCGCCCACTCGACCGGCTCGGTGAACGTCGCCGTCCAGTCTCCGTCGGCATATACAAGGACGTGGGTCGAGCCGGCATCCTTGCTGAGGGAGATGTTGCGCTGTGCCACTGAAAGCGGCAGATCCATATTGTAAGGCTTGTCGCACGAAGCGAAAAGCGCAAGCGCAGTGATAAATATTGCAATCTTCTTCATAAATCCTCCTTTTACATACCGTACTGGGCATATTCATTATTGTCGAGGTTGTACTTCGAGTACACAACCTGGGTATCCGGAATAGGATAGAACCTGTGACAAGGCTTCATATTGTTGACAAGCGAAGGATAGTCGCTGTAGTCCGTCACCGCATCATACCATATGCCCCAGCGTACGAGGTCATACTTGCGCTGGAACTCTCCGAAGAGTTCCCTTGCCCTCTCGTTGCGGATCTCCTCCCTCAGGCGGACCTGAGTGCGGAGGGTATATCCTGCAAGGCCTGCGCGAAGTCTTGTCATATCAAGATACTTCACAGACTCTGAGAGCTGGTTGAGTTCGCACAGAGCCTCTGCCTTGAGAAGGAGTGCATCAGCATAGCGGAACACCTTGTAGTTGTTGTCGTCGTTGCCTTCCTTCATATTCGGACACCAGAACTTAGGACCCGGATAAGGACGCGTTGTAACCTTCTCGAATGCCTTTCCTTCCCACTCCCAGGCAACATTGTAGTAGTTCCTGAGGTCCTTTCCGCGACGAGGCATAAGACCCTGGCAGAAGTATACATTGGCATATGCCGGCTGCCAGGTCTTGGTTGTCGTGCCAAGTTCAGGAATCTGGACGCCGTCATAGATGTCATCCTTGTTTCTCACCGGAGTCGTCACACAGGCCACATTGGACACATATGACAGACCGCCCTCAGTGTAAGTGTGCTGGATCTCGAAGATGGACTCAGGAGTGTTCTTGCAACGGAACTGAATGTCCTCGAGAGGATACTGATTGAGGTCACCGTAGATTTCCTCCAGTTTGTCGACAGCATTAACGACCTCTTCCCAATCATTGTTCCAGGCAGCTAACTTCGCGATGAGCATCCACGCTGTTGCTGCGCCGAGGCGCTGTTCCTTGTTGTCGGATGTCCTTGTCTGTGACACCAGAGGAGCGATCTCCTTGAGGTCTGCGATCAGGTCTGCACGGCTCTGATCGGCATCCATACGCGGAAGCTCAGCCACCTTGAGAAGGGTCTCCGTGTCAGAGACGTCATACATATAGAAAGGTACATCTCCGAAGAAGCAGGTCAGATGCCAGTAATAAAGGGCTCTGAGCACCCTTGCCTCACACAGGAGCTGATTTCTTTCCGCATCTGAAAGCGCCGTACAGCCCTCAATGCCTGGAATAGCGAAATTACATCTCTGCACTCCGAGGTAGCACTGTTTCCACACTGTAGTACCGAAGCGCGGCTTCACTGGGCTGATATCCAACTGCGCATCCAATGTACCTGAAGGACAATACATTATATCTGAAACACACTCCACAGCGAGGAAATACTGGTAAGTGTATATGCTCTTGAGCGGAATGTAGCAGCCGTTCACCACAGACTGGCACTCCGCAAAGTTGCGGAAGAAGTTATCCGGCGTCGAGATGGACGAAGTGTCCTCCTCGAGCGAGCAGGATACCGCTCCCGAGAGCAGACCGGCCATAAAGACCGCACCGATTATCTTTTTGAATATGTTCATAGCTCGATTTCTTTTCTGTTAATACCTTACCTGGATGCTGAAAGTGAATGTCCTTGGCTTCGGATATGCTCCGAGGTCCACACGGCGGAGGGTCGAAGATGTTCCCTCGCTGGATACGTCAGGGTCAAATCCGTTGTAGTTCTTCCACAGGTAGAGGTTCTCTCCTGAAAGGGTGAAAGTGACATCCTTGATGCCTCCCTTCCACTTCCTCGAAAGGTCAAGGGTGTAGCCGAGGCTGATGTTCTTGAGTCTGAGATATGAGGCATCGTGAATCATAAAGTCGCTCGGAAGGGCCACGTCAGTGTAGCCTGCGCGAGGGATGTTCGATTCAGGATTTCTCTCAGGATGCCAGGAGTTCAGCATATAGCGGAACTGGTTGGTGTACATACCTCCGGACTGGTAGAACTCTCCGTAGTTGTAGATCTTTCCGCCGAGAGAATACGCCAGATAGACACCAAGCTTGAAGTTCTTGTAGTAGAAAGTATTCTGCATACCTCCGTAAAGGATAGGGTCCGCACTTCCCTGGTATACGAGGTCTTCCTGATTCAGGACGCCGTCGTGATTGATATCATAGTACCTCGGCGTACCGTCAGCCCACTTCGTGCTTTCGCTCGCATAGGCCCTGGTCTGCTTGTTCCTTTCCCTCTCCTCATCCGACTTCCAGATGCCACCGTACTTGAATCCCCAGAGCGAGTTGAGAGGATATCCCTCAACGTAACCGTACATCATATACTTGTTGTTTCCCGGACAGTTCATCGCAGAAACGAAATCCTCGGATCCTATGTCAAGCACCTTCTGGGTGTTGTGGGAAACGGTGAATGAAGTCGTCCACTGGAAATCAGGACGCTCGATGTTTCTTGTCTCCAGAGAGAGCTCGACACCCTTGTTAGAGATTTCTCCAAGGTTGCACATCCTCTTGTCATAACCGGTCTGCTCTGCAACCTGCACCTGCAGGAGAAGGTCAGTGGTCTTTGACAGATAAGCCTCAGCTGTGAGCGAAACCCTTCCTCCGAACATAGCCCAGTCGAGGGCGAGGTTATATGAGGCGGTCTTCTCCCAGGTAAGTCCAGGCTCTGCGAGACGGCTTCTGTAGAAGGATACCGGCTGTGAGCCGTCGAAGAGATATCCTCCCGTAGTGCTGTCAAGCTTTGCCAGAGAGTA
>JAFVVN010000008.1 GCA_017502125.1 Bacteroidales bacterium | reverse complement strand
TCACCTGCAACCATGATGGCGTCGAATGCCTGGATCATACCGATAACTGTTCCCAAGAATCCGAGGGATGGAGCGATAGCGATGAAGAGAGAGATCCAAGAGAGGTTCTGCTCCATCTTGCTAGCCTCTACACCACCGTAAGAAACAACTGACTTCTCAACTTCGTCAAGGCTCTGACCGTCAGCAAGACGAAGGAATGCCTGAGTGAAGATTGAAGCGATAGGACCACGAGTGTTGCGGCAAACCTCAGTTGCAGCCTCTACACCACCGTTAGCAAGAGCCTCTTCGATCTTAGCAAGAAGCTTCTTTGAGTTGGTCTTTGAGAAACCGAGGTAAAGGATACGCTCGATACAGAGAGCAAGACCGAGGATAAGGCAGGCGATAACGAGAGCCATGAAGCCTGCACCTCCTTCGATGAACTTTGTCTTGAGGGCCTGGTGCATAGGCACTTCCTCAGGTCCGTCGAGAGTCTCAGCAGCTGGAGCCGCTACTTCAGTCGCTGTAGTGTCAGCAACTTCGTCCTGAGCTGCTGCATTCTGTGCAGAAAAGGCCATAACGCCCATTACTGCCAAAAACATGAAAATTTTTTTCATAATTGTTTTTGTGTGTTTAATTGATTTAAGTTATTGAATTTGTTTTAGTTAATATATCCGTATCAATCAGGACACAATGTGACCTACTCAAAATTCGGTGCAATTTAGCAAATAATTTTCAATCAGCAATAATTATTTTGAGATTTCACCCCTCAGATCGAGTTCCAGCATTGACTTCACCAGAACGTTGTCGCTGAACAGTCCCATCAGGTAGAAAAGTTTTCCAAGAGCACTCTCCGTCGTGCTGTCGTAACCGTTCGTGACTCCTGCTTCCTTGAGGCTTTTTCCTGTGGCATAGATGTCCATGTTCACGCTTCCTGCAATGCATTGGGTCACATTCATCAGTATCTTGCCCATTGCAGCGGCTTCCTTGACGATGGACAGGAACCATTCCTTGGACGGCGCATTTCCGGCCCCGTAGGTCTCGATGATGACTGCCCTGGTCTCCGGGCTGCAGAGGATGTGTCTGACCACATCCGGAGTGATTCCAGGATGCATTTTCAGAATTGACACACGGGTGTCTAGACGTTTGTGGAAGGTCGGTTTGAGGTCCCACGAATCCGGTTTGCGGATCAGTCCGGTGTTGTATCTGATGTTTATCCCGGCCTCGGCAAGCGGAGGCAGGTTCTCGGAGCGGAAAGCTCTGAAATTGTCGGAGTTTATCTTTGTGGAACGGTTGCCGCGCATGAGGACATTGTCGAAGTATATGCACACTTCAGGCACAAGGGCGTGTCCCTCCCCGTCTTTTGCGGCTGCAATCTCCACTGCTGAAATGAGGTTTTCCTTGCCGTCTGTCCTCGGCACGCCGATAGGAAGCTGGCTTCCGGTGAATATGACAGGTTTGGTCAGTCCTTCCAGCATGAAGCTGAGGACTGATGCGGAATAACCCATGGTGTCGGTGCCGTGGAGGATGACGAACCCGTCATATTCCTCATATCTGGATTCTATGAGCTTTGCGAGTGAAATCCAGAGGGCCGGCTCCACATCCGATGAGTCGATAAGCGGGTCAAAGGTGTAGGAGTCTATCCTGCATGCGAATTTGGCCAGCTCCGGGACTTCTGCCAGGATCTGACTGAAGTCGAAGGGTCTGAGAGCCTGTACTGCAGGGTCTTCCTTCATTCCGATCGTACCTCCTGTATATATGAGGAGGATGGATGACTTGTCCTTCTTGAGTGTGTCTGCTATCATATTCCGAATAGTTTTCGTGCATTCCCGGTTGTGGCTGAGGCTATCTCCCCGACATCCCTGCCTGTCAGTTCTGCAAGTCTGGCCGCGATGTAGGGGATGTAGCTGCTCTCGTTCCTTTTCCCCCTGAACGGAACAGGGGTGAGATATGGCGAGTCTGTTTCAAGCAATATGCGGTCAAGCGGAATCTGCTTTACGGTTTCCGCGATTGAAGCCTTCCTGTAGGTGAGCACACCTCCGATTCCCACATACCAGTCACCGAGCCTGTCCAGTTCCCTGAATGTCTCCACGCTTCCGCTGAATGCGTGGAACACGCCCCTGATGCCGAGGCTTCTGCATTCTTTCAATATGTTGATTATCAGCTCTGTGGATTCGCGGGAGTGGATGATTACGGGGAGGTCGGCCTTAGCTGCCATCTCCAACTGGATCCGGAGGACCTCCTGCTGCTGTCTGATGAATTCCTTTGACCAGTAGCAGTCCATTCCGATTTCTCCTATTGCCCATATCTTCCGGGACATGCCGGACTCCATCCTGGAAAGTTCCTCCTGCCAGTCGGCTCCCACAGATGTGGGATGCAGGCCGAGACACGGGAATATCACCCCGGGAAATCTGTCTGCAAAAGAAAACATGGCCTCCCTGCTGCCTGAGTCAATGTCGGGAAAGATTATCCTGCCCACACCGGACTCCACCGCGCGGTTCACTGCCGCATCCTCTTCTCCGGCAAAGGCTTCGTCATAAAGATGGGAATGTGTGTCTATGAACTCCATCGATGTCAATCATTGCATATCAGGCAAATTTAATCATTTTATCTGAAAACCTATCCTTTTTGCCCGGCTATTTGACTGCATCATCTGAAGTTTATGAAACATCTCTGAAGGAGGTCCGTCGTAATGACCCCGTCTGTCTCCAGCATGCCTGTAAGTTGGGCCGTCCTGTGATATTCCATGTCCAGTTTCCCGGCCAGTTCGTCGATGGTGATCCCCCTTTCTGAGCGTATCTCCAGAAGTATCCGGGTCATGAGTGAAATCCTGTCATCGGGGATGCTTCCTTTGTAGAGCCTCTCCAGCCTGTCCTTGTCCGATTCTCTCCTTGCCCCTTTTGCAGCCGTCAGTCCGATGTCCTTCAGAAAGTCCTCCACTGACGTTATCGGGCTTGCTGTCTTGCTGCGTATCAATGAGTTACATCCTTGGGAGCGAAGGTCGTCCACGCGCCCGGGCAGGGCAAAAACCTCCCTGTTGTACGAGTCTGCCAGACGGGCCGTCATCATCCCTCCTCCCTTTATCTTTGATTCAATCAGGACGGTGGCCTCGGACATTCCTGCAATTATCCTGTTCCTCCGCAGGAAGTGCACGGCAAGGGGAGCTGTTCCCGGAGGATAGTCGGTGACAAGAGCCGATCCGGGTGTCCGTGCCATGAGTCCGGCCATATTCATGTTGCGGCCGGGATATACCTCATCCGGGCCCGTAGCCATCACGGCAATCGTGGGCAGACCCACGTCCAGGGCTGTCCTGTGGGCGCATGCATCTGTTCCGAGCGCCAGTCCGCTCACGATGACAGGCCTGTCCTTCTCCGGAACATCTGCCAGTTTCCCCACCAGTCTTTCGCACCATTCGCGACCATAGGGAGAGAGGTCTCTCGTTCCCACGACAGCGATGGCTTTCCGTGAATTCCATGGGATCTCGGACGGATGGGCGGATCTGATATATAGCCCGGACGGTGCATCCTCACACTCCTTGAGAAGAGCGGGATATCCGGGTTCGTTCCACCCTACAAATCCGATTCCTTGTCCTCTCAGCCGTTCGAGCTCTGCATATGACTCGTCGAGGGCTTTCTGTGAAATGCATCCGCGGTATTTTGAGTGCGGACCCAGGATGCCGTCGATGTCTTCCGGCTTCAGAGCAAACACCGAACTCGCATTCCCGAAATGTGATATGAGTGCCAGTGCTATCTTCGGCTCGAAGCCGAATATGCGGTTCAAGGCGCAGAGGCAGACCTTCTCATGAATGTTTTTCATGGAAGCGAAGTAAAGTAAAAATCGGCCTCCCTGAGCATCAGGAAAGCCGATTTTTCTTTTTTTTATTCAAGATTTTTCTCTTTTTTATGATTTGTTAGCTTTTTTTATCCTGAATCACAAAAAAAGTGGTGAAATCATCAGATGATAAGGAGGGCGTCTCCGTATGGACCGAACTTGTAGTCCATCTCGAGGGCTGTCTTATATGCCTTCATGACGTTGTCATATCCTCCGAATGCAGCCACTGACATAAGCATTGTCGAGCCTGGACGGTGGAAGTTGGATACTATGGCGTTAGGGATGGCAAACCTGTATGGAGGGAAAATGAACTTGTTGGTCCATCCGTCGTATGCATTCACCTCGTCGTTCGTGGTAGTGTAGGTCTCGAGTCCCCTCATTGTGGTGATTCCCACAGCGCATACCTTGCGTCCTTCCTTCTTGGTCCTGTTGATGAGGTCGGCTGTCTCCTGAGTGATGATGACCCTTTCGGAATCCATCTTGTGCTTGGAAAGATCCTCCACATCCACTTCACGGAAATGGCCTATACCCATGTGCAGGGTCATGAATGCCTTGTTGATGTCCTTGAGAATCATTCTGTTGAAGAGCTCACGGCTGAAATGGAGTCCTGCAGCCGGTGCAGAAACCGCTCCTTCATGCTTTGCATAGATCGTCTGGAAATTTTCTGCATCTTCAGGGGTGACTTCCTTCTTGACCCAGGTAGGGACAGGAGTCTGGCCGAGGGAGAAAAGGGTCTCCTTGAACTCCTCATAGTTTCCGTCATAGAGGAAACGCAGTGTTCGGCCCCTTGAAGTGGTGTTGTCGATCACTTCAGCCACGAGGCTGTCATCCTCGCCGAAATACAGCTTGTTTCCGATGCGGATCTTTCTGGCAGGGTCTACGATCACGTCCCAAAGCCTCTGCTCGCGGTTGAGTTCCCTGAGGAGGAACACTTCGATGTCGGCTCCTGTCTTCTCCTTGTTTCCGTAGAGTCTTGCCGGGAACACCTTGGTGTCGTTGAATACAAACGTGTCACCCTTTTCGAAATAGTCAAGGATGTCCTTGAAAAGCTTGTGCTCGATCTCTCCTGTCTTTCTGTTGAGAATCATGAGCTTGCACTCGTCCCTCCATCTTGGTGGCTCGGATGCGATCCTGTCAGCCGGAAGGTTGAAATGAAATTGTGAGAGTTTCATATGTATAATGTAATTATCCTCTTAGTTATGAACCGCAAAATACATATCATTATACGAATTTTCCGAAACTTTGTTTCACAAGTGGACTGAAATTTTGCAAAAATTACACTTTTGCCTCTCGGAATACCTCCATGATGGACGGATAGGTGTTGAGAAGGAAGGGAGGAAGGCTTGATTTCGCAACCCATGCGGCCTTGGATATGTCCTCCTCGCGCTGGGGCGTAAGGTCTGTCGGATCCGTATACAGCATGTCATACCACCAGGTGTGCTTCAGATGCCAGATGTCGTTGCGCCTGTAGCAGTGGTCGGTCACGCATATGAGCCCGCGCAACGTGAGGTCGTCGATACCGGTCTCTTCCTGCACCTCGCGCAGAGCTGTCGTGGCGATATCCTCTCCCGGGTCCTGATGCCCTTTGGGGAGGTCCCAGAGGCCGTTTCTGCTTATCAGAAGATAGTCCCCGCGGCGATTTGAAACCAGCCCGCCTCCGGCATTCACCTCAAGGAATTCCGCGCATATCATCCTGTAGGTCTTTTCTATGTCAGAAGTGGGGATGCATACCCGGTGGAGGGAGTCGGAGGCTTCGACAAGATTCACCAGGGTGTGAATGTCCGTGCTGTCCCCTATGCAGAAACGTATGGCATTGGGGTCCGAAAGCGCCGGGTCGTCGGGACTGCAGATGATTATTGCCCTCTTTTCAAAATATATCTTGTGCATTTTGGGGTTTCTGATTTGTTTTGGTTATATTTGCACGATATGTGTTCCGATGCATGCAAAGACGTGCAAAGATACGTAAGAACCGAAAACAATCAAATTATAGTGATATGAAAACTGTTGAGAAAGAAGTGGCCAGGTCTCTGATGGAGATCAAGGCTGTCATGCTGAGACCCGAAAACCCTTTTGTGTGGGCTTCAGGCTGGAACTCACCTATATATTGTGATAACCGCAGGATACTTTCCTACCCTCAGATCCGCGAGAATGTCTGCCGCTGGATGGCAGACATCATCCTGAAGCAGTACCCGGACGTTGAGGTGATTGCGGGAGTTGCGACCGGAGCCATCGCCCATGGCTATCTTGTCGCCCATATGCTCGGCAAGCCGTTCTGCTATGTGAGACCGAAACCGAAGGATCATGGCACCGGTTCGCAGATAGAGGGCCTTCTGCCGGAGGGTGCGAAAGTGGTTATCGTGGAGGACCTTATCTCCACAGGAATGAGCAGCCTTGCAGCCAAGAACGCCCTCGTCAAAGCAGGAGCTGACGTAATGGGTATGGTGGCGATATTCTCATATAACTTCAATCAGGCGCGCAAGGCCTTCGAGGATGCGAATGTGGAACTGACCACCCTCTCCAACTATGACACTCTGGTCGAGGTGGCTCACGAGACAGGTTATATAAAGGAGTCGGAGATCGCAGTCCTCAAGGAATGGAGAGTGGCTCCGTCAACCTGGGGAAAATAGGCTATGGTGAATTACAAGAGCAAGAATGCCGTAGTGTCCAAGGCACCGTATGAACTCTATATGGCCTTTGTGGACATGCGTAACTTCGTGAACATGCTTCCTGAAGACAAGAAGAATGGAGTCACGGCAGACTATGATTCGCTGCATGCTGAGGTCCAGGGATTCAATATCGGAGTGAAGGTGGCCGACCGTGTTCCGTACTCGAAGATAGAGTTTGCGGATGATGGGGCTCCGTTCCAGTTCAGGCTTGCCATGCACTTTGACCCGGCTTCAGATCCATATAAGACGGATTATCACATCACCCTTGATGCCGACCTGAACTTCATGATGAAGACCCTTCTCGGCTCAAAGATCCAGAAAGCTCTGGACAAGGTGGTCGATTCGCTTGTGGATATTTCTGAGGGACGTATGCCTGAAGGTCTGGATATATGATAAAGGAAAGTTTCAGGAAATATCTTGAAGAGGCGATAGGGAGCGAAAATGCCCTTGTCGCTTTTTCTGCATTTGATGCCCCGGCATCTGTTTCCGTGCGGGCCAATCCTTTCAAGTCCGGGAGGATTCCGGAAGGAAGAAAGGTGGCATGGTCGGAGCACGGCAGGATATTGCCTGAGCGTCCTCAGTTTACCCTTGACCCTCATTTTCATGGTGGGGCATATTATGTCCAGGACTCGTCATCCATGTTTGTCGGTCATGTGTTCAGGACCCTGGCTGCCCGGATGTCACTTCCTCAGGACCGTCCCGTGCGGGTTCTGGACCTGTGTGCGGCCCCCGGAGGAAAGACAACTGACCTGGCTGCCTCGCTCAGGACCATGTTCGGCGACCGTTTTCTCCTGGTCTCCAACGAGGTGATGAAGCAGCGCGTGGGGGTCCTTGCGGATAATGTCGCGCTCTGGGGAGACCCTAATGTGCTGGTCACTTCCGACGACCCGCGCGCATTCTCTTCATTGACAGGATTCTTCGACATCATAGTCGCTGACGTCCCGTGCTCAGGTGAGGGTATGTTCAGAAAGGATGAGGAGGCCCAGAACCAGTGGTCAGAGGACAATGTGGCCCTATGCGAATCCCGCCAGAGAAGAATAATAGCCGATGTGTGGTCCTCGCTTGCCTGCGGCGGACTGTTCATATATTCCACATGCACCTTCAACAGGTATGAGAACGACGGCAATGTGGCCTGGGTGGCTGAGGAACTCGGTGCCGAACCTCTCCTGAAGGAGGATGTCGCCGGGGGATATGAAGGCGTCATCAAGACCGGTCTGGGCTATAGCCTGGTTCCCGGTTTCGTGGAAGGTGAGGGACAGTACTGCAGTGCTCTGGTCAAGACAGGAGACTGCGCCTATGTCGAATCCAGGCAGCGTCAGGGACGTGCAGCAAGGCCGGCCCCGCTTCCCAAGGGACTGGAAAGGCTTCTGGACAGGGAGGTGTCATTCAGACAGAAGGGGGATATGGTGACCGCGGTTCCTTCAAGTCTGGCTCAGCTGGTGGGGATCCTCGAACAGTCGCTTCATGTGGTTGCTGCAGGCTGTGCCGTGGGAACCGTGAAAGGGAATGTGCTGGTACCTGATGCGGACCTTGCCCTGTCGCTCATGCTGGACAGGACTGCCTTCCCGTCTGTGGAAGTGGACAGGAATACCGCCTTGTCATATCTCCACCGTGACGCGATAACCCTTCCTGAAGGCACGGAAAGGGGATATGTGCTCATCTGTCATGAGGAGCTTCCGCTTGGTTTCGTCAAGAACCTCGGCAACCGATGCAACAGTCTTCATCCTCAGAGCCGTAGAATCAGAATGGATATAAGATAGTATGAAAAGGATAATATATGCGATGACAGCCATATTCATGGCACTTAATCTCTCTGCACAGACGTCTGAAAAATACGAGCAGAGATATGAACTCCTTCTGTCTCAGTTCGGCCCTGCCGGAGTGGGCATCGAGACTGTGCTGAACAAATGGGAGGCCGTGGATTCCACCGATGCGAAGATGCTCTATGCCCGTTTCAACTATCTGTTCACAAAGGCACAGACCAGTGCGGTGGTGGCGAAGCCGGAGAGGAAATATCTCGGCATGGAGCCTCTTCTGACCTTGAAGGACAGCCTTGGAAACGATGTCTTCTACTATCAGGTCAACGAGTTCGATGACCAGCTTTATGCACAGGCTGTCAAGACCATAGACAGGACCATCTCACTCTATCCCGACAGGCTTGACTACAGATTTGTCAAGGCAAATGCCTATATAGCATACGAGAAGGAAAGTCCGGATATGGCCCTTGCATGTCTTCTGGACCTTGCTGACCGCTACTCGGACCGAAAGGGCAGGTGGACCTATGAAGGGGAGAAGGTGGACGACTCCTTCTTTACCGATGCCATGCAGGAGTACTGCTACAGCTTCTATTCCATAGGAACTTCATCCTCGATGGAGGCCTTTCTCGGACTCTCCCAGAAGATGCTGCAGCTCTATCCTGACAACACAGGTTTCCTCAGCAATATAGGTTCATACCATATGCTTGCAAATGGGGATTACAAGACTGCATTGAAATACTATTCCAAGGTGCTCAAGAAGAAGCCGGATGACTATACCGCCATAAAGAACAGCGCCTTGGCAGCGAGGAAACTCAACAACAGGAAGCTTGAGATCAAATATCTCAGGATGCTCGTCGAGCATGGTCCCGAGAAGGAGAAAATCGTTGCTGAAAGCCGACTCAAGGCATTGGAAAACAAATGATGATGGACGCTTCGCTCTTCATATCCCGCAGACTCCGCTTCAAAGGCAGTATCGCCATGACTTCCATAGCGATAAGCTTTCTTGTGATGATCATCGCCGTCTCCGTCTCTTCCGGATTCCGTCACGAGGTCAGGGCAGGAATATCGTCCATTTCGGGAGATATACAGCTTATGCCGCTGAATATGAATATCATGAATGAGGATTCTCCCGTGGAGAGTGACGCCTCATATCTTCCCTATGTCAGGGATATGGACGGGGTCGAGTCCGTGGTGCCGGTCGTTTACAGGGCAGGAATAGTAAAGAATGATGCAGGAATCCATGGAGTGCTGCTGAAGGGAGTTCCGGCTGAATATTCGCCATATCCCTCTCCGGATTCCCTGGCTCTGCCTGTCCACATTCCGAGGCGGCTGTCGGAGATTGCAGGAATAGGGGAAGGAGACAGGATGCTTACCTATTTCATCGGTGACAAGGTCAGGGCCCGTCAGTTCAATGTGGCAGGAGTATATGATTCGGCGCTTGAAACGGATGACAAGCTTGTGGTCTATGCCGACATCGCCGACCTTCAGAGGCTTAACGGCTGGTCTGAAAATCAGGTCTCTGCCATGGAAATCATGCTGGAGAAGAGGTTACGCAGTGACGAGGCTATCGAGGCCATGACCGAAGAGGTCGGTGTCATGGTTTATGCGTATACTGCTGAAGATGAGACCACTGTCGTGGCCTCGTCATGTGTGTCACGTTATCCTCAGATATTCGACTGGCTCAATCTCCTTGATTTCAATGTGCTTTTCATTCTTGTGCTGATGACCATAGTGGCAGGATTCAACATGATTTCCGGCCTCCTCATAATCCTGTTCGAGAACATATCCACCATAGGACTTCTGAAGACCCTCGGCATGACAGACCGTGCCATTGCCAAGGTCTTTCTGTCAAGTTCTGCCGTGCTCACGGCAAAAGGAATGGCCATAGGCAATGCCCTGGCCATCATTTTCTGCGTCATTCAGTCCCAGACGCATTTCCTCAAGCTCGATCCTGAGAATTATTTCGTTTCACATGTCCCTGTCCACCTGGATCTGGGGCTGATCCTGGCTTCAGACCTTGTGTCCTTTGCCGTGATTCTGATCCTGCTGCTGATTCCTTGCCTCTTCATCTCAAGGGTGGATCCTGCAGACACGGTCAGGGTCAGATAAAAGGGCATATCTCGCAGAATGCGTTGTAGTGCGAGAACACCTGGTCTATATAGTCTATGGTCTCATGTCCCTGGAACTTACCCAGTTTCACAGCCTTTTCCTCAAGAATGGAATCTTCTCTCATGAGAGGAATCACCTTGACTGTCTCATCCCATCTGCTGTTGTCCAGCTGACGGCTTGCTGCAAGATTCCTGCAGTCGATGATTCGACCTTCACCCGCATTGTATGCTGCCAGAGTGAATTTTATAAGTTCCTCACCCTCAATGCCTTCCTTCTTGAACATATTCTGGAGCCTCATGAGATGTCTTGTTCCGGCTATGATGTTCTGCTCCGGATCCAGCGGGTTGTCCATTCCATAGTGTCTGGCTGTTGAAGGCATGACCTGCATAAGTCCCTGTGCACCTCTGACCGAAGTGGCCCCTATGGCAAAACGAGATTCCTGATAGAGTACGGATGCCAGCATCCTCCAGTCCCATCCGAGCTGACGTGCGTGTTTCTTGATCAGGCCGTCATATGGACTGATCGTACTGGTCCTGATTCCCTTTTCAGCACGCTTGTATGGGTTGTATGAAATGGAATATTTGTCAGACATCCTTGAATAGTCCTCCGTGGTCTTGATGTAGCTTATCCACCTGTTCAGGAGCATGGCGTCGTTGTCTTCCGGGCTGTTCAGAGCCCATACAGAGCAGTCGGTCACCTGTCTGAGGATGTCTATCTCACCGTCTGAAAGTGAATCTATGTCATGCGTGATGACAATGTCCACGCTGCCCTGACGGAGGGAGTCGATATAGTTGTCTTTTTTCCCTGCAGCAACAATCCTCACGCTGCAGTGGTTGTCCTGAGCAAACCTGCTCATCAGTTCGTAGTTAAATCCTGTCTCCAGGCCATGGCTGCCATACATGTCGTTTCCGAGATCTATCGCGCAGACCAGTTCTCTTCCGGCGAGAGTATTCACGGAACGTGCTCCGCTGAGCATCCTTCCCTTTTCACAAAGAGGCGTGATGCATATGATCGCCAATGTTATTACTACGTTTCTTAATCTTCTTGTCTTCTTTCCACTAATATTCATCGTCTGTTGTTTTGGGCACTCTGTCTGCCACCCCCGGCGGACATGCCGCCAGGCAGACCTGAGCCTCCTCTGCTTCCTCCCGACCCGGAGGAGCCCAAAGTGCCGGTTGTACTATTCTTGCCCGGTAGTATCCAGAACGGCCAGGTTATACCGAACTTGATGGTCCTCTGAGGACCTATATATCCGTCTGCCGTGAAGTAGTCAGGCGACTTGTTCGGCCATCCCATATTAAGGTTCACGGCCTTCACGAACAGGCTCACCCTCTTCCATTGGATGTTAACGAAGACATCCACATAAGGGCAGTTTCCATATTTTTCATCGTTCTGGTTATGGAACACTCCGAGTACCGGGTTGTATGCGGGAGCATACCATTTCGTAGTGTACCATGCGTTGGCACCTATCTGCATCTGCATGACGTTCTTTACGACATTGAACTGCACATAGTACCTGAAGTTGAGTGCGAGCATAGGAAGAGGCATCACGTCTTCGTTTGAAGACAGCTGGAACATCGCCTTGTGGTCAAGATGGACCGGTCCAAACTTGAAATCCTTCCTCAGCTCGGCTGTCATGACGCTCATAGGCGCCGTGTTCTGTCTTACGATACCCAGGGTATCATAATATATGTTGTTGTCCAGCAAGGCATATCCGAACGAGGCTCCAAGCTTCCATCTCGGAATATCCACCTTGGCCTCCACCTTGGTCTTGGATATCTTGCTGAAATTGTTATCCCATTTGAAATGGTTGGTATACAGGTGCTGATCATAGTAGTCCGGCTCCCTGAGGTTTGTCTCGAAATGTCCTGTCAGGGTGATCGGACTTTTTCTATATCTCCTGAAAGGATAGAAGTTGGCCACTATGTTACCCTCGATTCCGAAGTCGTTGAGCTCATATCCTGCAAAGGTATAGTCACCCTTTGCATTCCATGTGAAGTAGTTCCTGTACTGGCCGTTGGCTCCTGCATAGAGATATACGGAATTCAACGGAACATTCTTCGGACCTGTGAGGTAGCTCTGCGGTGTGAAACTGTAATAGTTGAGCAGCTTGTCGCCGATTCCCACATCTATCTTTGACACGATGGCCTCGTCAGACCATGGCTGAAGCCTTATGAAAGCCTTGTTTTCCAGTCTCATGACCCTGAGCGAGTCGGAGCTTCTGGTCGGGTTGAGGTAGAACCTGTCATGATAGAAGGCCTTTCCGGCTTCGTCAGTGATGTTGTCCGTATATTTCTTTTTGAACACTGACCATTCGCTGCTGTGACCTATGAATGCTGTGGTTACATCTGTGATCAGGCTGTCGGCTTCGGTTTCATTTTCTGCCAGCTTACGTTCAGCCTCTTCCTTTGCCAGATAGGCAGCGATGGCTGTGGAGTCTCCGCTGGCCATTATGCTGTCTCTTCTGGCCGCCTTGAGCTTTTCCGCTTTCTTTTCTGCGCGCACGTTCTTGTCAAGGAAGGTGAACGGGATTCTGTACGACTGGTCCAGGAACACGGTCCTCTTTCTGAGACTGTTTGAGGCCTCTCTCAGATATACATCGATTTCGCGTGCGT
The DNA here is from genome assembly GCA_017502125.1 of Bacteroidales bacterium. GTDB lineage: Bacteria > Bacteroidota > Bacteroidia > Bacteroidales > UBA932 > Cryptobacteroides. The sequence continues at coordinate 66,027 of JAFVVN010000008.1, read as the reverse complement.
CCACGGTGGTGTCCCTGATCCAGGAATTGTCAATCATTCCTCCGTTTTCGCTGCGCTCTATCTTGTTGTATATGAAGCCGGAGTGCATGAGATATCTTTCACCGAGATAGTTGGCGGAAATCACGGCTGTCCTGTTGCTGGTGTCCTCCCTCTTAAGCATACCGTTACCCTTGAAGTTGTGGTAATAGAGCATGAAGTTGAACTTCGGAGTGATGTTCTGGGTGGTCAGGACCCTGATGTTTGACTCTTCCTTTTCCTGGTTTGCGAAAAGGGTTCCCCAGTAGCAGAGTTCGGTGTACGGGGTCTTGGTGTTGAACTGAGGCAGGGTCTCGGGTGTGAATGACCAGCTCTGGTATGGAGTGTAGAATACGGCACCATCCTCCTCGGCCCTCTTGAAATAGTTGTAATACTGGACAGGAGATCCGGCTGTTCCAAGCCAGGTTGCATTGACGTCATCCTTGAGGAAGGGATAATCGTAGAAGTTTCTGTTATATGATGTATCCTCCACCTGCACACGAAGCTCCTTCAGGTCGTTGAAGCTTCTGTCCGCCTTCCATGTGATTATCCTCTTGTACTGCATGCTGTCCGGAAGGGCGAAGGTCTCAAGTATTCTTGGAGTCGCACCGATGACGCTGTCCTTGTATGCCCTGATGCTGTCCTTGATCTCAAGTTTTCTGTTCGCTGCGGCTATGAGGCCGGGGAGTGCCTGTTCTGCATCATATTTCTTGCGCTCCCTGCGGGTGAGTGATGAGTACCATGCCTTGAACCTGGCCTCGGCCACTTCAGTGGAGTCCTTTATATATAAGGAGTCCAGTTTCTGAAGTTCAAGAGTGTCACCTGCCTGGATGAGGGAGTCCCTTACCTGGATTCTTGTGAGGGAGTCCTTCAGGGCGATATAGTATTTGAACTTGAACGGATCCTTGAATTCGAGGGAGTCCGGAATCCTTATGGTGTCCTTTGGAGACAGAACAAGGGTGTCGGCCACTTCCGTGCTGTCGGCGGTTGCCGAACTGTCTGCAAGGGCTGTGCTGTCCGTCAAAGTGTCGGAAGTCATGAGTGAATCAGCTCTCGCAAGGCTGTCTGTGGCTGCTGCCAGAGTGCTGTCTATGGCAAAATCGGTTGCGGCGACGGTGTCGTCCAACCTGTTGAGTATCAGTGAGTCCGCGAGCCTTCTGAAGTCTATTGCTCTGGCTGCGTCGATGCCGAACGACTGCACGGCAGCGAGCATGACCAGGAGGGCAGGGACCCATATTTTTGCCACTAAATGTTTCATACCAAGCCTGCAAAGATACGACTTATCTCTTAAATACGCAAATCGGGAAGCCGAAGCCTCCCGATTAACATCTTGAAAGTCAGCACAAAGCCGCTTCTATTCAATCTCTATGCCCTCTGCCTTCATCTCCTCTAAGGCCTTGACATGCCCTTCATGGTCCACATATGCCAGACAATCCTTCAGCAGGTGGACCTTGAATCCGGCCTTCAGAAGGTCCTCGCAGGTGTTTCTCACGCAGTACTCGGTGGCTATTCCGCAGACATAGATATCCGTGGCATCGAGAAGTTCGAGGACTTCGCCGAGCGATTGTCCTGCATTGTTCACTCCCTCATATCCGGAATACTGTTCGGTGGCCCTGTCGCATCCCTTGTCAAAGGTCAGTTCTTCATTGACATACGGCTGGAGATCGTGATGGATCTCTCCGCCGTGCGTCCCTGCCACGCAGTGAGACGGCCAGATGCCGCCCTGTTCCTTGAACGAGGAGTGGTCAGCCGGATGGTGGTCACGGATGAACAGGATGGGGAAGGTGTCCAGGATCTCATGCTCCTCTCCGCCCTGACCCTTGGTCTGGCTGTCGATGTATTTCAGGGTCTGCGCCACGGCGCTGTCCGAGTTGTGACATGCAAGGCTCCCGTCTATGAAGTCATATAGCATGTCCACTACAACCAATGCTGAATTTTTCATTTCTTGAATTCCTTTATCTCTGTGACTATCCTGTTGATTATTCCCATCTTGAGGTTGTAGAGGTCGTCCGATATGTCCACCTTGTAGTAGTGCGGGTTGATCAGACGCCTTTCGCTCGGGCTGAAGTGCATCAGAGTGTTGTTGTAATATTCCTTCTTTTCCATCAGAGTGTGCACGGGGGCGCACCTCTTTCCGTTTTCGATGACCTTGTGCTGCATCGTAAGAGCCTTATACTCTCCGGCTTCGAAGGTCTTGCTCTTGTATCTGTCGTATTCGTCGCACACCGTGAATGTCTCCCCGGCCTCGATCTTTCTGCTGAGACCGTCTCCGCGCAGGCAGGTCACGTCCACCTTGAATATCTCTCCCTTTGACGGGTCCTCGACCATGATCCTGTATGTGATCTGGCAACCCGGGTTGATGAGCTTGATCTTGTCCTCAGAGCGTTTCAGGACTGCTTCCCCGTTGATTTCCACGAGCTTGTATACGTTTCCGAAACATGGATTGGCCTTGCTGGTCGCTATGGCGTCGCCCACTCCGTAGGAGTCTATGCATGCCCCCTGGCGCTCCAGGTCTGTGATCAGATATTCGTCAAGCGAGTTGGTGGCGAATATCTTGCAGTTCCTGAATCCGTTCTCGTCCAGGATGTGCCGGCACTCGCTGGACAGATAGGCAAGGTCACCGCTGTCAAGGCGTACTCCGTAGCCGGGAGCGTAGCTGTCGTCTATTCCGTTCTCGCGGAATGCCTTCATTGCGTTGAGGATTCCGCATTTCAAGGTGTCGTATGTGTCTATAAGAAGGATTATCCCTTCGTTCCTATGGGTCTTGATGTATGTGTCGAACGCTCTGTGTTCTCCTTCCACGCTGCTTCCGAAGGCGGTCACGAAGCTATGTGCCATCGTGCCGGTCGAACCGTAGTCGAACATGGCTCCCGTGAGTATGTTGGAAGTGCTGGCACAGCCGGCTATCACAGCTGCCTTGGCACCGTATGTGGCAGCCCACGGCCCGTGGGCCCTTCTCGAACCGAATTCGCTGACAGGACGGTTGGTCGCCCTGCACACCCTGGATGCCTTTGTCGCGACTGCCATCTGATGGTTCATGATGCAGAGCATCGGAGTCTCCAGGACCTGGGCTTCGATGAGCGGACCTTCCACTATGATTATAGGCTGGTTCGGAAAGGCAATCTCTCCTTCTCGCATGGCATAGACGGTTCCTGTGAACTTCATTGCGGACAGATAGCCCCTGAACTCGGCATATTCCTCTCCCGGAAGGAATTTCTCGAAGAATGCCGGATCCATGTTTCCAAGGTTCTCCACCATCTGGATGACCTCGTCCGTGCCGCTTACCACAGCCCAGTTGTTGTTCTCCGGAGCCTTCCTGTAGAAGAGGTTGAACACGGCATGATGATCCTTCATTCCGCTGTCATAGAAGGACTTTCCCATGGTATATTGGTACTTGTCCGAGCAATATGCATAATTGAGCATAGCGTTTTGTTGTTTTAAATCCTCCAAATTTAATGATTTTTGTTCAACATTTTCGTAAATTAGCAGAAAATTCGACAGTATGGAGAGGTTGTACAGACTATTTGAGAAGCATTACGGCTGCACGCCCGTTGATGCGGTTCCGCTGACCGGTTCTGCAAGCAACAGGCAGTACTTCCGTCTCACGGACGGAACCCGTTCCTGTGTGGGTGTGGTGGGTACGATGACAGAAGAGAACCATGCTTTCCTGACCATGGCCTCTCATTTCAGGTCCAAGGGCCTGCCGGTGCCGGAGGTATATTCTGTCAGCGAAGACGGAATGGCCTATATTCAGGAAGACCTTGGCGATATCATATTATATAATAAGGTATGTGAGGATTTCAAGACCGGAGAGACGGAGGCCGCTGAAGACCTCATATGCCGGACAGTCTCCCTTCTGCCGAAATTCCAGTTTGAGGGAGGTGCCGGGCTTGACTACTCCGTGTGCTGTCCGGAAAGTTCATTCAGCCGCAGGACGGTGATGTTCGACCTCAACTACTTCAAGTACTGCTTCCTGAAACCGTCGGGGCTGGAGTTTCACGAGGTGCGTCTGCAGGATGAGTTCGAGAGACTTGCCGATGACCTGTTGGGAGGTGCAGATGTTTCTGAATATAAGGAAGATACATTCCTCTACAGGGATTTCCAGGCGAGAAATGTCATGCTACGTGACGGTGAACCGTATTTCATGGATTTCCAGGGAGGGCGCAGAGGACCTGTCCATTATGATCTTGCCTCTTTTGTGTGGCAGCCGCGTGCGGCATATTCCGAAGGCTTGAGAAAAAAGTGTGTGGATGCGTATCTTGAGGCTGCAAAGGAATATATGTCCGTGGACAGGGAGGAGTTTGAGGACAGGCTCGGGCTGTTTGTCCTTTTCAGGCTCCTGCAGATCCTTGGTGCATACGGCTTCCGCGGTCTGGTGGAGAACAAGTCGGCATTTGTGATAAGCATTCCGTTGGCAATGAACCTTTTACGTGAACAGCTTGCCTTCAGGAACTGGCCGTACCCATATCTTGTCGAACTTCTTGGCAAGCTGGCCGGTATGCCTAAGTTCATGGAGACAGGCAGTGATGACGGAGTCCTGGAGGTCAAGGTGTGCAGCTTCTCATATAGGAAGGGACTGCCTGTGGATCTTTCGGGAAATGGGGGAGGATATGTGTTCGACTGCCGGTCCATCCACAATCCGGGAAGATATGAGCCATACAAGAAGCTCACGGGGTGTGACGAACCTGTGATCCGGTTCCTTGAAGATGACGGGGAGGTATTCGGTTTTCTTGAGCATGTCTATGGTGTCGTGGATCCGCATGTGGAGACCTACTCCCGTCGTGGTTTCACCAGTCTCATGGTAAGCTTCGGATGCACTGGGGGTCAGCATCGCTCTGTCTATTGTGCGGAGCATATGGCTGCCCACCTTAGGGAGAAATATCCGGGCATCCGGGTCCTCCTCAGCCATAGGGAGCAGGAATAGCGTGTACGCTAAGTGTTTGATATATAGAAAGTTGCTGATTTGCCTCGCATGGCTGGGACAGCGAGCTAAATGCATAAAACGTTGGTTTACAATAGATTAATGAACACAGAATGAAGGCTATGATATTCGCGGCCGGTCTTGGAACCCGCCTGAAACCGATTACGGATACTCTTCCGAAGGCTCTTGTGCCGGTCGGAGGCAAACCCCTGCTTGAGCATGTCCTGAACAAGCTGGCCTCTGTCGAAGATGCGGAGGGCAATCCTCTCATAGACGGTGTGGTGGTCAATGTCCATCACTTTGCTCCGAAGATAGTCGCATGGCTGTCGGAGTATTCTTCACCAGCCACCTCGGACAGTTCCTCTTCTCCGGACATGTCAGGCGGTGGAACAGGGACGCGTCCTCTTCACGTCGAGATCTCCGACGAATCCGCCATGCTCCTTGAGACAGGAGGAGCGGTCCTTCATGCCCGTCGTTTTCTGGAAGGATGCGGCCGTTTCCTCATCCACAATGTGGACATATTTTCCAATGCGGATCTGGGCAGTCTTGCCTCCCAGGTGCGTGAAGACTCCCTCGCGACCCTCCTTGTGAGCAAGCGTGAGACATCCCGTTTCCTGCTTTTCCGTCCGGAAGACATGAGTCTGGCAGGCTGGTATAACATGAACACGGGAGACAGCCATCTTGCAGATCCGTCCCTGAAGATCGAGGACTGCAAGGCTTTCGGATTCTCAGGCATTCATATAATGTCGGACAAGGTGTTCGGTCTGATGGATGAATATATAAAGGAAAAGGGACTCCCGACCGATGAGGTCAACGGAACGAGATTCCCCATCATGAACTTTTATATGTGGGCTTCCACCCGCATGCCTGTCCATGGAGTAGTGGCTCAGGATCTGGAATTCCTCGATGTGGGAAAGCTGGACACCTTGGAACTTGCTGAACAATTCATTGAAAGATACACCAGAATATAATGAAACTTATCGGAAATGTAATATGGACCCTCTTCGGAGGCTTCATTGTCGTCATCTATTATTTTGTGGTCGGACTCCTTTTCTGTCTGACTATAGTCGGCATCCCCTTCGGTCTTCAGCTGATGAAGATGGCAGGATTCGCACTCTGGCCTTTCGGACGTGAGATTCTGCCCGGTCCTAAGGACAGCGGATGTCTGTCCGTGGTGATGAATGTCATATGGATACTCTTGGGCGGAGTGGAAATCGCCCTTATCCATCTGATACTGGGTGTCGTGTTCTGTGTGACGCTCATAGGCATCCCGTTCGGTCTCCAGCACTTCAAGATGGCTTATCTGGCCTTGGTTCCGTTTGGAAAGATCGTCGCATAGCAACGCGGATATTGCTCATCTGTAATGCTTTACGCGAAGTGCGTGCTTCTCAAAGGGAGCACGCACTTCGCGTAAGGTGTTGAGCGACAGTATGTCAGACCTCGCTGGATTTTACAGGCTGAATGCCGCGGACGGTGATGATGGCGGCGGTCAGGAAGAATATGCATGCTGTGAAGATGCATCCATATGCCCACGGACTCATCACGTCCATGAATGTCTCAGCATCTTTCAGTGACGGGATGTGACTGCATACCAATGCCATGGTGTTGTTCACGCAGTGCATGAGCATGGTCAGCTTCAGGGATCCTGTCCTGTAGTATACATATCCGAACAGCACTCCGAGAATGAATGCAGGAATCGCCTGCCATGGATTCATGTGAAGCACGGCGAAGAACAGGGCTGATATCACTATCGCCCAGCCTGGCTTCATCTTCTGGAGAAGTCCCCTGAGCACAAGTCCTCTGCAGAGCCACTCCTCGAAGAGTGGGGCAAAGATGGAAACAGACAGGAATGATATCCATACAGGACCTCCTGTCAGCTGCTCCATGGCCTGTTTCAGAAGCTCAGGCATCTCCGGCAGCAGGGTGTTCACAGGTTCGGCAACGAACGATGCCGCGATGGTGGCAATGGATACGACTACAGCCATCCACCAGCCCCCGAGGCGACCGAAATTGTTGCCGTCCAGAGGAATGCCTGCGGGAGGATTGCCGTCGTCTCCCCAAGGCATGAACTCATTCTTCCTGCTCTGATAGGATGCATAAAGCATAGGTGGAATGAACATCACCGGATATGAAATCACCGTTCCATATATCTGAGCGAACTCCGGTGAGAACCCAAACTGAAGAAGCAGGACCATGAGGTTGCCCAGCAGGGCTCCCACAAAGAACATGGCAAGCAGCATGAACATGCCTCCCACTCCAGGAAGGTAGTGGTCATAAGTAGAGAAGAGGTCGTATGAACCTCTTCCCTGATATCTTCTGAAAAATCCCATTCCTATTTTCTGTAAAGTGGTGTAGGATAGATTCCCTTGTCTGCGAATTCCTGGAACTTTGCCACCACTCCAGGTCTGTCTTCCTTGAATGTCACTCCGAACCAGCGTGAAGGGGTGGAAAGAAGCTCTGTCTTGGCAGTTCCGTTCTTGATCATGCAGTCGATGGCGTAAGGAATATAGAATTCAGACTTGAGCTCGTTGCCATGCTGCTCGAGGAAGCTGACGAATGTGTCCTTGCTCTTCTCGAAATAGTCAGGGGTGAAGCCCCACATGTTCATCGAACAGAGTGCCTTGTCTGCAAGTTCCACAGTCTCTCCTGTGACGCTGTTCTCTCCGCGTATCTTTCCGTCCTCGCATCTTGCGATCTTATGATGCTCGACCACATTGGTGAGGAAGCCGCTCTCGTCTGCCGTTCCGATTCCACGTGATACGGCTCCGGACTCCGAGAGGGTGTTGTCAAGCTCGAATCCTACGAGTGCGAACTCTCCTGTCTTTCCTTCGTGGGCTCTGAGCCAGTCACCGAGAATCTTGAATGATTCCTTGCCGTAGTAGTCGTCTCCGTTGATCACCGCAAACGGCTCGTTGATCGCCGTCTCTCCCATAAGCACTGCATGAGCTGTTCCCCAAGGCTTCTCGCGCTCCGGGTTGAGGGTGAACTGTGAAGGGATCTTGTCAAGCTCCTGAGTCACAAACTGGAATTCAAGTGGCTCTCCGTCAACGCATTTCACATTGCTGTACTTCTCTTTGACCAGCTCCTCCATCTGCTCTCTGAAGTATTCACGTACCACGTATACGACTTTGCCGAATCCTGCTTCGACAGCATCATAGATCGAATAGTCGATAATTGTCTCGCCGCTTGGACCGAGACCGTCCATCTGTTTGAGTCCGCCATAGCGGCTGCCCATTCCGGCAGCGAGTACCAAAAGTGTAGGTTTCATTTTAATGTATATTAGATTATGATTATTGCAATCTGTTTCAAAAATCTCCCAAATTTAACTATTTTTGCCGATACATTGGCCAGAAAAAGAAAAAGATTATGAAAATGTCCGGCATTTTTGGGAAAATAAGGGATGCGTATCGTGGACCGAGACGCAAGTTCGTGTGGTTTGTGACTCTGGCCACAGCCGTTTTTCTTTTTGTCTGGATTGTCGGTCCCGGAAACACTGTCATCCACTGGATCGATGCTGCCCTTGAGACCCGTCGTCAGGAGAAGCTTATAGAACAGTATAAGCAGCAGAATGCAGAGATGGAACATCGTCTGAAGATGCTCAGGAATGACCGGGATACATTAGAAAAATTCGCCAGAGAGCAGTTTCGTTTTGCTGTCCCTGGCGAAGATGTGTATATCGTAGAGGATTAGAATCCTGTATATGTCCAAGGAGTGATGACCCTGAGCTCCTCCTTCACCGATTCGCTGACTTCGAGAGTCTCTATGAAGTCGGCGATTATTTCATGGTTGATTCCGGCTCCAGTGCGTGTCAGCGCCTTCAGGGTTTCATAAGGATTAGGGTAGTTCTCGCGTCGGAGGATGGTCTGGATGGCCTCGGCAACCACAGCCCAGTTCCTTTCAAGATCCGCACGGATCGCATCCTCGTTGAGAATGAGCTTGCCCAGTCCCTTCTTCAGAGAGTTGAGGGAAATCATCGAATGTGCAAGCGGCATTCCGATGTTGCGGAGGACAGTGGAGTCAGTAAGGTCACGCTGCAGACGTGAGATAGGCAGCTTCATCGAAAGATGTGTATAGAGCGCGTTTGCCACTCCGAAGTTTCCTTCAGCATTCTCGAAATCAATAGGGTTCACCTTATGAGGCATTGCTGAAGAACCCACTTCTCCGGCCTTCACCTTCTGGCGGAAATATTCCATCGATATATATGTCCAGATGTCGCGGGCGAAGTCTGTGAGTATGGTGTTGATTCGACGCAGGCAGTCGAAGAGCGATGCCAGATTGTCGTAATGCTCGATCTGTGTGGTAGGGAAGGACCTCTTGAGACCGAGTGAAGCCACGAACCTGTCTCCGAAGCCGATCCAGTCGATGGCAGGATATGCAACCTTGTGGGCGTTCATGTTTCCTGTGGCTCCACCGAACTTTGCCGGATAGGTCAGGAGTGAGAACTGGCGGATCTGTTCGTCCAGACGTGCCGCAAACACACCGAATTCCTTGCCCACACGGGTAGGGGAGGCCGGCTGACCGTGTGTCTTTGCCAGCATAGGAATGTCTGCCCAGTCGGAAGCCATGCCCTTGATAAGCCCGAGCACCTCCTCAAGAAGCGGCATGAAGCACTCTTCGACGGCTTCCTTGAACGAAAGCGGCACCGAGGTGTTGTTGATGTCCTGGGAAGTCAGTCCGAAATGCACGAATTCACCCCATTTCATGATGTCCATCTCCTTGAAGCGGTCCTTGATGAAGTACTCCACGGCCTTCACATCGTGATTGGTGACTTTCTCGATGTCCTTTACCTTGGCTGCATCCTCGGGAGTCATGTTCCTGTATATGCCCCTCAAGGCCTCGAACTTTGAATGGTCGAAGTCTGCAAGCTGCGGGAGGGGAATCTCGCAGAGTGCGATGAAGTACTCGATTTCCACCCGGACGCGGTATCTGATGAGTGCATACTCGCTGAAATATTCTCTAAGTGGCTCAGTCTGACGCGAATAGCGTCCGTCGATAGGCGAAACCGCCAAAAGTGAATGGTTGCTCATTTTCTGTCTTTTTGCATTACTGGAGCGCAAAGATACATAAATTTTGGCATCATGTAAATATTCTTCTCTCCATATGAAAAAGTTGTTCACCTTTACATGATGTCGTGTTGTAAAACGTTGAAAAATAATTAACTTTGCGCGCTTACTATGTAAATAACCCAAACAACATTCAAAATAATGAAACAACTTTTTAAAAGAATCGCTCTTGTGGTCGTCTCTGCGGCAGTTTTCATGCTTGCAGGATGTGACGGCATGAAACACAAGGGTTTCAATCTGTCTGTCAAGGAAGTCGGACCTGAGTATGTCGAGGTAATCGTTCAGGGTTCGGATGTGATCCGAATGGCTTATATGGTGGATAAGAAGGAGATGCGTGTTGAGAATCCTCAGCAGGTCTTCAAGAAGGGAACTGAGATCACAGCGAAAGGCGGTGAGGTGATCAGAATCTCTCTAGGCCTTGAGGAGAACACCCAGTACTATCTCTATGCATGTGCGGCATTGAGTGAGACCGAGTTCTCGGATATCATCACTCTTCCGTTCAAGACAAGTGAATACAACCTTTCGGAGCTCGTCACTGTGGTTGACCAGTACTATGACGGATACAAGGTCCGTCTGACCCTTCCGAAGGAAACTAAGGAGAGGGATAATGCCATCCGTTGGAACCAGTGCTGCATCATGATGTACAACTACATGAAAGCCAGCAACACTGACTATTTCTCCTGTCTGTACAACGCCGGAAATTTCGTGAAGAAGGATACCACCATTGTCTATTCGGAGGAAACAAACTGGCACCTGACCGGTGGTGATGCCGATGGGGACGGTGAGATTGACTGGGATACATATTACAATCCTATTTCTCCGGGTGAGCCGGTCGTATTCGTTGCGAGTGAGTTCGCATGGATGGAGGACAAGGAGGAATATGAGACAGAGAACTTCAAGTTCCCTTCAGGCTGGGTCGACGGCTATTATCTCCCTATGCTCGATGAGGATTACTATGCCGACCACTCCAAGGAGCAGAGCAGCATGGGCATCATCAACTGGGACTATACCCACCCTATGGACAAATATTGGACAGGTGCTCACCAGCGTAAGCATTTCCTCATCAAGCAGCCGGATCTTCTTGAGGCAGGCGTGGATGTGAAGCTTGCTAAGGTGACCCCTGTGAACATGACTCTGGAGTTCTATCCTGAGGACGGTGTGGACCAGTATGCATTCGGAATCTTCGACGATGACACATATCAGAATCAGGTCCTTCCTCTCCTCAACGGAAACGAGGACTGGATGCAGTGGGCTGTAACTTCATATTTCGCAGCCTACACCTTCGGAACAAAGGTGGCATCAGGAGCTGTCCAGGCAGACCTGACATCGTTCTACTATCAGAGCGCCATCACTCCGGAGACCAAATATCATGTGTTCGTCACCGCCATGGGCAACCCTCAGGGAACATCGCAGAGCTTCCAGAAGTTCTCTTTCGAGACCACGGCACGTGTGCTTGATGCACCTGTGATCAAGGTTACTGCCCTTGAGGACCAGACCACTCCATACAAGGCTGTGTTCAACATCCAGTGCACCACATATGAGGACAATCCTCTCATGGAGGCCTATTATGCGGCCAATTATGTGAGGGACTGGCAGCTTGAATTCAACGGAGGTGCCACATATTTCAGCCTCCTCAACGGCAACAACCAGTTCACTGCCGCAGAGCTTGCACTGATAAATTCAAAGGACGGCTACACCATCTCTATCCCGTCTGTGGATGGCGAGACCACAAGACTTGCGGTTCTCGGCTACAACACCGAGTACACTCCTAACGACGTGACCAGCAAGAAGGATATCCTTGAGTGTGCGGGACCTCCTATGGCTGAGGTCACCACTCCTTGGACAGAGAAGAAGGATCCTGTGGACCCTATCCACTATGAGCACCTTGTGGGTGACTGGACAGCCACTGCCACACTGCAGATGGGCAATGACAAGAACAAGGTATATCAGCATGAGTCCAAGATAACCATTGCTGCCGATCTCTATGACTATCCTGCCGAACTTCCTGAGGAGGCATACCAGATATATAAGGAACTTGCCAAGAAGGACAGGGAGGATGTGGATGCCATGTATACCGAGTTCGGCCAGCTCGCAGAGTCGTTCACTGTGAACAGACTCATGAATCAGAACAGGCTCATCTGCATCGGATGGCTTGATGACGATTCATATGGAAGACTTGATGCCCGCACTCCTTTTGACCTCTTCATCGACAAGAAGTATAATTCGGTTGACGTGTCGTCCATCTTCAATGACTTCGGTCCGAAGTGGTATATCGAGGCGGTTCAGGACAAGGACGGCAACGTCTCTCTCGTAGCTCCTGTGGATGCAAACTTCCTTCCGCCTACAGCGAACTGGTCAGTACCGTTCTATATGGCAGGAATGGAGCCGGCAAACTACTACACAGTGACTTATGCCGAGGACGGAAAACTTGCATTCCCTGTGAAGTATGACGAGGATAAGGATCAGCTCACCATCGAGCCTTTCGTGTTCAACAAGGTGGAGTACTATCCTAATGTAGTCGGAATCGACCCTATGTACGGAACCATCCTTGAGAACCCTGTGGTATCAAAGGTGGTGCTCACAAGGGGCTGGAACGGAGCAGACAAGACTCAGAGCTCTGTCAAGGCATCAAGGGGCAGTGTGGCAGTCAAGGGTGACTTCCCTGAGGATAACTACAAGGAAAGGACTGAACTCAAGGCTGCTCCTGAGCTCAGGAAGATCAAGGTGGAGCCTGTGACTGCGGAGCAGTTCAAGGAAAGGGCTGACAAGTTGGTTGAAAGATTCTTAAATCAGAATAAATAATGAAGAATATATTCAAGATCGCATCACTGCTCACAGCGGCAGTGGTGCTCTTCTCCTGCGAGAAGGATATGCCCGTAGGTGACCTGCAACTTAATGTCAACAAGGTAAAAATATTGTCGGATGGAAGAGATTATGTTTCATTTGTTGTACTATGGCAGGAAACAGATGTTACATCTAATGTTGAAATTAATGCAGAGAATATAGTTACTGGTCAGTCATTCACTCTTGAAGAACCAAGATTTGCGACAACTGAGGAGGGAGTCTATAAGTTTTCTGTCGAATACAATGGTGATACGGTCTCCAAACTTTTGATTGCAAAAGCTTCCGTAACTGATCCAAATGAAGATATCTCGAAGGTTTTAAAAATGACGGTTGATAGGAGTGTCATTCAGGCTGATGGTAGAGATTGTGCTGTGCTAAAAGTTTGTTTGGATGGTTTTGACATATCTTCTAAGTCTGAAATATACAGCGAGGAGGACAAACTTCTCAATCTTGAGAATGGAAAGTTCACAACTAATACCGTTGGTGATTATAAGTTCTATGCGAATTTCGGAACTATGTCAACCTATGATAAGAATGCATCCGATGAGGGACTTATAACGGTAAAGGCAATAGGCCAGGCCATACCTCAGGTTTTGGATGATCCTCAGAAAGAAAACACATCGTTTGTACATCGCACATTCCTTACTCAGTTTACGGGAACAGGATGTGGATATTGCCCTTATATGATCAGGACGCTTAGACAAATTGCTGTAGATAATGTGATTCCTGAAAAGGCTGTCCTTGCGGCTGTTCATTCATATGGTTCAGGCGATCCAGCGTATATCCCTTACCCTAAGGTCTCCAATTATCCTTATCTGACACTGGATTTGGTGCAAGGATTTTCTTCCTCACAGACTGCAGATGTTTTGAAAAATCTTGTCAATGAGAGAACCACAAGTGCAGCCAAAGCTGGTATATCAGTTTCACCTGCGTACTATGCAAGTGATGCTATGCTTGTCGTAACAGTGGCAGTGAAGGCTGCGGTAGCAGGTTCGTTTAATGTAGGCGCGTGGCTTCTTGAAGATGGAATATATGGAGCGCAGAATGACTATGACAATATTGGTGATGATACCTATGATATCCATAATAACTGTGTGCGTATTGCAGATTCTAAGTTCCAGCATGTAAAAAAAGAAACTTGGTTCGGCTATGAATTGGGAGAACTGAGTGCTGGGAGTGTCGCAGAGAAGACTTTTGTAATGAAGATTGACAAGAAGTGGGTGGTTGAGAATCTTCATCTTGCTGTATTTGTCTCATATGATGATGCTGATGGGTATGCGGTCTGCAACGCTGTGGATGTCCCTATCGATGCTCCTACACCATTTGAATACGTGAAATAATGCTTGTGGTTCTTGAAGGCCTGGATGGGGCTGGCAAGTCCACACAGGTAAAGAAATTGCGGACATATCTGGAGAGCCTTTTCGGCTCTCTGGAATATGTCCATTTTCCGCGATATGACGCTCCTGTCTATGGTGACCTCATCAGCCGTTTCCTCCGCGGAGACTTCGGCTCAAATGAGACTGTCCATCCTCAGCTGGTGGCCCTGCTGTTCGCTGAGGACAGACACGGTGCGGCTCCTGCCATGAAGAAGGTTCTCGAAGACGGAGGAACAGTCCTCCTGGACAGATATGTCTATTCGAACATTGCCTACCAGTGCGCCAAGCTCTCTGATCCCGAAGAGGCTGAAAGGCTCAGAGACTGGATATTCAACACTGAATATGGCGATTTCGACCTTCCCAAGCCGGACCTGAACATCTTCCTTGATGTCCCTATCGGTTTCGTGGAGTCTAAGCTGAAGGCCGACCGTGGCGGTCAGGACCGCGAATATCTCGGCGGGGCTCAGGACATACACGAGGCAGACATCGAGTTTCAGAAAAGGGTCCGTGCCATCTATCAGCGTCAGTGCGAACTCGATCCGAAGTTCATAAGGATAGACTGTTCGGATGAATATGGAGAAATGCTTCCTCCGGGCGCAATCTTTGCCAAGGTCAAGGAAGTGGTTGACACAGCGATAAAGTAGAATATGCAATATTTTCTTCTCAGAATGAAACGATTCTGCGGGTTTCTCGCAGGATTCGTTTTCTTTATAGCAGGTATATTCAAGCTCCTCGATCCGGTGGGGGCAGGACTTGTCATGAAGGAATACATGGATTTCCTCCATCTGGGATTTCTTTCCGGCATAGCCAAGCCGGCTGCCGTCCTTCTTGCCTTCATGGAGACCGTGCTCGGAACGGCTCTGGTGACAGGAATATGGCGGAGGGTTACAGCCATGGCAGCCCTCATTTTCCAGGGATTCTTCACCATCCTTACCCTGGTCCTGGTCATATTCAATCCTGAAATGGACTGCGGATGCTTCGGCGAGGTCATCCACCTGACTCATCTTCAGACCTTTCTGAAGAATGTGGTCCTTCTCCTGATGCTTGTGGCCTTTGCCTTTCCTTTCAGATATCTCGGCGGTCCTAAAAAACATAAGTATGCCTCATTTGCCATTGTGACGACCTCCGTCCTTGCCTTTGCAGTATATTCATGGCTTTATATCCCGCTGGTGGATTATACTGACTACAAGCCGGCGGCACCTCTTCAGGCAGGCAGTGTGTTCGGATTGCAGGATGAGGACCGGTATGAGGCAGTCTTCGTATATGAGAAGGATGGTCAGACCGAAGAATTCCATCTGGATGAACTTCCTGACTCCACATGGACCTTTGTGGAGACCCGCACTTTGCTGAAGGAGGGATATCAGGATGCAGACATCTCCCTGTCATTCTATGATTCGGAAGGCAACTATCGCGACAGTCTGGCTGCAAAAGGAAAGGTCATGGTGGTCTCTGTCTATGATCCCGATACCCGTCCGGCTGCATGGAGGAAGATAGAAAGGTTTGCGGAAATGTCGGAGAAAGCCGGCTTCAGAACCTTGATACTCGTATCCGAACTTCCGCAGCAGGTGGATATGGATAATATGTATCTATGTGATTATAAGACTCTTATAACCATGAACCGATCCAATGGAGGAGTGACATATTTCAGCGGGGGATATCTCATTCGTAAATGGTCTGCCGCCTCCCGTCCTGATATTGAGGAACTTAATGAAATCTATGCCGGTGATGACACTGAGGCGATAATAGATTCAGAGTCGTCCGGCAGGCTGGCCTTCCAGGCGTTCTTCCTTTATGTCTTTGCCGTGATGCTGCTTTTATGATTGATAAGGACAGACATATAGATATAATGGGAATCGTCAATGTCAATGACGATTCCTATTTTGCAGACAGCAGGTGCCCGGATGTGGCTTCTGCCCTTGAGAAGATAAGGAAGATGCTTCAGGAGGGAGCGGATATCATAGACATCGGGGCATGTTCCACCCGTCCTGGTGCTGAAATCATAGGGCCTGAAGAGGAGTGGAGACGGCTGGAACCGGTTCTGACTGCTGTGAAAGCCGCTTTCCCCGGTGTCGTGCTTTCGATAGACACATTCTGGTCCGATGTTGTGCGGAATGCTTACAATCTGTTAGGAAGTTTCATTGTGAATGACATATCGGCCGGAGAGGATGACCCTCGTATGTTGCAGACAGTTGGCGACTTAGGACTGGAATATGTCGCGATGCACAAGCGCGGAAATCCGAAAACCATGCAGGAACTTACGGATTATAAGTCAGTGACTGAAGAAGTGATCGGATACTTCGCGGAATTTTCCCGAAAGGCAGAGGAAAGCGGGGTGCGTAAATGGGTGCTTGATCCCGGATTCGGCTTTGCCAAGACGGTGGAGCAGAACTATCGGATGCTTAGGGAACTTGACCGTTTCAAGAGCGTTCTCTGTGCAGACGGAACTGCGCCCCGCATTCTTGTGGGCGTATCGCGTAAAAGTATGATATATAAGCATTTTGATATTTCTCCAGCAGAGGCCCTGCCTGCAACCCAGGTCCTTCATTTCGAGGCCTTGACCAAGGGCGCTGACATCCTCCGGGTTCACGATGTTGCCGAGGCGCGCAGGACAGTGGAACTTTATCGCCTCCTGTCGTAAAGCGGAAACTAAAAAAGATGTCAAAATTTTGCATATAAAAATATAAATATCTACTTTTGCCGATTATGCGCCTTCTCAGGCGCGCTTATGTAAATACCCAGAAGATTTATGAGAAACATTCTTTTGAGCCTGGCGCTTCTTGTTTCGGCCGTTGCAGCCGCACAGGTGCCTTCTGTAACAGTTGAGAACGCCAAGGGCGAGTCATTCGATACTTCACTCCTTCTTGAGGAAGGAACTCCTATGATCGTGTCATTCTGGTCGACATCCTGCAAGCCATGCATCCGTGAGCTGGACGCCATATATGATGCCCTTCCTGACTGGCTTGATGAGGTGAAGTTCCGTGTTGTGGCTGTGTCCACCGATGACAGCCGCCTTCTTGCGAAGGCAAAGTCGTTTGCTGAAGGCCGCGGATGGGGTGAGGATTATGTCCTTCTCTTCGACAAGAACCAGGACTTCATGAGGGCGATGAATGTTTCGGTAGTCCCTCATGTGTTCGTTATGGATGCCAAGGGCAAGATCGTCTACTCCCACACTTCCTATGTGCCTGGAAACGAACTTGAACTTTTCGAGGCCATCAAGAAGTCGCAGAAGTAGTCTTCTGCAAACCTCCCGCCTATGAAGAAAATACTTTCATACATATTGCTTTCTCTTTTTGCCGTCTCTGCTGCAGCAGGAAATGACGGTTCCGACAAGGGGAAGAAGGATTGGGGATACCTGACCGGAAGTCTGGAATCCACCAATCATTTCTATGTGGAGGATGCTGCCAACAGCTTCTATCCTTCCATGCAGCCCCAGCTCAAGGACGGCAATATATTCGCATCCAACGACTACCTCAAGCTTGACTACTACAAGGGTCGTCTCTCCGCAGGCATGCAGCTGGAGGGATATTTCCCGTCTCTGGTCGGTTTCCCCATAGCGGAGAACACCATGTCTCTGAGCAACCTCTACGTGTCATGGCGTGACAAGTCATATTCCGTGACTGCCGGTACCTTCTACGAACAGCTCGGAAGCGGTCTGCTTTTCAGAAGCTGGGAGGACAGGATGCTTGGTCTGAACAATGCCCTCCTCGGTGCGCGCGCCACATATAACTGGCAGGACAAGATCGCTGTCAGGGCTTTCTGGGGTGTTCCCCGTCTTGGAAAGGTGGCAGACAACGCCGCTTTCATGGGTTATGACAAGAAGTTCTTCGGACTGGGTCTCACCGGTGTCAACGTGACTGGCGCAGACCTCAGCCTCTCCCTCTCGAACCTCCTCGGGATGGATGCCCTCTCTCTTTCTCTCGAAGGCTCCATTCTCAACAAACATGAGTCCCTGAGTGATGTTCTTGTGGCTTCAGGTCTTCCTGAGAACACCTTCGGATGGTCCGGAAGAGTGAACTTCGATATGGACGGCTTCTTTGCCAAGGGAGAATATGTGGATGCGGGAAAGACCCCGGTCGGTTCTGTGATGAGCGGACGCATGGGACGTGGAAACGCCCAGCTCATAGAGTTCGGATATAACCGTCGCGGCCTCGGCCTGTCCGTGACAGGACGTCGTATGGAACGCATGAACCAGAAGATATACAACTATTCATCGATGGAGCTCGGTTTCGACTCCGCTGCGAACATGCTTTCCTATCGTCCTGCGATGACGACCCAGTACACCTATATGCTGACTACGCTCAATCCATATAATCCGGAAGTGGGTGACAAAGTGATCTGCGCCGGAGAGATCGGAGGTCAGATCGATGCCTTCTACAACTTCAGGAGGGGCACAGCGATCGGTGGTAAGCGCGGTATGAAGGTTCATGCGAACTTCTCCACATATTACAAGCTCAATGAGAACGGCGGAACCAAGGACGGAGGCTTCCTCTTCCGTGATTTCAGCTTCGACCTCGAAAAGCAGTGGACCAAGAAGTTCAAGTCTGTCCTCATGTATTCGATGCAGGAATACAACAAGCATCATGAGAACAACGGTCTCTATATAGGCCTCTCTCACATTGTGGTTGCCGACCTGCTTTACAAATGGACCCCTACGCTCTCGATCCGTCTCGAACTTCAGTACCTTGCAACCAAGGATGATCAGGGTGACTGGATGGCTGGACTCCTCGAGTTCAATCTCGCTCCCCACTGGAGCGTGTTTGCCAGCGACATGTGGAATCATGGAGACACAAGGCTGCACTACTACAACGCCGGAGTCAGCTTCACCATATCCCACCTCCGCGTGGCTGCCGGATATGGCCGCTACAGGGCAGGTTTCATCTGCTCTGGTGGTGTCTGCCGTGAGATTCCAGCCTACACAGGCGCGAACCTCACCCTCACCGCTTCGTTCTGATAAGTTAAAACAACTTAATACATTTTTTTATTAACTAATTCTTACAATTATGAAAAAGACATTATTTTCAGTCCTTAGGACTATGTGCGTGGGAGCTATGACTCTCTTCGCAGTGTCTTGCTACGATGACAGCGCCCTCTGGGGTGAGGTTGACAGACTTGATGGTCGTATCGACTCTCTTGCTCTTGAGCTCAACAAGGATGTAGCAAATCTGGCTGCTCTTCAGACAGCAGTGACAGAACTCGAAACATCTCTTGAGAAGGCAATTGCGGACGGTGACGCAGCAGTAAAGAAGGCTCTTGAGGATCAGCTCGCTACTGTAAAGGCTGATCTTGAGAAGGCTATCGCTGATGGAGACAAGGCTATCGCTGATGCTCTTGCTACAGAGAAGACTGCAATCGAGACTGCCCTTAAGAACCTTCAGGAGGGTCTTACATCTGTGACAGGCAGTGTTGCTGACCTTGAAGCTGCCCTCAAGACTTTCCAGGCTACCGTAGGAACAGAATACGCTGCTCTTCTTGGTAAGCTTGATGAACTTGACGGAGTTGTAGATGGTCACATCGCAAATATGGAAACAGCTCTTGCTGCTCTCAAAGCCGCTGATGAGAAACTTAATACAGAACTCGTTGCCGCTCTTGCAAAGATTGCTGTAGTTAAGGTTGAAGAAGCAAATGGAAATGTCGTTCTCACTCTTGCTGATGGCTCAAAGGTTGAACTTTCCAAGCCACTTGCGAATGTAGATAACAATGGTCTTGTTACTATCGTTGAGGAGAATGGCGTGAAGTATTGGAAGGTTGTGGGTGCAGATACTCACACTGGCGTTGTTGTAGGACATCCTGACACAAAGATTGAGTTCCAGATTAATGCAACTACAAATGAACTTGAATATCGTGTAAATGCAGGTGAGTGGACATCTACCGGTGTTGCTGTTGAAGCTACAGCAGAAAATGTGAAGCTTATCACAGCATTCGAGCAGACTGAAGAATATGTTAAGCTCACTATCGGTGGAACTGAGGTTGTTCTTCCTAAGTACAAGGCTGACACAGCTTCACTTGTTCCTGGTAGGACTGAGTTCTTCCTTCGCTATGGCGGTTCAAAGAAGATTGAACTCGAGGCTGAGGGAGTTGAAGATTATTACGTAATGTCTAAGCCGGATGGTTGGAAGGCATCTCTTGATTCAACTACTCTTGTTGTATATGCTCCTGAGAAAAAGACAGTTGAGGTAGGAGCAGCAGAACTTGAAGGTGAAATCCTTATTCACGCTACAACTGAGACAGGAAAGTGTATGGTTGTCAAGATAGATGTTTCAGCCGGCCCTGGTCTTACTCTCGCAGTAGATGTGGAAGGAAACGTTACAATCGAGAACTCATACTATGGTGAGACAACTAGTATGTGGGGTGATGTTTCATTCGGATTCTCTGACTTTATTTTAGGTCTTGCTACTCCATCACTCTTCCACGAGGATCCACAGGCTTATGTTCAGGTTTACAACGATACATGGTCAGCTCCAAGTGAGTCTGATGTAATTTTCCCTTCAGCATATAACTTTGTAGATGAAGGATTCTATGTGGAAGGTGAGTACGAGACTGATATCGTTAAGGCTACAGTTGCAGACGCATATTTCAGGATGTTCTATGAAGAAATTCCAGCTGGTGCAAGTTATGTAGTATGGGTTGCTCCTGTGGACGGCGAAGGAAAGGCTGTCATCGAGGATATGGTTTACACTGATTATGTGAACATCAAGTGGGATGTGGCTATTAAGGAGATAACTCACAGTGACATCACTATCACAGCAGAGGTTGCAGGTGCTTCGAGGTTTGTCATTAACGCAGTTGCCGAAAGTATGTACAACAGCGAGTATAACCCTATGACATTCGATGAGTACATGAATATGCCTATGGGTGGTCCATGGAATGGATTCAAGAGCTATGGCGCAGTTGATGCTCTCGGAAAGGTTGTGCCTGTCGAGGAGGTTCCTGCAGAGTTCAAGCTCAGCGAAGTCCTCGGTGAGAAACTCGCCTTTGGTGAGAACTATAAGATCTGGGTAATGCCTGTGTTTGACCACCTTGCAATCTACGACGAGGCTAATTCAATGCCGGAATACGACCTCTATGTATATGACTGTTCAGGATTTGATTATGAAGATCACTTCCTTCCTTTCGTTCTGGATGCAAAGACAAATGATATAGTGGCTGGTGGTGCTTATGCTGCAACTTTAAGTCTTAATAGAAGCGAATTCTCTGCAATCTATGTAGATGTTGAACTTGCAGATGGAACGGAGAGCGTCTTCTATAATTGGTATACTGTAGAGGATTATGATTTGTTCGAGTCTGATGCACAGGTGATGGAGGATCTCTTAATGAATTGTATGTCCCCACTTTATAAAACTGGACAGATAAATAAGTCTTACATAAATCCAGGTGATGAGTATGTTCTTGCGACCTTCTCTATCGGAACAGACGGCAAGTATGGTGAGGTGGTTTCAGAGGTGTATTCTGCTCTTGATATTCCTTATGATGAGGATGTTAAGGTTGAGCTGGTTTCAGCAGAACTTGACGCTGAGGGAGTTAACTATAAGGTCGTCGTTAACGTAACAGGAGCTACGAAGGTTATGGGTTATAACGTAACTCACAATGCTTCTAACCTTACTAACTTCCCTACGAATGTATGTAAGAACGGACACAAGGACTCTTACAACGGATATCAGATAGTGAATGTAGTTGACGGTAAGGCTGAGCTCACTTTCGCTAAGAGCAGCTATAAGAAAGATTATTACGTTGCTGCATATAGTGTTGAGAATAATGTTGTGTCTTCAATCTGCGCAACTCCGCTTAACATCCATCTGTTCGACTAATTAATGGCATGTGAAGTCTGTTTTGTTTAATTCAGTCAGACTCTTTCAACTTGATTGGCAGTCCGCATCCGCGGACTGCTTTTTTCGCCCTGTACGCTCGTGCTTGTCAGTGATGGTGTGATTGTTGAAAATGTTTTATGTTTTTGAAAAACATTTTGCTTGAATTCGATAGAATTTTATATATCTTTGCAAAAAGATGTGAAAAAATCACATTTAAAAACAAAATCACTATGCTAATTAGATATTCTGTAGAAAACTTCTTGTCATTTAATCAGAGAGTCGTGTTTTCCATGATACCAGGTCGTGGATCTCTTAAAAATGAACATAGGTCAACTCCGGTAGAAGGTGTATCTGCCTTGAAGGCCAGTATCATATTAGGTGCAAATGCTTCGGGAAAATCGAATCTGGTCAAGGCTATAAATTTCGGACGTCAGTTAATCATTAAGGGGTCAAAGCCGGGACAAATCCTGGATTACAAGAGGTTCCGCTTGAATACTACATCCCTTCATCATAATTCTCGTATGGAATATGAGATTCAGGCGGGTGGTAAGAATTATGCATATGGATTTGTTTTTAATAACACGTCAATTGTAGAAGAGTGGTTATACGAAATCAATAAGCGTTCACAAAAAATGATTTTCGAGAGAGATATGAGCTCTGTGAATCATTACAGCCTTGATCCTATACTTAAGAATATTAAATCTGAGGAAGATAGGCAATTCGTTAAGTTTATAGCAAAGGGAACGCCGGATAATCAGTTATTGCTCTCTGAATTTGTGTTCAGGAAAGTAGATGGAAGTGTAGAGGGGCTGAAGGACATAAGAAATGTATTCAACTGGTTCTTGAATGCGCTTAAGGTTATCTTTCCTAATACAAGATACAATGAAGGTATCAAGTCTGAAATTTCTGATAACGAGAAACTTCAGGAAGTGTATGAGGAGTTACTCAAATATTTTGGCACAGGAATCAGTGGAGTGAGCTTGAAGTCTATAGATTTGGAGAATTCAAACATTCCGAGAACTGTCATAGAGACAATACGCGAGGATTTGATGAACCTGAATTCTGAGAATGTTAAAAGTGTTCTAACCATAGACAAGCCGAATTATCGTGATACAATTATCATTTCACGTGAAGGAGATGATATAAGGGCTGAAAAGTTTATGACAAAACACACGGTTTCCGGAGGTGGTGAAGTTTTGTTTGAGACGGGTGAAGAATCAGACGGAACCAATAGAATAATTGACTTTATTCCATTGATAGTTGACCTGCTTAAAGGTGAGAATGTTTTTATCATAGATGAATTTGAAAGAAGTTTACATCCAAATTTGATTTATGATATCTTCGATCTGTTTTTAGAGTTTGCAGCTGAAGTCAACAGTCAGTTGATTGCAACAACTCATGAGTCTTCTCTGCTTACTCAAAAGCTTTTCAGAAAAGACGAGATCTGGTTTGTTGTTAAGAATTCCATGAATGAGAGCCTGATATATTCGCTTGAGGATTATAATGTCAGATTTGACAAAAATATAAGAAAGGACTATTTGTTAGGACGTTTTAAAGCGATACCAAGAATAGGTAATAGATATGAATTGTCCGTATTAAAACCATCAGCGAATGCCTAGGGAGTTTAATGAATTAGTGAGGAGAAGTGGCTTCGTCAATGCTGAGAAGTTTTATATTCTCGCATATGAGGGAACTGTGACCGAGAAGAAATATTTCGAAGATTTACGAAATTCGGAACTGTTTAATGACTCAGGATCAATAGAAACAATCCCTTTGAAAAGAGGAGCGCGTGAGGGATCTAACCCTCTTGCTGTAAAGGCTCTGCTATCAAAGGCAAAACAAGACTATAATTTCAAGCCAACTGATGAGTTTTGGTTGGTAATTGATAGGGATGATTGGGAAACCATACATAACATAGACCTTGTGAAGCTTGCAGAAGACTGCAAGTCTGAAAAGAACTTCTTTATGGCCCTAAGTAATCCTTGTTTTGAAATGTGGCTTATCCTTCATTTGAAAAAGCTCGAAGAAATTTCAGCTGAGGAAAAAGTGAAGATATACGCGAATGCTGCAATAAGTGCAAAAAAGCATTATATAGATGAAGTCTTGGCTAATTATATCGGCGATGGTAGAGGTTATAACAAAAGACCAAATCCGGCTGTGTTTTTGCCCAAGGTAAAACAGGCGATTCACAATGCTAAAGAAATAGCAGTTATGGAAGATCCATATCCAAAAACATTAGGTTCGGATGTATATAAATTGGTGGAAAAACTAATCATGATAGATTTATGAGATGACTAACTTGTCATCTTCATTACCTATCTGATCGCTATAAAATAAAGGGCTAATTGTTAAATTATTCGCCTGTAAATATTATCTTTGCCTGATTGTATGTAATTTATTCTTTTTATGAAAAACTTGACAAAGCTATTTTTGAAGTCAGTTCTTTGTGCTGTGCTGGTTATTCCGGCTCTGAATTCCTGTGTTGATGATGATGCGCTTTGGGACAAGATCAACGAACTGGAGTTCCGACTTGATTCACTCGAAACTAACCTGAACAAGCAGGTGGAGGCTCTTAATGCCCTCACCAAGGACGGGTCTACGATTTCTTCGTGCAAAAAGAACTCGGATGGTTCATATGTCATCGAACTTTCAAACGGAACAAAGTTTACGGTCATGCCGGAGGGAACAAGTTTCTCTTCACTCGTATCCTGCACCGTGGTGGACGGAAAGAACTGTCTGGCGACTATCGGTCCGGACGGAAATCCGGTTGTGCTTCGCGATGTTTCAGGAAACCCTGTTCCTGTCGGGACATCGGTTGAGGTGAAGATCGATGAAGGAGTGTATTACCTTGTCATCAACGGTACTGAATATATGACCGGCTATGACACAGAAGATATCGTTCAGGTGTTCTCGTCATGCACGCCGCTTGCGGATGCATCCGGTCAGGTGTATGCGGTCAAGTTCACTTTGGGCGACGGTTGGGAGGTGACCGTCACTGTGGATGGATATAAGGGAGTAATGTTCAAGCTCTCTGCAATAAACAATGACGTTCTCACCGAGTACTTCGTGGACTATGGTCAGACCCAGGCCTTCCTCCTTGACACCAAGGGAGTGGTGGATTATGTGATGCAGATTCCTGACGGATGGAGGGTTACAGAGCGTGTGGAGGCTGTTACAGGAGATGTATATCTTGATGTCACCGCACCGTCAAAGGAGACTGTCGAGCTGGGAGCAGCCGTTGCTTCAGGAGACCTTAAGGCAGTTTCCGTGGTTGAGGGCGGTAAGGCTGCAGTGACCCGCCTCACCCTTTCTGCAGAGCCATACAAGGAGTATAATGTGTCCTCGGCAAGGGCGGTCATTGAAATGTATGAGGGAGTCCAGAAATATATGTATGGTCTTTCTCTCATTTCAGATTTTGATCAGGATCAGATCGTTGCGAAGGTGAATGAACTTCTGAGTACCTCTGCGTCACTCCCTGAGGGATACTTCATGGCGGAGTCGGGTCTTAATAAGTCTTATGAAGAAATTTATCCGACTCTCGATATTGAGAAAGATTATGTGTTCTGGGTTGTCCCTGCCATCTATTATGAACAAGGTGAAGAGGCAGGTTTCTATGCGAGGGAGGATATGTTCAGGTCCCTTTCCCTCTCGCCTGTTTACGCTGTCATAGAGTGCAAGGATGTGACTCTTCTTGATGCGGCGCTTAATGTGAAGGTCATGGGAACATCATCCGTTTATGCCGGCACCGTTTCCATGAGGGATGATCAGGGCAATCTCAAGACTGCGGAAAAGGCTATTGAGGAGGTCATATATGGAATCTCTAACGGCATCTATGAGCCTGTCACCGATCCGGCTATTCTGAATTACGAGGGCGCAGCCTCTTCTTTCCCTGATCCGGAAAGTCCGCTGTCGTTCGAACCGAATACGGAATATATGAGCTGGATCGTTCCTGTGGAAGCTGGAAAGACTCAGTATTATGTTACCGATGTGGTCTATACCGAGTTCAAGACCCTTGAAATCAAGGAGGGCGGAAACCTTCAGGTGACTGTGGGGGAGCCAGTTGTGGACTATTCATCAATTTCTTCTGCTGTTTCGAGTGATGGTGCTGCTTTGATATATTATGCTTATCTCGATAAGTCAACCGGTGACCGATATGCGGGAGAAACAATAAGTAATCTCACCAAATGGAATCAGATTAATAAATCTGAAAACTGCACCGTTATCCGTGGTGAGTCTGAAGTGGCTGTGATTGAAAGAATTTTGCCGAAGACGACTATGTGGCTTTATGTTGCAGCTGTCGGTCACGATGGCCTGTATGGATCTGTTAAGTGTGTGGAAATGACAACTCATGCCTATGAGTTTAATAGTCTTTCTGTGACTGTAGAACCGGTTGAAATTGGCTCTGATGAGGCGACATTCAATGTGTCGGTGTCAGGTGGTACTGCTGTCGACTATATCTATTGGATAGGCAGAAAGACGAGTGAATTCTATCAGAATGTATGTGGAGGCACTAGAAATAATGCAGAAAAATTTATGGCGGCTAATCCTGATGCCAGTGAAATCGCTGATGTGATGGATGCAAATGGCAAGATAGCTGACGATGGTATTCTGAAGATTTCAGGTCTCAGTATTAACAAGGAACATGTGATATTAGTACTTGCCAAGGATGCTGAGGGAAAATTTTCGAAGGCAGGCTACAAGCTCTTCAATACAGCCGCCATCGACCTTGGCAAAGATTATGTGGCTGAGGGCACAGACAAATGGAACGAGACCAAGAAGTGGATAGAGGATAACATTGTGTGGCATAAGGAAGCTTTCCATACCGCTGCCGGAGGAGGACAGGGCTTTGCTTCATATGCATTCGACATCAAGACTCCGACCGACCTTATTGCGTACATAAGCTGTTTCTCACCGGTCGCTACCGAACTTGCGGACATGATAGTGGAACTTGAGACCTTCTGCACCAAGAGCCGTGATGTGTCGGTCAATGTTCCGGATCCGGAAAACCTTATCTGGTATGACGATCGTGGAAAAGTTCATGATGCGTCTCTGTTCTTCAGTGTCTATGACGCCTATGTCCATGGTGTGGCATCATATGGTTATGTGACCTACTTCCCGTCTGCCGGACATAACGAGACCACATGTCCTGTATGGGATTCAGGCTTGTGTCAGCACTATGAGGCTAAGAAGCAGGCTTTCGCAGACAGGATGTCGCTCGACTACTGGAAGGGATGGGTGGTCAGAAACTGCAATTATGACTATCTCGGCGATCCGAACAGTGAGTACAGCTACCATCTGACAGATGAGACGAAGATAAATGCTCTTGCTCAGGCCTTTGTCGATGCTTATACACCATATTACAAGGACAGGGAGCCAATTCTGTATATAAATGACGGAAGTGCATTGACGATTACAAACCGTGAGGCCTTCGGTCTGGATGAGGACAAGAACGTGGTGGATAAGCTCACGATTCTCCTGAAGGATCAGGCCGGTAACTATTATGCACCTATGGTCATTCAGGTTCCGAACTACTACGAATAGAAAAACGAAACGCTTTGATGAGGCTGACATTGGTCGGCCTCATTTTTTGTGTTTTTCCTCTGAGTGACAAGTGATAATCTCAATATGATAAACTTGATTCGTGGAAGTGAATACTGGCATTTTTTCTTATATTTGCAGGTTGGAAAAATCTGTTTTTAACCAGAGGCTCAAGTTATGAAACTACTACGAATCCATATACTGTCGGTTGTTCTGATGCTTTGTGCATCCCAGTCGCTCCCGGCAGAGACCGAAAGATCAAAAGGCTATCTTACAGGCAGTTTCGAGAGTACGTCAAATTACTACCACGAGGATTTGAAGACTCATGCCACCGTCCCTGACGGAAAATTCGGTTCAAACAACTATCTCAAGCTGGATTATTATAACAACCGTTTTTCTGCCGGAGTCCAGATGGAGGCTTATGCCCCCGTGCTGGTGGGATTTTCTTCTGAGCTGAAGGGAATAGGTCTTACAAATTTCTATGTGAACTGGAAGGATGATTCCTTCTCTGTCACAGCCGGAACCTTCTATGAGCAGTTCGGAAGCGGTCTGCTGTTCAGAAGCTGGGAGGACAGGGCACTTGGACTGAACAACTCTGTGATGGGAGCGAGGGTGACCTATTCATATGCCGACATACTCAATGTAAAGGCTCTCTGGGGTATGCCGCGTTTCGGAATGAAGCCGTCCTCCACTCAGGTAAGGGGTGCCGACCTCAGCCTGGTCCTTTCCAATGCCATCGGCATGGACAACACCTACCTTGCACTGGAGGGTTCGGTCCTGGACCGTTACGAGGCTCTGGACAGCGACAGGATGGCTGACGGATGCAAGTCAAACAATGTGGGATGGTCTGCCAGGGCGAATCTGGAATCACATGGTTTCTTCTTCAAGGCGGAATATGTGGATGCGGGCCAGAAATACTACTATAATACCTCATATGCAGGTGAAGGACAGATGTATCATCGCAAAAGGGGAAATGCCCAGCTGATCGAGACCGGTTATAATGCAAGGGGACTTGGAGTGAATCTCTCCCTTCGTCGTCTCGAGTGGATGGATTCAAAGGTCGTGACAGATGCTGCTTCTGCTGTGAACATGCTGAATTATGTGCCTGCAATGTGCACTCAGTATACATATATGCTCACCACTCTTCATCCTTATGGAGCGCGCACCGGAGAGATATCGTCAAAATATGTGAACAGCGGAGAGATAGGAGGACAGCTCGATGTCTTCTATAATTTCAGAAGAGGGACAGCTCTTGGAGGAAAGAGGGGAATGAGGGTCCATGCCAACTTCTCAACCTACCATGCAATAGCCCAGGAGGGCACATTCAAGGCCGGAAACATGCTTTTCCGCGACCTGAGCGTCGATATCGAAAAGCAGTGGACAAAACAGTTCAAGTCCACTCTTTTGTGGTCAATGCAGGAGTACAGCCCGTCCTACGGAGCCAACAGGACCACCTGGCTTTCAAACATATTCGTAGCCGATCTCCTTTACAAGTTCACTCCGACCTTGTCTGCACGCATGGAGCTTCAGTATCTGGTGACCTATGAGGATCAGAAGGACTGGATGGCAGGTCTTGTCGAGGTGAGTCTGGCTCCGCACTGGAGTGTGTTTGCAAGTGATATGTGGAATCACGGGTCCACAAAGCTGCACTATTACAATGCTGGTGTCAGCTACTCGAAGTCCCGTACCAAGGTTACTCTCGGATATGGCCGATATAAGGCCGGATATATCTGTTCGGGCGGTGTGTGCCGCCAGATTCCGGCTTATACCGGAGCCAACCTGGCAGTCTTGATGTCGTTTTGATAAATAGTTGAATATGAATATAATAAAGAATAGTTTTTGTTTTCTGGCAGCGGCCTTTGTGGTTTCGTGTGCCGGCAATATTGACCCGAATGATGTGCTTCCCGGAACTCCGGTGGAGCCGTATACTCTTTCGGCTGACAAGTCTCAGATTGAGTCTGACGGTAAGGATGCCGCGACTCTTGTGGTCACCGATGCAAACGGACTCGTGCTCACCGAAGGTAATTATCTGAGACAGGTGTCGTTCCATATAGCCGAGACCGACGAGTGGCGTTCCGGAATGGGATACGAGGGGGAAGCTGACAAGTTCTCCTCGATAATTGACGGCACCTACACCATCTCTGCGATGTATTCCGGAAAGGAGTGTGAGAACACTGTCACCGTAGCTTCTCAGAACAGAAGGAAATATGAGCTGTTCCACAAGAACGTGGCGATATACAGGCTCACAGGCACCTGGTGCCAGTACTGTCCATATATGACAGAGGCTCTGAACAATGTGGATGCGTTCACCAAGGACCATAGCGTCGTGATGGAATTTCATAACGGTGATGAGTTCTCGGTTGCCTATAACCCGGCCATGGATCTGGCAGCCTTCCTTCTCAACAGATACGGAACAAAGGATGACGGATATCCATATTGCATATATTCCATTTCCGAAGGTTCCGGAAAGAGGACTGTGAATGATATAAAGAGATTGGTGATGAACCGTCTGGTAGAGCATCCTGCCCAGACCGGAATCAAGGCTTCTTCCACCCTTGCGGGCGGAAAACTCACCGTGAACGCTTCCGTGATGGCATCTGTCGCAGGAAAATATGACCTGGGAATGGCTGTGCTCAAGGACAACTGCATCCCGACATCGACGGCGCACGAGGATGTATATAACGATGTGGTCATAAGCGCCTCAGGCAACTTCTATGCGATGTCCACCGATTCCTTCACCCTTGAGGCCGAGGCTGAGAAGACTCTGGTCAAGGAGTGGGAGTCACCGGAACTTGATGCTGATGACTGCCGTGTGGTGCTCTTCACTTTGAGGGAAGCTGACGGCAAGGTGATAATAGACAATGCTGTGGATTTCAATATCGGTGAAACCATAGACTACAGATATAACCAGTGATGAAGGACTTTAGACATATTCTTTTGATGCTGGCCGCTGTATGTGGTCTTGCATCGTGTCATGGATACATAGATCCAGAGACAAATGGCGGAAAGGATGAGACTGACGGAG
This sequence comes from Bacteroidales bacterium, assembly GCA_017502125.1. Classification (GTDB taxonomy): domain Bacteria; phylum Bacteroidota; class Bacteroidia; order Bacteroidales; family UBA932; genus Cryptobacteroides. The sequence goes on along the minus strand of JAFVVN010000008.1, from coordinate 35,440 downwards.
TGGACACGACGGTTGTACTTTCTTCGGGATATGCCCGTCATATGATTGCCATGCAGTTCACTTCGACTGGCTGCATGAACTGTCCTCTTCTCGCATCTGCGCTTAAGGATGTCGTGACGGACTATCCGAATGTGATTCCTGTTTCATTCCATATGGATTACGGCGGGCTGGCAGATCCTATGACCCTTCCGGTGAACGCCAAGTTCTATGAAAAGGTGAATACGGGTGACGGTATGGGACTCCCGCTTTTTGCTCTAGACTTCAGAAAGAGCTCCCAGCATATAATCAATGAATATGCGAAGATGAAATCCGAGGTTGAGTCCTGGTCCAAGGCATCTCCGGCGATATGCGGTGTGGCTGTCGAGACATCCTATGATGTGGCAGACCGTGCCCTGGAGGTGACCGCAAAGTTCAAGGCCGATGTTCCCGGAAGATACAGATACCACATATTCCTTGTGGAGGACGGACTGGAATATTCCCAGGCAGGTGCTGAGGGACAGTCCTATATCCATGACAATGTCTTCAGGATGATGCTCGGGGACAATGTCGTGGGCGAGAAGCTCAACGGAGGGAAATATCTTGAGGCAGGAAAGGAGTATGAGGTCACGAAGAAGGTCACCCTCCCTCAGGAATGGAATCCGGCGAATATGAGGGTGCTTGCCATGATGCTGGACACCAGGGATGGTGGGGAGACATTTTCCTGCAACAATGCCGGCCAGTGTGCCCTGGGAGAGTCGGTCGGTTATGCCTATGAGGGGGATGAGAAAGTGGAGTCCCGCTTCCAACGTCATGTGTGCGTGATGGAGTTCACAGGAACTTGGTGTTCTCAGTGCCCTGCAGGTGCGACCACATTGAACTATCTCATCGACAGACAGTATAAGGGAAAGGCCTTTGCCCTGGCATTTCACAATGCTTCGGGAGGGGAACCCGTCGACCCGTTTGTCATACCTCAGGAGCAGGAACTCTACAACATTTTCGCTTGGGGAGGCTATCCGGCATATGTGACTGACATGCGTGATGTGGGACTCCTGAATGAGGGCGGCTGTGCGGCCACCATCGAGAAGTCGCTCACCAAGTCTCTGACCCATTGCGGTGTGGCCCTTGAATGTTCCTATGATGCGGAAGCCGGGAAGGCAAGCGCGAAAGTCAGGCTGTTTTCCGAGCTTTCATCTGCCTATCGTCTTGCAGCCTATGTGGTTGAGGACAAGGTGGTGGGCGAGCAGAAGGAAAGTACCGGTTCGGTCCGCCCGGACTATACCCACCGTCATGTGGTCCGCGCCATGATCTCGTCAAATGTCCGTGGTGACGGTCTTGGAGAAGTGGCTGCCGGAACAGAGGCTGAAAAGACCTATGACTTCAATGTGGATCCTCAGTGGAATCTTGAGAACCTTCATGTCGCAGTGCTGGCGATTGACAGTGATGGTCATGTGAACAATATGGCCCAGTGTGCAGTGAACGGTGGAAGGATGGATTATGAATATAGATAAATATAACTTTGATACTATGAAAAAATCATTGAAACTGTTCCTCATGATTTCGGTTGCAGCTGTCTTTGCCGGTTGTGATGACAAGAACTTCGAGGACGACAAAAAGACTGAGAGCGAATACTATGAGTTCCCTCTCAGTGTGCAGGAAGACGGTTTCGAGGCCGGTGACAACGGGGTGACCATCAATGTCAGCGAGGTCGACGAAAAGAACATTGTCTTCAATCTTGTTCCCGGCCCGGCTGTGAAGTCATACAGGCTTGATGTATATCCTAAGGCGATGCTGTACAATCTTCTTCTGAATGAAGGCTGTCTGATGACCCCTCAGGAGACATGTGAGGACAAGGTGATCCAGCTCCTGACAAATTCCTCAGGCAGCGGTGCCTATATCTTCAATTCCACAGACGAAGGATTCGCTTCGGGCAAGGAGTTCGATTGGGCGAATACCGAGTATTCCCAGGCTCCGATAGTTCCTGACTGCGAGTATTACATTCTGGTACTGGGATGCTACGACGACAATGGAGAGAATCCCGCTTCCTTGAGTATAGCCCGTGTGGTGACTCCGGTGAAGGAACTTGTGGGGGACCCTCAGATAGCCATCGATGCAGAGGTGGGATATCGCGCATTCATCGTCAGATATCATCCTAATGAGGACTGCAAGCAGTTCTACCATTGGATCTGGTCCACTGAGGAAATCGGCGAATACATCGATCTCTTCGGTGAAAAGATGATGCGTGATTTCTGCCGTTCAGCCACTATGAGTGCCTATGATGCCACTCTGGAGGAGAATCTCAGCGTGAAGAGGTCCTTCGAACTTGCAGACGGAATAATCAGGGAAAATACGGCGGTGGCCGTGGCTGTGGATGCAAACGGAACACCGTCGGCGGAGATAATGAGATATGATTTCTCGCTGATGCAGATCCCTGAGGGCGACTTTACCCCTCGCGCCACAGTTATGGCAGGAGACAGGATATGCGCCACATTGGCATACTTCGATGTTGAGATGGAAAAGAGCTGTATGTCATGCTTCTATCGCCTCTATCTGGCTCAGGATGCGGAGAATCTCAGAAACGCTGCCGACGATGTGAAGGCTGCGGAGGCACTCAGCATAGCAAACGAGGGCTGGGGAGTGGCAAACAACAACTTCTCGTTCAACTCTGAGACAAACACCCTGACAGGTTCCTATTACAAGAGTTCCGACCAGGTGCAGGTGGAACTCAAGCCGGACACCGAATATGTGGCACTCTATGTCGCAAAGAACAATTTCGGCCAGCTTTCCGAGCTTTGCTTCTCACAGCCGTTCAGGACAAAGAAGCTCGTACGTGACAATCCTGAGGCATGCATCGCCGATGTGGACCTCAAGCTGACTGATGTTTCGCGCTGGGGCTTCAAATATAATTTCACATATGACTATGAGACTACTGCATGCTACCGCTTCCAGATCGTGGCGCCGTATGACAAGGAGTCTCCTGTCACTCCTCCGGACTATATCACGGACCTTGGAAACCGTGAGAAATGGATGACCTTCTTCTATGACACATATCAGGACGGTCCTGCCGGTCCTGTCCCTATGGTGAACATGTGGGAGGCTGAGAAGGCCGGATATGACGGATATTCGATGTATGGCTACGAGTCAGGAATCACATATGTCGTGGCATATTGTGCGGAGGATATCAATGGTGTCGTGGGCCCTGTGAAGTTCGCTTCGGCAACTACCACCATGGCTGTCCCTGGCCCGGATCCGACCATCAGGCTTGAGCTTGTGGAATATGACGATGCCGGCGGACAGATTCTGGCGAAGTTCGTAGCAAATGATGATACGAAGATGATCAAATACTTCGGAGTGACCGCATCGGATGATGCACTCTATTCTTCATGTGAACTCTATAATCTCGTGAGCGGAACGAGAAGGACATATGAGGAGTATCTGGCCCTTTGGGAAAGCCAGCTCGTCCAGCTCGGACTTGACTCCAATGCGGAGTCTGTCACCCTTGGAGTTGTCGCAGACAAGGTTTCGGACAAGCCTGTTCTTGTGGCGGCAGTGGCCATAGGAGAGGAAGACGGAGTGGATGTGTACAGTCCTGTTGCCTGCATGATATATCATAAGGGCGAGTTCAGGGAACTTTCTGCCTACAGGACTCCGGCAAACTGATAGTCTTATATTAAAATCTTGAAAGATATGAAGATATATAAAAAGATTGCGACTCTGGCGATGATGCTTGCATTGGCAGCGTCCTCACTCACCTCATGCTATGATGATTCTGAGCTCAGGGAGTCCATTGCGGGGCTCGAGAGCAGGATCCAGCAGCTTGAGAAGGATATGGCGGCCAATGTGTCCGCGCTTCAGTCGATGATATCTGTCGGAAGCATTGCTTCCTGGTCATATAATGCGGAGACCGGCAAGGGAACCATAACCCTTCTCGACGGTCAGAAGATTGAGATCAACCAGTCCATCAGCGGCTATTCCATAATCACGGTTGAGAAAGGGGAGGATGGAATGTATTACTGGGCCATCTGCAAGGATGGAGTAAACCTTCCTCTCACGGTGGATAACAAGAGGGTGCCTGTGTCTGTCACTCCGGCTCTGAAGATATCCCAGGAGAACGAGTGGATGATATCAGTGGATGGCGGAAAGACATGGGTCAGGACGGGAATCAGCTATTTCACCGGAGAATCCTCTGAGGATGGCGGCACTTCGGACGGCCCCGTGAACGAGGCTGTGCTCTTTGAAAAGGTCGAGGTGGACGGTGATGTCCTTGTGCTCACTCTTGTCGGAGGAGAAGAAGTCAGGGTGGCTATTGTAGGTGAGGCTATCTTCAGAGCGGTTTCAGACACCTTGTGGTTCTCGAGGGCACTTATGGAGAAGTCTGTCATGGTGGAGATGTCACATGTCAAGGCATATACGATCACCGAGAAGCCGGAGGGCTGGAAGGCCCGCATCGAGGACGACTCTTATCTGTTCGTGACTGCTCCGGAGGACCTCAAGGAAAGCCCTGTCCAGGGAACCGTAAAGGTGCTGGCGGTCTTTGACAACGGTGCTGTCCCTGAGATTATGTGTGTTGAGGTCATCTATGAACCGTATCTGACTCTTGCGCGTGCAAATGGAGTGGTCTCTGTGAAGATGGCTGAGCACACTGCCGAAGACTTCACAGGCTATGTCCTGGTCGGATGGAAGTCCTCTAAATACAGTCCTGATTCGGCTGCAGAATGGCTGAACGGGAATGCAGCTTCCATAGTTCCGTATCAGGGCTCTGCCACTTATGAGCTGACCGACCTTATCGAGGATTACTCCATAACTGAGGAATATGTGGTGTTTGCCGCACCTTATCTGCCTGCGGCACAGGTGGCTCAGGGCAATATGAGGTATGAGGAGTCTGACCTTGTCTCCATACAGACGGTAGCTGTGTCGGAAGGCTGGACCATAAGTGATATCAGGTTCGATTATGCCGAACTTCATGCGGTGATGGACGTTTCCGAATATTTCGGTGGTTTCTTTGCTGCTGAAAGATGGGATGCACAGGCGAGGGAAGATATGATCGAACTCCTTTCTCAGGGCAATGGGGAAGTCTGCACGTCTGTCATGTATGACGGTCCGGTGAACGGATTCCCATACGGTAATATCGAGGGCAGGCTTGTTCCGGCTACTGAGTATGTGGTCTGGTATGTGCCTGTTGCAGCAAACGGCGTGTATGTGGCCGAAGATTTCGTGGAGCATAGATTCACTACTCCTGATGTGACTTATGATGCTGCCCTGGCAGCTCCTTCCTGTGAGATTAAAGATGTAGCATCCTCAGGTTTTACGGCAGTGGTGACTCCAGCTGCATCATGCTACAGGACATATGCTGCGATTGTGAAGTCGGCGGCGATCGCTGAACTTGCAACTGATGATGATATCGCATCATATATTGTGAAAGTGGGTTCTTTCACTGAAGGAAGCACTGTCAACACCGTCTCTGCATCATCCTTCTCTCCTGAAGATGAAGTCTGCCTTCTTGCAGTATCCTTCACGGAAGAAGGAGGCTATGGTGCCATAGTCAATGAGAAGGTCGCGCTCAGACAGCTGGTGTTCACAGAGGATCTCGGGGTCTCTGTGACCGGATATGAGTGCGATGAGGCAGGAACCGTGACCATGTCGCTCGGGTTCAAGGGCTCGCCTGAGACAATCACTTATGTCGCAGCTTCATACACCTATTTCTCGGAGGAGCAGATCCAGAAGTTCCTGGCTCTCGGTCAGATGCCGGATGCTGTCTCAACGAAGATTTCCAAGCTTGACGGAAAGCTTGTGTTTGAGGGACTTATGTCAGGTGTCGAGTATAAGCTCTATGCGCTGGTCGCTGACGCTGAGGGCAATAATTCCTACCTCTATACCTACACCTTCACCCCTGTGATAAGCATTGAATACATTCTTAGCACGGATCCCGGTTACGAGTATGGCATGCCGCAGATTACGGGAACATTGACCACTTCATTCACCGGCAAGACCTATCGTATGACTGTGAACATGCCTCAGGAGTGCAGACGTTACTGGCTTTTCTGCGGTGACGCGGAATATCTCCCTGGAGATGTTTATGCAAAGTCCGACAAGATGGTGAACATGGAACTCGAACTTTCTGGCGAGACCATGCACACGGAGTCTGTCTCACTCACATATGATAACATTGCGGTGTATACCCGCATATATATGGTATGGCAGGATATAAACGGAAGGTATCATGCCATATATGAATTCAATCCTAACAAATAATAAAGGAACAGATGAAGAAGATATTTTATATTGCTCTGACCGTACTTATGGTCCTGACCTCATGTGCAAAGGAGGACTTCGGAATCACTGAGATCGACAATCCGCGCGCGGAAAAGAAGGTGACTATGTATGGTGAGACCGTCACGGTCAAGTTCATGACGGACGGAGCCTGGTATGCGGAACTTGCGACATCTGACGGAGGTGACTGGGCTGTCATTTCCCAGATGAAGGGAATCGAGTCGGCCGGTCAGGGCACTGTCCGTGTGAGGTTCGCCAAGAATGAGGAGGAACAGGAACGCACAGCCGAGCTATATGTTGCAGTCAGAGGCAAGGAGAGGATGCTGGTGGCAAAGTTCACCCAGGCTGCCGGAGAAAACATTTCAGCCATGTCTGCATCTCTGAATGAGATCATGGACAAACGTCTGCGCGAGGACTACCTCTGGGCAGATGACTATGCGAAGCTTGAGATAGACAAGACCATCAACTACGACAAGTTCCTCTATACCCACCTGACCCAGCTCGGAGATATCAATATCGAGGATGGAGGCTACTACAGAGGCTATTCATCGTCTGCAGGTGAGAGGTACATCTATTCATATATACAGGAGGTCACCTCGACCAAGGCACCTGTCATGACCAAGGCAGGCGAGCTCACAAGCACCTTCGGTCTGGGTATAGGTCCTCTCTTCGCTTCGGTCTTCGAGGCCAACACAGACTACATCGGTCTGACAGTTGGATATGTCTATCCCGGATCTCCGGCCGAGGAGGCGGGACTCCGCAGGGGAGACACCATATATAAGATAGGAAGCACAAGGATCACAAGGTCCAACTATCAGTCATTCATGCAGGAACTCTTCTACAGCCCGTCCGGAACATATGACCTCATATATGCCCGTTATGAGGCGAATGATGAGGCAGAGAGATATGACCTTGTTCTGGACAATAAGGCGGAGGTGACTGCCGGAACCTACGGATACAACCCTATCCTCTTTGCTGCGATAATGACAAATACGGATAATGATGACCTCAAGCCGTTCAACATCGGTTATATGGCATCAGAGAGCTTTGATGCCACTGCCCAGGATGTGGTCGAGTATCAGATCAGGCAGTTCATTGATGCCGGCATCACGGAGCTCATCCTCGACCTGCGCTTCAATGTGGGTGGCGAGGTTCAGCAGAGCCGCTATCTTGCAAGTTCGATCGTGGGACGTTCATATGACGACCAGATCTTCTTCAAGGCAAAGTTCAGGGACGGAAAGATCGAGGAATGGCCTTTCAAGAGCGGTCCGTCCGAGTCGGACAAGCTTGGCGTGGCTCCTTCAATGGGACTGAAGAGACTCTGGGTCATCATGTCTGAGAATACAGCTTCTGCTTCGGAGCTTATAATCAATGCACTCAAGGGTATAGACTTCCCTGTGGTGCTGATCGGAAGCCGTTCGGAGGGAAAGAATGTGGGAATGGAAGTCACTCACGAGATGTATAACGGCCGACGCTTCGAGTTCGCCCCTATCACATATTGGGGACTCAACGGAAGAGACGAGTATGCTCCTAAGGATGGCTTCATGCCGGATTCCGGAAATATCCTCAACAACCAGAACAGTAACTATCAGGATGATATCGACAATATGTTCCCATATTCGTTCGGTGACTGGGGCAATTTCGACTTCAATCCTGCCCTCTACTGCTGCTTCTGTGACATTCTCGGTCTTGACCGACCTGATTATCAGGCAGGTGGTCTTAAGTCGGGAGTGTCGATGAATGACGGCCTCAAACTCAGTGCAAGACAGATCGGTCTTGGAGTCCAGCCTGTCGGAATCACTTCCATGAAACCTGAGGTGGGACGTTTCGGAACCGTAATATACAGGGACTAAAGTCTCTTGAGATAAAGAATGCTCTCCGGGCCTTCGTTGAAGAGGAGGTCCATGATGGAGAGATTCGGCTGAAAGCCGTGTTTTCGGGTGAATACCTGGAAATACGGCTTTTTCAGGTTCAGGTCTTCGAGGATGGTGTCGGGGCGCTTGGGATGGATGACTTCACGCAGGTCCTCGCATTCGATATGGGTGCCATCCGTGGCTGTGACGATTCCGTCCCTGGAATACTCCGAGGTGGTCCTAAGGTCCACGGCAATCCCGGTCTTCCTGATGAAGAACCTGATCAGATCCATATTAAGGTCGAAAAGTCTATCGTGGTGACTGTCAAGGATGGAAAAGAGTTCGTCCTGGTAGTACTCGAAATAGGCGGATGTGTGATAGGCGGAAACTATAGCCCTCTTGTGCTGCAGCAGCCAAGGCTTGGACCAGTCTATCTTTATTTCGGAGACAGGCTGTTTGTGGGTGCCTCCCTCATGGACTATCGGAACCTGAAGCGCCTGGACCCCGTCAGCCCCGTAGAAACGGCATCGGTTGCGGTATGACTGTTTCTGGAAGTTCTCGCAGGCTTCCATATATACCACTGACGGCCTGAGCTGGGGAGCGGCTCCGTCTCTTCTTCCCTCACGTGGGCGTATAACCATGCCGCCCATCTCTTGTGCCATGGCGGCGAAATAGGAGATGGGCGGAAAGTATGCTGTTGTAAGGAGTTTCGGCATTAGTCTATGCCGCCTTTTGTGTCGGCGCTTGCGCCTCTGATGATTCCTCTCTTGGAGTTTCTGATGAACTCGATGATGTTGTCCCTTTCTTCAGACTGAGGGAATCCGATCTCGATCTTGGCGATTGCATCAGAGAAGTTCGCTCCGCTGCTGTAGATGATGTCGTACATATCCTTGATTCCGCGGATCTGGTCTGAGGTGAAGCCTCTTCTGCGGAGTCCGACGATGTTCACACCTGCATATGAAAGCGGGTCGCGTCCGCAGAGCACATATGGTGGAACGTCCTTGTTGATCTTGCAGCCACCGCCAACGAATGCGTGCTTTCCGATCTTCGAGAACTGATGTGCCACTGTGCTTCCTCCGATAGTAGCCCAGTCGTCCACCTCGGTTTCGCTTGCGATACCCACGTAGCTTACGAGGATACAGTTGTTGCCCACTGTACAGTCATGAGCGACATGTGTATATGACATCAGGAGCACGTTGTTGCCGATCTTTGTGACTCCCTTTCCGCTGGCCTTTGTTCCGCGGTTGATGGTGGCGCATTCACGGATGTTGACGTTGTCTCCGATCTCCACGAATGTGATCTCTCCGTCGAACTTGAGGTCCTGAGGGACAGCTCCGATTACGGCGCCAGGGAATACACAGCAGTTCTTTCCCATCTTCACATAGTTGAATATGGTCGCGTGGGGGAGAATGCGGCATCCGTCTCCGATTTCTACATGTTCTTCGATGTATGCGTATGGTCCGACTTCCACGTTCTCACCGAGCTTTGCATTCGGGTGAACTGTCGCGAGTGGGTGAATGTTTGCCATTATTATATAGTTTTAGTTTGTTTTCTAACAGCCTTGGCCGCCTGTGTGTTGATTCCGTGACCAGCCTTCTCAGCTGTAATCCTTGCCTTCAGGAATCCTCCTGCAAGTCTCAGGTCGCCGATAAGGTCAAGCAGCTTGTGCCTTGCACACTCGTTAGGGAAGCGGAGGACGAGGTTGCTCAGATATCCGTCTTCGCGTACCTTAAGGGCCGGAACATTGAAGAGTTCCGACATCCTGTTCACCTGCTCCTCAGTCACGGGATGCTCAACGATGACGATGGCATTGTCCACGTCACCGCCCTTTACGAGGTTATTATTGAAAAGGAACTCGATTTCATGGAAGAATACGAATGTCCTGCATGTTCCGATCTCCTCTGGATAGACCACCGAAGAATCCCAACGTGCATTCTGCACTCCGAGGACCCTTGAGTTGAAGTCGATCATTATGTCATACGAGAATTCCTCTGCCGGTTCTATGCGGACTACCGAGCCCTTCTCGTCGTTTCTTATCTCGATGGTCTCGCTGATCTCCACATATCTTCTTGGAGCATCCTGCTCCTGAAATCCGTCAGCCCAGATGGCATCTATATATGGCTTTGCGCTTCCGTCCAGAATCGGCACCTCCACATTGTCGATGTCGATGATTGCATTGTCCACTCCCATTCCTGTGAGTGCGGACATTATGTGCTCGATGGTGGAAACAGATGCTTCTCCCTGCGAGATTGTCGTGCTTCTGGCGGTATTGGATACATTTTCAGCCAAGGCGTCAACATATGCGCCTTCGCTGATGTCTGTTCTTCTGAAACGGATTCCTGTGTCAGCAGGAGCTGGATTTATCACCATCTTTGCCACCTTTCCGGTGTGAAGTCCCTTCCCTTCAAATGAATAGCTCTTTATGAGAGTCTGTTGCAGTTGCATTTCCCTTTTTCTTACCTTTCATTAAATTAGCCCGCAAAGATAGTAATTATTTCCCATTAAACCTATTTTAATCCTGCCTTCTTGAAAAGAGCATAACTGCGGAAGTAATCCTTGTATGGAATTGCCGGAGTGCCCATGAAGACTTTCCCGCCTTCCTTGATGTTTCCAAGCACTCCTGCCTGGGCTCCTATGGTGGTGTTGTCGGCCAAGGTCAAGTGGCCGGCCACTCCTGCCTGGCCACCGAATATGCAGTGCTCTCCGATCTTTGTGGAGCCGGCAATTCCTGTCTGGGCGGCCATCACCGAGTTTGCCCCGACCTCCACATTGTGGGCTATCGCACACTGATTGTCGATCTTGCATCCCTTGCGTACTATCGTCGATCCCATCTGCGACTTGTCCACGCATGCGTTCGCTCCGATCTCCACGTCATCTTCGATGATCACATTTCCTGTGTGCTCGATCTTTTTCCATGTTCCGTCCTCAAGCGGGGCGAAACCGAAGCCGTCTGCACCTATTACGGCATTGGAATGAAGGATCACGCGGTCTCCTATGACCATTCCCGGATATATCTTCACTCCAGGATATATGATGCAGTGTGAGCCTATCCTTACGTTCTCTCCGATGTACACCTGCTCGTATATCTTCGTATAGTCTCCCACTACAGCCTTCCTGCCTATATAGGCGAAGTCCCCCACATAGACCTTCCTGCCGATCTTTGCGCTCCAGCTGATCCTGCAGCGGCCGCGATGCCTTTTGTATGAGCGTTTTCTTGCTGTCACATAGTCCAGAAGAGTCGCTACTGCAGAATATGCGTCGTCGACGCGTACCAGAGTGGCGGATACGCTCTGCTTGGGCTCAAATGTCTTGTTCACTATGATTATGTCAGCCTTGCATTCATATACATAACGCTCATATTTAGGATTGGCAAAGAAGCATATCGCTCCAGGCTTGCCGCTCTCGATGCGGGCGAATGTCGTGACGGTGGCTTCGGGATTTCCATCCACCGTGCCACCAAGTATTTCGGCTATCTCCTTGGCTTTGAATTCCATGTCAGTGCAGGTTCAATAAATTTGTTTATTCTGATTTTATTCGTACATTTGCACCGTGAGAATGATCAGGGGGCAGCAAGCCCCCTTTATTTATGCATAAACACGAAGCCGTATGAACGTTTCAGATGTCAAAGATGCTCTCCAGAGCGAAATAGTTGCACGTGGATGCTTCCTTGTTGATGTTTCAGTCAGCAAAGATAATGATATTGTCGTAACAATCGAGTCGGAAAACGGAAAAATCGAACTTGATGACTGCGTTGAGTTGAGCAGATATTTCGAATCGCAGTTCGACCGTGAGAAGGAGGACTATTCCCTCACCATGACTTCAGCCGGTCTTGACCAGCCGTTCAAGGTGCTCAAGCAGTTCCTGAAGGCTGTCGGAACCAAGGTGGAGGTCCAGGTGAAGGGCGGAAGGAAGATGGTGGCCCTGCTTGAGGCTGCCGACCAGGATAGCGTGACATTGAAATATTCCGTGAAGGAAGCTGTGGAGGGAAAGAAAAAGAAGGAACTTGTGGAGCATGTGGACCGTTTCACAATGGATCAGATCAACTCAGTCCGTCCGTTTATTGAATTCTGACGGTCGGGTCCTTCATGTCATGTCGGGCTCCTTGCTGTAATGTCAGGCTTGACGTGACATGTTCAAACCGGAAAACAAAACAATAAAAACATAAGACAGAAAATGGAAAAAATCGAACTGAAAGACGCCTTTGCCGAGTTCAAGAACCAGAAGAACATCGACAGGGCAACAATGATGGGTGTGCTTGAGGACGTGTTCAGGACTCAGATCACCAAGACCTATGGATCTGCAGACAACTTCGACATCATCGTGAATGTAGACAAGGGAGACTGTGAGATCTACTGGAACAGGGAAGTGGTTGAGGAAGTTGAGGACCCTAACACTCAGATCGCGCTTGAGGAACTTGAGGATGATGATTACGAAATAGGCGAGACCTTCGCGCAGAAGATCGAGCTCAAGGACTTCGGACGTCGCGGTATCCTTAACATCCGTCAGAATCTTCAGGGACGTATCATGGATATAGAGAAGGCAAATCTCTATAACAAATATGTAGGAAAGATCGGTGAGATCTTCACCGGTGAGGTATATCAGACCTGGGCTAAGGAAGTCCTCATCCTTGACGAGGACGGAAACGAGCTCAGACTTCCTAAGCACGAGCAGATTCCTGGAGAGCACTTCAAGAAGAACGACACCGTGCGTGCCATCATCAAGAGCGTGGAGATGAAGAACAACACCACTCCATACATCGTGCTTTCAAGAACCACTCCAGAGTTCCTTGAGAAACTCTTTGAGCAGGAAGTGCCTGAGATCTACGACGGACTCATCACCATCAAGAAGGTGGTCCGCGTGCCTGGTGAGCGTGCCAAGGTGGCTGTCGAGTCATATGACGAGAGGATCGATCCTATCGGAGCTTGTATCGGTGTGAAGGGATCACGTATCATCGGCATAGTCCGTGAGCTCCGCAACGAGAACATCGATGTGCTCCAGTGGACTAACAACACCCAGCTCCTCATCCAGAGGGCTCTCAACCCGGCAAAGATCTCGTCCATCATCCTTGGCGGAGAGGAAGACAAGATCAAGGTGTACATGCTTCCTGACGAGGTCAAGAAGGGTATCGGTAAGGGCGGCTGCAACATCCGTCTTGCAGGTATGCTCGTAGGAAAGGAAATCGAGGTCTGGAGAGAACTTCCGGATGATGAGGATATGGAAGAGGAGGACGTACTCCTCAGCGAGTTCGATGATGTCATCGAGGGATGGATCATCGAGAAGCTTCAGGGCATCGGCTGCGACACTGCCAAGAGTGTTCTTGCACTTTCAGCAGAGGATATCGCAAAGAGGGCTGACCTTGAGGACGAGACCGTGGCGGAGATTCTCGATATCCTCCGTGCGGAATTTGAAGATGACGAAGAGTAAGAATTAAAACAGGGGTAATTTATATGGCAGAAATAAGATTAAGCAAACTTACAAAGCAATTCAGCATCGGACTTGCCAGACTCGTTGAGTTCCTCAATGAGAAGGGTGCCAATGTGGATATGAACCCGAATGCAAAGATTTCGGATGAGTATCTGCCGGCGATAGAGGCGAAGTTCGGTGAAGACCTGAAACTTAAGAAGGATTCTGAAAAGGTGACCATCAAGCTGAAGGAAATCATCGAGATGGGATCCAAGAAGAAGACCGCTCAGGAGGATGATGTGCCTGAGAAGGAGGTGGTGATCAAGAGCAATGCCCTGAACGCTGCGGCTCCTAAGGCTCAGCCTGTTGAGGAAAAGATCGTTGAACCTGTGAAGGAAGTTCAGGTTCAGGCTCCTGTGCAGGTGGAAGCGGCTCCTGTCGTTGAAGTTGAGAAGGCTCCTGCGGCAGAAGAGACTGTCGGTCCTAAGGTGATCGACAAGATAGACCTTTCTCAGTTTGAAAAGAAACCGGCCAAGGTGGAGACGCCTGAAGAACCGGTTGCAGTTCCTGAACCAGCTCCAGAGCCGGTAGCCGCCCCGACCCCAGCGGTTGAGCCTGAGCCAGTGGTACAGGAGACTCCTGTGAAGGTCGAGCCACGCGAGGTCAAGATCGAGGTCGAGAAACTTGCCGGCCCTAAGGTGGTTGACAAGATAGACCTTTCCCAGTTCGACAAGAAAAAGAAGAAAAAGAAGAGAGAAAGGATCGAGAAGGGAGGCAGCCAGAAGGTGGATGTCACCAAGGTTGAGGCTGTGAACAACTCGAAGAAGGATAAGAACAAGGGTGGAAACGCCGATCAGCAGAGCGGAAAGAACGGCAAGAAGAACCGTCGTGACCGTGGTGGTGACAAGTTCAAGCCGGCAATGACTGAGGCTGAACAGGAAGAGATGCAGAAGGAGATCCAGAAGCAGATCAAGGAGACATATGCCAAGATGAACGAGGGCAAGAAGCAGAACTTCGGAGCCAAGCATAGAAAGGAGAAGAGAGAGGCAGCCTCGCAGAGAATGCAGGAGGAGATGGAAATGCAGCAGCTTGAGCAGAAGGTTCTTAAGGTGACCGAGTTCGTGACTGTAAACGACCTGGCGACCCTTATGAACAACACTCCTGTGACCAAGGTAATCGGTGCCTGCATGAGCCTCGGAATGATGGTGTCCATCAATCAGCGCCTCGATGCCGAGACTCTGGTGCTCGTGGCCGAGGAGTTCGGATATGAGGTGGAGTTCGTGACTGCAAACCTGACTGATGCGATTGCACAGGGTGAGGTGGAGGATTCAGAGGAAGATCTCGTTTCCAGACCACCTGTGATCACTGTCATGGGACACGTTGACCATGGTAAGACATCGTTGCTCGACCACATCCGCAATGCCAATGTGATTGCCGGTGAGGCCGGAGGTATCACCCAGCACATCGGTGCTTACAATGTCAAGCTTCCTGACGGTCAGAGGATTACATTCCTCGATACTCCTGGTCACGAGGCCTTCACTGCGATGCGTGCCCGTGGTGCCAAGATGACAGACGTGGCCATCATCATCGTGGCGGCCGATGACTGCATCATGCCTCAGACAGTCGAGGCCATCAACCATGCACAGGCGGCAGGTGTACCGATGGTGTTTGCAATCAATAAGATAGATAAGCCGGGAGCCAATCCGGACAAGATCCGTGAGCAGCTCTCGAACATGAATATCCTTGTTGAAGACTGGGGTGGAAAGTTCCAGTGTCAGGAGATTTCAGCCAAGAAGGGAATCAATGTGGAGCAGCTCCTTGAGAAGGTGCTTCTCGAAGCGGAGATGCTTGACCTGAAGGCTAATCCTAACAAGAGGGCTTCAGGTGCCATCATCGAGTCTTCTCTTGACAAGGGACGTGGTTATCTTGCGACCATCCTTGTCCAGAACGGTAGCCTCCGTGTGGGTGACGTCATGCTCTCAGGATGCTATACCGGTAGGGTCAAGGCTATGTTCAACGAGCGTGGACAGAAGGTCGAGGAGGCAGGTCCTTCAACACCGGTTTCAGTCCTCGGTCTGAACGGTGCCCCTACAGCAGGTGAGACCTTCGTGGTGATGGCTGACGAGAAGGAGGCGAAGGATATCGCCAACAAGCGTGAGCAGCTCATCCGTATCCAGGGAATCAAGACCCAGAAGCATATGACCCTTGAGGAGATCGGACGTCGTATCGCCATCGGAAACTTCAAGGAACTCAATGTCATTGTCAAGGGAGACGTGGACGGTTCTGTGGAGGCCCTTTCAGACTCCATCATCAAGCTCTCGACAGAGGAGGTGCGCGTGAATGTGATCCACAAGGCTGTGGGTGCCATTTCAGAGTCGGATATCCTTCTGGCGGCAGCCTCAGATGCGATCATCATCGGTTTCCAGGTGCGTCCTATGCCTTCTGCAAGAAAGCTTGCTGAGAAGGAGGAGATCGAGATCCGTCTGTACTCTGTCATCTACGACTGTATCAACGAGCTCAAGAGCGGTATCGAGGGTATGCTTGAGCCTGAGCAGAAGGAGGTTGTCACAGCCACAGCCGAGGTTCAGGAGACATTCAAGATATCCAAGGTCGGAACCATCGCCGGATGTATTGTCCGTGAGGGTAAGCTCCAGAGGACAGCGAAGGTGCGCGTGATCCGTGACGGTATCGTGGTCTACACCGGTGAACTCGGATCCCTCAAGCGATTCAAGGATGATGTCAAGGAAGTGCACATGGGTATGGACTGCGGTCTGAATATCCAGGGCTACAACGACATCAAGATCGGAGACGTTGTCGAGGCATACACCATCGAAGAGATCAAGAGAACTCTGTAATATATCTCAAACAGCAGCCTCGCTGCTTCAAGGACATTGGCTCCCGAAAAGGGAGGGGACCCACAAAGTGGGGAGGATCCTTGAAGCAGCGAGGCTGCTGTTTTGTATGATCTTATATCTGAAATAGTGCTTTTAGAAACGCCAGCCGAGAGTCAGGAGGACTTTCCAGAGGGAACGTTTGTTCAGGATCTCCGGAACAGGCTCCACAACATAGCCTTCAGCGTCGAAGATATAGTCGTCGTATGGCATGAAGTACTCGTCGTTCAGCAGACGGGTCTGCACGGCTGCATCGGCAAAGAAGGATCCCTTTGAAGAATATCCCAGACCAAGGGCCGCAGAATGTGTTTTCTGGACAGGAATCTGATTGCCCCAGACGTCCAGCTTCTCGGCAGATGTAGTCAGTCCATAACCTGCCCTGATCGCAAGACAGCTGAGCGGCTTCACTTCAAGGCCCGCTCTCAGCATATGTGATATTCCGAATCTTTCCTTGATGTCGGTGTTGATTTCCTCGAAATATGACCTGTCGGAGTTGTTCACGTGATATCTCATCTGGCTGTAGTCGCACATTTCATAGTCTAAGCTGATCAGACCTATGTTGCCGAGGGTGTATGCGAGACCGAAATTTGCCCTCATCGGACTTCTGAAGGTGTATTCTCCTTCGATGTATGGACTCATTGCACTGTATCTCTGGTTTGAGAAGGACGTCTCTCCATCTTCTGCCCATGTCTCACTCATGTTGGTCACGGTAGGGGTCTGGATGGCAGCTCCTATCCTCAATCCCATTCCAGGAGTCACGATGATGCCGAATTTGCCGTATACGCCGACTCCGTCTGCACTATAGCTGTATTTGTATTTCATGTTGTGGAAATACATCGATTCGCCGTTGTCCATCATGATCTCGAAGTCGGCAGGATCCACTGCCTTCTCCATGAAATATTCGTTGGTGTTGTAGCTTATCGAGGTTATTCCGAGATTGGCGCCGATGTATACGAAGTCCGAGATGTTCGCTCCGAGATTGAACACGTAGTCGTACTTGCTTCCGTCCACCCTTCTTCCGTATGTCTGTTCCAGAGGACCGCCTACAGCGATTTCATTCTCTCCCGTTGCAGAGTTCTGGAATATGAGTTCGCTGGCTCCGACATACTGGTCGTCGACACCTCCGAATGTCGAAATCATTCCGCTCTGGAAAGCTGTCACCGCCTTCCATGGCATGAAATCATATGCATCGGCTGCGGCCAGGTCTGCAGCCCTGTAGCCGTTGTTTGTCGCTTCCGCAGCAATGGCACCCATGAATGAAGTCGTTGAGTTTGTTCCATTTGCATATACGTCTTCGTTCCAGCTGTTTGTCTGGTTGGCGACGAATCCGAAAGTGATGTTCTTCAGTCCGCTGGACCTGTTGGTCTTCCAGCTGTAGGTCACTCCGATGTTAGGAAGGTCGAAATTGGTCATTCTGCTCTTCATCTCTCTCTGGAAATATGGCAGATATCCGTCTTCGAATGGAGAGACACCCTTGGTTGTGGTTGCAGAATAGGTCAGGGAAGGGGTTATGGTGAGCTGGGAATAACCGGCCACAGCACTTCCCGCAGGGTTGATGGTGACAGCACCAAGATCTCCTCCCAATGCGGTGAAGGCATTGCCCATGGCCACCGATCTTGCTGTCCCCTCATAATTGTTCTCGCTGAACATCAGGGCGTCATATGCTGTCTGGGCATATGCGGCTGCCGCTGTTGTCAGTGACAATAGAATTGTGATTACTGTCTGTCTCATATTCTTGACTTATAATTATCTTCTGTATCCTCCCGAACTTCCGCTCCTGCTGTAGCTTCCGCCGCCTCCGCTGCTGCTCCTGCTGCCGCTGTAGGATGAGCCGCCGCCGTATGACGATGAAGAACTCCTGCTGTAGCTTGATGAAGAACTTCTGCTATGGCTTGACGAGGAGCTGCTGTTATAGCTTGAAGAGCTCCTGCTGTCTGATGACGAGCTGCTTCTGTAGCTGGATGAGCCGCCGGATGAAGAACTGCGTCTGTAGCTCTGGCTGCTGCCTGATGTGGCAGGACGTGATGAGGATGAGGTGCCTGACTGCTGGTTGTAGCTGCCTGAGGCTGTTCCTCTGCTCGCTGTCACGGTCGGTCTTCTGTGGTTGGCAGGTGCGCTGACGGTTCCTCTTGACGAAGTCGTTCCGGTGGTGCCTCTGCTGACCGTGGTTCCGGGTGCGCTTCTGGATACCATTGTTCCGGATGAACCTCTGGTTGCTGTGCTTCCGCTACGGATTGCGGACCCTGCCCCTGTGGAAGAACTGTTTCTGACGGTTGTCGTTCCTCCTGTCCTGGTGGCTGTCGTCCTGCGTGTCGAAGCTGTGCCGGATATGGTTCCCGAGCTTCTTCCGGATACACCCTTCACGGTCGAGCCTCCTCTGAGGGAAGTGCTTCCGGCGAACACTCTGCCCGAACCGGTCTGATATCTCTGTCCCCTTAGAGGCTTTTTATGATGAACCGGCTTGTCATGTATGTGTCCGTGCCCGTGGAAATGTCCATGATGATGCGGATGCCAGCCTCCGTACCATCCGCAGTAGTGCGGATGATGATAGTGTCCGTACCAATGGTTCCATCCCCATCCTCCGTAATACCAAGGGTCATAGTATCCCCAGTATCCTCCGTAATACCATGGGTCGTACCAGCCGCCTATATAGAACGGGTCGTACCAGCCGTGATAGCGCCATGGGGTGTATGCCCATGTGTTCCATCTCCATGCATCCCAGTACCAGGGATCATAATGACGGCTCCAGTACCACGAACTTCCTAAGCTGTATGGCCCGTAGTAATATCCATAGTTGTTTTCCAGGTCATAACGCCAGTCATATGGGTTCTCTCCGACAGTCACCACAGTACCGCCGAGCTTCTGGTCATACTGAATCCTCGCGGAAAGGTTTTCAGGAAGCATTATGGTGTCTTTCCTGTCTCCGAAAAGATATATCTCAGATGCCTTTGTCTTTTCCACAAGAGCATCTGTAGCAGCCTTGTTCTCTTCCTTCTCGGCCTTGCTTATGAAGGACGGAGTGCTGCCGTATATGCCGTCCTGAAATCTCTGACCGCTGTCAGATGATGCATATCGGGCGGCTGTTCCGCATGACGAGAGAACCAAAGCCGCAATCATGATTAGCATAGAACTCTTTTTCATGTCCAAGTCTCCTATTATTTATAATAATTTCGTATCTTCGCAACCTGTTTTGCTGTGCAATAAACATACCGTCTGTTCAGGTGTTGGACACCTTACGGCGGGAAAGGTTTATCCAGCCTTCAGATACAATTATAGGAATAAAATGAATTAAAAGCAAAATACAATGGCAAAAGAGGTAACTAAAAGGTCAGAAAACTACTCTCAGTGGTATGACAACCTTGTCGTGAAGGCAGATCTTGCCGAGCGTTCGGCTGTCAGAGGATGTATGGTGATCAAGCCATATGGATATGCCATCTGGGAGAAGATGCAGGATGTGTTGGATAAGATGTTCAAGGATACAGGTCATCAGAATGCGTATTTCCCTCTTTTCATCCCGAAGTCGTTCCTCAGCCGCGAGGCAGAGCATGTCGAGGGATTCGCAAAGGAGTGTGCAGTGGTGACCCATCACAGGCTTATGGCAGATCCGGACGGAAACGGCGTGGTGGTGGATCCTTCTGCAAAGCTTGAGGAGGAACTCATCGTCAGACCGACATCGGAAACCATCATCTGGAATACATACAAGAACTGGGTGACATCATGGAGAGACCTTCCGATCCTCTGCAACCAGTGGGCGAACGTGGTGCGTTGGGAGATGCGTACCCGTCTTTTCCTCCGTACGGCGGAGTTCCTCTGGCAGGAGGGACATACGGCTCATGCCACACGTCAGGAGGCTGAAGAGGAGACAATGAAGATGGTGAATGTATATGCGGACTTTGCCCGTAACTATATGGCTGTGCCTGTAGTCGTGGGACACAAGAGCCCTAACGAGCGTTTCGCAGGTGCGCTTGACACCATGACCATCGAGGCCCTCATGCAGGATGGCAAGGCTCTTCAGGCAGGTACATCCCACTTCCTCGGACAGAACTTCGCAAAGGCCTTCGACGTGATGTTCACGAACAAGGAAGGCAAGCAGGAATATGTATGGGCGACTTCATGGGGAGTTTCGACACGTCTGATGGGTGCCCTGATCATGGCTCACGGTGACGACAACGGTCTCGTACTGCCTCCGAAGCTTGCTCCTATCCAGGTAGTGATGGTTCCTATCACAGGCAAGGATGAGGCTGTGAACAACGGAATCCTCGACAGGATGTATGAGTTCAAGAAGGAACTCGAGGCTAAGGGAATCTCTGTGAAGATAGACAGCCGTGACACTCTCCGTCCTGGATTCAAGTTCGCGGAATGGGAGCTCAAGGGAGTTCCTGTGCGCCTTGCAATGGGTGGCCGTGACCTTGAGAACGGCACGGTGGAGCTTGCCCGTCGTGACACATGCGAGAAGTCTTCTCATCCTCAGGAAGGTGTGGCTGATGTGATTGCAGCCCTTCTGGACGACATTCAGAAGAATATATATTCAAAGGCTCTCAAGTTCCGTGATGAAAGCATCCGCAAGGTGGACACATGGGAGGAGTTCAAGGAAGAGATCACCAAGGGTGGCTTCCTGCTCTGCCATTGGGACGGTACTCCTGAGACCGAGGAGAGGATCAAGGAGGAGACCAAGGCCACAATCCGCTGCATTCCGGTGGACAGCGCTGTCTGTGAGGAAGAGGGTAAGTGCATCTATTCAGGCAGGCCATCGAACCGTCGTGTACTATTTGCTATATCATATTAATTTTAAGTGACTATGAAAAAGTTATTCATATCAGTTCTCTGCGTGGCATCCGCAGTTATTTCAGCATCCGCTCAGGATGCTCAGACGGCAGCAGCCGAGGCTGCAAAAGCCATCAGTCAGGCTCCTGAGGCTGCTCCTAAGGTGGAGAAGCCAAAGTATTGGACAGAGTCCCTCAAGACAAATGTGACAGTAGGACAGACAAGCCTTACCAACTGGGCTGCCGGTGGAGACAACACCGTTTCACTGGCTGCATACATAGATGGAAACGCAAACTGGAAGAAGGGCGAGATGTTCTGGAACAACCGTCTCCAGCTTGACTACGGATTCCTTTATGCATCATCAAAGCCGATCATCCAGAAGAGCAATGACCGTATCTACCTTGAAAGCAAGTGGGGATACAAGGCACCGTCCACAAAGTATCTCTATTTCTCTGCGAACTATGACTTCAAGTCTCAGTTCACCACAGGATACGACTACAACACTCCTGGCAGTCTGGTGGACGAGAACGGCAACGAACTTAAGGGTGATGCTCTCAAGCAGGCCTGGAAGGATGCACGCGCAATAAAGTCAGGCTTCCTCGCTCCTGCATACACTAATCTTGCACTCGGTATTGACTTTGTGCCTGCAAAGTGGTTCTCTCTCAACTTCGCACCTATCACCGGTGACCTGGTGGTCGTGAATGACGAGGCGCTGAGGGCTAACTACAGCATGCCTCTGAAGAAGCAGTATGAGGGAATGACGGAGGGTGTCCCTGCAGACGGTTCGCAGTTGAGCAATGTCCGTTTCGGATTCGGTGCCCAGCTTAAGATGGATGCAAAGGTGAACATCAATGACAACTTCGCATATTCCACTCAGGTGGTCCTCTTTGCCAACTATCTGGACATCAAGCACTGTCCTCGTATCAACTGGGACAACCGTATCGACTGGAAGCTTGCGAAATACTTCTCGTTCACAGTCACCACGAACCTCATCTACGATGATACCATCAAGATCGTGAATCCTAAGGATGTCGACAAGTTCCCTGAAGGAAAGTCTCGTGTGCAGTTCAAGGAGTCTCTTGCATTCGGATTCACCTACACAATCGCATCAAAGAAATAATGCAGAAGCATTTCACTCTGGCAATGGAAAAGATAGAGGGGCTGATCAATCTTTGGTCGGCTCCTTCTGCTATGTCCCAAGCCCTGTCGGACGGACTGTGTGTGCCTGGATTCGGGAAGACCAGTGTTCTGCTGGCAGTCAGCGGAGGAGTGGATTCCATGTGCATGGCAGATGTCTTCCTCAGACAATATGGACCTGATTCCTTTGCCATTGCCCATTGCAATTTTCATCTCAGAGGTGAGGAAAGCGATGGTGACGAGGCCATGGTCCGTGCCTGGGCAGACGGACATGGGGTGGTCTGTCATGTAACGGATTTTGATACAGAGGATTATGCTGGGGAGAACGGCATCAGCATAGAGATGGCTGCGCGTGACTTAAGGTACGGATGGTTTGCCCGGCTGTGCCGCGAGAACGGATATATGGCTGTTGCTGTCGCTCATAACGCTAATGACAACGCAGAGACCTTAATTCTCAATCTTTTGCGTGGGACAGGACTGAGGGGGCTGGGAGGAATGTCTATGGTTTCCGACCTTCTGAATGCGGCACCGCTGAAGCTGATTCGCCCTCTGCTGGATTGCTCCCGCAAGATGATAGAAGGATATGCCTTCGCGCATAAGGTCCCGTATCGTGAGGATAGCACGAATGCATCCTCCGACTACAAGCGTAACCGTATCCGAAACGAAGTCTTCCCGATATTCGAGAAGATCAACCCGTCGTTCATCAGGACGCTGAACAGGGAAATGGTATACTTTTCTGAGGCCTCACGCATAGTGGAGGACTATTGCAGCTCCGTCATTCCCGGAGACCAGCCAGTCATTCCCGGAGACCAGCCCGTCATTCCCGGCTTGACCGGGAATCTCTCAATCCCCACAGCCTCCCTGCTTTCCCATCCCCACTGGAGATACCTGTTATATTATATGCTGGAACCATATGGTTTCAATCATGCCGTTCTTGCCTCGATAGAGAGTCTTCTTCTGTCCGACAGAACCATATCGGGCAAGCGCTTCGAGTCGGATACCCATGTTCTTCTGACAGGCAGGGGAGAACTGACTGTACTTCCCCGCGAGGACGTTCCATCCTTTGCCTGCCGTCAGACGGAACTCTCCTCCCTGAGACACGGAGAGGATTTCATGCCGGTTCCCGGTCCGGGAACATATCATGTTGCCGGAAGAAGGTTTAAGGTGGAAGAACTGGAATGGACTCCGGATATGCCGCTTAAACAGCCGGAAGGAGTGCTTCAGTTCGATGCCGACGTACTCAGATTTCCGTTTGCGGTACGCAGATGGCGTCATGGTGACTGGCTTGTACCATTCGGAATGAGTGGCCGGAAGAAGGTGAGCGACCTGTTTGCCGACCTCAGATTCACCGGTCTTCAGAAGGACGGAGCCGTAATGATAGTTGACTGCAGCCGGGAGATGGCGGAATGTCAGCACGTCGCCGGTGTGCTTGGTGTCAGGATGGACGACAGATATAAAATAAAGGAAACCACATTATCGATAATAAGAATAACCGTTTTGTCATGAGATATATATTGACTTTTCTGTCGGGACTTCTGATCCTGACCTCTTGCGGCAGGCACTTCATCACAGATGAGTCCTATCGTCAGACCGTGCTTGAAGACCTGCAGGCCAAGGATGATGTAATGAAGGCAGCTGGAATCGATTTGGAATCCATGGGCCTTGCCACGGATGAACTTGAGGCCATGCAGTTCATGTATGCATATATGCCGCTGGGTGATATGCTCAACCATGAGCCGGGCTTTTTCCTCGATCACTACCATATGACCCGTCGTGCCTTGAGTGAGATGCCGTGGGGAAAACGCGTGCCGGAGCGTGAGTTGAGGCATTTTGTCCTGCCGGCCCGGACGAATAATGAAAATATCGACAGCGCCCGCTACTTCTTCTATGAGGAACTGGCTCCGCGCGTCAGGAATATGAGCATGAGGGATGCTGTGCTCGAAGTCAACCACTGGTGTCATGAGAAGGCCATATATATGCCATCGGACCGTAGGACCAGTTCACCTCTTGCGACCGTGAAGACAGCTTACGGAAGGTGTGGAGAGGAATCGACCCTGCTCGTGGCCGCACTTAGGGCTGTGGGAATACCTGCACGTCAGGTGTATACGCCAAGGTGGGCCCATACCGACAGCAACCACGCGTGGGTGGAGGCCTGGGTTGATGGAGAGTGGTGTTTTCTGGGGGCCTGTGAGCCTGAACCGGTGCTGAACCTTGCATGGTTCAATGCTCCGGCCAGCCGTGGAATGCTGATGCATACTAATGTGATGGGAAAATATGACGGACCGGAGGAGGTCGTGCGTCAGGACAGACTGTTCACGGAAATCAATGTAATCGAGAATTATGCGCCGGAGTCTGCAAAGGTGATGGTCAGAGTTGTCGACAGGGATGGAAATCCGGCTGAGGGTGCACGTGTCGCCTTCCAGATATATAACTATTCCGAGTTTACTGATGTTGCGCGCAAGATGAGCGATGCCGAGGGACGGGCCAGTCTGACTGCCGGCCTTGGCGACGTGATGGTATATGCGTCCAAGGGTGGTTTCTTCGGATTTGCGAAGGTCTCCTGCGGAAAGGATGGCGAGACAGTCATCCGTCTTGAGCATGAGGAGGGAAGTGTGGTCCCTCACCTTGAGATGGAAGTGGTCCCTCCTGTGGAAAATGCCAGGATTCCTGATGTCACGGACTCGCAAAGGGCCGAGAATACCCGCAGGATGGAATATGAGGACTCCCTCAGAAACGCCTATGTGGCATCCTTCTTCAATAAGACCCGGGCTGAGGCTCTTGCCGCTGAACTTGGTCTTGACCCTGACCGGACTGCCCGGGTGATGGTGGCATCCAGAGGAAATCATCCGGAAATCGAGACCCTGCTCAGGAAAGCGGCAGCAAAGGATCTTGGAAAGACAGCCCTGGACCTTCTCCTGTCAGTTTCGGAAAAGGACCTGAGGGATACTCCCGCAGCTGTCCTTGCCGACCATCTCTTCAATACCCCGGTATCTGCTGATCCGGACAAGGTGCTGTGTCCGAGGATGACCCATGAGCTTCTGACTCCGTACCGGGCTTATCTTCAGACAGCTGTGCCGTCTTCGCTTTCTGATTCGGTACGCAGGGATCCTGCTCTGCTGGTCAACTGGTGCAAGGATAATCTTTCGCTTCGTGATGACATCAGTCTTCGCTATGTCTATGTCAAGCCGCAGAGAGTGTGGGAGACGAGAATCGCCGACATATATTCCCGTGACCTGTTCTTTGTCGCCATGTGCCGTTCGTTCGGTGTACCGGCATGGAGCGATCCCGTGACCGGAATATTGAAATATGAGAAGGACGGACTCGTCTATGATGTGGACTTTGATGCAGAGGAACAGTCGGTTGCGCCGAAGGGCCGTCTCAGGCTCGTATATGATGAGATTCCTCTTCTGGATGACCCGAAGTACAAGACGCATTTCACCATTTCCAGATATGAGGATGGAAGATTCAAGGCTCTCAACTATGGCAGTGCTGTCTGGTCTGACCTTTTCAGAAAGCCTGCAGAAATGGACTGCGGCTACTATATGCTGGTCAGCGGTTCCAGGATGTCGGGAGGAAACGTGTTTGCAGATGTGGAATTCTTCACTGTTGAAGAGGGAAAGACGACTGTGAAGAATCTTGTGATGAGGGATATTAAGGATCAGATCCGTGTGATAGGAAGCTTTGATTCCGAGGCCAAGTATCTTGCCCTCGATTTCAAGGCGGCTTCAGATGGCTCTCCGGATTGTCGCTTCGAACTGGCTGAACGGGTGGAGAAGTCCATTCTGGAGACCACCGGACGCGGATATTTTGCCGTGGCCCTGGTCGACTATGGAACCGAGCCTACCAACCATGCTTTCATGGATATTTCTGCCGCTGCTGCAGAACTTGAGGCTTGGGGGCGCCCGTTGGTGGTGATATTTGCAACCGAGGATGATTGCAGGAAGTTCCGTTCGGAGCACTTCGACCTGCCTTCGACTGTGAAGTTCGGTATAGACAAGGACGGCAGCATCCGCAGGATGATTGCAACCGAGATGAAGCTTGAAAAGAATGGCCGTCTGCCTCTGATAGTCCTGGCCGACACCTTCAACAGGGTGGTCTTCTTCTCACAGGGATATACGATAGGCCTCGGCGACAGTCTTGCAAAGACTTCCAAGGCCCTCTGATAAGCTTCTTTCGCTTCGACCACTTGTCTCCGTCGGGTCCTACGGGTACCCGTGTCAGCGGGTGGACACGCTCCGCAATCCCTGCCATCCTACCTCCTGAATACGCAGTATAAAGAGATGAGACCGACTGTCATAAGTCGGCCTCATCTCTTTATTGTTCTGTAGTACAGTGAATTAGCGGTTCAGACTGGCGATGGTTGCGGACACGCGGCGGGCAGTGGTCCGGACTGTGCCGTATGGGTCGTCTTCAGTTCCCATCACCACATCAGGATTCCTGAACATCATGCCGCTTTCCACCGGTTCACGTGCAGAGAAATGAAATTCGCAGGCCCCGGTGAGTCTTGCGATTTCCGCTATGTTGCCCTCCTTGACCCCGCAGCCGGGCATTATTATGATTCTGTCCCCGGCTTTTTCGACAAGACGACGGAGCAGGGGAGCTCCTTCAAGGGCGGTCGGCATGCATCCTGATGTCAGAATGCGGGCGCAGCCCAGTTCAATGATGTCTTCCAGGGCCTGGAAAGGATCGGCAGTGTGGTCGAATGCCCTGTGGAAGGTCACAGGTATGTCTCCTGCAGCTTCCATCAGGACCTTCATGGCTTCCTTGTCCACCGAACCGTCAGGACGGAGACATCCGAACACCAGACCGTCGGCACCCAGTTCACGGGCCATCTTCGTGTCATATACCATTTCGCTTATTTCTTCCCTGCTGTAGAGAAAATCCCCTCCGCGCGGTCTTATGATTACATTGAGTCCGATGGAGATGCTTTCTCTGGCGCTTCTTATCATGCCGTATGACGGAGTTGTTCCCCCCTCCGGTATTCCGGCACACAGTTCCACCCTGTCAGCCCCACCATCCTGCGCGGCGACGCAGCTCGCCACTGAATTGGCGCATATCTCGAAACGGTATCGGTTCATGATTTATCTTACAACTATTTCATATGGCATCCGTGCGTACACCTTTCCGCTTTCCGATGCGTTCCAGCCGTGGAACGTCCTTTCCACATCCTCGAAAGGTGTGCCGGCAAACACGGATGGCGTCGATCCTTCGAATGACTCAAGGAGGATTTCAAGAGTCGTCTGAGGCTTAGGGAATTCCACTATCTGGACATCCTCTGCACTCTCCACTCCTTCGATTGACATGGCTGCATATCTGATGGCATCCTCGATGTTTCCTATCTCATCCACGAGACCGTTCCTTACAGCTTCGGCACCGGTCCATACGCGTCCCTGGGCCAGTTCCTCCACCTGCTGGACAGTCATTCCCCTGCCTTCAGCCACGACCGAGGTGAACCGGCTGTACACGCTCTCCACGGTTGCCTGCATGTAGCTTGTTTCTGCTGGAGTGAGAGGCCTTAATCCGTTGTACATGTCGGCATGTCTGTTGGAGTTGACAGGCGTTATGTTCACATGCAGCTTGCGGTCAAGGGTTCCGCTTAAGTCCGGAACAATGCTGAACACTCCGATAGATCCGGTGAGGCTTGTCGCATCTGAATATATCTTGTTGCAACCTGCTGATATCCAATATCCTCCGGATGCTGCATAGTCTCCGAACGAAGCGATTACCGGCACTCTCTTCTGCAGGAGGTCAACCTCTGCCTTGATCTTTTCTGCAGCCAGGACAGCTCCACCAGGAGAATTTACGCGGAGCACGACTGCCTTCACGGTAGAGTCCTGACGCACCTTTGAGATGATTTCCGCGAAGCGGTCACCGGCTACCTGCTGGTTGTCCTTGCCGTCCACTATATTGCCTTCTGCATATATCACGGCCACCTTGTTCCTGGCCTTCAGGTTGGTGGTGTTCTTGAGTTTTGCGTAATCCTGGATGCTGATGCTCTTGATGTCCTTGTAGCTGTCGGTGACATAGAGGTCGCAGAGCTTTGCGTGGAGCTGCTCTCGTGTGAGAAGTTCATCCACGAGACCGTTCTCCAGCCAGTCGGCAGGAAGCTCGAGCTTCAGGTCGTTGAGAAGTGAGTTGAGTTCGTCCACGGTCATCTCTCTGGAGTCTGCGATCTGGCTTGCCCAGCTCTCCCACATGGAATCCACCATGGCCTTGTTCTGCTCCATGTTTTCCTTGCTGGAAGTGCTTCTGATGAACATTTCTCCGGCTGATTTATACTTTCCGTGACGGATGAGCTGGATGTTCACTCCAAGTCTGTCGAGGAGGTCCTTGAGGAATATCATCTGGGATGAAAGTCCGGTGAACATATTGATTCCTCCGTCATATGGGGTCATGTATATCTTGTCGGAAACGGATGCCAGATAGTAGCTTCCGTTTGTGGGATTCTCCATATATGATACGATGGCCTTGCCGCTTGACCTGAAGTTTTCGAGGGCCTTGCGGAATTCTTCAAGGTGGGCAACACCGCTGAGCATTCCATCCGGCTTCATGTATATGAAACTTACAGCCGGGTCGGTGGCAGCGGCATTCACTGCATTGATTGCATTACGTATTCCGACCATGCTCATCATCTCTCCGCCTCCGCTCTGGAGTGATGCGAACGGGTCTCCTTCCTTTGTCTGTTCACTGAGCATCATGGTGGACATGTTGATGGTAAGCACAGCTTTTGCCGGCATGACCGGTTGCTTCTCGCCCATGGAAGCCAGGGCTCCTATTGCGGCTACCATGATGAACATCGCCACAACACCGAAAACAAGCAGACCTGTCAAGGTCGCCAATGTCATCTTCAGAAAATTTTTCATAATCCTGTCTATTTGTTGATTCATATCTTGCATCCTGCATGGATATCCCCTCTATTGCGGCAAGGCAATATTCATGCAGCGCATTGTAGTCCAAAGTTACTGAAAATTATGTGATTTTTTGTGATTTGGAAGAAAATTTGTAATTTTGCATGATGATGTCCTATGCGGACTTGGTTGATTTTCAAGCAGATGAAAGGAATGTGGATGAAAATATGCGCTGTGCTGCTCGTCATATGGTACGGTATGAGTATCATAGGTTTCGACGTGCACACCTGCAAGGGATCGGGCCGTACCTTCGTTGCGACTTTCGCCGAAGGAATGACCTGTGCAGACATACATCCTGAGCATCATTGCGGCGAATCCTGCCATGGACATTCTTCCTGCTGCCATCACATCTCCTCGTGCTGTCATGATGAGGCTTCCTGCTGCAGTCATGATTCTGACTGCGGTCACGGTGAGTCGTTCAGCCCGCAGGACTGCTGTACTGATTCCTATCAGTCCATTCTCCTGACCGGTTTCCGTGCTGAGGACGATCATCGCCACTATGATGAATGTCATTGCGGTGGCTGTCCATGCATAATCTATGAATTTCTCAACAGCCTGGCATATAAGGACTTGAAGTCCTGCCACAGTTCCTGCAACATTCCTGACAGGCGGGGTGGTGTCCCTTGCGACCTTCAGGCCGAATTCGGTGTCTGGCGTATCTGATTACTGTCATAATGCACATACTTTGTCCCTTTGCGAACAGAGGGACCGGTGCTTTTGATGTTTTTTCTCGTGGAAAAATTTAAACAGTTTCTCAGATAATCATGAAAAAAATATATACAATGGTAGTATGCGCATTATGCGTAATACCTTCATGGGCTCAGGAAATCGATACCACCGGCATATACGGCGAGCGTGCGGACAGCCTTGATGCTGCCATATTCGTGTCCCGTCAGGCTGGAAACTATCTTTCGAAGGGCAAGGAGCTCCGAACCGAAGTCATTTCGGCTGCCGGACTCTGCAAGATGGCCTGCTGTAACCTTGCGGAGAGTTTCGAGAACTCTGCCAGTGTTACTGTCGGGTATTCGGATGCAGTCACAGGTGCCCGCCAGATCCGCCTTCTCGGATTGTCGGGAATATACACCCAGATGCTGGATGAGACACGTCCGGTCATGAGAGGACTCGCAGCTCCGTTCGGACTCTCATACGTGCCTGGACAGTGGCTTGAGAGCATCCAGATCGCGAAGGGATCCTCATCCGTGCTCAACGGAGTGGAATGTCTTACGGGTCAGATCAATATGGAGCATCGCAAACCTACAGACGAGAAACCGCTGTTCATAAATGCGGCGGTGATGAGCGACACGAAGATGGACCTGAATGTGGCTTCCTCACTTCAGATGGGCTACAAGTGGAGTACTGTGATCCTCGGACATGTGTCAGGAAACATAGCTCCGCATGATATGGACGGAGACGGATTCCTTGATGAGCCGAAGCAGCTCCAGTTCAACCTCTCCAACCGCTGGCTCTATCAGGCTGACAACGGTGTGCAGGTGCGTTTCGGCGTGCGTGCCATCCAGGACAGCCGTCTCGGTGGTCAGATGCTGACAGGGGAGAATGGAGAACATGTGTTCTATGACAGAAAGACCTATAGTCTTACTCCTGCACCTGGGACAGTGGATCCTTGGGGATCTGACATCATGAACCGTTCGATGAATGCCTATCTCAAGGTGGGTGTTCCGCTGAACGAAGACAATTCGCAGAACATTGCCTTGGTGTCTGACTACAATTTCCAGAATATGGATTCATACTTCGGGTCGACACAGTATCTTGCGAATCAGCATTCGGCATATGCCAACCTCTTGTACCAGAATGTGATAAATGACTCACATAAGTTTACTCTCGGCCTCAATGGAACCTTTGACCGCTTCAATGAGGACTTCAGAAGGGCGGTATGGAGGTCTACAGGCGCTGAGGTGGCCGAGTTCAATGGTCCGACGGACCTTGCGAATGCCGGAGTCTTCGGGGAATATACATATAGCTACGGTGATGTCCTCTCCGTCATAGCCGGTCTTCGTGCCGACTGGTTCAACCATGTCAGCCAGGATGCATCGAAGTTCAGAGTCTCTCCTCGATTGACCCTCAAGTATATGCCTGTCGATGAAATAGTGATAAGGGCCAACGGAGGTCGTGGACTCCGCTATTCCACACCTCTCGTGGACAATATAGGAGTGTTCTCTACTGGAAAGCAGTATATCGGGGCATATAACGACCACATCCTTGAGGATGCATGGACCTTCGGAGGTAACATCACTTATTATATGCCTTTCGGAGCCTCATCCAGCACATATCTTAGCTTTGACTATTTCAGGACCCAGTTCACCCAGCAGATGGTGGTGGACTATGAGATGGATCCGACTCAGATCTGTTTCTATGCCTTGAACGGAGACCGCTCATATACAGACAATTACCAGCTGGATTTCTCTGTGAACCCTGTGGAGAGGTTCAATATAACCGCCACCTTCCGCTATACCAATGCGAAGATCGAACTTGCAGGCCGCGGACTTGTGGAGAAGCCTATGACCAGCCGTTTCAAGGGGGTGCTGAACATGCAGTACGCCACCAATCTTAACAAATGGATCTTCGATTTCACGGCTTCGCTGAATGGTTCGTGCCGTGTGTATGACTTCATGGCGAATCTGGTCGATGATGAAGGAAGACTCATATATGAAAACGGCCGCACTCCGGTCTATCCTCTCCTGTATGCACAGGTGACACGCAGGTTCAAGGGCTGGGACGTGTATGTGGGTGCCGAAAACCTGACCAACTTCCGTCAGAAGAATGCCATCATCGGTGCTGCCAACCCTCGCCAGCCGTCGTTTGATGCCAGCTGCATCTGGGGACCGCTCATGGGTATCAAGGCGCACATCGGCTTCCGCTTCACCCTTTGGAAGACAGCTTAGCTTCCGCTTCCATGCATTCCTGACAGAGTTCAGCCTCCATGCAGGCCCTGTCATTCCGGGACAGCCCTTGTCATCCCGGGCAAAGCGAAGAAACTTTAAACGAAATAAAGAATCAAAAACTATAAACAACAATGAAAAGGATAATACTCATAGCTCTGGCCGCCCTCATGACTGTGTCGGCATCAGCTTCTGAATTTCAGGCGGCGGCTCCGGCTGCCCAGACCCAGAAAAAGGCGAAGAAGACCAAAGAGGTCAAGGAAGTCGTGTTCGATGTCCACCTCCACTGCATTAACTGTGTGAAGAAGGTCCAGGAGAACATCTCATTTGAAAAAGGTGTGAAGGGACTGGATGTGTGCCTTGATCACCAGACTGTTACAGTGAAGTACGATCCGGCAAGGACCTCAGAGGAAACCCTCAAGGCGGCGATTGAGAAACTCGGATACAAGGTGGAAGGAGTAGCCGCTCCCGGTGCCGGTCATCATCACGACTAAATCGTGGCGCTTACAACGTTGATCATCAGCGTTTTATATAGTTTGCCTCGCCTTCCTGAGACAGCGAGCACTTTGCTTAACTGATTGATGTTCACGGGGTTGGGTGTCACGGTTGTGCGGGCGCAGCAAAGCTTCATGCGCGTGACTTGCGACTGTGAAGTGCGACAGGAAGGAGGGCGATGAGATATCCGATGGTCGCCACCCCGACTATGGTCAGAAGGATATCAGACCATGAAAGAATTATAGGATATGCCTGGACAACGAAATGTCCGGGCATCTTTATTATTCCGAATGCCTGCTGTATGGCAGCGAAGCCGACTCCGAGCACAAGTCCGCCTGCCAGTCCCGTCAGGGAAATCAGCCAGCCTTCAAGAATGAATATTCTCTTGATCAGACCCTCCTGTGCTCCCATGCTCCTGAGAGTCCTGATGTCATCCTTCTTCTCTATGATCAGCATGGAGAGGCTTCCGAAGATGTTGAAAGATATGATGATGATGACGAAGATCAGGATCATGAATATGGCAGCCTTCTCATATTTCATCATCTTGTAGAGGGACTCGTTCTGCTGGAAACGGTCCTTGACCTTGAACCCCGGACCAAGTCTGGTGCCGATTTCCTTCTGAAGCCTTTTGAGTTCTTCCTTCGTGCTTCCATCCATAAGCCTGAGTTCGACAGCCGAGACCTCGTCCTCATATTCCAGCAGTTCCTGCATCTCCTCGATCGGGACAATAAGAAGTTCAGCGTCCACATCATTGTTCACCGAGAAGAGCCCTGACGGATAGACCCTGACGGATTCTATCGAAGCTGCCGGATTTGCAAGTGATATGCGTCCGGTCCTGGTCGGGAAGTAGATTTCCACAGGTGCAAGAAAACGCGGGCTGATGCCGAGCTCATAGGCAAGTCCTGCGCCGACGGCTGCCAGCGGGACATCGCCTCTGTGCAGCTTGAATTCCCCGTCGCTCATGTGGTCTTTCAATGGAGACTCCTCCTCGTAGACCCAGTCCACGCCCTTTGCCCTGGCCAGGCTCTGCTTTCCTTCGTAACTGATGAACACCTGCTCCTCCAGTACGCAGCACATGTTCCTGACTGAAGGCTGGTCATATATCCAGTCGAAAGTGCTGTCGTCCGGTACGAAGGTCTTGCCTGTTGCCGGGGTTATAAGAAGATCAGGCTCGACATTGCTCATCATTGACCTGATGAGCGAGTCGAACCCGTTATATACAGATAATATTATGATCAGTGCAGCAGTTCCTATGGCCATGCCGATAGCACTTATCGCCGAAATGATGTTGATCACATTATGTGACTTCTTGGCGAAAAGATATCTTCTTGCTATGAACTGAGCTAGATTCATTACTATTTTTTCAGAAGCTCCTCGATATGCTCCACATAGTCCAGAGAGCTGTCAAGGTAGAAGGCGATCTCCGGTACGATTCGCAGCTGCTTTCCCACCTTGCTTCCAAGCTCTCCGCGAAGAGCTCGGGAATTCTCCTGCAGCACCTCCATCACGGCCTCCGCCTTCTCGGACGGGAAGATACTCACATATATCTTGGCGATGGAAAGATCCGGACTGACCTTCACTCCGCTCACAGACACAAGCGCGCCTCCGAAGGCAGCCATGCCCTTGCTGCGGATAACCTCAGCCATCACCTTCTGTATCTCCTTGGCAACCTTCAGCTGCCTGGTACTCTCAATATTCTTCTCCATTATATACTAACGTTCTTTTATATTGACATCAATGTCATTCTTATCAATGGATTTATCAAAACCATATCATATCCGTCAGTTACATCCATCTGATAAGAATAAATATAGGGGTATATGATCGAATAGTAATATATTCCGGCGACCCCCGCCCTCCCGATGGTCGGGCACCCCCTAGCCGGGGGTGGCATGTCGCCTCCATATATCACTATTCGACCTGACGATTAAACGACCTTTATGATAAAGTAATTCTTCTTACCCTTCTGAGCCAGGATATATTTACCATTGATGAACGACTCCTCACCGATCTGAGCATTGATGTCATTCACCTTCTCCTTGTCGATGCTGACTCCGTTAGCCTGAATCATCTTGCGGCATTCTCCCTTGGATGGGAACACAGCGGTCTCGCCTGCAAGCAGGTCGATGATTCCGAGAGGGAACTTGTCTGCTGTCACCTCGAATGTAGGCACTCCGTCAAACACAGCGAGGAATGTCTTCTCGTCAAGGCTCTTGAGGGCGTCCTTGGTCGCGTTGCCGAAAAGCATCTGTGAAGCAGCCACTGCATTCTCGTATTCTGCTGCACCATGAACCATGGTGGTCACCTCCTTTGCAAGGAGTTTCTGGAGCTCACGACGCTCCGGTGCCTCTGCATGCTGAGCGATGGCTGTGTCTATCTCCTCCTTGCTGAGCATGGTGAAGATCTTGATGTATTTCTCTGCGTCTGAATCGGATACGTTGAGCCAGAACTGGTAGAACTGGTAAGGCGATGTGCGCTCAGGGTCGAGCCAGATGTTTCCCTTCTCCGTCTTTCCGAACTTTCCTCCGTCTGCCTTTGTGATGAGAGGGCAGGTGAGTGCGAATGCCTCCTTTCCGAGGATACGGCGGATGAGCTCTGAACCTGTGGTGATGTTGCCCCACTGGTCTGCTCCACCCATCTGGAGGGTACAGCCCTTATGCTCATAGAGATAGAGGAAGTCATATCCCTGGAGAAGCTGATAAGTGAACTCTGTGAACGACATACCGTCGCGGGCCTCGCCTGAAAGTCTCTTCTTCACAGAATCCTTCGCCATCATGTAGTTCACTGTGATGTGCTTTCCGATCTCGCGTGCGAAATCAAGGAAAGTGAAGTTCTTCATCCAGTCG
>JAFVVN010000003.1 GCA_017502125.1 Bacteroidales bacterium | reverse complement strand
GCCTGTGATCCTGAATAGTCAAACTCTCCGGCCTGACCGATCTTGAGTGCTCCCGAACCGAGCACGAGGACTTTCTTTATGCTGTTGTCAATCATAATCTGTGTATATGCCGAAATATGAACTTTTAAAAACTGAATCCCTCCCACTGCTGCGCAGCGGGCCCCTCCCGTTCACAAGGCCACGGGCGGCCATGGTTTTTAAAACTTCATATTACGACTTCTGTTATTTGAATTGAACATCTTTAGATTTTCTCACTTGACCTTTATTTCACGAAATCGAGGAATCTATAACTTCGATATAAATTCATCAAGTGGTGTAATATTTTCCGTCAGGCCTACGCATACCTCAGGGCTGAACTGTGTAGCCGCAAACGGCTTGGTCTTGTGACGGATTCCGTCCACAGTGCCATCATTGAGGTTTGTGAAATACACCTCCCATTCAGAAGGAACTGACTGGGCCTTGACTGTACGATGAACATTCTGTGCAGTGATATATGTGCGGTTACTGCCCTCCCTGCGTACAGGCTGGTTTGCACCTCTGTGCGGATGCTGAAGTCTTACCACCTCGCAGCCTGCAGCCTTCGCGATAATATGATATCCCGTTCCGAGGCCGAACACAGGCTTGTTGCCTGCAAGGACCTTCTTGATGATCTCTACAGTCTCGTCATATTTGCAGAGGCATCCCGGACCGTTTGAAACATACACGCCGTCATATTCCATATCGGTAAAGTCATAGTTGTACGGAACCCTCACGACCTCCGCTCCCCTTGCGATAAGTCCGCGGATGATGCTGTGCCTTACTCCGCAGTCCACCAGGACCACCCGCTTTCCGCCAGTCGTCGCAGCCTTGCTTCCGTTAGGATTCTCCACATCTTCTGCCTGTTGAGCCTTGTATGTGATCGGCTCCTTGCATGTCACAGCCACCGGAGAAGGCTCATTTGCAGCCTCAGGTGCCTTCGCGCCCTCAGGAATGATGCAACCCTTCATGGTACCCTTGTCGCGCAGAACCTTTGTAAGTTCACGTGTGTCGATTCCGAAGATACCGGTAAGTCCCTGCTCTTTCATCCACTGCTCAAGGCTCTTGACCGCCTCCCAGTTGCTGTAGTCCTCGCAATAGTCGAAGATGATAAGTCCGTTAGGCTGAATCTTTTCTGACTCCAGGTTCATGGACAGGCTTTCAGCCATAAGTTCCTCAGAAGGGACGCCGTAATTGCCGACAAGCGGATATGTGAGGCAGAGGATCTGCTCGTTATAGGTCGGATCTGTCAGCTGCTCAGGATATCCGACCATCGCAGTGTTGAAGACCACCTCACCGCTCACTGGCTTTTCACAGCCGAGGGAATAGCCCTGGAACTCCAGACCATTCTCCAGACGAAGTGTTGCTTTAAGTTTCATTTTATATAATTTGTTAAATTTTAATTTCCTGTCATCCCCCCCCCACTCATATCTTCCATCAATCCCGGCATCTCATTCCATCATCCCCCACTCTTCATTCCCGTCATCCCCGACCTGATCGGGGATCTATAAAAAAACGACCATTCCTCGTTAGAGAAAATGGCCGACAGCAATAGTAAACGGGAAAAAACATGAATGTGCATTAACATGTAATGCGTTCATATTCAGATACGTTCCGGCTGTTGCTCGTTTACACATATAAGTTCCCGAATAAATTTTCATTTGTTCTTCACCGCTCAGGTTGCGGTAAATCTGCGCGAAGATAGTGTTTTTTGAGGGATTTCAGCAAATAAAGTTGTATTTTTGCGACAAGATTTTTCATAGGCATGTATATCAGAAACGAAGACACAATATACGCACCGGCGACCGTACTGGGAACAGGGGCGATTTCAGTCATCAGGGTCAGCGGCCCGGAGGCACTGGCCGTTGCAGACAAGGTAATATCCTGCAATCGCGGGCCCATCTCAGAGGCCGAAGGATATACAATCAGATTCGGCACAGTTTCCGCTCCGGACGGACACATCATCGATGAGGTCCTGGTCAGCATTTTTCGGGCTCCGCGCTCATATACAGGTGAAAACTCTGTCGAGATATCATGCCACGCCTCATCCTTCATCGTTTCTGAAATAATGTCCCTTCTGCATGCAGCAGGCGCAAGAGCGGCAGAACCGGGAGAATTCACCCAAAGAGCCTATCTGAACGGCAAGATGGACCTTGCACAGGCCGAAGCAGTTGCCGATGTGATTGCCTCGCAGAATGCTGCGGCACACAGGGTGGCTTTCAAGCAGATGAAAGGAGGCTTTTCATCGGAGCTAAGACAGATGCGTTCGGAACTTCTCGAACTGGTCTCACTGATGGAGCTCGAACTGGATTTCAGCGAGGAGGAAGTGGAGTTTGCAGACAGGACACGACTGGATTCGCTGCTGGTTGCCATTACCGATCATGTTTCCCGACTGATCGATTCCTTCCGCCTTGGCAATGCCATCAAAAACGGAGTTCCGGTAGCGATTGTGGGAGCGACAAACACGGGAAAGAGTACGCTATTGAATGCTCTGCTCGGTGAAGACCGCGCGATAGTCTCAGACGTACACGGCACCACACGCGACACCATAGAAGAAACTTTGAACATCGACGGAATTCTGTTCAGATTCATCGACACCGCAGGTCTCCGCGAGACCTCTGAAGTGGTAGAGCAGATCGGAATAAAAAGGACTTTCAAGAAGATTTCAGAAGCATCGATAGTGCTCGGAATGATGGATCTCACGAGGGACATCGAGACCACAGGTCAGACCGTATCAGATATTCTCAACAAAGTGGATTTCGGTTCTCAGAAACTGATGATTTTGCTCAATAAAATGGATATTTGGAATGTTAACAAAAATGTTAAGATTCTAAACAATATTGTTTCGCTGGTTGAGAATAAAGGCCTTAATGCAAATATCATAAATACTGAAGAAATTATAGTCAGCAGCAGCGATGCACTGCAGGATTCAGGTGACAACCTCATAAATTTACTCCCGATCTCAGCAAAAACCGGCTCCGGAATCCAGGCACTACGCTCACTTCTCGCCTCCACGCAGCGCGACCTCCTGACAGACAGCGACACCACCCTCGTCACTAACCAGCGCCACGTCCAGGCCCTCACCGACACCCGCACTTCCCTCCTCCGCGTCCGCGAAGGCCTCGCCTCCGCCCTCCCGACAGACCTCGCCGCCCAGGACATCCGCGAAGCCATCTATCACATCGGAAGCATTGTAGGGGAAATCTCTACGGATGAGGTGCTGGGGAATATCTTTAAAAATTTCTGCATCGGTAAGTAAATACAACCTGTCGAAAATCTGAGGAAAGTGAAAATACAGCTCTTAATAGAGTGGATTATGTGAAACTCACAAAAGACTGCAGGGAGAAAAAATGGAAATCACCATACTGTTAGAATATTCAGACCGGTCGCAGCTTAGGGCATGGCTGCAGGAGAATCACTCCAAGGAGAAGGAGTGCTGGGTTGTCATGAGCCGGAGCAAGACTCCCCCGCCGGGCATACTACCTTACATAGATGCCGTGGAAGAAGCACTCTGCTTCGGCTGGATTGACAGCACTCTCAAGAAACTTCCTGATGGGAGACTCGCACAGAGATTATCTCCAAGAAGAAAGAACAGCCATTGGACCAAACTGAATATGGACAGATGCATCGATCTCGAAGATCGTGGTCTCATGACACCGGCGGGAAGGCGAGCATTAATTTCGTGGACAAACTGGGGAGAAAAGCCTGAACAGGAATTTGGGAAGTCATGATTATTTGGAATTCTCCATAATTATTCCTAATTTTGAATCATTCTAAAACAAGCATATCTATGATAATGGAAATGTAATTGATAATTGATGAAGACGGTGGGAAATCTTGGAGATGGTGTGACAGAACTCGACGGAGGGATCATTTAATGGGAAGGTGAAATCAAATAATTATAATCAACTATGACAAGAATATTTGTAATGGAGAGCTGCCCTGATTGCATACAGGCTAAGCAGCTATACGGAGCAAACCCGGATTATAAGATCATAGACATCGGAAAGCAGGCAAGTGACCTGAAGGAGTTTCTCGCACTCAGAGACAATCATCCGGCCTTTGCAAAGGTACGCGAGAGAGGCACAATCGGAATCCCCTGCTTCGTAAAGGATGACGGCAATGTCGTCATATCGTTGAAACACTACCTTGCTTCATCAGACATTACGACATCAGAACCCGAATATTCATCCGGTGCAGCCTGCAATCTTGACGGAACCGGATGTTAGCCATCCACTGGCAAACGCACGTAAAAAGCAGAACTGCATATGAAACAAATATACTTCGCGGGCGGATGTTTCTGGGGGACAGAGCATTACATCGGATCATTCGAAGGCGTGATCGAGACTGAGACAGGCTATGCCAACGGTGATCTTGCCGATCCGACCTATGAGCAGGTATATACCGACAGGACAGGCCATGTCGAGTGTGTGAAGGTGTCATATGACGACGGGATCATATCACTTGCAACACTTTGCCGCCTATTCTTCAGGTCCATCAATCCCCTTTCGATAAACCGTCAGGGCAATGACTGCGGCACAAGGTACAGGACCGGAATATATTGGACCGACGAGGCGGACCGAGCAGACGTTGAGACGGTCTATGAAGAAATGCAGCAGGCCTATGCAGAGCCCTTGGCAGTAGAAAAAGGGCCGTTGAAGTCCTTCTACCCGGCCGAGGAATATCATCAGGACTACCTTGTAAAGAATCCCGAGGGGTATTGCCATCTTTCACTGTCCACCCTCAGAATGGCAAATGAATATGCAGAGATCATACGCAGCCTTATAGCAGCATCGGACGAAGAGAAGAAGATCGTCCTGCCACGATTCTTCAAGACCGGCAAGGGCGAATATGGCGAAGGCGACAGGTTCCTCGGAGTCACAGTCCCGGAGACCCGTAAGGTGGCCAAGGCCCATAAAGAAGCCTCATACGAGCTTATCGAGGCCCTTCTTGAAAGCGAATGGCACGAATGCAGGCTGTGCGCCCTGCTCATCCTCATAGAGAAATATAAAAAGGAGCCTGAACCAGCCGTACAATTCTATCTGACCCACCTCAAAGGCGTAAACAACTGGGACCTTGTGGACCTTTCCGCCCCATACATATTGGGTGACCATCTGGTCAGGAATCCGGATCATGGCGTGCTATACACACTCGCACAGTCCCCTGTCATGTGGGAACAACGGGTCTCAGTCGTATCAACACTGATGCTCATACGTCAGGGCCGGTTCAGCGACACAATAAAACTTGCTGAAATCTTCCTTGAAACCAAGCATGACCTGATGCAGAAGGCCGTAGGCTGGATGCTCCGCGAAGTCGGCAAACGGGACAAGGAGCTCCTCGCGTCTTTCCTGAGCACTCACAAAGCCACAATGCCACGCACTACCCTCCGATACGCCATTGAGAAATTCACTGCCGGGGAAAGACAGGAGTTGATGCAGAGAAATAATAAAACTGACAAAACGGGAAAATGAACAAGACTGAAAAATACAGGACAGCATTCAGGATGATACAGTCAGTTGTCGAAGGTGAAAGCGACATGATTGCCAATATGGCCAACATGGCTGCTTTGCTGCATGAAGCTTTCGGTTTCTGGTGGACAGGTTTCTATCGCATCAACCCGGAATCCGACCAACTGGTGCTTGGTCCTTTCCAGGGTCCGGTAGCATGCACTCGGATAAACTTCGGCAAAGGAGTATGCGGAACAGCTTGGGAAAGGGCTGAAACCGTCATCGTGCCGGACGTCCATCAGTTCCCAGGCCACATAGCTTGCAGCAGCGCTTCAAACAGCGAAATTGTTATCCCTGTATTTCAAGGAAATAAGGTGATAGCCGTACTGGATATTGACAGCACGGAATTCAATACTTTCGACCAGATAGACAAAGAATGGCTTGAGAAAATTGTATCATTAATACGTTAAGAACATGTTCAGAATCGGCATAATAGGAGCAGGCTGGATTGCAAGGAAAATGTGCAGAGCCATCGCCCCGTTCACAGACATGGAGATATATGCAATTGCTTCACGCACAATGGAAAAGGCTGAAGCATTTGCAGCTGAGCATAACATCAGCAAAGCTTACGGAAGCTATGAGGAGATTGTCTGTGACCCGGCTGTTGACCTGGTCTATACAACGGATATGAATATCAGGTGATCGAATGCCGAAGGTGCATAGAAGAAAAGCTTTTGGAATCCCCGATGATGCCGCACGAGGAAACCATAAGCATCATGAAACAGATGGATGATCTCAGGAAGGAATGGGGCGTGAGGTATCCATACGATGATCAAGGACTTGAATGACTATGACAGAAAAGGAAAAGATGCTTGACGGATTGATTTACTCGGCAACTGACAGACAGCTGCTGGAGGAGCTTGACGCTGTGAAGGAAGTGATTCACAGGTACAATGCTCTGTCTCCGTCGGATTATGATGGACGTCTCGGCATACTCAAAGGTCTGCTTGGACATATCGCGGATGATGAGATCATCATCAACCAACCGTTCTACTGCGATTACGGAAAGCAGATCAGCGTCGGAAGGCGGTTCTTCGCCAACTTTCATCTGACGATACTCGATGAAGCAAAAGTGACGATAGGTGACGATTGCTTCATAGGACCGAATGTAAGCATATATACAGCATGCCACAGCACTGATCCGGTTGAAAGGAACACTCGCAATGAATGGGCGGAACCAGTCACGATTGGAAATAATGTATGGATCGGTGGAAGCGTCACCATCCTGCCGGGAGTCACGATAGGTGACAATGTGACCATCGGAGCATGCTCAGTCGTAACCAAGGACATCCCGTCAGCTACAGTGGCTGTGGGCAATCCTTGCAGAGTAATCAGACAGATTGAAGTTCGGAGAGACAGCCGTCAGCAATAGCAGTCGGTCGGCAAGATCCATATTACACCAAGTCCGCCATCCCTCTTCGTATCTCGTCACGCACCCGACGGAATTCCTCCAGGACCTGCTCTTCCGGGCCTGTGAATGCGTCAGGATCATCGAAGCCGATGTGCACACACTTCCCTACCTCTCCCATGAATGTCGGGCAACTCTCCTTGGCTCCACCGCATACAGTGATGACATAATCCCAGCTCTGATCCAGATACT
This sequence comes from Bacteroidales bacterium, assembly GCA_017502125.1. Taxonomy (GTDB): domain Bacteria; phylum Bacteroidota; class Bacteroidia; order Bacteroidales; family UBA932; genus Cryptobacteroides. The sequence continues at coordinate 22,182 of JAFVVN010000003.1, read as the reverse complement.
GAGACACATTCTTTGGGAAATGGGCACTGATATCGATGCCTATCTCAGCCATCACCTTTATTGCAAGTGGATGGACCTCAGAGGCCGGTCTTACACCTGCAGAGCATACTTCTGCATCGGGATGAAGGTACTGAAGGATGCCGTGAGCCATCTGACTGCGGCACCTGTTGCCTGTACAAAGGACAAGATATCTCATAGGCTATAGATTTGACGTGTGGAACGGGCAGCGGCTGCCGATGCACTGGCTGTTGGAAGACATGTAGCGGCAGACAATCCGAGGTTTATGCATCCTGACTCCGGTGACTTCCTCAGCATAGTCGATAGCCGTAAGAATGGACATATAGGAATTACGCTTGCAGCAGCGCGGGCCTCCGATCTCACCTAACTTTGCCAATGAACGGGAAGTCATGAGGTTCGAATGTCCCCATGCCTCATTCATCAGAGGAGTCGATCCGGTGATGATGGAGATGAACATACCTGTGCTTATGGCAGCTCCGCACGCACCCCAGAATCCGCATGCTCCTCCCGGAACCTTGCTGCCTCTGCCTATCATCTCGCTGAGAGCCTTAGGAAGGTCAATCTCTCCACCTGCATTATGATATGCTGTCAACAGGGCAGCTCCTACCATGATATGATGCTCAGGCCCGTGCATATGGCAGAACGGCATATCCATCATCTTCCCGATGATTTCAATCGGGTCGGGTGAGGTTTCGTCAAGACAGAGTCCGACAATGGAATCCACCCCTTTTGAGTGACATTCGTTACAGACATAATGACCGTTTACGCACCGTGTCTTGCTCAGCTCACTCTTGTGGCAAATGCTGCATTCCATCAGGATATCTTCCTGAAGGTACTCCAGCTGAGCCTTACATATCAAGCATTCTTCCTTCATATCCTTTGACTTGTCACTAAAAAAACATTCATATCATGGAAACCATACCGGCATCATCCTCAGTCGAAGGTGATGCTTTCGATTCTCAGGAGCAGCTTTCCTGAAGGGGTGTCAGCCTCGACAGTTTCGCCGACCTTCCTGCCCATCAAGGCTGCACCTATCGGGGATTTGAGCGAAATCTTTCCGGCCTCGAGGTTCATCTCATGTGGACTGACTATCTCGAATTTCATCCTGGCATCAGTGGAAAGGTTCGTGAATTCAACCCGGCTCAGAAGGCAGACCCGGTCTTTGGGAAGAGCGTCAGGGTCAATCACGCGGGAATACTCCAGGACCTTCTGCAGGAAACGGATACGGCTGATGGTCTTAGCCTGCCTCCGCCGTGCTTCACGGTAGCCCGCATTCTCGCTTCTGTCCCCCTGTGCACTGGTTTCCGCCAGGTTGTCTCTCACCTGGGGATAAACCACGTTGATGAGGTGATTCAACTCTGCCGCTATCTCGTCGTATCGTTGCTTTGAAAGGTATTCCATGGCCCAAATATACTCATTTTTTGCGGAATGTTCCTGTCATGGATATAAAAGGATGAAAGGCTGATTTGACAGTTTGCATAAGTGGTCCGGATTGCATAAATTTGTATCATAAGACAGAGATGACATATGAAGAGAATAATCATCGCAATATCCGCACTTTCCTTCCTGACAAGTGCCTGCACAAGTACCCCTGAAGTGACGGGAAATATCGACATTTACGAAGATTTCGATTCCCAGCTCGTTGCATCAAGAACCGTGAGGGTGTGGACTCCTGCAGACTACGACCCTCATAGGAAATATGACGTCATATATATGCACGACGGGCAGAACCTCTTTAATGCCTCCATAACATGGAACGGTCAGGAATGGGGCGTGGACGAGACCATGACACGACTGATGTCAGAGGGCAGAATCCGCCCGTGCATCGTGGTGGGAATCGATTGCGGTTCGCTCAGATACGAGGAATACTATCCTTCAAAGATATGTGGAAACATTTCTGAGGGAACTCTGCCGGAGGGTTTCACCCCGCTCGGTGACGAATATCTGAGATTCATTGTAGAAGAGGTGAAGCCGTTCATTGACGGCAGGTATTCCACTTGGGGAGATGCCGCCCATACATTCGTTTCCGGTAGCAGCTGCGGAGGACTCATTTCATCATATGCTCTATGCGAATATCCGGAAGTCTTCTCAGGTGCAGCCTGCCTTTCAACGCATTCCAATATGTGGAATCCTCACACGGATGCAGACCAGACTCCTGCTGCCGATGCCTATAGGGAGTACCTGCGTCAGAATCTGCCGGCTGATCAGGATCACAAACTGTACATGGACTGCGGTGACAAGACCATAGATGCAGGTTATGACAAGACCCAGAAAGCTATCAACGATATGATCCTGACTCTGAACTGGACGACAGAAGATGGTAGCAAGGGCTATCTATACCGATTCTTTCCAGGGCATGCCCATATGGAAACTGACTGGAATGCAAGATTTGAAGAACCGGTCCTCTTCCTGCTTTCCACAGGACCTGCGGCATCACAGCAGGCTGTGGCACCCATGGAACAATAATTACACACCATATACTCGACGTTCAAATTGTTTTGCAGAATCCAAAGATTGACTAACTTTGTTCTGATTTGTGCATTAAGAAGATATTTAAATGAACTTTACAGGAATTATTGTAGGGATTGTCACTTTTCTTATCATCGGTGTGTTTCATCCCATCGTCATAAAGGCAGAATATTATTTAGGAGTGCGTTGCTGGTGGATTTTCCTTGTTGCAGGACTTTTAGCCGGAATATTGTCCCTTCTTATAGGTAACCTGATCCTATCCACCATATCAGGAGTCATTGCTTTCTCCTCATTCTGGAGCATACATGAACTCAAGCAGCAGAGAGAACGCGTAAGAAAGGGATGGTTCCCTGAAGGACCGGGACACAGGAGATAGAGGCAGAAAACATGATTTCCAGCATGTCAGCCAACATACTATACATATTCCTTCTCGCGTCAGGTGCCAGTTTTGTCCAGCGAAGCACCGGTTTCGGTTTCGGCATATTCATAATGACTGCACTGCCCTTTCTGATGCCTTCATATGGCGAAGCCACCACCTTGTCAGGACTTCTGGCGCTCACCACATCGGTAACGATCGTATTCAGATATCACAAGTATGTGAACTGGAAAAGGCTTTTTCCCATATTGCTGACATTCGTATTGGTCTCTGCAGCAGCCATATTCATGCTTGACAGGATCGAGGGCAGGACCATGAGAATGGTGCTGGGAGGAGTCCTTATCCTGACAAGCTTTTATTTCAGCTGTTTCAAGGACTGGCTGAAGAATTATATTCACCCTACACTTGGATGCCAGATAGGAGCCGGAACACTGAGCGGAATAATGGGAGGTCTGTTCGGCATGCAGGGCCCGCCGGCAGTTCTTTACTTCATTTCTTCTGAGCCGGACAAGGAGCATTATATGGCAATGACTCAGATGTATTTCCTCGTAGGCAATCTGATGATGACTGCTGTACGTGCCTTCAACGGTTTCCTTACCCCCACAGTGGGAACAGCATATCTTCATGCCGTCGGAGGAGTCATAATCGGTATTCTTGCAGGCGGCTGGGCTTTCAGGCATATTCCAAACAGGATCTTCACTTATATAGTCTATGCATATATAGGAATCAGCGGAGCAGTGATCCTCATCACAGCATAATGCCTTCACCACCCCGCTGACAGACTGTCAATCAGAATCGCAATGTAGCCTTGAACATGAGGTTCAATGGTGCCTGAGGATATACCCCGGGCTCTGAATAATATGCATCTTCCTGCTGGAAATATGCAGTCCACACCCACGCATCAGCATAATAGAGACGGTTGAAGAGGTTATTTATATGACATGAGAGTCCAAGAATCCCCTTTTCCCATCCGACCGAGAGATCGCCTACAAAATATGCCGGAATGGACCTTTCATCAGATGATGAGTTGTCATAGAATTGTTTTCCGACATACTTCCCGGTCAAGGACAGGTATAAAGGATCCAGGACTTTTGAATAGGAATAGAATGGTCTTACCCTCACATTAGCCATACCCACAAGCGATGGAGACATCAGTATATCAGTGTTCTCAAACAAGACCTCACGCTGACCAAGGTAGTTCCAGTCATTCATGTTGTCGTACATGTCATAATAGGCAGTATAACTCTTTATCTTATTGGTCGACAGGGTCATATTACCTGTAAGCTGAAGGAAGGGGAAAGGTCTCCACGATGCAGAGAGTTCAATACCACGGCGCCAGCTTCTCGGCACGTTTTCCTTTATGGCATAGCCTACATCAGTCAACTTTCCTGTCTCGATCAGCATATCCCAATATTCCATGAGATACAGGTTGGCTGCAAGCGACAGCTTATCGGTCATGAATTCATATCCGACTTCGACATCAAGCATCTTTTCTGGTCTGATATCTATCCCCCTGCTCTCGACACCTGCTTCATGGGCCTTGTTAGCATCGAGAATGAGTTCCTTTATATCGCTTCTACCCGGTTCACGATGCCCAAGAGCGGCGGAAGCATATGCGCGGGACCTGGGACTCCAACGGACGGAAAGACCGGCACGAGGATTGAAGAACTGCCAGTTGTCCCTATGATCAAGAAGCACTCCATCATCTTCAGGGCCGGACATCTCCAGCCATACTCCCCTATACTGGAGATCCGCGAAGGCGGTGAAATATTCAGCAAACGTCATTTCCCCACGTACGAAGGCATTGGCCTCATGCTTCAGTCCGCGATTGAGATACCACTGGTGGCTTCCGTAATCGAATGAATCACCGAGAACATCGCTCCATATCACAGAACCGATATGGTCACCGTCATAACGCGAGAGGTTGATTCCTGCGGTCAGTTTCAGATATTCAGACCTATATCGCAAATCAGAATTAAGCACGAAATAGTCGTTTCCAAGAGCCTCACGTGTGATAAAATCACCGGAAAGGTATTCTTCGCCATCGATGACAGGAGGCGTCATCATATACTTTTCGAAAGATTTACCCGGTTTATAGTTTTCATAATATCCATCACCACGTGTGTAGTTGAATGTAGTGCTCCAGGAAAGGCGATCAGAGAATGAACGTGTATAATTGAGCTGCAGATGATTCTGGATATAATTATCCGTCTCATTGTCATAGTAATGCAGATTCCCGAAAGTATCCTCATACTCGCCGGCAGGATTATATCTCCGGTCAGTTTCATATTGTTCAAGAGAGATTCCTTCCCAAGTGATTCCGGTTTTCTGGGAGCCCATCAGCCAGGTCAGGCGAAGTGAATTCCTTGCATCCATCCAGCCTAAGACGGCAAGTGCAGAATGAACATCAGCGTAGGCATTCCTTATATATCCGTCCGTCATTCCACGTGAATATGCAGCATTGAAATATAGCCCGGAAGGCAGGAGACCGGTGCTTGCTGAGAAGGATCCGATATATGTGCCATATGAGCCCAAGGACAATTCGGCACTACCGGAAGGGTCTGCATTGACGGATGCTGTATTCATGTTTACGCTTGCTCCGAAAGAGCCGGCACCATTGGCTGAAGTTCCAAGACCTCTCTGCAACTGTACGCTCGAAATCATGGAAGACAAAGCCGGAATATTCACCCAGAACACTTCTTGAGATTCCGCATCATTCAGTGTAATCCCGTTCAGGGTCACATTGATCTGCGATCCTTTAGAACCGCGGACTGTCATCTTCGAATATCCCAGTCCTGTACCGCCTTCATTTACAGATACGACTGAGGGCTGCATCGACAAGGTCATAGGGAGTGAATGCAGGGGATTCGAACGACGGAGTTCCTCCTTACCAACCATCGTGAATGTCACAGGAGTATTCTGTCCTGCCCTTGATGATGAGACGACTACACTGTCCAGTCTCTCGACCTTTTCATCGGTCGCTTCCTTCTCCACGGCTGCCGCAGAGAAAGGGATCAGCGCACTCAGCGCTGCAATAAATAAAAAACCTCGCATAATGTTGTTACATTCATGCAAGGGGTGACAGGAAATCACTTGGATTTCGATGTATATGAGATTCGCGTCCCTACGCCGGCATTATCCGGATCAGGTCATTGGGTATAATCTCAGCCCGGAACACTCCGGACACCCCTGCAAACTTTTATGTCGCCGCAAATATAAATGATTTATAGCATTCAAGCAAAAATTTACTGTCCTCAATGGCACAATTTGTGACTCGTCCTGCGTGGAAATTTAAAATTTACATTATGAGCACAACAGATAAAAATCGAGAGAAAGGAGGGAAACCCATATTCGGCTCCCTTGAAATGAGGGAACCTGCTCCCTCAGAATTCATACCTGAGAATGGCACTCCAGCAGAGACAGCCTATCAATTGGTAAAGGACGAGACATTTCCACAGACTCAGCCACGGCTCAACCTTGCGACATTCGTCACCACTTATATGGACGACTATGGTACACGTCTGATGAATGAGGCAGTGGGAATCAATTATATTGACGAAACAGAATACCCACGTGTGGCTGTGATGTGCGGACGATGCATAAACATGGTCGCCAATATGTGGCATACGCCTGAAAAGGGAGACTGGAAGACAGGTGCTGTGGGGATAGGTTCTTCTGAAGCCTGCATGCTGGGCGGCGTCGCGGCATGGCTCCGATGGCGGGAACGCAGAAAGGCAGCCGGAAAATCATATGACAAGCCGAATCTCATCATGAGTTCCGCCTATCAGGTGGTCTGGGAAAAGTTCTGTCAACTCTGGCAGATAGAAATGCGTACGGTTCCTGTCACCCGGGAACACACGACTCTAGATATCAGGAAAGCCATTGAGATGTGTGATGAAAACACCATATGCATAGTTCCGATAGCCGGTGTCACATGGACTGGAATGAACGATGACATAGAGGCGCTCAACGATGCTCTTGAGGAATATAACTCAAGAACAGGATACGACATACCGATTCATGTGGATGCAGCTTCAGGCGGTTTCATTCTGCCTTTTCTCGATCCAGAAAAGAAATGGGACTTCCGTCTCAAATGGGTTCTATCCATATCCACCTCGGGCCATAAATACGGTCTGGTATATCCAGGACTGGGATGGGTCATCTGGCGCGACAAAACCTGCCTTCCGGGAGACATGTCTTTCAGCGTGAACTATCTGGGAGCTAACATAACTCAGGTGGGGCTGAATTTTTCCCGTCCTGCAGCACAGATTCTTGCCCAATACTATAATTTCATCCATCTCGGCATGGAAGGATACAGGGAGATTCATTCAAATTCAATGGAGATAGCACGATATTGTCACAAGGAGATCGGGAATATGTCCTGCTTCGTAAATTATTCCGAGAAACTGGAAAATCCTCTTTTCGTATGGTATCTTAAACCGGAATATGACATGAAGGCAAACTGGACACTGTATGACCTTCAGGACAAGCTGATGCAGAAGGGTTGGATGGTTCCTGCCTATACGATGCCAAAGGATATAGAGGATATGGTCGTGATGAGGATCGTTGTCCGTCAGGGAATGTCACGTGACATGGCGGATATGCTTATTGCCGACATCCGTGATGCAGTGGCTGAGCTGGAGAGTCTGGAGTATCCTACTCCGACCCGAATCGCAGCAAACAGGATGGAAAAATCCAAAGGAAAAGTATACACACATTAGTCGTACAATATAAAACGAACTGACTATGAACACAAAGAATGGAACAGCGGGCAAGGCATTCAAACTGAGTGTAACCACCCTTGCCATAATGAACATAACGGCTGTAGTGAGCCTTCGAGGTCTGCCTTCAGAAGCCATATATGGTCCGTCTTCTGCTTTCTATTACCTATTTGCTGCAATTGTATTCCTTATCCCCACGGCAATGGTTGCTGCAGAACTTGCTGCAATGTTTTCTGACAAGCAGGGCGGCGTGTTTCGCTGGGTCGGAGAAGCATTCGGTCCCCGAACAGGATTTCTCGCCATATGGCTGCAATGGATCGAGTCGACCATCTGGTATCCTACAGTCCTGACCTTCGGTGCAGTGTCATTAGCATTCATCGGCATGAATGACGTTTCGGACGCAGCATTAGCTTCCAACAAGTTATTCACATTGGTCGTAGTCCTCGCCATATACTGGATAGCTACCTTCATCGCCATGAAAGGCCTCGGATGGGTGGGAAAGATAAGCAGATTAGGAGGAATGGTAGGAACAATTATCCCGGCCGGTCTTCTCATCTTCCTCGGCATCTTATACATATCCACAGGAGGATATAACAACATGGACATGTCACAGGGATTCTTCCCTGACCTTACAAAACTGGACAATCTTGTGCTGGCAAGCAGCATATTCCTGTTCTATGCAGGTATGGAGATGATGGGTGTGCATGTCATGGATGTAAACAATCCTTCAAAGAACTATCCGAAAGCCATAATAATAGGCTCTCTGGCAACAGTCGCCATATTCGTGCTCGGCACATTTGCCCTGGGATTCATAATCCCGGCCAAGGACATAAACCTCACTCAGTCTCTTCTGATAGGATTCGACAATTACTTCAGGCACTTCCATATATCCTGGGCAGGCCCGATAATAGCCATAGCCCTCATGTTCGGAGTACTGGCAAGCGTGCTGACATGGGTTGCGGGCCCTTCCAAAGGTATTTTCACCGTGGGAAAAGCAGGTTATCTGCCACCTTTCTTCCAGAAGACTAACTCACAGGGCGTACAGCGCAATATACTCCTCGTGCAGGGAGGAATTGTGACCCTTCTTTCTCTTCTGTTCGTGGTTATGCCTTCCGTACAGTCATTCTACCAGATACTGTCCCAGCTTACAATCCTGCTTTATCTCATAATGTACATGCTGATGTTTGCTGCGGCAATAGTCCTCAGATACAAGATGAAGGAAGCCGATCGTCCATTCAGGCTGGGCAAAGGCAATGCCTTGATGTGGATAATAGGAAGCGTCGGATTTGCAGGCTCACTCCTCGCATTCGTGCTTAGCTTCATCCCTCCCGGCCAGATCCAGACAGGAAGCAATGCCGTATGGTATTCTGTGCTTATAATAGGCTGTATTGTGATGGTTGTGATACCATTCATCATCTACGCCATGCGAAAACCATCATGGCGGGACCCGTCAGCAGAATTTGCGCCATTCCACTGGGAGGAGCAGAAGAAGTAGAAATTTGTGACTTTGCAACGAAATTCATACCTTCGTGACATCTTATAGAAGATGAATATGAAGATATATTTTGCAGGATCGATCAGGGGCGGCAGGATAGATGCCGCCCTTTATCAGCGTCTGATAGCATATATGCAGCGCACAGACACAGTTCTTACCGAACATATAGGCAGTCCGGACCTCAATCTCATGGAACAGGGCAAGAGGGATGTGGAAATATACGATCAGGACACCGCCTGGCTGCGTGAGAGCGACATTCTTATCGGAGAGTGTACATGTCCGTCGTTGGGAGTGGGATATGAACTTGCATATGCCGAGAAAATAGGAAAGCCCTGCCATATATTCTATGACAGGACAAAGACCCAGTTATCTGCAATGCTTACAGGTGACCCATATTTCAGCATTCATCCTTACGAGAAGGAAGAGGACATCTATCCTGTTCTCGACCAGATCCTGGGGCATCAGGCCTGAGCTGCAGCCACGGCAGGGCGGCAAGTTCCTTCCTGCCTCCTTTGAACTCAGGCATATGAGTCATATATGATAGTATTAAAGTTCTTCAGTTGAATCTCCACCCGATCCCATACATCAGATTATGGGTATAATTACGGCTGCTGAGCCTATAGATCACATTCAGAAACAGTCTGTCAGTCACGAAGGCCTTGAGATTGAACAAGGCATAAAGTCCCTTGAGGCTCTTCCCTCCTCCAAGGACAAAGCCACCTACACCTGCCCCCACAGTAAATACGGGCATCTTTATATCTCCTCTCAATGAAAGGCCGGCAGCCACCTGACGATATAAAGGAGGCTGGAAATATGAAACCACCTTACCTGTTTCCGGCTCCAGGATTACGTCATGAATATCTGCACTTCTGTCGACAAGGAGATCGAGAGAAGCCCCCACGGCGAAATGACGGTCAAGATGATATTGGGGCACAAGATTCAAGGCAAAGAAAGGGAAAGGACGGTTTATCAATGCATATTCATCTCCCGTCACCTTACCTGCCCTCCATCCTCCAGCCAGAATCAGATCGTAAGTCATTCGTTCTGCAAAAGTCTTTTGCCGTAACCCGGATTCAAATTCCCTGATATATCCTCTGTCGTTTAAATGAGGAGATTCAGTCATATGACCTGTCAGTCCCACCCTGACATTCATAAGATTTGCCCCACCGTTCGGGTAGGCGGTATCTCCATTTGAGCAATGGGTGAATTCCGGACCGACATCAAGGGTCAATCGCCTGCTGATATCCCAGAAGAGACGAAGTCCGACATTCACATATACATTCCAAGGAGAAGCTGTAAGATCGTTTTCCTTCCATCCGTAAGATGCTCCGAGATTCCATGAGTAGCCCAGCCCAAGACATGGACTGAAATCGAAAATACGGGCCTTCTGAAATATATAGGCAAAGAAGGGAGTGCCCATTAGAGCAGACTCATAAAAAGTGCATACAGATATCCCAAGACCCTGAGTTACACCTGGATACAGACGACCAGACCTGGTAGCCGGGGTGAAGCCGAATGCATATTCAAGATGGAGCGATGAATTAGCGGGGATAGGTCTTGAGGACTCATTATATCCACGATAATATCCGTGTGACGGGATGTTATATCCGGCACTTACGGCCAAGGTCACATCATGGTGCATTCCGGACATGTGCAAGGTATCTCTACCGTCTGCAAAAAAGCCGGACAGCAGCAGGACAATAAATGTCAGAGAATAACGGACATGCCTGTACATCAGAAACTGCTCCCTCCGATAAAGCCTCGGAGAAGTGAAGTGGAAGGGACATCCTTATCCGAGACAGGAGTAAAATAGCTCAGGAACTTCTGCAGACGATGAGCATCACTATATTCAGGACAATTCTTAGGAACCGTCATCAGGATGCGCTCGGCATGAGCACGAAGAACCGCAAACTCCACAAGATACGCAGAATTGAAAAGCACATCAGCACATTCCTGATATGGATATATCCACTTCACTTCGGAGCGGCGCACATTAGGCCAGTGCATGATGGACTCCCTTGCCGTGAATGCACCTTTATTGAAGTCGCGGACAATTCGCCGGAGAAGACGGTTGTCGCTTGTCGGAATGCAGTTGTGGTCATCCAGGGATATACTGGTGATGGTGTTGATGAATATCCTGTATTTTGCAGACTCAGGCACCTGGTCGGTCAGTCGGGGATTGAGCGCATGTATACCTTCTATCAGAAGGATCGACCCGGGTTCAAGTCTGAGTTTCTTGCCATTGAACTCCCTCAATCCGGTGACGAAGTTATATTCGGGCACTTCCACCGTCTCACCGGCAAGAAGTTTCATGACATCCTTCTGGAGATAATCATGGTCCACAGTATCAAAGTTATCGAAGTCGAAAGATCCGTCCGGAAGCCGCGGAGTGTCAAGTCTGTTCACGAAGTAGTCATCTGTAGAAAAAGATACAGGACGTATTCCGCATGCCTTGAGCTGGATGCTGAGTCGTTTGCAGAAAGTGGATTTTCCACTGCTGCTCGGTCCTGTAATGAGAACCAGTTTGACGGGGTCTTCCTGATTGACCCTGCGTTCGATTTCCTCGGCAATCTGCACAATCTTCTTTTCCTGAAGCGCCTCAGCTATCCTGATCAGGTCCCCTGCCTCTCCCCTCTGACATGCAAGATTCACATCACCGACATTGTCGAGCCCCATGATCCTGTTCCATTTGAGATTTTCAGAAAAGACCTCAAAGGTCTTAGGCTGCTCAGTGAACGGAGCAAGCTCTTCTGGCTTATGTCTGTCAGGCACACGCAAAAGAAGACCCCCACGATACATGGACAGGTCCCACACCTTCATGTATCCTGTACTCGGGAGGAGTGCCTCATAGAAATAGTCGGCAGAACCTTCAAGAGTGTAATATTTGACATCGACATCACCTGTGCTTCGCATCAGTTTCACCTTATCCTCATAGCCCATATTCCTGAAGAGTTCTATTGCCTCCTCAGTCCTCACCTCATGTCGGCGGAAAGGGATGTCAGCCTCTACCATCTCACGCATACGCATAGTCAGCCTGTCAAGATCAGAGTATGAAAGGACACTGTTGTCAGCCTTCGTGATGGTACAGAAATATCCTTTGGAAATGGGTCTGCGCAATATCACGCGGCAATCAGGAAAGACATCACGCGCAGCCTTGCAGAGCAGGAAGCAGAGTGAATTGCAGTACACGCTTCGACCGATGTAGGAGGTGTAGTCAAGAAACTCAACGGTACGGGTGTTGAAAACACGATATTTGAGTCCCTGAGTGACATTGTTGACCTTTGCCGCAATCACAGGATATGGCATTTCAAGTTCGAAAGAAGGAAGTATTTCCAACAGGCTTGTGCCTTCTGGAAAAAGTTTTGCCGTCCCGGTATTGACACAGAATACATTTACCATAGCTTCAATAAAGTTTTAACACACAAATATAGGATTGTTTGGTCTTAAAGGCAAAGACATTTCAAAATTTATATGCTACCTTTGTCCGCTCAACAAAGAGATATGGACACAAAAGGCAAAAAAATCATATTAGGAAGCGGCTCGCCTCGCAGAAAGGAACTTCTTGAAGGACTGGGCATCACATTCATTGTAGACACAGGAAACAGTTTTGATGAAGCCTATTCACCTGAGACTCCACATGAAAAGATTCCGGAAATCCTTGCAGAAGGCAAGTCACAGGGCTTTCACAGGAAACTGGAAAGTAATGAGATACTCATGACATCCGACACACTGGTCATATGCGACGACCATGTGATGGGAAAGCCTCATTGCCGTGAAGAGGCCATAAATATGCTCCGCCTGCTCTCAGGACGCATGCATAAGGTCATAACTGCTGTGACTGTGAGAGACTCTTCGAGGATGAAGACCGTGAGCGACACAGCCCTTGTTTATTTCAAACAGTTAAGCGACAATGAGATAGAATATTACGTCGACAACTACAGACCATTCGACAAGGCTGGTGCATATGGGATTCAGGAATGGATAGGGTATATTGGAATCGACAGAATCGAAGGCTCATATTTCACAATAATGGGGCTTCCCGTACATCATGCATATGCCTTACTTCTCGAATTCATCGGATAATCCCCTACTGACATGAAACTTGATTTCCATAGCCATATACTACCGGGCATTGACGATGGAGCCGTCGATCTGAATGATTCATTGACACTTGCCAAAGCATTGAAAAACTGGGGCTTCGAAAGAGTCACCTGCACTCCTCATATAACTGCTCTCCATAGAAACACCCCAGAGACGATCAGACCTGCGTTTGAGATGCTCCAGGAGGCCTTGTCTCAGGAATCTGTCGATCTGGACATAAGGCTTTCAGCCGAATACCGGCTTGTACCGGAAACATGGCCGACAGTTCTTAAGGAGAACTGGCTGATGCCGATTGAAGATAAATATATCCTTATGGAACTCCCGATCAGCAAACCGGGTGAAATGGGACACATAAGGCCGATCGAGGAGTTCAGAAAAGTTCGTGCCATGGGACTTATTCCCCTTCTTCCGCATCCGGAACGCTATTTCTATCTGACACGCGACGAACTTCTTAGGTTCATCGATGAAGGAGTGGAAGTCCAGAGCAACTATGGTTCACTGGCAGGGTTATATGGAGAGGAAGTCCGTTGGAGAGTGAACAACCTGCGTGAAGAGGGTCTGATATCACATTATGGTACAGACCTGCACAACAGACATTACGTTGCAGTACTCTCTGAATGGTTCGGATCAGGTAATACGATTGTGGAGGAATAAAAAAAATGAGACTTCGCCGCTCACGCGGGGACGCCTCATACTAACCACATAATTAATAACACTAAAACTAATAACCAATAAGTTGTGAAAAACTTCTGATGAGTTTTCCGATCAACTCGAGTGCAAAGGTACTGCTTTTTTTTATTCCTGCAATATCTATGCAACAACTATGCGACGAATGGTACAAAAAGAGGGACAAACGGTAAGGCACTATAATTCCAGATTGCAAACCGCTCGCCCCATTTTCTTACATTTTAAAACTTAGCCACAGGTTAAATTTAAGATATAATTCCACAAACCCGTATAAAATATCAAATTATAATATTTTTATATAATAACCGAATCAAAATATAGATTCCTGAGTCTGAGTTGTAAGAAGTTCAAGAGCTTTCATTCCCATCACAGAATTACCTTTGGAATTCAAACGAGGGCTCCACACAGCTACAGCATATCGATGCGGGCATACAGCCACTATTCCACCGCCGACACCACTCTTTCCGGGAAGGCCGACAAGATAAGAGAACTCGCCTGCCTCATCATAGAAACCGCAGGTCTGCATGACTGCATTAAGTCGCTTGATGCGTGACTGACTCAGCCTGTATCCTGCATATTCGAACGGCGCATGATTGGTGAATGCAAGGAAAGCCTTTGAAAGCTGCATGCAGTTCATCTCGACAGAGCATGTCTTGAAATAGAACATCAGGACAGACTCTATATCATTCTCTATCGTACCATGATATTTCAGCAGATTTGCAATCGCAGCATTCAGATAACCTGTCTCACGTTCAGAAAGAGCCACTTCCATATTATAATCGACAGAATCATCCTCACAGAGACTGCGGACAAACCGCAGAAAGTCCTCCTCAGGATGCTCCAACTCGGAAAGGAGTATATCGGAAAGAACTATTGCCCCGGCATTTATGAAAGGATTACGGGGAATCCCTTTCTCTATCTCCAACTGCACCAATGAATTGAAGGCGGTTCCGGATGGCTCTTTTCCAACTCTTTTCCAGAGAGCCTCTCCTTTGAGAGACAAACACATGGCCAGTGAGAAAACCTTTGATATACTTTGTATCGAAAATGCAGCATCAGCCTTCATAAACGGATACACTTCCCCACCGACTGTGTGCAGGCACATGCCGAACTGGTCAGGATTCACTTTAGCGAGCGCAGGGATATAATCAGCCTGTTTACCTTGATGGGAAAAAGGAAGAATCTCCTGATATATATCCTCGATGATCTTCTGATAGTCCATAAAGTCAATAATGAATATTTTTCAAGACAAATATAGCGATTTAAAGACAAATCAAGCACGGGTGATTCTTGCAAGATAGTCATAGTGGTCACCTTCATGAACGAGTTCTGCTGTAAAACCACATTCCTCCGCATAATAAGCCAGAGTGTTGAAGTCAAGATAGAGCCAATCGAAGGATTCACCGATGATGTTCCTATACTGCATCTGATAATCAAGCTGTCCATAATAGTCGTCAGCCAGATCTATCATGAGACTTCCATCCTCTTCTTCAAAGAGATATCTGAGATCACTTGAGTCAATCAGCAACGAACCGCCAGGAGCAAGAATGTGATCGAGACGAGCGAAGAATGTCGGGATATTGTCGAGATTCCCGATTATACCTGTTCCGTTCATCAGCATCAGGACAGTATCGAACTGCTCAGAGAAATCTTCATCATATAGATTCACCAGTCTTGCATCAAGACCCCTGTCCTGCATCACCTCCACTGAAAGAGGCGATATATCAATGGCAACAGAACCCTTACCCATCTTCTTCAGCGCAAGACTATGGCAACCGCTTCCGGCTCCGACATCGAGAATCCGCCCATGAGCCATCTTCAAGGCCACCTGTTCAAGTTCAGGCATATCTTCAAGGTCCCTGAACAGGTCTGAGACAGGAATCTCATCCTCTTCAAACTGAGAAGAAAACACCCTCAGGACATCAGCTATACCATATTTATGATAGTCATATATTGCGGCCCCCATAGGGTCCGCATGTTCAGAAATCAAAGCCATATCACAATCATTATAAATCCTCATGCTAAGGTAACCAAACTTTTCTACATTTCGTCAATACTGAATCAAAATGCACCGGCAAACACGAAAAAACCGCAACAGAATCACTTCTATTGCGGTTTGTTTGTGGTGCCACCGGCTTGCAAACTTGATACTTTCTGCAACTATTTTCCGTATCAAGTTCGATTCCCACACTCATTTTGATACTCGCTGCAGCTAAAAAACGTTGCAGGAAGTGTCAAAACCGTTATACATATAGTTATACATTACATAAAAGTAAACATCCGCGACTTCCTCAACCTTATTGGAAGTAGCAGCAAATTTCTATTAGTCGAAATAACATAATAGACATCAACCACATGCCATCCGAAAGTATAAAAAACTTCGGCGGGCATGTTCTTTTTTAGTTATCATTTTTTATCATCGGATCAACTTGTAAGGTATGTGTCCCTTGTTCAAATTACGTTAAATCTTATATTGATTCTGCTAGATTTATTATAGTCTGTAAATAAGCTAAGGTGTCATCTGCTAGTTGTTCTGCTTCCTGTTTAGTTGGAAATCGTCCTGATGTATGCAAATAAATATTGCGCTTATCTACAACACCGCTTTGAATTCTTTTTGCAATCCCCTGGTTCAATTGTCGGAATTTATTCAACTTTCCTCTTTTAAGTTGCATAAGATATGCACCAAGTGAATGAGAGTCAGGCACGGCATTATATAATTCTAAGAATGTGCGCATCCCTGTATCCATAGCTCTTGTTGCATGTAATACCTTATTAAGCATTAAATGATTCTGATTGTCAACTATACCATCAACAGTAATTACTCTCTTAAACTCATCCTGCACATCCATCGCTTTTGCTAATAGTACTTGATTTCTTCCGCACATAGACAACAACTGGAGAGTTACTGTTTCTATTTTCTTATCACTTTTCTTTCCCATAATAATGCGCTATAGGTATTTTCTTTCTTTTCTAAACGAATAGTATTGGTCATTAAGGAATTTTACTTCTTCAACGGAACCGACAGTGCAAGGAAGATAACCGAGAAAGAGCATAGTCCTTAAGTTAATTCCTCTATTAAAAATGATATCTGGCTCTTCTAGGTTAAGATACATAAATATATCACTCGCGTAAGGATTTCTTTTCAAATAGCCGTCCGATAATGAGTAGTTAAACATTGTTGCAAATGACATTATATCCTCATATCCTTCTTTAAAGGATTGCTTAGTTTTCCTTTTTGAGGTAATCAGATATGAATTATCATAACTAGTATATGTGGATCTACGCATATATCCAGGACGAGACCAACTCGCGACCGTGGCTATTTCAGGGCGACATCTAATATTCATATAATCATTTCGGAGATATGAATGAATATCCATATAATCCATTGCTCCCCAAAACCGCTTCATAACTTCCCCCCTCAATCTTTTATCGACTCGACGTACTGGTTTAATATCATCTGAAATATAGCTTATTAAATCATTGTCCCCATCGAAAAAATGCACTCTATCAAAAGAACTTGTAATCGCATCGTTATTGTAGAATTGTTCAGGAGTATCCTCCGATAATAATAGAACGCTTGATATAGAACTTCTAAGCGCTAAGCGTGACATATGTACACGCCTTAATAGTAAATCGGGATTTTCAAGTTCTTTAGCTAGTGGAATATATAATCCTACGAGTTGATGGGTGTTATATATGAGAACATCAGGATTATCAATTGTAAACGGATTTACTGGTCCTATGACACTGTGTTCAAATTTGTCCTCAATATTTGCAAAGATGCCTTTTGTATCCATAACAATTAAAATTTCAAAATATCCTCAAACACTTATACATTCTGCATAATTATAAGACATTTTCTAAACATAAAAGCCTGTGGCATACCACTGACTTTTATGATTTTATAACATTGCATAAACTAATTTTTATTATCCGTGATAGTATGTAGTATGTTGTTCTATAAATACTTTATACAGCTTTGTAATTATGATATCAATGATTATAAGCAGAGCAAATCTTATGTAATAGTTCTCATACATATAATCTATGTTATTTAAGGTCCTTAAGGATGGTAGATTTTGTTGGTATGACATTAAATTATGTGCGCATCGATTCCTATGAGCATATAATTTCTCATACATAAATGTCAAATTCTTCTGTCCTCCACAAGTAAGAGGTTTGCCCTCGTCATTTTTATGCGCACAGCCATCGCAAGACTTTCGAAAAAATACTCTTTGCTTTGATTTAGGATTATTGTCTATGTAGTAAATACAATCAGGTACGACAGCATTAAAAATTTCGTCAAATTCATAATACTCTCGATGACTGAACTCATTTATCCCAGAGTTCTCAAAGAATCTCTGTAAGCATTGTTTTGTTTCTGCAATAATATCATTCCTATTTATCATCATTGCAGGATCAAAATTAGCGTCGTTTTTAGAAATACTATTTATTATAATACCTAATATCTTATTTTTATCTAATAATGAAGAACATTCCCCGAAAGACCAATTATGATATATAGAATAACGAGCTTCAAAATCATATGTTGAGATATCCCAACATATACATTTCATCTTTTGCTCCTGTGCACCAGTCATCTTTATAAAGATTGATTGCATTATATAATCACTCAATGGATATATATCAATGCCTTGCTGCACAAAATGTGTTGTATTAGCAGCCTCGTCCAAAATATCAGTTAAAGGAGTTAATATAAAGTCTTTATGAATACTCATCTCGCTATATATTTAGAGTAAATATTCACTGAATATTTTACTCGAGTTCTTAAATACTTAAGTAACGAAGGAGTCTTTGTGTGTTTGACATCTGCTTTAAGTTTGGTTATTTTTTCAGATAACTCTTTTGTCAATGCTTCTTTCCGAGTCGTATCAATATTATTCTTCTTAAATAGAGTATGATATATCAAACCAAAGAAAAATATATCCATATCTATAATAGAAGAGTATGAACGCTGTAAATCTAACTCTGAAATATAGGAACTTAAAACTTCTAAACGATCATGATATTTTTTATCAGCATATAAATCAGAATACTTTCCAAATAAAACGGAATCATCATCATTTACCACAGAATAAATGTATGTCTCATAATATTCTTCCATTTTACGGGCATATCTATACGCAACTTTATTTTCATCTTTCGTTTTGTGGTATTGTGAAAGTAAAGAAAGATATCTTACAAAGTCCATTCGACTTTTCTTTGATTTATCAACTACGCTACTTGAGATATCCTTGCTAAATTTAGGATCAAACCAATCTTTAAGTTCGCTATTAAGAAAATATAGAGAAGCTCGACTTTCCAATATGTACAGAGACTTTCCTTGGATATTTATATTTCTAAAAACACTGGAGAAATATTTTTGCTGAGCAGACGAATCCCAGTTCCCTGGTACTATATATGAAAATCCCAGATAATTCTTGGTAAAGAAATCATCAGGCAAGTTTAAATTTAGCTCTTTATAGTGTTCTGATGAACATTTAGACAGAATAGATGTCTTGTTATTTCCTTTAGACAATAATTCTCGAAATGTCCACTCGATCATATTATCATTCTTGGTCTCATCTTCGTCTTCTTCGTCATCGTTTTCATTGACCAAAACATCATAAATGGGTTGACCGGCTTCTTTCTTGGGAAATCTATCTAGAAATGCCAATAAAATACATGTTAATCTTTGTTGGCCATCAATTATAAAGTTTTTGTTGCCATTAGTTGAATGAAATGCGCCAATAGTAATAGGCGGTATGAACTGCTTGGTTTTAATTGATTCTATAAGAATATTAAACTGTTCCTCTTCCCATGCAAAACATCTCTGATACTCAGGCAATTCTATATTACCTTTTAATATCAACTCTATCCAATATGCTAGTGAATACTCACCATAGTAAACTCTGTTCTCCATAATGATTAGAATTAGACTTTATTTTTTTGCAAAGTTAAGCGAAATATTCTAAACAGAGCCCTCTAAAGTTTATAAATGAGTTTTTGAAGGAATGTGCCTTGCCGTTTCTCGCCAAATCATCCGCCTCCATGGCGGCTTATTGCGTCTCAAACACAACGATGAGGGTCGCGTGACATTTGCTATCGTGGTAGAGTAACGATATTTATACTTTCTTGTACTATCAATTCCGCAGTAATCTTCATACTACGACAAGAATAAAATTGTCTAATCGTGATTATCGTAGTGAAATTTTTCATATCTTTATGACAAATTATTGCGAATAAATAAAAGCCAACTATGGGCAAAACAGTAACTACATACTTAATTGACGGAGATCCAAAAGGAACTCAATATGCATTCATCAGCAATAAGATTTGCCAGATGTTTGTTGTCCCACGCTCAAATCTTGCATATCTGAATACGCAAGAGAAGTTGCAGAAACCTGCTTTTTACATTTTATTAGGAGAGGATGAGGCAACTAAGCCTCAAGCATACATTAGCGAAACTGAGAATTTCCGTGAGAGAGTGAAGGATCACGATAGCAAGAAGGCGTTCTGGCAGAAAGCCCTCATATTCGTATCCAAAGATGCTGATATGACCAAAGCAGATGTGCAATACTTGGAACATAAGGCCATTGCTGATGCTAAGAAAGCTAATGCTTTTGTGTTGAGTGATAATAAGCAGACACCTAAGGCTCCAAACCTGCCCGAATATCAACAAGATTCAATAAATGAATTCTTTGAGGATGTTAAGTTTTTAGCCTCATTTATTGGCTGCAGTATCTTCGAGGTATCACAACCAAAGGCAGAACACATCTTCTATACAAAAGGTCGTGGTTGCGATGCGAGAGGCTTTTATAGCTCCAATGGGTTCACCGTGTTAAAGGGTAGTGTAATAGCCAAAAGTGCTGTGCCGTCTCTCAAATGGTCAGACAAGCGTAACAACTTGGTTAGCGAGTACACCATAATAGAAGGCGACAAACTTGTTATGACATCTGATAAGACATTTGCAAGCCCAAGTACAGCCGCAGACTTCTGCATTGGTAGCAGTAATAATGGTTGGCTTGTATGGAAAGATAAGGATGGTAACACATTAGACTCAGTTTATAGAACGCAGTTAGAGTAATGGAGAGATATTTAGCACAATTAGAAGTATGTAAACAGATTATTGATCGTATCCGTCATATGATCAATATACAACACATTCAAAGCAACAATATTAGTTACACTGAACTATACAATGAGTTGTACAAATTGACACCTTTGATTCCGATAGAGTATAAAGTATTTAGTGATAGGCTTAGGGATAAAATCTTACCAAACCTTAAGATGCCTGATTTTATTTCAGTAAATCAATTTGGGCAACAATTATCTACACCTCAAAATGGTATTAACCCATATTCGTTTGGTGAAGTTATTGCGACTATTACCTATCTAAATGGATATAGCAATAACAGCACTTCGTCCATTTGGAACAATATTCATCCACAAGTAATTTCTATTGCTAAAAGTCGTTTTGATGATGGACATTATGCGGATGCAGTTGAGGCTGCTTTTAAAGAAGTAAATGCGAGAGTAAAGGGAATCTATACGAGTAGAACATCTATTGAGAAAGATGGTGCCAAATTGATGCAAGCTGCATTTTCTGTTCAAAATCCAATAATAAAACTTGGTGATATTTCAACTGAAACAGGTACAAATGTTCAACAAGGGTATATGGAAATGTTTGCAGGAGCTATGATTGGTATTAGAAATCCAAAGGCCCACAACAATCAAACTATTTCCAAAGCCGACGCCATTAGAAAGTTACATTTTGCTAGTATGCTAATGTATAAACTAGACAATGAATTGGCTTAATGCATAATAGAGGAATTATCCTATATTTACAAACAAATAGTTGATAAATTTATTATTTGATGATAAAATCAGTTGGTTAGTGCGACTAACCAACTGATTCTTTTTATAACCTTGTCATTCCCCCATAATCGCAGCGACTTTGTTCATCTCTTGGGCGAGAGATTCGTTCATAATGTGAGCATAGTGGAGCGTCATTCGAGTATTCGTATGACCAAGCATCTTCGACACATTCTCTAACTTCACATTGTTCGCCAGCGTGATTGTCGTAGCAAATGTATATCGGGCTGTATGCATCGTAAGGTGCTTTTTAATGCCGCAAAAATCCGCAATCTCCTTTGTACCCTTCCAATATCCTCTTAGGTCAACACTCTTTTATATTCGATGTTTAATTTAGGTCGTATATAAGCATTATTAAGAATTCCTAATTATAACATAAATCTTTCTAATTTATTCTTCCATCTCTCCCAATCAGGCATTTCCTTTTGTAGTAGATC